>JAYRLC010000021.1:0-66466 GCA_041905405.1 Ramlibacter sp. | reverse complement strand
CGTTGGCGCTGCGGGCGTTGGCCTTGACGACTTCTGCCGTGGTAGAGGCGAGCATGGGATTTCCTTTAAAAGTTTTAACTTGCGTTGAAGGCTGGAATTTGCCCTCAACGTGCGCTTGCGGAATGCAAAGCCTTGGGATTATAGCCCGAACGACGTTTCTCAGGCCTTTTGCCCCGCCAGCCAGCCTTTCAGCCGGTCCACGCCCTGCCCCAGTCTTGCCAGGTCTTTGGACGCAAAACACCAGCGCAGCCAACCCTGGGCCTCGGGGGCAAAGGCGTTGCCGGGAGCCAGGCCCAGGCCGGCCTCGGCCACCAGGCGCTTGGCGGTTTCCAGCGAGTCGGGGTGGCCGTCGAGCTGGAAAAACGCGTACATGCCGCCCTTCGCAGGCGCCACGCGCACACCGGGTACGGCCTGCAGCAGCGGCACCAGGGTGTCGCGGCAGGCTTTCAGGTGGGCCACGACGCGCGGCGTCACGTCGGCCGTGCGCTGCAGCGCGACGATGCCGGCGCGCTGCGTGAACACGCTTGCGCACGAGGTGTTGAACTCCACCAGCTTGCCCATGTGCGGCACCAGCGCCGGCGGCATGACCAGCCAGCCCAGCCGCCAGCCGGTCATGAGGAAGCTTTTGGAAAAGCTGTGCACGACCACCAGCCGGTCGTCTGACTGCGCCACGTCCAGGAAACTGGGCGCGCAACCGGTGTCCGTCGGTTCGTAGTACAGGCGCTCATAGACCTCGTCGGCCAGAATCCAGGTGCCGGTCTTGCGGCAGTGTTCGATGATGACGCGCTGCTCCTCGCGCGTGAGCGTCCAGCCCGTGGGGTTGTTGGGTGCGTTGACGATCAGCACACGCGTCTGCGGCGTCACGGCCGCCAGCAGCGCGTCCACATCGAGCGTCCAGGCGCCATCGCGGGGTTCCAGCGGCAGGCATTTCAACCGCGCACCCAGGATGGCCGGCTGCGCGGTCAGATTGGGCCATACCGGCGTGACGGCCACGACCTCGTCGCCCGCGTCCACCAGCGCCTGCACGGCCAGCATCAGCGCATTGACGCCGCCTGAGGTGACCGCAATGCGGCCCGCGTCCACCTTCTGAAACTGGCCATGCAGGCTGTTCGTGTACGCGGCGATGGCTTCGCGCAGCTCGGGCAGGCCCAGGTTGTGGGCATAGAAGGTCTCGCCCTTTTGCAGAGAGTCGATCGCCGCCTGGCGAATGAAGTCGGGCGTGACTTCGTCGCTCTCGCCGAACCAGAAGGCCAGCACGTCCTTGCGGCCCATGCCGGCGTTGGCGACTTCACGGATTTTGGATTCTTCCAGGTTCTGGATGGTGCGGCGCATTTAATTCGGGAGCGGACCTCCGTACGCAGAGGTCGCAGAGACTACGCAGAGGTCGCAGAAATGAAAACCAAAATTTTTGAATTCCTTCTGCGACCTCTGCGCAACCTTTGCGTCCTCTGCGTACGGAGGTCCGCATTCGGATGTTTCAGGGCCTCGTCATTCTGCACGCATGCGGCATTTCGGCCTGCGCCGGCGCAATGGCGCGGATCACGCGAAAGCCGTAGCCCGAGCCTTCGACGTCGAACTTCACACCCGGCGTGCCCTGGCGGTCCATCACACCCACGGCCAGCGCCTGCTGGAACTGGTGGTCGGCGGCGCGCATGCTGCCGCCCTGCCCGTTCAACGATACGTTGGCACGCTCCAGCTGTGCGGCGACGGCGGCGGCCTCTGTCGTGCCGGCCTTCGCAATGGCCTGGGCCAATGCCTCCACCATCAGGTGCATGCGCATGTGCACGTAGTCGTCGGCCGGCTTGGGATAGCGCACGCGGAACGACTGGTAGAACGCCTCGCTCTCTTTGGTTTGCACGTTGGGCAGCCAGTCGGCCACGGCCACGACCTTGCCGATGCCGGCTTCGCCAATGGCAGCCGGCGCGCCCAGCGCGTTGCCGTAGAACGTGTAGAACTTGCCTTCGAAGCCCGCCTCGCGCGCGGCCTTGACCAGCAGCGTCAGGTCGTTGCTGAAGTTTCCGGAGATCACCGCGTCGGCGCCGCTGGCCTTGATCTTGACCGCATAGGGCGCGAAGTCCTTGATGCGCAGCACCGGGTGCAGCTCATCGCCCACGATCTGCACGTCGGGGCGCTGCGCGCCCAGCTGGCGGCGCGCTTCGCGCAGCACGGCCTGGCCGAAGCTGTAGTCTTGTCCCAGCAGATACACGGACTTCACCGCCCTGTCGTCCTTGATGACCGACATCAACGCGGCCATGCGCATGTCGGCATGGGCGTCAAAGCGGAAGTGCCAGTAGCTGCAGCGCTCGTTGGTCAGGATGGGGTCCACACCCGAGTAGTTCAGCAGCACCACGCGGCGGCGCGGATCGCGTTCGTTGTGCTTGTTGATCGCCTCAATCAGCGCGGCCGTCACGGCCGACGAGTTGCCCTGCAGGATGAACTGCGCACCGTCGTCGATGGCCGATCGCAGCAGCGACAGGGCTTCCTCGATCTGGCCCTTGCTGTCGTAGCGCTCCAGCACCATGCGCCGCGCGCCGCCCGGCATGGGCACCCCGCCGCGGTCATTGACGCGCTCGAGCGCCCAAACCAGATTGCGGTATACCGCCTCGCCGCCGTTGGCGTTGCCGCCGGACAGGCCCTCAATCATCGCGAGCTTGATCGGCGGGGCACTGGGCGAAGGGCCGGATTGCGCCAGCGCAGGGGTAGTTGTAACGAGCGCGGTGGCGCAAAGAAATAGAGATGCCAGCACGCATTTCAAGCCCCGGTCCAGCAGATTTTTCATGACTCTTTTTCCCTTGAAATACAACGCGCCGCGTACAGATAGGTTGCATGCGGCGATCACGGTGAGAGCCGCGCAGTTTAGGAGGCGGGCATGGGTCAAATCCCGCCGCTTCCGTCTCATTTACTGTCAGGAGCAACCATGTCTTTCCCCCTCGTTCTTCGCACCCGCGCCGTTTCCCCCGCGTTCCGTTCTTTTGACCGCAGTTTCGAGCGGTTCATCAACGACTCATTCTTCACCGCCCCCCAGCGCAGCGTGAATGTCGAGCAGGACGACGCCACCTGGACTCTGTCGCTAGACGTGCCCGGCCTGGCCCGCGAGGACCTGAACATCGGCATTGAAGGCCCCGTCGTGCGCATCGAGAGCAAGGCCGAAGCAAAGCGGCAAGTCAAAGCGGCCTACGAACTGCCGCAGGACATCAATGCTGCCGCGAGCGAAGCCAGACTGGAAAACGGTGTGCTGACGCTGAAGCTGGCCAAGCAGGTGCCTGTCAGCAAGGTGACGCAGCTGAATATTCAGTAACCCACCCGATGCGGCCTTTGGCCGCATCCCCTTGCATTCAGCCCCGGGGCTACTTCCAGGTGCACACGGCAAATTCCTTGCCTGTGAACAGCTCCCTGGTCGTGTCACACGGCTCCCAGGTCTCGGTGCTGCTGGAGAAGTGCTTGCGCACCGTGGGCACGAGCTTGCGCTCGCCGGCCACCGTGTCCCATTTGTAGCCCGGGGCCGGCCCGATGCGGTGACCGTCCGGCGTCCCGTCGGGCTTGTCGCCGATCGATTCAATGTAGTAGAGCGTGGCGGGCTTCACGTCCTTGTCTTCCATGTCGATGGTCAGGAACTGTGAGCCTGCCCCCCAGCCGGCGTTGGCAATCAGGTGCTTGCGGCCGCCGTCGCAACGGTAGCCCACGATCACGACGTAGTGGTTCGGAAACACGCCCGCGCTGCCCTTCCAGTCGAACAGGAACGCGTGCGGCTTGCCGTCGTCGATCAGCTCACGGGACTTGTCGAACACATCGTCCAGCCCGCGGCCGAAGATGTTGCTGCCGAACTCCTTGACCCCCGTCTTGCCATAGCGGTCGGTGACGTAGGCGTCCAGCCCTGAGTGAAAGAACGGCGGCAGCGTCATGCCCCATTCCTCGCCGTTCTTCAGGTCGTTGACGGTGTGCATCTTGCGCCGCAGTTCGATGATGAGGTCGTCCGGCATGCCCGTCTCTTTTTCGGCGCCGGAGGGAACCAGCCGCTTGTAGCCAAAACGGGCGTCGTAGTAGGCCAGCAGCATCAGCGCAGCCACCGGCCCGCATCCCGCGATCACCTCCTTGCCGTTGTCCTTGACCACGTTGTCCTGGTTGTACGGCGGCACACCCGTGAGGATTTTTGCCTTGATGCCTGTCGTTGTCATGCGAATCTCCTGTCGCACCGGAGCGAATGTCCGACCACGCCTGTCCGGCGCGCCTCCCTGGCGGATCGGCCGCGGCACACCCGTGCCGCCCGGCCATTGCAGCATGTCACAGTCCTCTTTTCAGTGAACTATTTACCTCTTTTTCCAGAACGTCGCCAGGTGCCGGGGGGCTCAGGTCGGCAGCGATGCGAGCGGCCAGCGAGGTTTGACGTCAAATGCGTAGTCGCGCCCTGCGCTTTGCCGGCCTGACTGGAGGCGCATGGCGGCTGCCATGGCGATCATGGCGCCGTTATCGGTGCACAGGTGCAGCTCGGGGTAGTGCACGCGCACGCCCGCTTTGGCACAGGCCTCGTTAAGCTGCTCGCGCAGCAGGCGGTTGGCGCCGACGCCACCGGCCACCACCAAACGCTTCAGGCCGGTCTGCTTCAGCGCCGCAAGCGACTTCTTCAGCAGCACGTCCACAATCGCCGCCTCGGTCGATGCCGCCAGGTCCGCCTTGCGCGGCGCCAGTTCGTCACCGAGCTTTTTGGCCTGCGTCAGCACGGCCGTTTTCAGCCCCGCGAACGAAAAGTCAAGGTCCCCGCTGTGCAGCAGGGGCCGGGGCAGCTTGAACGCCGCGGCATCGCCCTGCTGGGCCAGGCGCGACAGGGCCGGGCCGCCCGGATAGCCCAGCCCCATGAGCTTGGCCGACTTGTCGAAGGCTTCGCCGGCCGCATCGTCGATGGTTTCGCCCAGCAGTTCGTAGCGCCCCACGCCGTCCACCCGCATGAGCTGGGTATGGCCGCCCGACACCAGCAGCGCCACGAACGGGAACTGCGGCGGATCGGCACTGAGAAACGGCGACAGCAGGTGACCCTCCAGGTGGTGCACGCCGATGACGGGACGGTCCAGCGCAGCGCCCAAAGCACAGGCCACGCCCGCGCCCACCAGCAGTGCACCGGCCAGGCCGGGACCCCGCGTGTAGGCCACCACATCGACATCGCCCAACGCGCGGTCCGCCTCGGCCATGACCTGCGTGGCCAGCGGCAGCACGCGGCGGATGTGGTCGCGGCTGGCCAGTTCGGGCACGACACCGCCATAGGCCTGATGCATTTCGATCTGGCTGTGCAGCGCGTGCGCGAGCAGCGTGGGCACGCCGGTGCCGGCCGCATCCACCAGGGCGACGCCGGTTTCGTCACAGGACGATTCGATTCCAAGCACGAGCATGGGGGCGAGTGTAGGCCGGAACCCTGTGCGGCACGGATGTTGCTGGACAAGGCCACACGATGAAATCAGGACTCAGTTTTCTTGTCGCCGCGCGGCAGTGCGAAATTGGCGAACTCGAGCAGCTTGCGCTCACCAGCGAGCTGGTCAGCGTCATCGCCCGGCTGATCCATGCGCTGCAGAAGGAGCGCGGCCTGTCCAACGTGTACCTGGCTTCGGGCGGCAAGCGCCTGGCCGAAGCGCGCAAGGCCCATGTGGCGGAATGCCAGGCGGTCGAGCAGGCCGTGCGCCAGCAGTTCGATCAGCTGGATACCGGCCCGCGCCAGGGCGGCCACGGCGCGAGGCTGTTCAGCCGCATTGCCTGGGTCCTGCATGCGCTGGACGGTCTGCCAGCGGTGCGGCGGGATGTGGGGGGCTTGCACCTCAACCCCGCCGGGGTCACGGCAGCCTTCGTGCGGCTGATTGCCGGCCTGCTGGCCGTGGTGTTCGAGGCAACCGACGCCGCGGGCGACCCCGAGATTTCGCGCGCGCTGGTCGCGATGTTCAACTTCATGCAGGGCAAGGAGTTCACCGGCCAGGAACGCGCCTTCGGCTCCGCCGCGTTTGCGTCGGGCCGCACCGAACCATCCACCCGCCAGCAGTGGCTGCATCTGGTGGAGCAGCAGGAACGTTGCTTCCAGGTGTTCCGCGACTATTCCGGTCCGGCCGTGGTGCAGGCGTGGCTGGCGAGCCAGGCACCCGCCATGGCCGAGATAGAACGCTTGCGCCGCATGGGCTGCGGCCCCGATGGCGGCACGCTGGACGCCAACCTCAGCCAGCCCTGGTTCGACGCCTGCACGCAGCGCATCGACGCGATGAAACTCGTGGAGGACCAGCTTGCCGCAGGGCTGCGCGGCCTGTGCGAGCGCAAGATCGACCAGGCCCGCGCCGGACTGCGCGACCAGCAGGCCGCCCTGCGCGCCCTGGACGCCGGGGGCGGCACCAGCGCCCCTGCCGGCTACGGCCCCCAACTGGAACGCTCCATCCTGGCCATGGTGCAGGACCAGGCCCAGCGCCTGCAGGCCATGAACGACGAGCTGGAGACCGTGCGCGCGGCGCTCAACGAGCGCAAGCTCGTCGAACGGGCCAAGGGCCTGCTCATGGCGGCACGCAAGCTTTCCGAGGAAGACGCGCACAAGATGCTGCGCCAGACCGCCATGAGCCAGAACCGGCGGCTGGTGGATGTGGCCGAATCGGTGCTGTCCATGGCCGACTACCTGTGACGGCCCGCGATCGTCCTGCTGCACCGCACAAATGATGTGCCTCGCACCCTTTCGGTGCACCGCTGTGGCACCCACAACAGGTACTAAAGCAGTGGAAACGGTGGAGAAATCCGCCAACGACCTGCCGGGCACAACTGGCACGCTTACTGCTTAAAGGCTCTCATAGCCCGGCCAACGGCGGCCAGGCAGCAAGCCCGCAAGGGCCCGCACCGGACAACGGCGTCCATTTTCCGTCTGCGCACAGCAGGCGAAAGATGGACGCCGTTTTTGTTTTCCTTCATTCCAGACCCAGGAGTTCGACCATGACGCAAGAAACCCACGGCCCCGCAGCGCCCGATCGCCGCACCTTCATCCAGCAGGCGGGTGCCGTCACGGGAGCCGCGCTGTTCTCCACGCTGGGCCACAGCGGCGTGTGGGCTGCCGGCTCCGACGCGCCCGAGAAGAAGGAAGTGAAGATCGGCTTCATCCCCCTGACCGACTGCGCGTCGGTCGTCATGGCCTCGGTGCTGGGCATTGACCAGAAGTACGGCGTCAAGATCATCCCGACCAAGGAAGCATCCTGGGCCGGCGTGCGCGACAAGCTGGTCAATGGCGAGCTGGACTTTGCCCACGTGCTGTACGGGCTGATCTACGGCGTGCACATGGGCACTGCTGGCCCCAAGAAGGACATGGCTGTCCTGATGAGCCTGAACAACAACGGCCAGGCCATCACCCTGTCCAAGAAGCTGGCCGACAAAGGCGCGGTGGACGGCGCGTCGCTGGCCAAGGTCATGGCCGCTGACAAGCGGGAATACACCTTTGCGCAGACTTTCCCTACGGGCACACACGCGATGTGGCTCTACTACTGGCTGGCCGCGTACGGGATCAACCCGTTCAAGGATGCCAAGGCCATCACCGTGCCGCCGCCGCAGATGGTGGCCAACATGCGCGTGGGCAACATGGACGGGTTCTGCGTGGGTGAGCCCTGGGGCCACCGCGCGATCATGGATGGCATCGGCATCACGGCCGTGACCACGCAGGACATCTGGCGCGACCACCCCGAGAAGACTTTGGGCACCACCGCCGAATTCGTCAAGAAATACCCCAACACCGCGCGCGCCGTGACGGCCGCCATCCTGGAGGCCGGCAAGTGGATCGACGCCGGCTTGCAGAACAAGATGAAGATGGCCGAGACCGTGGCCGACAAGAGCTACGTGAACACCGGCGTGGACGCGATCAACCAGCGCATCCTGGGCCGCTACCAGAACGGCCTGGGCAAGACATGGGACGACCCCAACCACATGAAGTTCTACAACGACGGGCTTGCAAGCTTCCCGTATTTGTCCGACGGCATGTGGTTCCTGACCCAGCACAAGCGCTGGGGCCTGGTCAAGGACCACCCCGACTACCTGGGCGTTGCCAGGCAGATCAACCAGATCGACATCTACAAGCAGGCCGCCGCCATGACCAAAACGCCGGTGCCCAAAGACGTGATGCGCAGCTCCAAACTGATCGACGGCGTGGTCTGGGACGGCAAGGACCCGGCCAAGTACGCCGATTCGTTCAAGGTCAAGGCGTAAGGGGCACACCATGGTCAGCGCAGTTTTCCATACGCCTCTTGATCCCGTCCCCACTCCCTCCCCCGCTGGGGGAGGACTGGGGAGGGGGCAGCCTCCTTCGGCAACCGCCGTCGCCGCCAACGATGCACAGGCCCCTACCCCGGCCCTTCCCCAGCGGGGGAGGGAGAAGGTGCCGTTCGACTGGCGCGGACTGTGGCTGCGCGTGGTGCCGCCCATCCTGGGCCTGGGCCTGCTGGTGCTGATCTGGGAACTGGTGTCGGTCACCAGCGGCTCCAGCATCCCCTCGCCGCTGGAGACCTTCAAACAGGCCGTCACAGTCTTCAGCGACCCGTTCTACAGCAAGGGGCCCAACGACCAGGGCATCGGCTGGAACATCTACAGCTCGCTCAAGCGCGTGGCCATGGGCTTCGGCATGGCGGCACTCGTCGGCATTCCGCTGGGGTTCATGATCGGCCGCTTCAGCTTCCTGTCCCGCATGTTCAACCCATTGATCAGCCTGCTGCGGCCCGTGTCGCCGCTCGCCTGGCTGCCCATCGGCCTGCTGGTGTTCAAGGGCGCCAACCCGGCCGCCATCTGGACCATCTTCATCTGCTCGATCTGGCCCATGGTGATCAACACCGCGGTCGGCGTGCAGCGCGTGCCGCAGGACTACATGAACGTCGCGCGCGTGCTGAACCTGAGCGAATGGAAGATCGTTACCAAGATCCTGTTCCCCGCCGTGCTGCCCTACATGCTGACAGGCGTGCGCCTGGCCGTGGGCACGGCCTGGCTCGTGATCGTCGCGGCCGAGATGCTGACCGGCGGCGTGGGCATCGGCTTCTGGGTGTGGGACGAGTGGAACAACCTGAACGTCAAGAACATCATCATCGCCATCTTCGTCATCGGCTTCGTCGGGCTCCTGCTCGAGATGGCGCTGATCAAGCTGGCCACCGCATTCACCTTTGAGGATGTGAAGTCATGAGCGAATCCCTGTCCAGCAAATACATCGAAGTCCAGGGCGTCGGCCAGACGTTCAAGACCGCCAAGGGCCCGTTCGTGGCACTGCGCGACATCGATTTGACCGTGGCCAAGGGCGAGTTCGTGGCGCTGATCGGCCACTCGGGCTGCGGCAAGTCCACGCTGCTGAACCTGGTGGCCGGCCTGACCACGCCGACCAGCGGCGCCCTGCTGTGCGCCAACCGCGAGATCGCCGGTCCCGGCCCCGAGCGCGCGGTGGTGTTCCAGAACCATTCGCTGCTGCCGTGGCTCACGTGCTTCGACAACGTGTACCTGGCCGTGGAACGCGTATTCGGCGCGACGGAAAAAAAGGCCCAGCTCAAGGCCCGCACCGACGCCGCGCTGGCGCTGGTCGGCCTGACGGCCGCCGCGCAGAAACGCCCCGGCGAAATCTCGGGCGGCATGAAGCAGCGCGTGGGCATCGCCCGTGCGCTGTCGATGGAGCCCAAGGTACTGCTGATGGACGAGCCCTTCGGCGCGCTGGACGCGCTCACGCGCGCCAAGCTGCAGGACGAGCTGCTGGACATCGTTGCCAAGACACAGGCCACGGTGGTAATGGTCACGCACGACGTGGACGAGGCCGTGCTGCTGTCCGACCGCATCGTGATGATGACCAACGGCCCGGCCGCCACCATCGGCGAAATACTGCCGGTCAAGCTGCCCCGCCCGCGCAGCCGTGTGGCGCTGGCTGAAGACGCCGAATACCTGCGCTGTCGCAAGGCTGTGATCGACTTCCTGTACACGCGCCAGGCCCACGTCGAGAAGCTCGCCGCCTGAGGAACATTCATGGCCGCCGTCCTCCCCATCGAACAAGCCCCTGCCACCGCCAGCGTGCGCGCGCCCGCCTTGCGCCGCCCGCGCGGCTTCTCGTTCGGCAAGTACCGCGAGATCATCATCGCGGTGGGGTTTTTCCTGCTGTTCGACCTGGGCGTGCTGGTGCTGAACTTCTACACGTCGTTCAAGATCGACCAGGACACGGTGGCCATCAACCTGGCGGGCCGCCAGCGCTATGTGTCGCAGCGCATCGCGCGCACGCTGCTGGAGCTGGACGCGGCGCGCGCCGCGGGCCAGCCCTACAAGCCCGAGACGCTGGCCGAGCTGCGCGGCGGCACGAAGATCTTCGACATCTCCAATACCGCGTTCCGCGAGGGCGGCACCATTCCCGGTGGCGACGGCAAGCCGGTGTACCTGGAGGCGGTGACGTCCGAACGCGGCGTGTCGCTGAACAGCCAGGTCAGCGCGATCTGGAAGCCTTACCACGAGCGGCTGCAGCCGCTGATGGCCGACGGTTTCACGCCCGCGCAGCTGGCCGACGTGCTGGCCTACAGCCAGGCCAACAACATCCGGCTGCTGAACGTCGCCAACGACTTCGTGACCGAAACGCAGGCCATCGGCGGCTCACGCGCCAGCACGCTGCGCATGGTGCAAACCGGCGGCATCCTGCTGGCGTTGCTGAACTTCGCGTTCATCCTGTTCAAGTTTCTGGGCCGGCTCAAGACGTCGGATGCTGCCATCGAGGCCGCCAACGAAGAGAACCGCGAAATCCTGTCCAGCGTGCGTGAGGGCCTGTTCCTCATGACGGCCGACCACCGGCTGGGCTCGCAGGTGTCGGCATCGGCCGGCCAGCTGTTCGGCGTCACGCTGTCGCCGGGCGACGACTTCTTTGCGCTGCTGTCACGCCTGGTGCCCGAAAAGGTCCTGACCGACGCCCGCGACTACGTGGAGTTGCTGTTCGCCCCGCACGTGAAGGAAGCGCTGGTCCAGGGCATCAACCCGCTGTCCAACGTGGAAGTGAGCGTGAAGAACCGCCTGGGCCAGGACCAGCGGCGTTACCTGTCGTTCCACTTCAACCGCGTGCACGAAGGCAATGCCGTACGCCACCTGCTGGTCACTGTGCAGGACATCACGGCGCGCATGGAGCTGGAAGCCAAGCTCATGGACGAGCGGGCGCGTTCGCAAAAAGAATTCTCCATGCTGCTCAAGGCGTTCGACGCCGACCCGGCCATGCTGCGCCAGTTCGTCGCGCGGGCCGAGGCGGGATTGCTGGAAGTCAACGACCTGCTGCGCAGCACCTCGTCGGCTGCCAGCGACGCGTTGATCCTGCGCGCCATCAACGAAGCCTGCCGCCGGGTGCATGCCATCAAGGGCGATGCAGGTACGCTGGGGCTGGACACGCTGGCCGCCCAGGCCCATGCGTTCGAGTCCGAGCTGCAACACATCCGCGACGGCGGCAGCCGCAACATCGGCGAGTCGCTGCTAGCCCTGCCCATGCCGCTGGAGGACCTGCTGAACAAGGTGGCCGCGCTCAAGGGGCTCACGGGCATCCAGCGCGCGGGCACCGTGGACGCGCCTTCGGGCGAACGCATCAACGAACAGATCACGCGGTTGCTGCAAACCGTGGCGACGGAAAGCGGCAAGCAGGTGGAGCCCGTCGTGCGCATGGCCAGCCAGGACGACCTGGAGCCCGCCGTGCGCGACCTGGTGCGTGAAATCGCCGTGCAACTGGCCCGCAACGCCGTGGCGCATGGCGTCGAGAGCCCCGCCACCCGCACCACGTCAGGCAAGTCCGCGCCGGGCCGCGTGGAAATCCAGCTGCTGCGCCACGAAGCTGACTGGACGTTGTCCGTACGTGACGATGGCCGCGGCCTGGCCGCGCCCGCCGTGCGAGCGCGGCTGGTGGAGCTGGGCTGGTACACGGCGCAGCAGCTGGAAAGCTTCGACGACAAGCAGGTGATCGCGCACATCTTCAAGCCCGGCTTCTCGACCGCGGGCGCGCTGTCCATGCACGCGGGCCGCGGCATCGGTCTGGACGTGGTACAGGCCAACGTGCAGCGGCTGGGCGCCCGGATGATGCTGAGCTCGACGCCGGGCCAGTTCACCGAGTTCAAGATCCGCTTTACTGGATGAGGTGACGGAATGCGCATGCTCATCGTCGACGACTCCAACATGATCCGCACCCGCATCGCCCGTGTGGTGCAGGGCGGCGCGCTGACCGGCATCTCCATCGTGGGCCTGGCGCACAACGGCGTGGAGGCCGTGCGCATCGCCCAGGCCGCGCGGCCCGACGTGGTGACCATGGACCTGACCATGCCCGAGATGGACGGCATCGAGTGCATCCGCAACCTGATGCGCATCCTGCCCAAGACGAACATCCTGGTCGTGAGCGCGCTGAGCGACAAGTCCACCGCCATCGCGGCGTTGCGCGAGGGCGCCCGCGGCTTCGTGGCCAAGCCGTTCAGCGACGACGAACTGCGCCTGGCACTGCTCGATGTCATGGACGTGCCGGGAGCCAGGGCATGAACACGCTCAACGAAGAAGAGCTCAAGCTGTTCGTGGACTCGGTGCGCCACTACTTTCGCAACACCACGCAGCAGGAACCCCAGATCACGTCGGCCTTCCTTGGAACGGGCGATGTCGAAGGATATGAGTTCAACGGCGTCGTGACGTTCTCGGGCAGCTACAACGGCCAGGTCATCGTGTCCATGCCGCCGCCGCTGCTGCGCGAGCTGCTCGTGCTGCAACACGAAACCGACCTGTCCGACGGCAACCTGCTGGACGCCGTGGGCGAGATCGCCAACACGCTGGGCGGCAACGCCCGCCGCACGCTGGGCTCGGATCTGCAGATTTCAGTGCCGGTCAAGCTGCAGGGAGCCACGGGCGCGCGCGCGCGTGTCAGGCGCCACCCGTATGTCATTACCTTGCGATGGAACCGCCAGCCGGCGGTCGTGTGCATCGACATGGAACGCAAACACTGAGAGAGGCCCCATGAAGAAAATGAAACTCGTGATGGTGGGCAACGGCATGGCTGGCGTCCGCACGCTGGAAGAACTGCTGAAAGTCGCGCCCGACCTGTACGACATCACCGTGTTCGGCGCCGAGCCACACCCCAACTACAACCGCATCCTGCTGTCGCCGGTGCTGGCCGGCGAGCAGACGCTGGACGAGATCGTGCTGAACTCGTGGGACTGGTACAAGGACAACCGCATCACCCTGCACGCAGGCAAGAAGGTGGTGGAGGTGGATCGCATCCGGCGCGTCGTGCGCGCTGAAGATGGGACCGAAGAGACCTACGACCGCCTGCTGCTGTGCACGGGTTCCAACCCGTTCATGCTGCCGGTGCCGGGCAAGGAACTGCAGGGCGTGATCGCGTACCGCGACATCGCCGACACCAACGCCATGATCGATGCCGCGGCCAAATACAAAAAGGCGGTGGTCATCGGCGGCGGCCTGCTGGGCCTGGAAGCGGCCAACGGCCTGATGAAGCGCGGCATGGAAGTGACCGTGGTGCACGTCATGCCCTGGCTCATGGAACGGCAATTGGACGACGTGGCTGGCGGCATGCTGCGCAAGTCGCTGGAGGAACGCGGCCTGAAGTTCCTGATGGGCGCGCAGACGCAGGAACTGACAGGCGACGATTCGGGCCGCGTCAAAAGCATCAAATTCAAGGACGGCACCGAGGTCGACACCGACCTGGTCGTCATGGCCGTGGGCATCCGTCCCAACACCGAGCTGGCGGAAAAGATGCGCCTGCACTGCAACCGCGGCATCGTCGTGACCGACACCATGCAGACGGTGACCGACGCGCGCATCTACAGCGTGGGCGAATGCGCGGCGCACCGCGGCATTGCCTACGGTCTGGTCGCGCCGCTGTTCGAGCAGGCCAAGGTCGCAGCCAACCACCTGGCGCAGTTCGGCATCGGCCGCTACACGGGGTCACTCACCTCCACCAAGCTCAAGGTCACGGGCATCGACCTGTTCAGCGCCGGTGACTTCCAGGGCGGCGACGGCACGGAAGAGATCGTCATGAGCGACCCCTTCGGCGGCGTCTACAAAAAGCTCGTGATCAAGGACGACAAGCTGGTGGGTGCCTGCCTGTACGGCGACACGGTGGACGGCAGCTGGTACTTCAAGCTGTTGCGCGAAGGCCGCAGCGTCGCCGACCTGCGCGACAAGCTCATGTTCGGTGAATCGAACCTGGGCGACGCCGGCCACCAGGGCCAGAACAAGGCCGCCGCCATGGCCGACAGCGACGAGGTCTGCGGCTGCAACGGCGTAAACAAGGGCACGATCTGCAAGGCCATCAAGGAAAAAGGCCTGTTCACGCTGGACGAGGTGCGCAAGCACACCAAGGCCAGCGCGTCATGCGGCTCGTGCACGGGTCTGGTCGAACAGATCATCATGTTCACGGCAGGCGGCGACTATTCGGCCGCGCCCAAGCTCAAGGCCCTATGCGGCTGCACCGATCATGGCCACCAGGCCGTGCGCGACGCGATCCGCAACAGCAAACTGCTGACCATCTCTGACGTCTTCAAGTTCATGGAGTGGAAGACGCCCAACGGCTGCTCGTCGTGCCGCCCGGCCGTCAACTACTACCTGATCAGCACCTGGCCCAAAGAGGCCAAGGACGATCCGCAAAGCCGCTTCATCAACGAACGCAGCCACGCCAACATCCAGAAGGACGGCACGTACTCGGTCATCCCCCGCATGTGGGGCGGCGAGACCACGGCGGCCGAGCTACGCCGCATTGCCGACGCGGTGGACAAGTACAAGATCCCCACGGTCAAGGTCACGGGCGGCCAGCGCATCGACCTGCTGGGCGTGAAGAAAGAAGACCTGCAGGACGTGTGGCGCGACATCGGCATGCCCAGCGGCCACGCGTACGCCAAGGCGCTGCGCACCGTGAAGACCTGCGTGGGCAGCGAGTGGTGCCGCATGGGCACGCAGGACAGCACCCAGATGGGCAAGGACCTGGAGCGCGCGATGTGGCGCATGTACGCCCCGCACAAGGTCAAGTTCGCCGTGTCGGGCTGCCCGCGCAACTGCGCCGAGTCAGGCATCAAGGACGTGGGCATCATCGGCGTGGACAGCGGCTGGGAGATGTACGTCGCCGGCAACGGCGGCATCAAGACCGAAGTGGCGCACTTCCTGGTCAAGCTCAAGACCGCCGCCGAGGTGCTGGAGTACACCGGCGCGTTCTGCGAGCTGTACCGGCAGGAGGGCTGGTACCTGGAGCGCACCGTCCACTACGTGAACCGCGTGGGCCTGGACTACGTGAAAAAGCGCATCCTGGACGATCACGAAGGCCGCAAGGCACTGTGGGAACAGCTGCAGTTCGCGCTGGACGGCGAGCCCGACCCCTGGTTCGAGTTCGACAAGGCGGCCGTGGACACGCGGCAGTTCAACAAGCTGGATGCGGTGAAAGCATGAACATGGCCGACTGGACACTTGTTTGCCGGGTTGAAGATATCCCGGTTCTGGGCTCGCGCCGCGTGGCGCGCCCCAGCGGCATGGACGTGGCGGTGTTCCGCAACGACCAGGACCAGATCTTCGCGTTGCTGGACCGCTGCCCGCACAAGGGCGGCCCGCTGTCGCAGGGCATCGTGTTCGGCACCAGCGTGGCCTGCCCGCTGCACAACTGGACGATCGGACTGGACGACGGCTGCGCCAAGGCGCCCGACGAGGGCTGCACGCCGCGCTTTTCGGTCAGGATCGATGACGGTGCCGTGTACTTGAATGCACTGGAGCTGGCCGGGCTGGCAACGGATGCAGTCCGCCCGATCGCCGGGCCGGCGAGGCGTACGGGCAGCGCATGAAAGAGACCCGCTCCACCTGCCCCTACTGCGGCGTGGGGTGCGGTGTCATCATCCAGTCGCAGGGCGAGCAGATCACCGGCGTGCGCGGTGACCCCGACCACCCGGCCAACTTCGGCCGCCTGTGCAGCAAGGGCAGCAGCCTGCACCTGACGGCCGCCGCGCCGGTCACGCTGCAGACCCGCCTGCTGCACCCCCTGCGCAGGGAAACACGCGGCGACACGCCGCACCGCATCAGTTGGGACAGCGCGCTGGACCTGGCCGCCGGCGAGTTCAACCGCGTCATCACGGAGCACGGCTCCGACGCCGTGGGCTTCTACATCAGCGGCCAGCTGCTGACCGAGGACTACTACGTCTTCAACAAACTGGCCAAGGGCCTGATCGGCACCAATAACGTCGACACCAACTCGCGCCTGTGCATGAGCAGCGCGGTGGCCGGCTACAAGCAGACGTTGGGTGCGGACGCGCCGCCGGCCTGCTATGACGACCTGAACCACGCGCAGTGCCTGTTCATCGCCGGCAGCAACACGGCCTGGGCCCACCCCGTGCTGTTTCGCCGCATCGAGGACGCGCGCGCCGCCAACCCTGCCATGAAGATCGTCGTGGCCGACCCGCGCCGCACCGACACAGCCGGCGCCGCCGACCTGCACCTGCCGCTCTTGCCCGGCACCGACGTGATGCTGTTCAACGGCCTGCTGCACATCATGCTGTGGGAAGGCTGGACCGACGCGCGCTTCATCGCGGCGCACACCAGCGGATTCGACGAACTCAAGACGCTGGTGCGCGACTGCACGCCCGACGCGGTCGCCCAGGTCTGCGGGTTGAAGAAGGAAGACCTGTTCACCGCCGCGCGCTGGTTCGCGACCTCGGGATCGACACTGAGCCTGTATTGCCAGGGCCTGAACCAGTCCAGCAGCGGCACAGCCAAGAACGCGGCGCTCATCAACCTGCACCTGGCCACGGGCCAGATCGGCCGCGCGGGCGCCGGCCCGTTCTCGCTCACCGGCCAGCCCAACGCCATGGGCGGACGCGAAGTCGGCGGCCTGGCCAACCTGCTGTCCGCCCACCGCGACATGGCCAACGCGCAGCACCGCGCCGAGGTGGCCGCGCTGTGGGGCGTGCCGTCGGTGCCCGACAAGCCGGGCAAGACGGCCGTAGAGATGTTCCAGGCCGCTGCCGACGGTGAGATCCGCGCCCTGTGGATTGCCTGCACCAACCCGGCGCAGTCCATGCCTGACCAGGCCACGGTGCGGCGCGCACTGCAACGCGCCGAATTCGTCGTGGTGCAAGAGGCGTTTGCCACCACCGCCACCTGCGAATTCGCCGACCTGCTGCTGCCGGCCACGAGCTGGGGCGAAAAGACGGGCACCGTCACCAACAGCGAACGCCGCATCAGCCGCGTGCGCCCCGCCGTCGCCGCGCCGGGCGGCACGCGGCACGACTGGGCGATCGCGGTGGACTTTGCGCAACGGCTGGAACGGCTACTACCCGCTCAGCCCGAACGGAAATCGCTTTTCCCCTACGGCCTGGACGACAGCGGCGCCGAGACCATCTGGAACGAACACCGCGAAACCACACGCGGCCGCGACCTGGACATCACCGGTCTGAGCTGGGCCATGCTGGACGCCGCCCCGCAGCAGTGGCCGCTGCGCGAAGGCGCAGCGCAGGGCAAAGCCCGCCTGTACGAAGACGGCGCCTTCCCCACCGCCGACGGCCGCGCCCGCTTCGCCGCCCACGCGTACAAGCCAGTGGCCGAGCCGCGCGATGCGCGCTACCCCTTCAGCCTGACCACCGGCCGCCTGCGCGACCAGTGGCACGGCATGAGCCGCACCGGCACGCTGGGCCGGCTGTTCGGCCATGTGCCCGAGCCCGCGCTGCAACTGCACCCTCAGGACCTGGCGCGCCGCCTGCTGGCCGAGGGCGACCTGGTCCACGTGACCAGCCGGCGGGGCTCCATCGTCGTGCCTGTACAGGCCAGCGACGAGGTCGCGCCCGGCCAGGCCTTCATTGCCATGCACTGGGGACCGGAATTTTTGAGCGGCACGTCGGCCACCGGCGAGCGGCTGGCGGGCATCAATGCACTGACTTCGCCCGCGCACTGCCCCACCTCCAAACAGCCCGAACTCAAGCACGCCGCGGTCAAGGTGCTCAAGGCCGAACTGCCCTGGTCGCTATTGGGCGTGGCCTGGCTGCCCGACGGCGAAGCGCTGGCCGCGCGCGAGGCGCTCAAGCCGCTGATGGGCGCGTTCGCGTTCGCCAGCTGCGTGCCGTTTGCCGGCAACACGCCTCCGGACGGCGAAGGAGGACGCGGCCGCAGCGGCGTGCTGTTTCGCGCAGCCGCCTACCAGGCCCCCCCCGACGAACTGATCGCCCGCATCGAAAAACTGCTGGGTCTGGACGCCGCCGACACGCTGCGCTACGCCGACCGACGCCGTGGCCAGCGCCGCGCCATGCGCCTGCACCGCCTGGGCAACGAGGCGCGGCTGGAAGCCTTTGTGCTGGCCGGCGACACAAGTGCGCAGGCCTGGGTCAAGACGCTGCTGCAGGAAGAACTGCCCGCCCAAGCGTATGGCCGCCTGCTGTTGGTCCCCGGCGCAAAAGCACCTGTCGCAGTCCAGTCCCGCGGCAAACAGGTGTGCACTTGCTTCAACGTGACGGCGCCGGCCATCGACGCCCACCTGGCCGGCTGCGCCGGCAGCGAGGGCGAACGGCTGGCCTCCCTACAGTCGGCGCTGAAATGCGGCACCAACTGCGGCAGTTGCGTGTCCGAACTCAAGCGCATGGTGCAGGCCGTGCCCGCGCTGAAGCAGGCCGCATGAGCCCACCAGCGCTAGCTTGTGCCGTCACCCGCGTCACGCAGCGCCTCAACATCGGCAAGATCCTTCAGCCGGCCGGTGCTGGACTTGTTCTTGATCAGATCCGAGCGGCTGATGAAGCTCAGATCGAGGCCATCCACATTGACCATCGCGCGCTGGACAAACGCATCGACAAACCCGACGCCATCGATGGCTGTCATCAAATCAATGCGGGCTGGCGGGTAGCCCAGTTGAACGACGGCATCCGGCTTGAGAAAGTCTGCTTCGGACAAACCCACGGACGCAAAGCCGAATTGAGCGAGAGCCTCCAGCAGCGCGCGCACGTTGTCTGGAGCGGGGTTGACCCAGAAGTCGATGTCGCCCGTGTAACGCGGATAGCCATGCACCATCAGTGCATAGCCGCCAACGATGAGGTACTCAACGCCGTGGGCGTTGAGTAATGCGGCAAACTCTTTGAAGTCTTTGTTCAGCATGCGGCAACGTGTCCATCACCTGCTGGCGCAACGCCTCAAGCGCGGCAAAGCGTTCTTCCACGGGTCGAGACAGCCAATAGGCACTATCGGCAGGCTGCGTGCGATGCGTGGTGAGGTGGACGGCTTTTTCCATGGGCTGCCCCATCCTAGCACCGGCAAGCGGCGGCGACATTCGGCAAATAGCCGGAAGTCATGAGCATTGGCCGACAATTCGCACCACCATGGGCATCAGCCAGTACATCAAGGAAATCGGCCGCGGCAAGCAAGGCGCGCGCTCGCTCACGCGCGAGCAGGCGGCCGACCTGCTGGGCCAGGTGCTGGACGGCCAGGTCACCGACCTGGAGGTGGGCGGCTTCTGCCTGGCCATGCGCATCAAGGGCGAGACGCCCGAAGAAATGGCCGGTTTCCTGGATGCCACCCATGCACGGCTGAACCGCGTGCCGGCCAGCGGCAAGCCGCTCGTCGTGCTGCCCAGCTACAACGGCGCGCGCAAGCTGCCGGTGCTCACGCCGCTCTTGGGCCTGCTGCTGGCGCGGCGCGGGTTGCCGGTGCTGATCCACGGCACGGCGACCGAATCGGCCCGCGTGCTGGTGCCCGACGTGCTGGCCGAACTGAACATCGCAGCGCAGGCGCAACCCACACGCATCGCCAACGGCGAACTCGCCTTCATCGCCACCGACGTGCTGAGCCCCGCGCTCAAGCGGCTGCTGGACGTGCGCCGCGTCGTGGGCCTGCGCAACCCGGCCCACAGCCTGGTCAAGCTCATGAACCCCAGCGAGGGGCCCGCTGTCATCGTCGGCAGCTACACCCACCCGGAATACGCGGTGTCCATGGCCGCCGTGTACGAGCTGATGGGCAGCACGGCGATGCTGCTGCGCGGCACCGAGGGCGAATGCGTCGCCGACCCACGACGCCAGCCGCAGATGGACGGCTTCATCGCGGGCCGGCGCGTCACGCTGCAGGACGGCCAGAAAGGCACGCTGAAAGACCTGCCCGACCTGCCCACCGACATCGGCGCCGCTGCAACAGCCGCTTACATCCGCGACGTCATGGACGGCAAAAAACCCATCCCTTCGTCGATCGCCCTGCAGGTGGAACACATCTTGCACCTGTCCACGCAGACACCATGAACCAGGGAATCACCATGAATCCGCACGGCAAAGTCACCCTCGTCGGCGCCGGTCCCGGCGATCCGGAACTGCTCACGCTCAAGGCGCTGAAGGCCATCCAGGCCGCCACGGTCCTGCTGGTCGACGACCTGGTCAGCGACGCCATCGTGGCCTTTGCATCGCCCGACGCGCGCGTGGTGCACGTGGGCAAGCGCGGCGGCTGCAAAAGCACGCCGCAGGCCTTCATCGAAAAGCTCATGGTCATGGCCGCGCGCGAGGGCGAGAACGTCGTGCGCCTCAAAGGCGGCGACCCGTTCATTTTCGGCCGCGGCGGTGAAGAGGTGGAGCACCTGCGCGCCGCCGGCGTACAGGTCGAGGTGCTCAACGGCATCACCTCGGGCCTGGCCGCCGTCACATCGCTGGGCGTGCCGCTCACGCACCGCGAGCATGCGCACGGGGTGGTGTTCGTGACCGGCCATGCCAAGCCCGGCGACGACGGCACCGACTGGCGGGCGCTTGCCGCCACGGCGCGCGACGCCAGACTGACACTCGTGATCTACATGGGCGTGAGCGGCGCCCGGCGCATCCAGGACGAACTGCTCACAGGCCTGCCGCCGGACACGCCCGTGGCGATCGTGCAACGTGCCAGCCTGCCTGACCAGCGCCATGCGGTGACGCCGCTGGCGCAGTTGGCCGCCACCATCATCCGGGAGGGCCTGGCCAGCCCCTCGGTCATCGTGCTGGGTGACGTGGTGCGCGGGATGGCCGCCGCGGCGGATCCGCGCCGGGCGCTACGCGCCTGAGCATCCAGCGCAACGGCGCGCGGCCATCGGGTATGGCCGGCCATGCGGCACATAGACTTTCGTCTCTAGGCAACACAGGCTTTGGTCGGGACAGTGTGGGCTCGGCGCTTCGGCGCGTGCTCAGGGAGACCACCATGCAACCTGTCCATCAAAAACCTCTCAGGTCAAGCCTCCGCCAGCGTGGGCAGAAGCAGTCATCGGGCCCCACCGTGGGACGGCCTGGCTCCCCGCGATGCGTTCAATTCAGCATGCTCGTCACCGTACGACACGTTGAGGATGGCAAAGACGGGAGAATGCCACTCGCCAAGGACAAGGAATCCCGAGCCCAGCCGGCAAGTTTCAAACTCAGCGAGGAGTCCAGGCAGCAGCTTGCACGCGAATCGGAATCGATGGAGTTGACGGAGCTGGCAGACGAATTGACCACATGGAACCAGCAGGACCCCCACAGCCGGGACACCGTGCAATTTGCAGGTGACTCATTCACGATTGGCGACGAGCGTGCCGAAGTGGCCCGCCTGCTGCTCCTGCGTGCGCAAGAGAATCCCGACCGATGCCCGGGTTCCACGCAAGCACTGAAGATGCTCAAGTGCAAGACGCTGTACGTTCGCGGCCTTGCCGGACAAGGGACCGTTCACGAACGGTCGATGCCCGTGGAAGTGATCAGCCCACAGATACGCACCGCCACCTCGGAGCACGGCACGACCAGAAAATTATTCTTCTGGGTGCGGGCAACGCGAACCGCGAACGAGCAGATGATCAACCATCTGCGTAGCCTTGCCCGCGCGGTGGATGACGAGCAGCATGTGTTTTGCCTCAGTCCCGCAAGCCTCGCGCTGACACGCCCAAGTCAATGTCCGGGCGACATTGAGCATGCGCTCAGCGAATTTGTCGAATGGAACAGCGCTGCGCCGGATTTCAACACGACCTACCGCTTGTCCAAAATCGCTTTCAAGGTCGGGCAACAACGGCAGGAAGTCGCCCACGGTATCGCCGCTACGCAGCCGTCCTACACCCAGTTGATGGACAAGCTTTCACTGTTGCGCAGCAGCTACCTCACCATCCGCGGCGGCGACATCAGGGTGCGGATGGTCATCCCCCTGATGGGTCAGCGCGAACAGTGCGTGGACTATGGAAAAGCAGGCGACGACAAGGGCGATACCGTGAGCCCCGTATCCCAACGGCGCATCCACATCAATGAGCTACTTTGGGGTGTTCAGTTGGATGAAGACGCATCCGCTGCAGATCATCAGAAGATCTCCAGCCTGTCAGAACATATGGAGCCCGCCACCCGCAGACAGCAGACAATTTACTTTTTGAGACGCCATCTTCTGCAGGCCGACAACGACGGGGGGAAATCCTGCGACAACAAGATGGTTGACTCCGGGCTGCCCGCCGTGCCGGACACATCGACGCCCGAACTTTTCACATCCGCCCGCAGCCTGATGACGCCGGACCACAAACAACATGCACCGGCAGACCTCGAACCGCCCGTGCCTGTCGGAGCCCCCGCCCAACCCACGGATAGCTCACAACCGCTGTTGCGTCCAGACGATCCACCGCCTGCGCACGCCCCCAGTTCCGTCACCACGCCGCCCGCGCACAACGATGATGCACCGGGAGAATCGCCCTGCTGCATCGTGTCGTGAGCCCATGACCCGCGCTACACTGCCGCGCATCTGACAGGGAACTCCGCGCATGCTGGAAAAACTCAACGAATTCACCGAAAGTCACGGCGCGCTGAAGCCCGGTCATGGACTGATCACCGGCGTGGTCGCACTGAGCCTGGCAATTCTCTGCTTCCTGGGCGTGCTGGCCTTTCACTTCCCCGAATACCTCACCACTCCACAGCTTCGCAAGAGCTATGACGTGGCCGTGATCCGCCAGATCATGCTGGCCGCGCTGGTCCTGGCGGGTGGCCTGTCACTGGTCAACATCATCTTCAGCCGCGCACGCTGGCTGTCCTCGTTCGCGTTTGTGCTGGTCGTGCTGACGGCGCTGCTGGGGGGACACAAGGTGGATGTCGACCCCAACTTCCCGGATGACACGCCCTATATCGGGCTGGACTGGTTCATTCTGGACCTGCTGGGCTCGTCGCTGATCTTCATCTTCATCGAAAAGCTGTTTGCCCTGCGCAAGGATCAGCCGGTATTCCGCGCCGAGTGGCAGACCGACTTTCACCACTTCATCGTCAACCACATGGTGGTGGGCTTTGTTCTGCTGGCAACAAACCTCGCCGTGCATCGCTTCTTCGGCTGGGCCGCCAGCGACGGCATGCGTGGCTGGATCCAGGGGTTGCCCACCTGGGCGGGTGTGCTGCTGATCGTGCTGGTCGCCGACCTGGTCCAGTACTGGACGCACCGCGCCTACCACGAGGTGCCCGTGCTATGGCGTCTGCATGCCGTGCACCACAGCGTAAAAAGCATGGACTGGATGGCCGGTTCGCGTCAGCACATCCTTGAGCTGCTGATCACCCGCACGCTGGTGCTGGCCCCGATCTACGTACTCGGGTTCTCCAAGGAAGTGATCGACCTCTACATCGTGATCGTGGGTTTCCAGGCCGTGTTCAACCATGCCAATGTCAGCGTGCGCCTGGGGCCGTTGCGCTACCTGATCGTCACGCCCAATTTCCACCACTGGCACCACAGCCAGGACCAGGAGGCGCTGGACCGTAACTACGCAGCGCACTTTTCCTTCTTGGACCATCTTTTCGGCACAGCGGTCAAAAGTGACCGCGAATGGCCCGAACGCTACGGCGTGCTGGGCGACTACGTGCCCAATGGCTTCGTGAAGCAATTCAAGTTCCCGTTCACCTGGAAGCCATGAGTCCGCGCTTCGACGCCGTCATCATCGGCGGCGGCGCCGCCGGCCTGTTCTGCGCCGGCGTGGCGGGCCAGCGCGGCCTGAAGGTCCTGCTGCTGGACCATTCGCCCAAGGTGGCCGAAAAAATCCGCATCTCCGGCGGCGGCCGGGCCAACTTCACCAACCGCGACCTGGACCCGCGCGCGCCACAGAAGCACTTCATCAGCGCCAACCCGCATTTCTGCCGCTCGGCGCTGTCACGCTACACGCCGCAGGACTTCATCGCGCTGCTGCAAAAGCATGGCATCGCCTTTCACGAAAAGCACAAGGGCCAGCTGTTCTGCGACCGCTCGGCCGGAGACCTGATCAACATGCTGGTCGCCGAGTGCGATGCCGGCGGCGTGGTGCGGCGCCAGCCCTGCGGCGTGCAGGCCGTGCGCCACGGCGCGTCGGGCTACGAACTGGACACCGACGGCGGCCCGGTGCATGCGGCCAGCGTGGTCGTGGCCACCGGCGGCCTGTCCATCCCCAAGATCGGGGCGACGGATTTTGGCTACCGCATCGCGCGGCAGTTCGGCCTGCGCCTTGTGGACACGCGGCCCGCGCTGGTGCCGTTGACGTTTGACGGTGCGGCCTGGCAGCCTTATGCCGAGCTGGCCGGGCTGGCGCTGCCCGTGCGCATCGAGACCGGTGCCAAAAAGTCGCTCACAGCCTTCGACGAAGACCTGCTGTTCACCCACCGCGGCCTGAGCGGCCCCGCCGTGCTGCAGATCTCCAGCTACTGGCAACCCGGCACGCCCGTGCGCATCGACCTGGCGCCGGGCACCGACGTGGGCGGCGCGCTGGCGCAGGCCAAGCTGCAGTCGCGCAAGCGCATCGCCAACGAGCTGGCGGCCTGGGTGCCGTCGCGCCTGGCCGACGCGTGGGCCGGCCGGGACCCGGCCTGGCAGCGGCCGGTGAACGAAGCGTCCGACAAGGCACTGGCCCAGTTGGCCGATCGCCTGGCGCGCTGGGAACTCACCCCCACCGGCACCGAAGGCTATGCCAAGGCCGAGGTCACGGCCGGCGGTGTGGACACGCGCGACCTGTCGCAGCAGACCCTGGAATCGAAACAGCCCGGCCTGTATTTCATCGGCGAGGTGGTGGACGTGACCGGCTGGCTGGGCGGCTACAACTTCCAGTGGGCCTGGGCCAGCGCCCACGCCTGCGCCATGGCGCTGCCGGCCGCCACGGCCAGCCAACCTTGAACGAAGCCGGAAAAACGTTATAATTCAAGGCTTTGCTGGCAAACCCCCACGGCCTGATCACCTCAAGTGGGGGACTTTCAGCGGTTACGGAGCAGGGGCTGATCTTCCCTTGACCCCTCTGGCCGCACAAATTGGACTTCATTAGCTAATGACCACCATCCGCGTTAAAGAAAACGAGCCGTTTGACGTCGCCCTGCGCCGCTTCAAGCGCACCATCGAAAAGCTGGGTCTGCTGACCGAACTGCGCGCCCGCGAGTTCTACGAAAAGCCCACCGCCGAGCGCAAGCGCAAGAAGGCCGCCGCCGTCAAGCGCCACTACAAGCGCGTTCGCAGCATGCAGCTGCCGAAAAAGCTGTACTAAGCACACTGCCCTCGCGGCAACCGACCAAAGCCTGCCTGGGGACGCTCAAGCAGGCTTTTTTCATTGTCCCCCTCAAGGAAAACACCATGAGCCTCAAAGACCAGATCACCGAAGACATGAAGGCCGCCATGCGCGCCAAGGACAGCGAGCGCCTGGGCACCATCCGCCTGCTGACCGCCGCCATGAAGCAAAAGGAAGTGGACGAGCGCGTCGAGCTGGACGACGTGGCCGTGATCGCCATCGTCGACAAGATGCTCAAGCAGCGCAAGGACAGCATCGACGCTTTCCAGAAGGCCGGCCGCCAGGACCTGGCCGACAAGGAAATCGCCGAGACCAAGGTGCTGCAGGTCTACCTGCCGGCGCGCCTGTCAGCCGACGAGGTCGCTGCCGACGTCAAAGCCATCGTCGCGGAACTCGGAGCCAAGGGCCCCGGTGACATGGGCAAGGTCATGGGTGCCGTGAAAGCCAAACTGGCCGGCAAGGCCGACATGGGTCAGGTCAGTGCGGCGGTGAAGGCGGCGCTCGCAGGTTGACCTGCTTTTGACAGCATTGCATGCAATGCTGATAATGCTGTCAACTGTTGCAAGCACTGCCATGTCGATCCTGACCGTCCGCAACCTCCCCCCAGAAGTCAAGGCCCGCCTGCGCATCCAGGCGGCTGAGCACGGCTGGGCCATGGAAGAAGAGGTGCGCCGCATCCTCACGCGCGCGACCTTGGGAGACAGCCCGACCGACAGGCTTGGCAGCCGCATCCGTGACCGCTTCAGCGCATCCCGGGACGAGCTCGAGCTGTTACCCCGCCGCCCCCCGCGCCGTCCCCCGGCTTTCTGACCGCATGTACCTGCTGGACACGAACGTCCTGTCGGAGCTGATGCGTGCGGCCCCTGCGCCGCAGGTACTTGCCTGGGTCGATGCCCTGCCCCCGCACGAGCTGTACATCAGCGCCATCACGCGCGCCGAAATCGAACTGGGCATTGGCCTGCTGCCATCAGGCAAACGGCGCAGCGGCCTTTCGGCCCAGGCCACCGCCATGTTTGAAGAAGACTTTCACGCGCGCTGCCTGCCTTTCAGCGAAGACTGCGCCCCGCCGTATGCAGCGATCGTTTCGGCGCGAACCCGCCAGGGCACGCCCCTGTCCGTGGAAGATGCGCAGATCGCGGCCACGGCACTCGCGTATTCCAAGGTGCTTGTCACGCGCAATGTTGCAGACTTCCACGGCATTGCCGGTCTGCGCATCGTCAACCCCTGGGACGCCTGAAGCGCCCGCTCAGGACCCCGCCACCTTCATCCGGTTGACCAGGACGGACCCCACGGTCTTGGCGCCGTAGTTGTAGGCGTCGGCGCCCACGGCGCTGATGCCCTTGAACATATCCTTCAGGTTGCCGGCGATGGTGATCTCTTCCACCGGGAAGGCAATGCGGCCGTTTTCAACCCAGAAGCCGCTGGCGCCGCGCGAATAGTCGCCGGTCACGTAGTTCACGCCCTGCCCCATCAGTTCGATCACGAACAGGCCCGTGCCCAGCTTGCGCAGCATTTCGTCCAGGTCGTCGCCCGGCTTGGTACGGCGCGAGCGCAGTGTGAGGTTGTGCGAGCCGCCTGCATTGCCGGTGGTCTTCATGCCCAGCTTGCGCGCGGAATAGGTGCTCAGGAAATAACCTTCGACGCGGCCGGCGTCCACAACCTTGCGGGCTTTGGTGCGCACGCCTTCTTCATCGAAAGGCGAGCTGCCCTTGCCGCGCAGCACGTGGGGGTCTTCGACGATATCGATGTGGGCCGGGAACACGCTCTTGCCCAGCGAATCGAGCAGAAAACTGCTCTTGCGGTACAGCGCGCCGCCGCTGGTGGCCTGCACGAAGCCGCCCAGCAGGCCTGCGGCCAGGGGTGATTCGAACAGCACGGGGCATTCGGTCGTGGCGATCTTGCGGGCCTTCAGGCGGCTGAGCGCCCGTTCGGCGGCATACCGGCCCACGGCCTGGGCGCCCGCCAGCTCGGCGGCGCTGCGCATGGAGCTGTACCAGGCGTCGCGCTGCATGCCGTCGCCGCGGCCCGCGATCGGCGCGACCGAGATGCTGTGGCGCGAGCTGGCATAGCCGCCGCGAAAGCCGCGCGTGTGCGCGCTGAAGAAATGGCTTTGCTGCGCCGAGACGCCCGCGCCCTCGCTGTTGGTGATGCGCTTGTCGGTGCTGAGCGCGGCTTCCTCGCATTCCAGCGCCAGCCGGGCCGCCTCTTCGCTCGTAACGGCCCAGGGGTGGAACAGGTCCAGGTCGGGTTGCTCGGCAGGCTGGGCGATATCGGCCGCGTCGGGCAGGCCGGCCACGGGGTCTTCCGCCGTGAAGCGGGCGATATCGTAGGCGGCCTGCACGGTCTGCTGGATGGCAGCGCTGGAAAAGTCGGACGTGCTGGCGTTGCCCCGGCGGTTGCCCAGGTACACGGTCACGCCCAGCGATTTGTCGCGGTTGCGCTCCACGGTCTCAAGCTCCCCCTTGCGTACCGACACGCTCAGGCCGCAGCCCTCGGACGCTTCGGCGCCGGCGTCGGTCGCGCCCAGCTTTTTGGCATGGGCCAGGGCCCGGTCCACGAGTTCTTCAAAAGTGGCGCGGCTGTAGGCGAAGCCGCTGTCGGCTCGGGGGGCAGGTTTGTTCATGGCGGAGGCTATGATACTTGTCGCTTCGCGCCGGCGGGTTGCACCCGCCCCTATTCCCACCATGTCACGTAAACCCAAAAAAGGCTATTTCGTCCGCGGCCAGTTCGTTGCCGAGGGCAGTGAACTGGACCTGGAGCTCAAGGCCGAACTCAAGGGCACGCATGAGGCCAGCAAGACCGACCTCAAGCGCGAAAGCACCGAGCTGCAAAAGCTGGGCGAGTCCCTGCTGACGCTGCGGGCCGACTTGATGGAACGCCTGGCCCTGCCCGACAAGCTGCTCGACGCGATGGCCGAAGCCAAACGCATCACCAATTTCGAGGGCAAGCGCCGCCAGATGCAGTACGTGGGCAAGCTCATGCGCGGCCTGGATGCCGAAACGCTGGACGCCGCGCGCGCCGCGCTGGACGAGCAGCAGCGCGGCTCGGCCCAGGCCACGCTGTCCCTGCACGAAGCCGAGCAATGGCGCGACCGCCTGGTCGAAAGCGACGACGCCATTGGCGAGTGGTTGCGGCTGTACCCCGGCACCGACTCGCAGCAGCTGCGCGCGCTGGCCCGCCAGGCCCGCAAGGACGCGCAGCCCGACAAGGCGTCCGTTTCGCAGGGGCTGGCGCCCCGCCGCGGGCGGGCGTACCGCGAGATTTTCCAGCTCGTGCGCGAGCAGCTGGACGGCGGGGGCGACGTCCCCGATGCACAGGACACCCATGAGTAGCCTGGTGCCCCTGCCCGATCCCGTGCGCATCGGCATCGTTTCCATCAGCGACCGTGCGTCCACGGGCGTCTATGAAGACAAGGGCCTGCCCGCCCTGCGCGACTGGCTCACCAGCGCGTTGCTCAACCCCCTGGCGTTCGAGGCGCGCCTGATCCCCGACGAGCAGGCGCTCATCAGCCAGACGCTGATCGAGCTGGTCGATGCAGGCTGCTCGCTGGTGCTCACCACCGGCGGCACCGGCCCCGCGCCGCGCGACGTGACACCCGAGGCCACGCTGGCCGTCGCCCACAAGGAAATGCCTGGCTTTGGCGAACAGATGCGCCAGATCAGCCTGCGCTTCGTGCCCACGGCCATCCTGTCGCGCCAATGCGCCGTGATCCGTGACAAAAGCCTCATCATCAACCTGCCAGGCCAGCCCAAGGCTATTCAGGAAACCCTGGAAGGGCTCAAATCGGCGGACGGGCAGACGCAGACGGCAGGCATCTTCGCAGCCGTTCCGTATTGCATCGACCTGATCGGCGGGCCTTACCTGGAAACCCGAGACACGGTCTGCAAGGCGTTCCGCCCCAAAAACGCCGTTCGACCGTCCCGCCCCCAGGAGCCTGCATGAAGTTCACCCCCCTGGCAGCCGCCGCGCTGGCCCTGTCCGCGGCCGCGGCGCTGGCCCAAGCGCCTGCGCCCGCAGCCCCTGAGCCCAGCCTGCCCTACACCGTCAAGCCGTCGGACAAGCTGATCCGCCTCACGCGCGACCTGCTGGTGCGCCCCGGCGCCTGGAACGAGGTCGCGAAGTTCAACCAAATGAAGGACCCCAACTTCATCCGGCCGGGCCAACAAATCAACATCCCGCTGCGGCTGCTGAAGTTCCAGCCCGCGCAGGCCCGCATCATCAGCGTGGCGGGCAACGTGCAGTTGGCCGGCGCCCCCGCGACGGTGGGCATGGCCGTTCCCGAAGGCGCCCGCCTGACCACGGGCGCCAACAGCTCCGCGATCGTGCAGCTGGGCGATGGCACCCAGGTCAAAATGCTGCCGCAGACCCTGGCCGACGTGGTGAGCAACCGTGACTACGCCATGCGCGATGCCTCGGCCAGTGGTTCGACGACCTGGTTCTCCGGCCTGATTCGTCTGACGCAAGGAGCCCTGGAAACGCTGGCCGCGCGCATCCAGCACCGCGCCACGCCGCTGCAGATCGAAACGCCGACGTCCCTGGTGGGCGTGCGTGGCACGCAGTTCCGCGTGGCCTACGACGACCCGGCGTCACGCAACGCCCGCACCGAAGTGGTCGAGGGCAACGTGCGCGCCGACAACCCCGCCCAGCAAAGCGGCGCCGATCTGCCCGGCGGCACGGGCGCCCTCATCAATCCGGCCGAGCGCGAGGTGCGTGTCGTCAAACTGCTGCCCGCGCCCGACCTGTCCGCCCTGCCGACTGAACTGAACAAGCCGCAGGCGCTGCTGCCCATGCCGGTTCTGCCGGGCGCGTCGTCGTTTCGCGTGCAGGTGGCCAGCGACGACAAATTCGACCGCATCGTGCGTGACCTGAAAGTCACGACGGCCAGCGTGGACCTGGGCACCCTGGACAACGCCAACTGGTACGCACGGGTGCGCGACATTGACGCGCAGGGCATCGAGGGCTTCGATTCGGTCAAGCTCGTGGCCGTGAAGGAGCCCATCCGCTGGCGCCTGACCAGTTCCACGCTGAGCCTGCGCGACGGCCAGAACCGGCTGGTGTGGTCCACCCAGATGGACAACGGCCGGCCCATGCCCACGCAGCGCTTCCGCGTCGAGCTGGCGTCGGATGCCGCATTTGCCAACGTGCTGCTGCGCCAGGATGCCGCGGAACCCGCGCTGCAGCTGGGCACGCTCAAGCCCGGCGCCTACTACCTGCGTCTCACGCCGCTGCTTGCGGACGGCAAAACGCTGGACGCGGCCGAATACCGCATGGACCTGTCGGCCAACTGGGGCGAGACCGTGTTCGACAACGGCTTCCCGCTGGTGCCGCTGGCATCCCGTTGACCGCACGTCCGTCACAGGAGGCGCCGCATGGAATCGATCATCACCGACAAGCGCACCTGGAGCCGCAAGGACGTGGCCGAGATGCTGATCTCGCGCACGGCCCTGACCGAGCTCAACCTTGAACACGCGCTGCAGGTCGTGCGCCTGCTGACGCCCCAGCGCATCAAGGCCGGCACCGTGCTCATCCAGGAAGGCGTGACCAGCACCGGCTACATGGCGCTGGTTCTGCAAGGCGAGGCCGTGGTCGAAAACGAAATCCGCGGTCCCATGCACGACTCCATGGTGCTCAGCCTCCTGGGCAGCGGCAGCCTGTTTGGCGAAATGGGTGTGCTGGACGGCAAGCCCCGCTCGGCGACCGTCACGGCCGTCACCGACATGGACATCGCGGTCATGGACCGCCCGGCCCTTGCGCGGCTGATCGAGACCGTACCTGCAGTGGCCTGCGCGCTCATGGGCGCCATCATGGCCCGCGTGGCCGAGCGGCTGCGCGCCACCAACGACAAGGTGCGGTCGCTGACGGCGCAGAACCTGCAGCTGCAGGACGACATTGCCGCGCTGCGCAGGAGCGCAGGAGCATGACCGCCCCTTCCAAGCGCGTCTGGGACCGCCGCGATGTGGCCGCCCTGCTCGCCGCGCGGACCGCCCTGGCCGAACTGGACGCCGACACCGCCATGGCCGTGGTGCGGCTCATGACCCTGCACCGCTTCAAGGCCGGTGACGTGCTCATCCAGGAGGGCGCGGCCAACACGAGCTACCTCGTGCTGGTGCTGCATGGCGACGTGGTGGTGGAAAACGCGGGCCTGAGCCGCGCCGACGCGCTGGTGCTGGGCGTGGTGGGACCCGGCAGCGTGATCGGCGAGATGGGCCTGTTCGACGGCGAACCGCGGTCGGCCACCTGCAAGGCCGCCACCGACGTGGACGTGGCGCTGCTGTCGCGCGACGCGCTGGCCGAGCTGTCGCGCACGGCGCCGCAGGCGGCCAACAAGCTGCTGTTCGTCATGCTGGCCCGCATGACGGGACGGCTGCGCGCAGTGACAGGCAAGCTGCGGCAGGCTGACCGCATGGTGCATTCGCTGCAGAACGAGCTGGGCCACCTGAAAGCGCCTGCGACGGCAGCGCCCCCGCCGGTTGCCCCACCGGACACCGGCATGATCCTGTTGTAACGGGCCGGGCCTACTTGCCAACAAGCTGGTTGAGCTTGTCGGCCTCGAAGCATTCCTTGCGCGCCGCATCGTCGGGCACACAATCGTCCGCGTCCTGTGGCTTGCGCGCGCTGGACAGCTTCTCGATCGCCTGCCACAGCAACGCAATCTGGTGCTCCTGGCCTGCGGCGTTGTCGATCAGGCCCTTCATGGCCTGGCTCAGCGGATCGTCTTCCAGCGTGATGCCGTAGGCGGTGAACTTTTTCTTTTCCTGTGCCGTCACGTCGGCGCTCACACCCTCTTTGGACGGGATGATGCGCGCCGGAATGCCCACGGCCGTCGCGCCCGCGGGCACGGGCTTGATCACCACCGCGTTGCTGCCGATCTTGGCGCCGTCGCCCACCACAAAACCGCCCAGCACCTTGGCGCCCGCGCTGACCACCACGTCACGGCCCAGCGTGGGGTGGCGCTTTTCACCCTTGTACAGCGACGTGCCGCCCAGCGTCACGCCCTGGTAGATCGTGCAGCCGTCACCGATCTCGGCGGTCTCGCCCACCACCACGCCCATGGCGTGGTCGAAGAACACACGCTCGCCGATCTTCGCGCCGGGGTGGATCTCGATGCCCGTCAGCCAGCGCGCCAGGTGCGAGATAAAGCGCCCCGGCCACTTGAAGCCGTGCGTCCAGCACCAGTGCGCCGGCCGGTGCAGCCAGATCGCGTGCAGCCCCGGATAACAGGTCACCACCTCCCACGTACTGCGCGCGGCAGGATCGCGGTCGAGGATGCACTGGATGTCGGAACGCAGGCGGTCGAACATGGGGTCTGGTTATATCGTTCTGGCCGGACAGTCTATCGTTTCGCCCTGGCAGCCGCTTCGGCCATGGATTTGGCAACACCACGAAGAATGTGGACTTCTTCCTGCGTGACCTGCGCACGGTTGAAAAGCTGGTTAAGGCGCGGCATGAGCTTCTTGGGCGCGGCGGGGTCCAGAAAGCCGATGTCCACCAGGGACCGTTCCCAATGGTCCAGCAGGCCCGTCACCGCTTTTGCGTCGGCAAACGCCGGCTCGGCCGTGGACGGCTGCACCGTGAAGCCGCCCAGCGCGATGCGCCATTCGTAAGCAATCACCTGGATCGCCGCGCCCAGGTTCAGCGAACCAAAGCCCGGATTCGTGGGAATGCTCAGGCAAGCGTGGCAGCGGTACACGTCGTCGTTGCTCATGCCGAACCGCTCGGAGCCGAACAGAAACGCCACGCTGTGGCCCTGCGGTGCCAGTGCCGCAAAGTGCTCACGGGGCGAATGCGTGGGCGGCCCGAAGTCGCGCGGCGTCATGGCCGTGGCGCACAGGTGCGTCACACCATTCAGCGCCTCGTCCAGCGTGGCGACGATGCGGGCCTTGTCCAACACATCCAGCGCGCCGCTGGCGCGCTGGATGGTCTCTTCCTTGCGCAGAACATTGTCCCAGCGCGGGGCGACCAGCACCAGGTCGTTAAAACCCATGACCTTCATGGCGCGGGCGGCTGCGCCGACGTTGCCGGCATGGCTGGTGTTGATGAGGATGAAGCGGGCGGATGCGGACATGGGCGCTGATTGTCACATCCCATACCGACGTCGGAAGCGCCACAGTGCGTCAGCCGCTAAGGTTGCCATCGCAGTACACCACTCATTGACAATTGACGGAGACAACACCGTGCTGAGCCTTTCTGCCCCCAGCCGCGCAATTGCCGCGCTGCCCCGTGCCAAGCTGTCTGCCACAGTTCGTTCTACCGCTTTTCAGCTGCCGGTGTGGCGTTCATTCCAGTCCACTGCCACCCTGGACAGCGTGCGCGTCCTGCCGTCTGGCGAATGGGCGTCACGTTTGCGCGCGCAGGACCTGTCGTCCGTGCAACAGGTGCTGAAATTCAGCTACAAGGACATCTCGTCCAACCCGGACAAATGGATGGCCTGTGTCCAGGAGCTCAACGCCCGATCGCACGACAGGCCCCTGTCGGAGTTGGACGGGCCCCAGGGCGTGGCCCTGCTCACAACGCTGCTCAAGGCCGGCCACAGTTGCCAGGCCGACCTGGAAAGCCCGCAGTTCGCGATGCTGCCGATCAACCTGCTGGCGCTAGGCAAGGCGAGCTTTCGGGCATCGGACCGTCACCTGATTGCTGAACTGGCCAAATCAGCCATCGAAACCGCCTGTGCCACGCTGCCGTCCAGCGGGTCGGACTTTGTCAGTCTTTCCGGACAGGAACGGGAGGCATCGTTGAACAGCGCCATGCGCAACCTGCTCGCGCACGCCAGCAGGATTGGCCTGGGGCCCCGTGAACAGGACAAGGATGCGCTGACCTCCATCATTTTCACGGGTCACGAACTTGAAGCCGGCGCATTCGGCGTGGACGACAAATCCGCCAGCCTGTTTCTGGCCGAGGACCTGGTCGGCGACAGTTTGCGCGGACTCCTGGATCGGGACCACAAGGCGCTGGGGCTGTCCAGCCCCAGCGCCTATGCGGACCGGCTGCTGACCCGGACGATCGCAACCATGGCGCACGAGCTTTACCATGCATTTCAGTACTCCCAGCTCGACGCCGACACCTTTGCCAGCGACCCTGAGTTCTTCGGGGCTCAATCCAACAAGCTTTCCATGAGCGCCGAGAAATTCATTTTCCAGAACGACCAGTACATGGGGGTACAGGACCCCGACAAGGAGTTCCTGCTGTTCCCTCACGAGCGGGGTTCCTGGTACACGACGTGCATGGTGCTGGCTGCCATGAGCGGCAGCCCCAGGATGCCCGAAGGGCTGAGGCAGGCGGCCGCCGGAATGCTGGCCGAGCCCCGCGTGTGCAACGTCGCGGCGACCTTGTTGGGGCTGAAACAACCGGCCAAGGGCACCTTCGAGCCGGACGGCTCGGGCCAACTGACCCTGAGCGCGCCCGTGCGCACGGACGTGACCCCGGAGCAGGCCCGGCAGGTCCATCAGCAGCTGTCCGGGGCGCTGCAGACCTGAGAGGTGAGGTGGCGCACAGCTGCGCCGACGGGATTCATGGGAAAATAGGCGCCTTCGCGCCCCCGCATCGCCGGTCGGTCCCGCCGCTCTTCCCAACAATTTATGTCGTCCCCTAACCTGCACCCCATGCTCAACGTGGCCATCAAGGCCGCCCGCGCCGCCGGCGCCATCATCAACCGCGCCGCGCTGGACGTCGAGGCCGTGCGCATCTCGCAAAAGCAGGTCAACGACTTCGTCACCGAAGTCGACCACGCCAGTGAAGCCGCCATCATCGAAACGCTGCTCACCGCATACCCGGGGCACGGCATCCTGGCCGAGGAGTCCGGCCAGCAGCACGGCAACCCCAATTCCGACCACATCTGGATCATCGATCCGCTGGACGGCACCACCAACTTCATCCACGGCTTCCCGGTTTACTGCGTGAGCATCGCCCTGGCCGTACGCGGCAAGGTCGAGCAGGCCGTGGTGTACGACCCCACGCGCAACGACCTTTTCACGGCCACGAGGGGCCGCGGCGCCTACGTCAACGAGCGGCGCATCCGCGTCAGCAAGCGCACGGACCTGCGCCAGTGCCTGATCTCCACAGGCTTTCCTTTCCGTCCGGGCGACAACTTCCAGAACTATCTGGCCATGATGTCCGATGTGATGCAGCGCACGGCCGGCCTGCGCCGCCCCGGCGCCGCCGCGCTGGACCTGGCCTATGTCGCAGCCGGCTTCACCGACGGCTTCTTCGAAACCGGCCTGTCCCCCTGGGACGTGGCAGCCGGCTCGCTGCTGGTGACCGAAGCCGGCGGCCTGATCGGCAATTTCACCGGCGAATCCGATTTCATGGAGCAGCGCGAGTGCCTGGCCGCCAACCCGCGCGTATACGCGCAACTCGTGCCGGTTCTGCACAAGTACAGCAAGTTCGCCAGCGCCGGAGAAAAAGCCCAGGTCCGCCAGGCCGGCAAGCTGACAGCCGGTAGTGACGCAAAGCCTGAAGGCGAACCCGGGGACGCGCCCTTTTAAAGGACCGCGTCACACACCCGCCGCCTCGCCCTGCGGGGCGGATGCGGGCGCTGCCGAGGCTTTCAAAGCTTCGTCGAGATCGGCCACCAGGGCCTTTAACTCCAGGTCGAGCCGCTGGCCCTGGGTATGGAGCCCATCGATGTCCGCCGCGGCATTTGACGCCAGTTCCAGGTCCCGCAAGGCTGCGGCCAGCAGATTGGCGCCAATCATGGCGCAGGCCCCCCGCAACGAATGGCAGGCGCTGCGCAGCATGGCCGCATCGGCGGGCGCGAAGTCGCCCCGCAGGCCCGGATCTCCGTCCCGGTAGCGTTCAACGAAGCGATGCAGAATGCGCTCCAGCATGGACAGGTTGCCGCCAAACAGCAGCAGGGCGGCCGGCAAATCCAGTCCGTCCACCACGGCCAGCGCCGCTTCACGCACCGACACCGGCAATGACTCGTGTCCATGCGGGGCTGGCAATGGCTGGGGCTGCACCGCATCGGCCTGGGCTTCTGCCCCCATGCCGAGCCAGCGCAACATCACCGCATACAGCAGCTCTGGCTCGATCGGCTTCGCCAGGTGATCCACCATGCCCGCATCCAGACACGCCCGGCGGTCTTCCCCGAACGCATTGGCCGTCATGGCGACGATGGGGGGCTGCTCACCCGCCTGCGCCCGGATGTGGCGGGTTGCCTGCAGCCCGTCCATCACCGGCATCTGCATGTCCATGAGGATGAGGTCATAGCGGCGCGCCATCGCCATTTGCACTGCTTCCGCGCCGTTGGCAGCGACGTCCACCGTCAGGCCTGCAATGGTCAGTAGCGCCGTGGCCACTTCCTGGTTGATGGGGTTGTCTTCGGCGAGCAGGACCCTGCGCCCCGGCACTTCATCGCGCAGCCGCTGTGCGCCGTTGGCCTGCGGGACGACTACCGTTGCATCGTGCCCCAGCGCTCGCAGAAGCGCCGCGCGCAGCGCAGTCGGCTTGGTCGGCTTGCCAACGCCCGTGTCGAATCCGCCGGCGAGGGCCTGCGACCGCATGTAGGTCAAGTCTCCGGTCGTCATGTAAAGGGCTGGCGCGTGAACCGCTGCGGCCACAGCACGCAGGTCCTTCAGCAGCGACGGCGCTGGCCGGTCGTCCAGCTCCCAGTCAATCAGCAGCAGGTTGAACGGTTGTCCCGTCATACCGGCTTGCTGCTGCAGACGAAGCGCCGTCCGCCCGTCGGGCGCGGATTCGGCGGCCACCCCCAACCTGGCCAACTGCTGCACCAGCGCGTCCGCGCTGACATCCAGGTCATCCACCACCAGCGCACGCAAACCCGGTGGCAACGAGGGGGCCGCGACCGGCTCTGGATCCGCGGTCAAACCCAGCAGGGCGGAGAACCAGAACGTACTGCCCTTGCCCGGTTCACTTTGAACGCCAGCGTCTCCGCCCATGCGCAGGGCCAACTGCCGGGTCAGCGCCAGGCCAAGCCCTGTTCCGCCAAATTTGCGGGTGGTAGAGGTGTCGGCCTGCTCAAACTCCGTGAACAGCCGGCGCTGCTTGTCGATGGGGATGCCGATGCCCGTGTCCTGGACTTCAAACCGCACCTGAATTCGCCCGCCCAACCCGCCCAGACTTCGGGCGCGCAAGCAGATCCAGCCACGCTCGGTAAACTTGACAGCGTTGCCCAACAGGTTGATCAGGACCTGCGCCAGCCTGTGAATGTCACCGCGCATCCGGTCCGGCAGATCACCCGGATCAAAGACCAGCTCCACCCCCTTGTCATGCGCCGTCTGCGCCACCACCGCCTTCACGCGGCTTAACAGGTCGTCGCGCTGGAAGGCAACATCCTCCAGTTCAAGCCGGCCAGCCTCTATCTTGGACAGGTCCAGGATGTCGTTGATGACCTGCAACAGGTGGCGCGCCGCACTGTCCACTTTTTGCAGCCGATCACGCTGGGCCGGCTCCAGCGTGTCACGCGACACCAGGTGCGTCAGACCGATGATCGCGTTCATGGGGGTACGAATTTCGTGACTCATGTTGGCCAGGAACGCGCTCTTGGCCCGCGTGGCAGCCTCGGCCTGGGCAGCCCGGCGCTGCAGTTCTTCGTTGACTTCGGCCAGGCTGTGTTCCGCCTGCTTGAGCTCGGTTACGTCGGTCACCACCACGATGAAGCCTTGCACCTGGCCATCGATCACATGCGGCACATAGGTCGCGAGCGAATGGCCGGGCTTTCCGTTGGCGCGAACCACCTGCCGCTCAAAGTCCTGACGCTCTCCCAGCAGCGCGCCCCTGATCACTTCCGCGTTCGACTCGAACAGCCTGGGTCCCAGCAAATCCCGCATGTGGATGCCGATGATCTCCCCCAGGCTCCTGCCGAACCATTCCGTGTAGGCGCGGTTGGCAAAGCGGCAGTACAGCTCACGGTCCCAATAGCCCACCAGGGCGGGAATGCTGTCCGCCACGCGGCGCAGGAACTGTTCACTGTGCGCCAGCGCCTCCGCGAGGCGCTCGGCCTCCTTTCGGGCGGTGACGATGTCGGTGACGTCGGCCGCCAGGGCGAGGAAGCCACGCACCTGCCCGTCCGCGATGTCGGGAACGTACTGAACCTGGGCAATCCGGGTGCGTCCGTCCGGCTGAACTTCCTCACGTTCAAAGGTCTGCGGCTCTCCGCGCAGCGCGGCCTCCACCATCGCACGGTGGCGTGCCACACGCTCAGCGTCGAACACCTGTGCGATGGTCCGGCCCACCAATTCGTCCAGCGGCATGTCCAGCCGCCGGCAATAGGCCTCATTGGCAAACTGGCACACCTGCTGCTGGTCCCAGTACGAAATGGCCGCAGGCGTGCGGTCAGCGACAAGGCGTATGAACGATTCGGCCCGCGCGAGCGCCTGGGTGCTGCGCTCGGCAGCCAGGCGCGCCTGGTGCAACTCGTCAACCCGTGTGGCACAGAAAAAATGCCCAGTCAGCACGCCTTCGTGGCGGTCCGGCAGGCAATGCATCCAGAACTGGCCCGGGTGCCCGTCCCGCCCGCGGAGTTCGGCCTGCAGGCTGATCGATTCGCCCGCCCACACGCGCTGCGCGTAATCGGCCTGCGCAAACACAAAGTCGGGGCCGTGCAGCTCTTCCAGTTTTCGCCCTACAGCCTGCTCCCGCGTGATGCCGAACCAGTCCAGGAACGCCTGATTGACGAACTGCACCCGCAGGGCGGAATCCACATGGGCCAGCAGATTGGGTTGGGCATCGGTCAGCGCCTGGGCGAAACTCTCGGCCTGCAACTTGGCCCGGACCGTCTCCTCCAGTTGGGCCGTGCGCGTGTGCACCAGTTGCTCCAGCTGCGTGCGATGCACGGCGAGCTGAACGGACTGGTCGTGAGAATCCGTCACGTCCGTCATGGACACGACAGCCTCGCGCATCCGCCCATCCGGCCCCGGTAGTGGCTGGGCGTTGACGCTCAAGAGCCGCAGACCACGGCCGGGCACCATCAGGCTGATCAGACTGCCCTTGACCGGCTCGCCGGATCGCAGGGCGCGTGCCAGCGGCCAATGGTGGATGGGCATGGGCTGTCCGTCGGGCCACCGGATGTCCCAGGGACCTGCGTCGTGCGCGGCGCCTGGCATCTGGTCCAGCGTGCGCCCCAGCATGGCCTGGGCCGCCGGGTTCACCGTCACCACACGTGCCCTCGCATCCAGCATGAGCACGCCTTCGGCCAATGCCTCCAGTGTGGACCGGTGGCGGGCAGCGAGCTCCAGCCGGCTGCGGGTGGCCGCCACCCGCAACAGCTCGTTGCGCACCAGACCAGCACAGCCGCCCGCCAGCAGCAGGGCCGTGAGGATTACCGTCAGGTCAAAAAGCAAGTCCATGCGCTCGCTGTCCGCTTCCAGCGGCGCCGCAATGGCCTGTTCCAGCTCCCGCAGCTCGTCATCCAGCCGGTGCAGAATGATGCGGTGCCGCAGGTCACCCTGCCCGGTCGCGGCTTCGCCCGCTCCCATGACATTCTTGAGTTCCGACAGGGACCGGACAATGGCGAGTTTCCGCGGTTGATTCGCTTCAGTAACGTCCAGCTCGTCCAGCGTCTGCGCCGCCTGGCTCAGCAGAGCCAGGCCCGCGCGGTGCTGCCATGGCGAGCCTTCTTGCCCGGCCAGCAACAGGTGCAGCGTGCCATCGTGAATCTCACGGGACAGTTCAGCCATCTTGGCCTTGCCATGCCCCACGGCCTCCAGCGCGCGCGTCTGCGCCAGATGCCCGAGCCAGATCGTCACCACCACCGCCAGGGCTGCCACCGCGACAGCGGCGATCCAGCGCAGTCCCGATGAAACAAACCTCGCTTCCGCCACCGTCGCGGGCTTTCGACTCAGGCTCATGAGGCGGACCTGATGGGCAAATCCTGGGCGCCCAGCCCCCATGCGCCAAGCATGGCGACGTGCTCGGCACTCCCCACAAACCTGTCGAGCTGGCTGTTGAGTTCCTTCATGAGCGACAGGTCAGTTCTGCGAACGGCCATGGCCACGTGGTTCGTGTTGACATCATCGCCCGCGGAAACGGCCACCAGTCGTCCACCGCTGTGAAGAGCTTTAAAAGAGACGGTCGGCCATGACAGCAACAGCCCGTCAGCCCGGGCACCAAGTACTGCACTCAGGGCGCTTTGCGCGTCGGGTAACACCACCAGCGCGCTCGCAGGTACACCCATCTGCAGCAGCAACCCATGCTCATAGGCGCCGGCCAACACTGCCAGGCGGACCCCCGGCCTCTCAGGCAGCAGGGCAAGATCACCGAGACGGCGCGGATTGCCCGCCTGAACCAGCCAGCCGGAGCGCACCCGCAACTGGGGCTGAGCGAACAGCACCTGCGTGCGGCGCTGCGGCGTGACAAACAGTCCTGCCGCGACAAGGTCGAAACGGCCGTCCTGCAGTTCGGAAACGAGGCGGTTGAACGTCGTCATCACCCAGCGGCACTGCAGCCCCATGCGGCCAACGACCGCTTGCGCGACCGAAGGGCTTTCGCCGGTGACCGAACCGTCTTTATTGAGCAGCGCATACGGCGGCTCCACCGCATAGCCGATGCGCAAATAGCCGCGGACCCGCGCACGCTGCAAGGCAGAATCCCGGGCTGGCCACAAACGCCATGTCGCGAAAGCCGCGACAGCTGCCGCAGCCGCGGAAGCCACAACCAGACGCCGCCGTCTGGCGCCACTGGCGAGATCGGTGAATGTCTCCACGGCATGCCCCGTCGCCCCATCGCACGGCCGCACCATAGCGCCAAGCAGACTCAAGGGGCTTGAGCTATATGTAACACGAGCCACCGTGACTGGCTTGATAACCATCAAGTGGGCGATGCTTTTATCCCACATCGGTGCCAACTGGACGCCCGCAGCACGTGCCAAAGGGCCTTTAGACCTACACGCACAGCGCCATTTCGAGGGCAACATGGCGCATGCCCCATTCCGATCTGAACCTGTTCAATTCGTATCCGTGGGCGGCGTCTGCCGTCATCGCCTGTGCAGTCGCTCTCGCGGCGCTGGTGGGACACCGCATTGCCTGGGCGGTTCTGGGCCGGTTGACCCGGCCTTCACTGGTCGCAAAGGCCGTGGTTGCGCAATGCGCGCGCGCCGCGCGCGTTGCGTTGCCCCTGCTGGCCTTGCAGCTGGTGTGGCAGGCTGCGCCTGATGAGCTCAGGTACATCAACAGTGTCAGGCACCTCAACGGTCTGGCGCTGATTGCGGCAATCACATGGCTCGCCTGCGCAGCCATCAGCGGCGTCGCCCGGGGCGTGATTGCCCGCTATCCGGCTGACGTTGCCGACAATTTGCAGGCCCGACGCATCCACACCCAGGCGCGTGTGCTGTCACGCACAGCCGCCGTTGTGGCACTGATCGCTGGCGTGTCGCTCATGCTCATGACCTTTCCGGGCGCCCGTCAGGTCGGCGCGAGCCTGCTGGCCTCCGCGGGCGTGGTGGGCATCGTCGCCGGCATTGCCGCGCGGCCGGTGTTCAGCAACCTGATTGCTGGCCTGCAGATCGCCCTGTCCCAGCCCATCCGAATCGATGACGTGCTGATCGTGGAAAACGAATGGGGTCGCGTCGAGGAAATCACGGGCACCTACGTGGTGCTGCGCATCTGGGATGAGCGACGCCTCATCATCCCGCTGCAGTGGTTCATTGAACATCCCTTCCAGAATTGGACACGCACCAGTTCCCAGCTGCTAGGCACGGTATTCCTGAACGTGGACTACGGCATGCCGCTCGCACCCGTGCGGGCTGAACTGGAACGCATCGTAAAAGACATTCCCGAATGGGACGGGCGCGTGGTGAAGCTTCAGGTAACAGACGCAACCGAGCGGACCATGCAACTGCGCATCCTGGTCACGGCCTCGGATGCAGGGCGTGCGTTTGACCTGCGCTGCCAGGTGCGCGAGGCGCTGATCGACTTCATGCAGCGGGAATTCCCGCAACATCTGCCGCTGACAAGAATGGAGGCTTCGTCGCTGCAGGCGTCAATGCAGGCGTCTGCCTCGCCCACCGCCTAGAATTCCGGGCCTGTAGCCCGGAATTGCATGAGTACAGCCGAAGCCCCCGCACACACGCCCATGATGGTCCAGTACCTGGGCCTGAAAAAAGACTTCCCCGACACCCTGCTGTTCTACCGCATGGGGGACTTCTACGAGCTGTTCTGGGCTGATGCAGAAAAGGCCGCGCGCCTGCTGGACATCACGCTGACCAAGCGCGGCATGTCGGCCGGCGAACCCGTCGTGATGGCGGGCGTGCCGTTCCATTCGGTGGAAACCTACCTGGCGCGGCTGATCAAGCTGGGCGAATCGGTTGCCATCTGCGAGCAGGTGGGCGACGTGGCCACGGCCAAAGGGCCGGTGGAGCGCAAGGTGGTGCGCGTGGTGACGCCCGGCACGCTGACCGACACCGAGCTGCTGAACGACAAGGCCGAGGCCTACCTGCTGGCCGTGCACCCCGGCGCGCGCAACACGCTGGGCCTGGCGTGGCTGAGCGTGACGCAGGGCGAGCTGCACCTGGCCCAGTGCCCCGCCGACGAGCTGGAAGCCTGGGCCGCGCGCATCGCGCCCAGCGAGCTGCTGTACAGCGCGGGCGTCACGCCCGCGTTCGAGCAGCGGCTCAAGGCCCTGCGCTTCAATGCGTCGCTGTCGCTCACGCCGCGGCCGGACTGGCAGTTCGACAGCGCCCTGGGCCAGCGCAAACTGCTGGAGCAGATGAAGGCGGCCAGCCTGCAGGCCTGGGGCGCCGACGGCCTGCCCGAGGCGCACGCCGCCGCCGCCGCCGTGCTGGGCTTTGCCGAGCACACGCAGGGCCGGGCGCTGACCCACCTGCACAGCATCCGTGTGCAGCGCAGTGATGAACTGATCGACCTGCCGCTCACCACGCGCCGCAACCTGGAGCTGGTGCAGACGCTGCGTGGTGAAGATTCGCCCACGCTGTTCTCGTTGCTGGACACCTGCCTGACCGGCATGGGCAGCCGCATGCTCAAGAGCTGGCTGCTCGCGCCGCAGCGCGACCGCGCCCAGGCCACGCAACGCCTGCAGGCCGTCACCACGCTGCGCGGCGGCGACGGGCCACGGCCTTCCGACGGCCGCTGGCAGGCCCTGCGCGCGGGACTCAAGGGCATGAGCGACGTGGAACGCATCACGGCCCGCACAGCGCTGCGCCAGGTGCGCCCGCGCGAGCTGGTGGCGCTGCAGCAGTCGCTGCAGCGGGCGCACCAGCTGGGCCGGGACGTGCAGGGTCTGGACGGCGCGCTGGCGCAGATCGCCGCGGCGCTGGTTCCGCCGCCGGGCTGCGCCGAGCTTCTGGCCCGCGCCATTCTCGAAGAGCCCGCCGCGCTGGTGCGCGACGGCGGCGTGATCGCCGCGGGGTTTGACGCCGAGCTGGACGAGCTGCGCGGCATCCAGAACAACTGCGACGCCTTTCTGCTGGACCTGGAAACGCGCGAGCGGGCGCGCACCGGCATCGCCAACCTGCGCGTGCAGTTCAACAAGGTGCACGGCTTCTACATCGAGGTCACGCAGGGCCAGGTGGACAAGGTGCCTGACGACTACCGCCGCCGCCAGACACTGAAGAACGCCGAGCGCTTCATCACGCCCGAGCTCAAGACGTTCGAGGACAAGGCCCTGAGCGCGCAGGAGCGCGCGCTGGCCCGCGAGAAATGGCTGTACGAACAGATTCTGGACGCGCTGCAGCCCCATGTGCCCGCGCTGACGCAACTGGCACGGGCGGTGGCCGCACTGGACGTGCTGTGCGCCTTTGCCGAACGCTCGCTCACGCTTGGCTGGTGCTGCCCGCAGTTCACGCGCGAGCCCGGCATCGACATCACGCAGGGCCGCCACCCCGTCGTTGAAGCCAGGCTAGCGGAAACAGGCGGCGGCAGCTTCATCGCCAACGACACGCGGCTGGGGCCCAAGCAGCGCATGCAGGTCATTACCGGCCCCAACATGGGCGGCAAGAGCACCTACATGCGCCAGGTCGCGATCATCAGCCTTCTGGCCAGCATCGGCAGCTACGTGCCCGCGCAGGCGTGCCGCCTGGGGCCGCTGGACGCGATCCACACACGCATCGGCGCGGCCGACGACCTGGCCAATGCGCAGTCCACCTTCATGCTGGAGATGACCGAGGCCGCGCAGATCCTGCACGGCGCGTCGCCCGAATCGCTGGTGCTCATGGACGAGATCGGCCGCGGCACCAGCACGTTCGATGGCCTGGCACTTGCTTCAGGCATTGCCGCGCACCTGCATGACAAGACGCGCGCCTTCACCTTGTTCGCCACCCATTACTTCGAGCTGACCGAGTTCCCCGCCAGGCACCATGGCGCGGTGAACGTGCACGTGAGCGCAGCCGAATCGGGCAGCGACATCGTGTTCCTGCACGAGATCCAGGCGGGGCCGGCCAGCCGCAGCTATGGCATCCAGGTCGCGCGGCTGGCCGGCATGCCGGCGGCCGTGGTGAACCATGCGCGCCATGCGCTGGCCGCGCTGGAAGGCCAGCAGGCCGACACGCGCGAGCAGGTAGACTTGTTTGCACCGCCGCCCACCGCGATGGACAGCGGCCCGTCACCGGCTGAAGCGGCATTGGCCGCCATCGACCCCGACGCCCTGAGCCCCCGCGAGGCGCTCGACGCTCTGTACGCACTGAAGAAAAAACTGGAAAAAAAATGACCTATTGCGTAGGCATCAAACTCAACGCCGGGCTGGTGTTCCTGTCCGACTCGCGCACCAACGCGGGCGTGGACCACATCAGCACTTTCCGCAAGATGATCGTGTACGAGCGGCCTGAGGACCGCTTCATGGTCCTGCTGTCGGCCGGCAACCTGTCGATCAGCCAGTCGGTGCGCGAGATCCTGCAGGTCGAGCAGTTGAAGGAAACCGAGGACAGCGAACCCATCACGATCTGGAACGCCAGGAGCATGTTCGACGCCTGCCGCGTGCTGGGCCAGGCCGTGCGCCGCGTGTACGACCGTGACGCTGCCGCGCTCAAGCATGCCGACGTGAGCTTCAACGTGTCGCTGATCTTTGGCGGGCAGATCCGCGGCGAGGGCATGCGCCTGTTCCACGTTTACTCGGCCGGCAACTTCATCGAGGCCACGCCCGAGACGCCGTACTTCCAGATCGGCGAATCCAAGTACGGCAAGCCCGTGCTGGACCGCGTGATCACGCCCGACACGCCGCTGGACGAAGCCGCCAAGTGCGCACTGGTGTCCATGGACTCCACCATGAAGTCCAACCTGTCGGTCGGCCCGCCGCTGGATCTGGTCGTGTACGAAGCCAACCGCTTCCAGTCCGACCAGGTCGCCTGCCTGGACCATGACAACCCCTACTACCGCATGTTGCACAACAGCTGGGGCCAGAAGCTGCGCGAAGTGTTCGACAGCCTGGAAGACCCCGTCTGGGACGACCGGCACACCGACACCCCGCTCATGACCGAAGGCCGCAGCAAGCCGCTGAAGAAAATCGCCAGGCCCGAAGACAAGCTCATCTGAGGCCCGTGCCTTGAGTCTGCTTGTCTTCTCCCACGCCAACAGCTTCCCGGCCGCCACCTACGGCGTCCTGTTCAAGAGCCTGCGCTCGCGCGGCTTCACGGTGCGCGCCGTGGACCGTTTCGGCCACGACCCCAAATATCCCGTCACCAACAACTGGCCGCAGCTCGTGCAGCAACTGCACGACTTCGCCCGCAAAGAGGTGGACAAGGCCGGCGAGCCGGCCTGGCTGGTGGGCCATTCACTGGGTGGGTTCCTGAGCCTGATGTGCGCGGCGCGCCACCCGCAGCTGGCGCGCGGTGTGCTGCTGATCGACTCGCCCGTCCTGGGCGGCTGGCGCGCCAAGACGCTGGGCGTCATCAAGCGCACACAGCTCGTGGGTTCGGTGTCGCCCGGCGCGGTGAGCCGCAAGCGCAAGAACACCTGGCCCGACGAAAACGCCGTGCTGGAGCACTTCCGCCATAAAAAGGCGTTTGCCAAATGGGACGAACAGGTGCTGGCCGACTATGCGGTGCACGGCACCCGCGACGTGGACGGGCAGCGCATGCTGGCTTTTGACCGCGACGTGGAAACCGCGATCTACAACACCCTGCCCGACAACCTGGACCGGCTGCTCAAACGGCACCCGCTCAAATGCCCCGTCGCCTTCATCGGCGGCACACGGTCCGAGGAAATGAAGCAGGTGGGCATGGCCATGACGCACCAGCTCGTGAAAGGCCGGCTCATGATGCTGGAAGGCAGCCACCTGTTCCCCATGGAGAAGCCGCTGGCCACGGCGGCGGCGATTGAGGCATCGCTGCGCGGCATGGCGAGCGAATAGGGTTACAGAAAAATGTGCTAAAAAGTTCTCTCCTTCAGGGAGGACTTCATGCGCAATTTCATTGGCTTTTTGTCCGCGTGCCTTGTGCTGGCCCTTGTGGTGCCACCTACGGCGGCGCGCGCTCAACACTGGGCTCCGGACTTCGGGTCGAACTTCAACACAGTTCGCTCCATCCTGGCCACTCCAGAACCACTCATGGATCTGGCCCATATCAAGCTGGCCATCGATCAAATGATCGATCCGTCGACCGATCCAACTGTCACTCTCAAACTAATCGAGGATATGGTGGCAGAAGTCAAAGCCTCTGTGCCAGATAACGCCAGCAACCTGGCCAAATTCAAGGCGCTTCGTGACTATCTGTACAGGCCCCAACCCCTCGGCGGTAAGAAGCCGTTTATGTACGACCTGCACGATGACAGAAATCCAAAGGCACAACTCCTATCGGTTTATCTCGCTACCCGAAAAGGCAATTGCATCTCGATGCCTGCTTTGTTCATCATCCTGGGACAAAGGCTGGATATACCAGTTGCTCTCACGACCGCGCCCAACTACTTCTATGTGAAATTCCGAGGCGACAACGGCCTTTGGTATGGCGTGGAAACCACGGATGGAGGCGGATGGGCGGACGATCAATGGCAGTTGAAGCAATTCCCCACCATAACGCCGACGGCGATCGCCAACGGCATCTACCTGCAACCCTTGACTATGAGGGAGACAGCTGCAGCCATTGCTGGCACGCTATTGGGGAGCTACGAAAGCCTAGGAACCGTAGCTTCGGACCTCGCGCGCGTACAGCTGGCCGAATTCCTTCTCAAACACTACCCAAAAGACATTTCGGCGATGGCGCATGCGTACTTTGGATACCTTGGTCTCAAGCGACAACTTTTTGTAGAGCGATATCAACGTCCTTCGGACATTCCCGCAAACCTCGAACCGTTGTTCGAAGACCTTGAAAACGGTTGGCTGTATTGGGGAAACAAGGCGAAAGACTTGGGCTTTCAGGCACCGACCGCAGCGATCGAAGCGGCGTATCGCGAGCGGATTGAACGCGCGAAGGCGCGTTATGCAAATTAATCAACATCAAGGAGGCGAAAACATGAACAGCTACATCAAAAAATTTCTGGCAGGTCTGCTTCTGATGCTCTCAGTGATTGGCAGTGTCCATGCCGTTTACGTTGGCGGCAATCCACTGAGCTATACGGACCCAGAGGGCTTGACGCCAAAGGGGCTTCCCAAAAGAGCAATTGAGCTGCTGCCACTCGAAGCTGGGGGCGGCGCCTCTCCCTTCGGCGCAGGGAGGGCCTCGCCGAGCACAAGGTACTCTGCGACCCAACCCTCGGCAACGCAGCCGCCATGCCCGCCGGAGGTGTACTCGACTCTGGAGAGAGTTCGCGCCGGGCAGAGCTTCCCCCATCGAAATGACGGCTCGACATTCCAGAATCGTGAAGGGCTACTGCCTATTAAGCCTGACGGGTACTACCGTGAATGGGTCCATCCCACCCCAGGCATAGCGGGGCCCGGACAGCAACGCGTGGTGACCGGACAGGGTGGAGAGGTTTACTACACTCCAGATCACTACAGAACCTTCATTCCGCTGCCATGAGCGCACAACCTATGCGTACGCTTCCATTCATGTTCAGCGATTCGCCGCAAATCTCAGACGACTCGACTTTCAAGATCGACTTACCTCCCGCCTTGACCTCGAAATCACAGTTGCTGGAAGCAATGGCGTCGGCTGCCCACTTTCCAAGCTACTTCGGACTCAATTGGGATGGCCTGTCAGACTGCCTTCGGGATTTCCATTGGATCACGCAGCGAAAAATTGCAGTGGTGCACTCTGATGTCCCGCTTCAGATCAGTCCCGGCGATTGCAAGATTTATCTGGAGATTCTTAGCGACGCTGTTCACGATTGGCGTAGCAGTGCTGCTGCGATTCCACCATCATCGCCTGAGCACGATTTCCAGGTCGTATTTCCCGCCGCATCGGAAAAATCTGTACGCGAGATATTGGGCGCCTGACCCGCTTTACCGCACCGTCATCTCGCCCGTGCGGTTGTCGAACTTCACGACGTGCACCTTGCCGTTGTAGCCGGGAAATTCCCGGAACAACGCGCGCGCCAGGTACGGGACCATGTCGGGCAGGTCTTCCAGCTCGCCTTCATAGACGGCGCTGGTGTTCAAAACCGGCCGCGGCCGGCTGCCGCCCCGGGTGTCCAGAATGCGAACGGCCAGGCGGTTGACGTTGACGGTGCGCTGGACTTCACGGTCGCCGATGTAGCGCGGGCCGAAGCCGTCCGGCCGCCAGTAGCCGTGGAACACGTTCCCGTAGCGGTCGCGCGTGGGCGGCGTCCAGATGAGCTGGTTGTCGTAGACCGGCTCCAGCACCGTCTTCTGGCGCGTCGTGTCGCTGGCCCGCACCTCGACCAGGAAGCGCCCCATCTGCCCTTCCGGCGCCTCGCGCAGGCCATGGCGTTCCAGTTGCGCGCCCACGTAGCCTTCGTAGGTGGACTGCTCCAGCTCGTCGCGCTGCGGATCGGCGGACGCGAAGCTGTACGTGGCGCCGGCCGTATCGCGCGGCCATGCATTGAAGTTGGTGACCTTGGCGGTGATGGGCGTGGTGCATCCACCCACCAGCGCCAGTAACAGCAGGGCAACAGGCAGGCTCAAAACGCGGCGCTGAACGGGGAACGGCATGCGCCTGATTATTCAGCGTTGCCCGAAACCCCGCTGTCAGCAGCGGCAAAGTTTTGTCGTAAGCCTGTATCCGGTGGAAACCTGCAATCGCCCGGGGATATGTCATTTGACATGCCATGATAGCTGTATATTCATACAGTGAATTTGCAGCAAAAGCTCGCCGTCCTGGCCGACGCCGCCAAATACGACGCCTCGTGCGCATCCAGTGGCACAGACAAGCGCCATTCGCTGGGCGGGCGCGGCATCGGCTCCACCGAAGGCTCGGGCATCTGCCACAGCTACGCGCCCGACGGACGCTGCATCTCGCTGCTGAAGATCCTGCTGACCAACTTCTGCCAGTACGACTGCCTGTACTGCGTGAACCGCGCCACCAGCAACGTGCCCCGCGCACGCTTTACAGTGGCCGAGGTGGTGCAGCTCACGCTCGACTTTTACCGGCGCAACTGCATCGAAGGCCTGTTCCTGTCCAGCGGCATCATCCGCAGCCCCGACTACACCATGGAGCAGGTGGTCGAGGTCGCGCGCGTGCTGCGCGAAGAGCATGACTTTCGCGGCTACATCCACCTCAAGACCATCCCCGACGCGTCGCCCGAACTGCTGGCGCGCGCGGGTCGCTACGCCGACCGCTTGAGCATCAACATCGAACTGCCGACCGACGCGGGCCTTGCGGCGCTGGCGCCCGAGAAAGACGGCGCGGCCATCAAGCGGTCGATGGCGCGGCTGTCGCTGCACATCGCCGACGCGCGCGGGCAGGCGCAGGAAGCCGCCGCCAACGGTGGCGCCATAGCGGGAGGGGCGCGCACCGTGTCGCTGCCGCGCAGCCGCGCCCGCCGCGCCGACGCGCCGCGCTTTGCGCCAGCGGGGCAGAGCACGCAGATGATCGTGGGCGCCGACACCGCCGACGACCGCGCGATCCTGGGCACCAGTGCGCGGCTGTACGGGTCATACCAGCTCAAGCGCGTGTACTACTCGGCCTTCAGCCCCATCCCCGATGCATCGTCGGCGCTGCCGCTGAAGGCGCCGCCGCTGGTGCGCGAGCACCGGCTGTACCAGGCCGACTGGCTCATGCGCTTTTATGGTTTTGCGCACGACGAGATCGTGGCCGATGCGCAGGGCGGCATGCTGGCGCTGGACATGGACCCCAAGCTTGCCTGGGCGCTGGCGCACCGCGAGCGCTTTCCGGTCGACCTGAACCGCGCGCCGCGCGAGCTGCTGCTGCGCGTGCCGGGTCTGGGCGTGACCGCCGTGACGCGGCTGCTGCAGGCGCGGCGCGTGCGCCGCCTGCGCGCCGACGACCTGCGCCGCCTGCACGTGCCCGTGGGCCGCGTGCTGCCGTTCGTGGAAGTCGACGGGCACACGCCCCGCGCGCTGGATGGCGAAGGCCTGGCCCGGCAGCTGGCGCAGCGCGCCGCCAAACCCGCCGCCGCACCCGCCGCCCCGTCGGCGCCGGCCCGGCAGGGGGCGCTGTTTTGAGCCTGCCGCCACCGCGCACCGTCGTGCTGGCCGGCGAGACCGACTTTGCCGGCTTTCGCGCCGCGGCCCGCGGCCTGCTGGCGGCCGGCGCGCCACCCGACACCGTGCTGTGGCTGACGGCCGGAGGCACCGGCACGGGCGAGCTGTTTGCGCACACACCGGTCCCTGCACCTGCCGCGACCGCTGCTGGCCCGCGCGCCGCCGTGCCCAGGGCGTTCATCACGCTGTGCCAGACCGTGGCCTTGCACGACGACCCGCAACGGTTTGCGCTGCTGTACAGGCTGCTGTGGCGGCTGGTGCATGAACCCGGCCTGCGCCACGACCCGCTGGACGCCGACCTGATCCAGGCGAGGCACATGCACAAGGCGGTGCGCCGCGACATGCACAAGACCAAGGCGTTCGTGCGGTTCCGCACGCTGGACGACGGGGGGACGCAACCCCTGCACGTGGCCTGGTTCGAGCCGTCGCACCACACGGTGGAGGCTGTCGCACCCTTCTTTGCGCGACGGTTCACGGCCATGCGCTGGGCCATCCTGACGCCGCGCCGCTGCGTGCGCTGGACGCCGCCCGATGCGGACAACCCCGACGGCGCCCTGCACTTCAGCCCTGGCGCGCAGCGCGGCGACGCGCCGGCCGCCGACGCGGGCGAATCGCTGTGGCTCACCTACTACGCCAGCATCTTCAACCCCGCGCGCCTGAAGCTGGCCATGATGCAAAAGGAAATGCCGCGCAAATACTGGCGCAACCTGCCCGAAGCCGAACTGATCGCGCCGCTGACGGCGCAGGCCGCCGAACGCAGTGGCCGCATGGTCGAGCAGCCCGCCACCACGCCCGCGCGTACCGTGCGCCTGCTGCCCCGCGCGCCAGCCGCCGACCCGCAAGCGCCCATCGATTCGCTGGACGCCCTGCGCGCCGCCACGCAGCGCTGCCGCGACTGCCCCATCGGCCAACACGCCACGCAGGCCGTCTGCGGCGAAGGCCCGTTGCGACCGGCGTTCATGTTCGTCGGTGAACAGCCCGGCGACCACGAGGACCTGCAGGGCCGCCCCTTCGTGGGCCCGGCGGGGCAGCTGTTCGACGATGCCCTGGCCACGCTGGGCATCGCGCGCAGCGCGGTGTACGTGGCCAACGCGGTCAAGCACTTCAAATACGAGCTGCGCGGCAAGCGCCGCATCCACAAGACCGCGTCACAGCGCGAGGCCGCGGCGTGCCTGCACTGGCTGGACGACGAAATACGGCTGGTACGCCCGCAGGCGCTGGTGGCGCTGGGCGCAACGGCCGCACGCGCGCTGCTGGGCCATGACGTGGCCGTGACGCAGGTGCGCGGCCAGTGGCTCACGCGCGCCGACGGCCTTCGCGTGCTGGTCACGCTGCACCCGTCCGCGGTGCTGCGCATGCCGCCGGGCGAGCGGGCACAGGCCAGACGCGCGTGGCTGGCAGACCTGCGGCTGTGATATGGTCCCCGCCCAACCATGCGTGGGGGAGAGACGATGTTCCGATTCATCTGGGCGGCTTGCGTGCTTGCGACATTCATCGCGCCGCAGGCGTGGGCCATGAGCCTGGACGAGGCCTACGCCAGCATTCCCCACCAGCGCACCCCCTACTCGGCCACCGCATCCACCGCGACGCGGCCGCAGGCCGAGGCACTGGCCCGGCTGTTCGATCTGTCGGATCAGGCGCTGGTGGTGCGGGCAAGCGCCCTGGCCGCGCTGCGCTCGCGCGACGAGCCCCGCCTGCGCGACGTGCTGCGCGGCTACCAGGGGCCGCTGGACGGCCTGCAGCAGGCATCCGCCGCACCCGAAATCCGGCAGGCCCAGGCGCTCGTGCTGCTGGCCGTGCAGCAGCACAAGGCTTTTTTCGAGGCCAAGCTCGCCAGCGGCCTGCGCGACGCATCGTTCACGCCGGTGGTCCATCAGGCCAGCGGCAACCTGCGGCAGGCCTATTCGCTGCTGATGTCGGCGTTCCCGAAGGAAACACCGCGCAACCGCCAGGCCTTTTTCGACCACCTGTGCGCACTGGACTTCATTTGAACGCCCACCCGGCGTGGCGCGCGCTGTGGGCGCTGCTGTGCCTGCTCGTGGCGGGTGCAGCGGCCGCGCAGCCCATTGCCTTTCGCAACAGCACCCCTGAACACCGCTACGACCGGGCGCTGGCCGCCTCTGTGGCCATCTTCCAGCAGGCCACCGGTGTGCAGGCCGGGCTGGTGCTGGAGCAGCAGTTGCCGCCCGGCACGGCGCTGGAGGCGCACGCGACCGGGCTGTTCGCACGCATGGGCCTGGGCCGCGCCACCGGGGGCGACGCGATCCTGTTGCTGTGGTCGCAGGCCGAACAGCAGTTCAAGATCGAGGTGTCGTACAGCCTGGAAGGCGTTTTCCCGGACCTGCTGTGCCACCAGCTGGAGCAAGCCGCGCGCAGCCACATGACGGCGGCCACGCCCTATGCGCGGCGCGACTTTCTGACCGAGCTGCTCGTGACCCTGCGCATCCACTACCTGGATTGGCGCGCCACCGGCCGGGTGCCGCCGGCCCCGGTGCTGCAGCTGCCGCGCGCCAGCGCGCTGACGGCCCACCTGTCGGGCGGCGCCGGCGTGGCCCGGCGCGATTACCGCCTGGCCCTGGAACGCGCCCAGGCCCTGCAGGGGTTGCTGCCTGCGGAGCAGGCGGCCCGTTTCGCCGCGGCAACGACCGCACGCGAAACGCTGCAGCGCTACCTGACGTCCCTGGACCAAGGCACCGGCTCACCCCTGCTGGGCCTGCTCTCCGAAGGCAGCCGTTACCACCGTATGGAGCAGCCCCGCAGCGCCGCCTACACACGCCGCATCGCGGCCTACTACCAGAAGGCGTCGCCGTTCACCCTTTGGGAAAGCGCAGACCTGGCGGTGGCGATGTTCCAGCCCGGCCATGCGGTGCTGCCCGTGCTGATGCAACGCGACGCACAGGGCCGCTGGCAGGTCGATGAAGTCAGAAGCCAGGCCTATTTCCAGCTGGCGGAGCAAGGGGGGTCGGCCCGGGCCAAATACGCGGACTTCCCCCATGCGCGGGCCTGGCGCGAAACGCCCGGCGCCCCGCCTTTGCAGCCCCTGTTCGGCGGCCGCGCGCTGGCCCCACCGCCAGCCAGCACGCAGCCGCTGGCACCGCGCCTGGCGCAGTTGCAGCAACAGGCCGGGGCGGCAGGAGCCCAGGCGGCCGACCTGCTCGCGCTGGCGCAACTGCTGCACTTCGATCTGTACTGGCTGGAAGCGGCGGCGCCGCTGTACGAGGCTGCGCTTGCCATGCAGCCGCACCATGACGCGCTGCGCTGGACGCTGGTGGACGTGTACACCAACACATCGGATGTGGACGCACAGGAACGGCACCTGCGCGCGCTGGCCGCCCGCAAACCGGGCGACGCCTTCACGTCGTATTACCTGCGCTGGTTCGAGCAGACCTACCCGCGATAGCGGCCAGGGGCTAACGGCGCCCGCATATACCGCCCGCGCTCAAGCGGCCCACTTCACCATCCCCGTCCAGGCCGTCGCCAGCACGATGATCCCGAACGCGATGCGGTACCACGCGAACGGCACGAAGCTGTGGGTGGAGATGTAGCGCAGCAGCCAGCGCACGCACAGCCAGGCGCTGATGAAGCTGAACAGCAGCCCCACGCCGAACATCGGCAGGTCGGCCATGGACAAAATGGCGCGCTCCTTGTACAGGCTGTAAGCGCCCGCGCCCACCAGCGTGGGGATGGCCAGGTAGAAGCTGAAGTCGGTGGCGGCCTTGCGGCTCAGCCCCAGCAGCATGCCGCCGATGATGGTGGCGCCGCTGCGGCTGGTGCCGGGCACCATGGCCAGGCACTGCACCAGGCCGACCTTGATCGCGTCCAGCGGCGACATCTCGTCCACGTCATGGATGCGCACCGTGGTCTGCTGGCGCTTTTCGGCCCACAGGATGATGAAGCCGCCAATGATGAAGGTGCTGGCCACCACCACGGGCGTGAACAGGTGCGCCTTGATCGCCTTGCCGAACAGCAGGCCCAGGATCACGGCCGGCACGAAGGCGATGAACACGTTCAGCGCAAACCGCTGCGCCTGTCGCTCGGTCGGCAGCGCGACCAGCGTTTCGCGGATCTTCTGCCAGTAAACGATGATCACGGCCAGGATCGCCCCGGTCTGGATGGCGATGTCGAACACCTTGGCCTTGGCATCGTCAAAGCCCAGCAGCGCGCCCGCCAGGATCAGGTGGCCGGTGCTGGACACCGGCAGGAATTCGGTCAGGCCCTCGACCACGCCCATGATGGCGGCCTTGACCAGCAATGCAATGTCCACACGCGCTCCTGCAAAAAGAGCGCCGATTATCGCCGTGCCCCCTGCCCGGACCCTGACCTAAAAAGCCCCGGCCGGCCTTAAACGCCGCCCCGGCGGTCGCCGTTCACGCTGTCCGGCTGCATTTCGCGCCGCCTTCCCTGCATTTCGTCGCAAGCCCGTGGCCCGCCGGCGCGCCCGTCGGCACAGTGCGTCCATCGGATACCCACGGAGCACCCATGTCACAGATCACCCCCATCGTCGCCATCCACCTGACCGCCGCCCTGGGCGCGGTCGCCACCGGCCCGGTTGCCCTGTGGGCCCGCCGCGGCGCCACGCAGCGCCCGCGCCTGCACCGCGCGTTCGGCTACGCCTGGGTCACGCTGATGGTGATTGCCGCCGTTTCGGCGCTGTTCATCCCCGCCACTTTGCTGCAGCTGGTGGGCACGCTGGGCATCATCCACATCCTGTCGTTCACCACCCTGGGCGCGCTGGTCCAGTCGTTTCGCCAGCTGGCGCGCGGCAACATCGCCGCTCACCGCCAGATCATGCAGCAGCTGTACATCGGCGCCTGCCTGGTGGCCGGCGCCTTTACCCTGCTGCCGGGCCGGTTCCTGGGCCGGCTGGTCTGGGGTCAGTGGCTGGGCCTGCTGCCCGCCAACTACATGCCGCCACCGGGCCGCCCGATGATCCTGACCATCGCCATGAACACGCCCGGCTGGGTCTGGGGCCTGCTGGCCGGTCTGGTGGTGCTGGGCCTGACGCAGGTGCGCGACCGCCGAGCCGGCCTGCCGCGCACCGTGGTCATGCCGCTGGCCATGGGCGGGTTCTCGCTGTGGGGCGTGGTCAGCGGCTTTGCCGGCTCGTCCCTGCTGCCCGGCGTGCTGGCCGTGTGGGCCGCTGCCGCCGCGCTGGCCGTCGCCGCCCTGCTGCGCCGGCCCATGCCCACCGGTGTGCGCTATGACGCAGCCGATCGTGAATTTGTCCTGCCCGGCAGTTGGGTGCCGCTGGGCCTGATCCTGGGCATTTTCAGCATCAAGTACACCGTGGGCGTAACGCTGGCCCTGCAGCCCACCCTGCATGCCGACGCCGCCTTCTCGCTGACCGTGGCCGCCCTGTCGGGCCTGTTCAGCGGCATTTTTGCCGGCCGCACGGCGCGCCTGCTGCGCCTGGCCATGAGGCCCGCCCCCAGCCTGCTGCGCACCGTTGCCCACGCCTGAAACCCATCATCCCCGAACACCCTCTCACTACCTGGAGCACACACCATGACCGCCTACACCCTGCACAACGACAACGAACGTCTGGCCCGCCGCCGCGCTGGCGCCAAGCTGGGCTGGTACATCCACGCCACCGTGTACATCGCCGTCAACATCCTGCTGGCCCTGCTGTCCGCCCTGGGCGACCGCCACTGGGCCGTGTTCCCCGCCGTGGGCTGGGGCGTCGGCCTGGCCATCCATGGCGCCGTGGTGTTCCTTGTCACCGGCGGCGGCCTGCATGATCGGCTGGTGCAGCGCGAACGCGAACGACTGTCCACGTCACGCAATCCGTCCTGAGCGGCGCCGCCATGAACGCCGGCATCACCATGACGCGCCATTTCATCCTCTGGCTGGCCATGTGCCTGGTGGCCGCGGCACTGGCCTTCGGCGCCCAGCTGGCCGTGGCCGCGCAGCCGATGCCGGCTTCGATGGGGCTGGACGAGCTGCCCGGGCAGGCCGGCGACGGTCCCGTCACGGTTTTCTACCGGGCCGCGGCGGCCCCGCAGGCGGTGGCCCGGGGACGCTTCACCTTCCAGTTGGCCCCGCAGGCCGCGCCCGTGCGGGGCAACGGGCGGCTCATCGTGATCTCACACGGCTCGGGCGGCGCGCCCTGGGTGCATGTGGACCTGGCCCGTGTGCTGGTGGACGCTGGCTATGTGGTGGCCCTGCCCCGGCACCGCGCCGACAACGTGGCGGACCCGTCGCAACCCGGCCCCGAAAGCTGGAAGCGCCGCCCCGCCGAGGTGTCGCGTGCCATCGACGCCGTGGCCGCCGACCCGCGCTTCGCGCCGCTGCTGGTGCTGGACCGCGTGGGCCTGTTCGGCGGTTCGGCCGGCGGCCACACGGCGCTGAGCCTGGCGGGCGGACGCTGGTCGCCCGGCAACTTCCGCCGGCACTGCCAGGCCCATCTCGAGGAGGACTTCTCTTCCTGCGCGGGCTACACGACACGGCTTCAGGGCAATTGGCTGGACGGCCTGAAGAAGCAGGTCGTGCTGGGCGTACACCGCCAGCGTTTCGACGATGACACCTGGTACACGCATGAAGACCCGCGCATTGCCGCCGTGATCGCAGCCGTGCCGTTCGCAGCGGATTTCGACATGGCGTCGCTCGCGCAGCCGCGCGTGCCGCTGGGCCTGGTAACCGCCGGCCGCGACATCAACCAGGTGCCGCGCTTTCACAGCGGCGCGATACTGGCCGCCTGCGGTGTCTGCGAGCGCGTGGCGGAATTCCCCGAGGCATCGCACGGCGTCATGCTGTCACCCGTGCCGCCCGACGAGGTGCTCAGCCCCATCGCCCGGCTGCTCAACGGCGACCCGCCCGGGTTCGACCGGCCCGCCGCCGTGCAGCGGCTGAACGCTGCCGTGGCTGCGTTCTTTGTGCGGCACGTACCCGCCGCCGCGGTCCGCACGCCTGCTTAGAATGGTTCGATGCCCATGCCGCTGTCCCCGCAGGAAATCGACACCCTGGCCCGCAAGCGCGCCGGCGCCAAGCTTGGCTGGTACACACACGCCTGCGTGTACCTTCTGGTCAATATCGCCATGTTTCTGATGTCACGCCACGGCCTGGGTACGCGGCCGTGGTCGGTGTACCCGGTGATCGGCTGGGGGCTGGGGCTGGCGCTGCACGGCGTGTCGGTGTTCGTTCTGGGCAAGGGCGGCGGTCTGCGTGAACGCATGATCCAGCGCGAACGCGAAGCGATCGAACGCCGCCAGCAGCAGGGCCGCCCATGAACGCGGCGCGGCGCATCGACTGGATCGCCAAGCTGCGTCACTTCCTGCAGGTCATGGCGTTCGCGCTGGCCATCGCCACGCTGCAGTACGCCTTCATTCCCGACCGGGCCTACGGTCCGTCCGTGGTGTATTCGGTACTGATCGCGGGCATCACCTGGGCCGTGATCGACCTGGGCCGCGACCTGTTTCCTTCCGCTGCCGAAACCGGCTGGCCCCAGGGCTGGCATGGGCTGGCGCTGGTGGCGGCCGCCATTGTGCTGGGCTACCTGGGCGGCACGCGGCTGGCGGACCTGCTGTGCGCGCACTACTTTCACTTCTACCCGCCCGGCGGCCACGTCAGCGCGCTGGAGGAACGGTCGTCCATCGTCATCACGCTGCTGGCGGGCATCACCGGGTCGTTCTACTTTTACTCGATCAACAAATCGGCCTACCTGGAACGCAAGATGGTCGAATCGCGCCGCCACGCGAACGAGGCGCGGCTGAAGCTGCTGGAGACACAGCTGGAGCCGCACATGCTGTTCAACACGCTGGCCAATCTGCGCGCGCTGGTCGGCGTGGATGCCACGCGTGCCCAGGTCATGCTGGACCACATGATCGCCTACCTGCGCGCCACGCTGGACGCATCGCGCGCCAGCATGCACCCGCTGCAGGCCGAATTTGACCGCCTGCATGACTACCTGGAGCTCATGAGCATCCGCATGGGTCCACGGCTGCGCTACACACTCGACCTGCCGCCCGCGCTGGCATCCCACCCCGTGCCCGCGCTGCTGCTTCAACCGCTGGTGGAAAACTGCATCAAGCACGGCCTGGAGCCCAAGGTAGAAGGCGGCACCATCACCGTGAGCGCGCGGCCCGAGGGCGCCCAGGTGGTGCTTGAAGTCGCCGACACCGGCGTGGGCGTGGCCGACGCACAGGCCGCCACCCGGGGCTTTGGCATGGCGCAGGTGCGCGAACGCCTGGCCGCCGTGTACGAAGATGGCGCGCAACTGCGCTTCACCGCGGCAGACGGTTCGTCCGCCGGGCCCGGCACCCGCGCCGTGATCCACCTGCCCGCACGGGCCTGAACGCATGGACGCCACCGCCCTGATCGCCGAAGACGAACCCCTGCTGGCCCAGGCGTTGCAGGCCGAGCTGGCCCGCGCCTGGCCCGGCCTGCGCGTGCTGGCCACGGTGGGCGACGGGACCAGCGCCGCCGCGCAGGCGCTGGCGCTGAAACCCGACGTGCTGTTCTTTGACATCCGCATGCCGGGCCAGACCGGACTGGAAGCCGCCGCCGAGCTGGGGGACGAATGGCCCGACGGCGAGCCTTTTCCGGCGCTGGTGTTCGTGACGGCGTATGACCAATACGCCGTACAGGCCTTTGACGCCCAGGCGGTGGACTACGTGCTCAAACCCGTGCAGGCCGCGCGCCTGCAAAAAACCGTGGCCAAGCTGCAGGATCTGCTGGGCCGGCGGCGGGCCGGCAGCGACGCTGCCGCGCCACTGGAAGCCACGCTCGGACAGCTGCGCCACCTGCTGGCCGCGGCGGGGGTCGCCGGCAGCACGGCAGCGGCAACGCCGACGGCGCCGCTGGCGGTCATCCAGGCCAGTGTGGGCAATGCCATTCGCATGGTGCCGGTCGATGACGTGGTGTACTTCGAGGCCGCCGACAAATACGTGCGCGTGCTGACCGCCAGCCACGAATACCTGATCCGCACGCCGCTGAAAGAGCTGCTGCCGCAGCTGGACGCGCAGGCGTTCTGGCAGGTGCACCGCGGCACCGTCGTGCGGGCCGCGGCCATTGACAGCGTCACGCGCGACGAAGCCGGCAAACTGCACCTGGCCCTGAAAGGCCGGCCTGAAAAGTTGCCGGTGAGCCGGCTGTACGCCCACCTGTTCCGCGCGATGTAGCCTGCGGTTGCGGTTCATACGCCAGCACCGCCCCCACCTCGCTGCGTCCGATGCCGATGTCGGCCAGCTCGCGGTCGCTCATGCCCCGCAACTCACGCTCACCCAGCCGCTGGTGGCCGGTCCTGCTGAAAAGATTCCACGCCATGTAGCGCTCCTGTTGCTGATGACTGAATGCCATCGTGGCCACTACATTCCTATTTGTGAAGTTGAGATCCGTGCTGCCGCTGGAAGGCGAAGCGCCTGGCCAGAAGTCACCCGGGCTGAAGACCGCGTCGCTCAGCCCGGCACTCACGCGGCACACCGTTGTGGTGCATCGTCCCCTGCCCGCGCTGGACGGCGCCACGCGCAACCTGCTGGACGTGCTGACCCAGTTCCGCCAGCGCTGACCGCGCGCGGCCGGCGGGCCGTTTTGTAGGACAAGACGCCGTCATTTGAACTGATGCGTCTGTTTTGAAACCGTTGTGACTGTTTGCTGCGTATAAGGATCGGCGGCGCTTTCCGGGAGGAAAAACCCGCCGCTCAACCAACCTACAAGGAGTCAGAACCATGTTTATCCGTACCGCCATTGCCCTTTCGGCCGTCACCCTGATCACCGCCTGTGCCAGCGGCCCCATGATGAAACCGTTTGACCAGACCGGCCTGCCGGCCGCCGTGCAGGTGCCCGCCGGCAACAAGGTCTTCTGGGAAACCGTTGGCGTGGGTGAAATCACCTATGAATGCCGCGCCAAGGCCGGCGCTGCGGGCCAGTTCGAATGGGTGTTTGTCGGCCCCGACGCCAAGCTGAACGACCGCGGCGGCAAGCAGGTGGGCAAGTACTACGGCCCGCCCGCTACCTGGGAAGGCATGGACGGCGTCAAGCTGACGGCTACCCAGGTCGCCGTGGCGCCCAACGGCACCGGCAACATCCCGCTGCAACTGGTCAAGGCCAACCCCGCCTCGGGCATGGGCGCCGTCAACGGCACGACCTATATTCAGCGCGTGGCCACCATGGGCGGCGTCGCGCCCGCCATGGCCTGCGCCGCCGGCAACGTGGGTGCCAAGCAGATCGTCAAGTACCAGGCCGACTACATCTTCTGGCGCGCCGCCTGACCTGCGACCATGAACGACCAGAACATCACTCAACAGTTTTCACACTGACTCCTCCAGAGTGAAATCCGGCATCCCCTCTGCCGGACTTGGCAGGCCCGCGTACCGCAAGGTAAGCGGGCCTTTTTTCTGCACCACGGCGAAGCATCAGTTTGGCTAATAAGTAGTGAAGGTACATAACCTCCGGTGAAACCCCGAGCCGCCGGAAGGGAGCGCCTCCTTACATTCCGTTGCACCTCACCACGGAGCCATTCATGCACACATCCACCCGCCGCCTGGCCGTCACAAGCGCGCTGGCCTTGGGGGCCATTGCCACCGCCGCGCTGCTGGCCGGCTGCAACAACCCGCCGTCCACCCTCAAGATCGGCGTGGCCCAGCCCCTGTCGGGCAACCTGGCCGCGCTGGGCCAGGACATGCACAACGGCGTGAAGCTCGCCGTCGATGAACTCAACAAATCGGGCTTCAAGATCAAGGGCAAGCCCGTGACCCTGGAAATCGTGGCCGTGGACGACCGCGCCAGCGCCGCCACCGGCAAAGACGTGGCCCAGCAGCTGGTGGACGCCGGCATCGTCGCCGTGATCGGCCACCTGAACTCGGGCGTGAGCATCGAGACCGCGCCGCTGTACGCCGCCAAGAACATCCCCCAGCTGGCCATCTCGACCAACCCCAAATTCACTCAGCTGAACCTGCCCACCACCTTCCGCCTGGTGGCCAACGACACACTGCAGGCCAAGGCCATCGGCTCATTTGCCGCGGGCCAGCTGAACGCCACCAAATTCGCCGTGCTGGACGACGGCACGCCCTACGGCAAGGGCCTGGCCGACGGCGCCGCCGCGGAGCTGACCAAGGCCAAAAAAGACATCGCCATCCGCCAGGGGTTCGACGACAAGACCACCGCGTTCGATGAGCTGGCCGGCAAGATCCGCGACGGCGGCGTCGACGCCGTGGTGACCACGCTGAACGACTTCCAGGTCATCGCGCTGATCCAGGCCCTGCAAAAGATCGGCTACACCCGGCCCGCCGTTCTGGGCGGCGACACGATCAAGACCACGGCCATGCTCAAGGGCGCGGGCATCATGCAGGGCGGCCTGTATGCCACGTCGCCCATCCTGGAGCCGCGTGAATTCCCGGCCGGCGCGAAATTCCTGGACAGCTACCGCGCCGCCTTCAAGCTGGACCCGGCCTACGGCGGCCACTACAGCTACGACGCCATGCACGTGCTGGCCGCCGCCATCAAGCGCGCGGAATCGGCACGGCCGCAGGACATCACCCAGGCCCTGCGCAGCATCGACGCCTATGCGCCCGTGACGGGCTCCATGAAATTCGACGCCCAGGGCGAGCAGCGCTACGGCGTCATCAGCGTGTACGCCACGCGCGGCGGGCAGTGGGAATCACAGGTGCGTTCCGACGCCTGGTAAGGGCGCCGTCCTACAGGACGGGGGACGGCGCGGGGTTCTACTACATCCCATGTTGTCCCCCAGATTTCATGTTTTGCGCACGCTGGGCTATGCAGCGTTGTACACGGTGGCGATGGTCACCGGTACGGCCACGCTCATGGTTGCCTTCCAGGGCAACAGCGAAGTCCCGGGGACAACACTGAGCATCACCCCGACTCCTCTGAGTCCCCTCCCTCCTTCGGGGTGAGTCAGTCACGGCCCTCCGTCCCGAGACTGACATGTTGACCCTCAGGCCTCACGGCCTGAGGGTCTCTTTTTTGCGGGCGTGGACTTAGCGACGATGGCCGTGGCCATGCCCGCGGTGGTGCTTGGGCCCGTGCTTCCAGTGGCCGCGGGGTGCCGAGCCGTAGTAATAACCCGCCTGGTAAACCGGCGCCGGGCGCACATAGATGGGTGCAGGCCGAACGTAATAACCCGGCGGCTGCACATACACCGGCTGTGGCGCCACATACACCGGCGCCGGCTGCACGTAATAGGGCTGCGCATTGGTGGCGCCAATGTGTACGCCCGGCGCCGCATGCACGCCCACAGACCAGGTCACATCGCTCGCCCGGGCCGGCGCCGAGGCCAGCGCTGCCAAGGCCGCGATGGCGGCAGCGCCGACAAAAACAAAACGGTTGAGCTTCATGGTGGGAACTCCTTTAGTGGCGGGGCAAACAGCACCCCTTGCCCTGATTAAACGCAGGCAGGTGTAAGCGCCAGGCCGTCCGGCGTGTCAAACCCGTTGCGGGAAGTAACCGCTCACAGAGCCGCAAAGAAACGCCACCCCTAAAATGAGCCTATATGAACGCCCCCGCCGATAAAGAACCCCTAAAACCCAGCAATTTCCTGCGCCAGGTGATTGAGCGCGACCTGGAGCAAAACACCTACGGCGCACGCCGCTGGGGCGGCAGCCCCGGCGACGCCGCGCACCACCAGCAGGGCCAGCCCGACCCCGCCAAAATCCGCACCCGCTTCCCGCCCGAGCCCAACGGCTACCTGCACGTGGGCCACGCCAAAAGCATCTGCCTGAACTTTGGCCTGGCGGCCGACTACGGCGGGGTGTGCCACCTGCGCTTTGACGACACCAACCCCGAGAAGGAAGACACCGAATACGTCAACTCCATCATTGACTCGGTGAAATGGCTGGGCTTCAGCTGGGCACAGCCGGGGAATGACAAGCCCTACCAGGCCAGCGACTACTTCGACTTCATGTACCGTGCGGCGGAATACCTGGTGGAAGCCGGCCTGGCCTACGTGGACGAACAAAGCGCCGAAGACATGCGCATCAACCGCGGCGACTTCAGCAAGCCCGGCACCGACAGCCCCTACCGCAGCCGCAGCGTGGCAGACAACCTGCAACGCCTGCGCGACATGAAAGAGGGCAAGCTGGCCGACGGCGCCGCCGTGCTGCGCGCCAAGATCGACATGGCCAGCCCCAACATCAACATGCGGGACCCGGCCATCTACCGCATACGCCGCGCCACCCACCACAACACGGGCGACAAATGGTGCATCTACCCCATGTACACCTACGCGCACCCGATCGAGGACGCGCTGGAAAACATCACCCACAGCATCTGCACGCTGGAATTTGAAGACCAGCGCCCGTTTTACGACTGGCTGCTGGACAGGCTGTGCGAAGGCGGCCTGCTGGCCCAGCCGCACCCGCACCAATACGAATTTGCGCGGCTGAACCTGACGTATGTGATTACCAGCAAGCGCAAGCTGAAACAGCTGGTGGACGAAGGCCACGTGAGCGGCTGGGACGACCCGCGCATGCCCACCATCGTGGGCCTGCGCCGCCGCGGCTACACGCCCCAGAGCATCCAGCTGTTTGCAGAACGTATTGGTGTGACCAAGAGCGACAGCTGGATCGACTACAGCACGCTGGAAGGCTGCCTGCGCGACGACCTGGACCCGAAAGCCGCACGCGCCATGGCCGTGCTGGACCCGGTGAAGCTGGTGATCACCAACTGGGACGAGCTGCATGGGGCGGGAATGCTGGACGACTGCAGCGCCCCGGTACACCCCCACGACGCAGAGCGAGGCCGCCGCAACTTCAAATTCGGCCGCGAACTGTGGATAGAAAAGACCGATTACGAAGACGTCCCGCCCAAGGGCTACAACCGCTTGTACCCGGGCAACAAGGTCCGCCTGAAATACGGCCACGTCATTGAATGCACGGGTGCGAAGCGTGATGACGCCGGCAACCTGCTGGAAGTGCACGCCACCCTGGTGCCCGACACCAAGAGCGGCACACCGGGCAGCGACGCCATCAAGGTCAAAGGCGTGATCACCTGGGTGGGCGCGGCGGATGCTGTGCAAGCCGAAGTGCGCCTGTACGACCGCCTGTTTGCCGTGCCGCAGCCCGACACAGGCGACAAGGATTTTCTGGAAGAGCTGAACCCCGATTCGCTCAAGACCGTGACGGCGTATGTGGAGCCATCACTGGCCAGCGCGAAACCGGACGAGAAGTTTCAGTTTGAGCGGCATGGGTATTTTGTGGCGGACCTCAAAGACTATCTGTCTCCTCTGAATGGAGGAGAGGGTAAGCCCGTGTTTAACAGGGTGGCCGGGATGAAGGATAGTTGGGGGAAGTAAAGAGCTCACACCAAATACTTCTCAGGGAAACAAAATGGCGAACGACACCGACCAGACAACTATGCTTTACTCCTCCGAAGTTGATGAGTTGTTGGTTCTGTGTGAAGAGGTTATGCGAGCGACGCCCGAAGGTGCGCATCGCTTTATAGAACCCGCCCCTGGAGTACTTGCTCGTGCAAAATCACAGCAACACAATATCGTCTTTGGCCGCCGAGGATCAGGCAAGTCAAGCCTACTCAGAAAGGCAGCCGCTGATCTCACCATCGACAGACGACCGATTGCTTTCGTTGACATGGAAACGTTCAAAGGCCACACATATCCAGATGTGCTGATTAGCGTTCTGATAAAGAGCCTTCGAGAGTTTGAAGAGTGGCTGGCAACGGCTGCAACTAATCCGGCAACGAAGACGAGTTTCTGGACGCGCCTCTTTGGGACGACACCGAAACGTCCTCCCTTCAACAAAGTTCAAACTGCAACCGTTCGCAACGAGCTAAACCAGGTCATCAAGGACCTGGAAGCTCAGTTAAATGCACCGGAAACTGCGAAGAAGAAAACCACGTCCAGGCAAAGCCAAGAGGACTCATCCAAGGTGCTCGCTAAGGCCGAGGTCAAGGCAAGCGGAGGCATGGGTTCCGCCAAAGTCGGCACATCAGCCGCCGGTGCAACGAAAGACATCTTGATGACTGAGGAGCGCTCGGAATATGTCTCCCATAAAGTCGAGTACCTGCACCAAAATATTCTCAGGTTTCAGCGGTTCTTCAACCACCTTGCCGCTCTTTCGGGTGGGCCTGCTTATTTAATCCTTGATGATCTTTATCACATACGCCGAAATGATCAAGCAAAGGTGATTGATTACTTCCATCGAGCGGCGAAGGGTAACGGCGTGTGGCTAAAAATCGGCACGATCAAACACCGAAGCCAATGGTATGAGCATTCTGATCCGCCTATTGGAATGAAGCTCGGCGACGACGCGCGAGAGATAAATTTGGACATCTCACTTGAAAAATTCGAGACGCTGCGAGAGTTTCTCAAGCGAATTCTGAGTAATCTGATGTCAGAGAAGTCCTCTTTAAGGAAGGTCTGAACAAGTCCACCGATCATGCCGTCGTGCGTTGATTGATGCAAAGGAACTTGCACGATGAGCCAGATCAGTTTTTCGGACGCGGAGTACGCCGGCAAACGCAAGAAGACCCGGCGCGAGGTGTTCCTGCAGGAGATGGAGCTGGTGAACCGCCCCGGGAATCGTGGAGGCCGGTTGGTTTAAGTCAGGCCACCACCGTGGAGACCTGACTGGCGAGATGCCGGTAGTAGTTTGCCTCAGCTTCTGCCGGCGGGATATACCCAATGGGTCC
>JAYRLC010000020.1:0-69129 GCA_041905405.1 Ramlibacter sp. | reverse complement strand
GTAGCGCGGGCCTTCGCCCTGCAGGAACTGCGTGACCTCCTGGCAAGCCAGGTCGCTGTACAGGCCCCGCTGGCGTGCCGCGTCCAGCATGCGGGCGGACAGGTCCACGCCCGTCATGCGGCCCGCCACGGGCGCCAAGAGCGGTGCGCACAGGCCCGTGCCGCAGCCCAGGTCCAGCACGTCGTGCGGGCCCTGGCCGGCCAGCGGCAGCAGCGCTTCGCACAGCCGCTCGTGGGCCTGATACTGCAGCCTGCCGACCAGGTGCGCGTCGAACCGTTCGGCGTAGTTGTCGAACAGCGTGACGATGTATTCGGCCGGCGCGATGCCGGGCGGCGGCTCGTGCCCCATGGCGGCCAGCGCAAACAGGCCGCCCCGCGCGTCGCCGCCGCAGCGGATGGCCTCGCGGTAGGAGGCGGCCGCCTCGTCCAGCCGGTCCAGCTCGCGCAGCGCGTGACCGCGGTTGAGCCAGGCCTCGTGGAAGTCCGGCTTGATGCGCAGCGCCTCGTCGTAGTTCTCCAGCGCCTCGGCGTACTGGCGCATCTGGCCCAGCACGTTGGCGCGGCCGTTCAGCGCCTCGAAGTAGCCGGGCCGCAGCGCCAGCGCCTGGTCCAGGCTGGCCACGCATTCGTGGGGCCGGCGCCGCAGGGCCTGCATGGCAAAGGCCCGGTGCATCAGGGCCTCGGGGTAGGCGGGGCGCCGCTGCAGCGCCTGGTCGTACAGGGCCAGCGCCTCGTCGTAGCGGCGTTCCAGCTGCAGCGCCGAGCCCAGGTTGAACATGGCCTCGGCATAGTCGGGGTGGCATTGCAGCGCGCGCTCGAAGCTGGCCTTGGCCTCGTCGGCGCGGTCCAGCAGCATCAGGCTGGCGCCGCGGCTGTTCCAGGCTTCGGCATGGCCGGGCTGGTTCTGGAGCATGAGTTCAAAGCCCTGCAGCGCCTCGTTGAAGCGCTCCAGCGCGTACAGCGACTGGCTGCGCCCGTGCAGCGCGTCCTGCAGGGCGGGGTTGAGCGACAGCGCGCGGTTGAACGCGTCGATGGCTTCCTGATGAAGGCCTGACAGCCGCAAGGCCTGGCCGCGTGTGGTGTGGGCGCGCGCATGGCCGGGCGCGAGCGCCAGCGCCTGGTCGCAGCGCGCCACGGCGCGCTCGTGCAGGCCCAGGTTGACCAGCACCCAGCCCAGGTTGGCCAGCGCGTCGGCGTCGCTGGCGTGCAGCAGCAGGGCGCTTTCGATCAGGCGGCGCGCCAGAAACCAGTCGCCCTGCTGGCTGACGATCACGCCCAGCAGGTGCGGCACATGCGGGTAGGTGGGGTGCGCCTGCATGATCTGCTCATACAGCGCGCGGGCCTGCGCCAGCCGGCCGGCCTGCTGGTGTTCCACGGCTTGCGAGAAGGCGGCGTCGGCGGCGGTTCTGTCCATGCGGCGGATGGTACTTGACAGCCTGTTACAGGCCTCTGTCCGCTGCGGTTGACACGCATCAACCGCGCTGGGCGCAGCGGCCCCTAGCATCCGGGCCATGCCTGCCACCCCTGCCGTTACCCGTGTCGTCTATGCAAGCCAGTCCCGCATCCAGGGGCCGGTCTATGCCGAGATGGAGCGCATCCGCGCCTGCGCCGTGCGCCACAACGAGCCCGCCGGCGTACACACCGCGCTGGCGCACCAGTCGGGCTGGTTCCTGCAGTGGAAAGAGGGGCCGGAAGACGCGCTGCGGTCCATCATGGCGCGCGTGCTGGCCGATCCGCGGCACCACGGCGTGCGCGTGCTTCACCGCAGCGAGGGCGCGCGCCTTTTGCCCGGCGTGTGGACGATGAGCATCGTGCAATGCAACGACAGTGCGGCAGAGTTCGAGGCGCGCGTCAACCAGGTGGACGCCGTGCGGGTCCAGGGGCTGCAGTACGCGCCGGCCACCGTGTGGCGCATGCTGTCCACGCCGCTGCGCCACGCCTGCGCCGACCAGCAGGGCACGCCGGGCGTGTTCCGGCGCGTGCTGGTGTGCAGCGCCGGCGCGGATGAGTCGTTCACGCTTGTGCAGAAGCTTGCGCGCCATCACGACCAGCCCGTCGTGCGTCGGCGCTTTGCCGGTCCCCAGGCGCTGGACGTGGGCAGCGACTACACCGATCTGCCCGACGGGGCTGGCGCCGTTCGGGTCGTGGCCATGGCGCGCAACGGGCTGAGCCTGGGTTTGACGCGCGCACTGCTGGCCGACTACTCACTGCTCGTGCTGTGGGGGTGCGGCGATGACGCACGCGATCAGGAGTTGATGGGGCGCATGGTGCAGTCGTGCGCTGCGCTGCCTGCTGCGCCCGCGATGCTGGGCCTGGGTGTCAGCGCAGCCGCGCATCGCGCCATGTTTCTTGCCGCGCACAGGGCCGGCATGATCTATCTGGACGGCCCCGCGGTGGCGGATCCGGACAGCGCCTGGGGCGCCGTGCAGGATCAACTGAGTGTGTTGCGACCCGCCGCCAACGGGCTGTGGCGGCAGTCGGATAACGCGCTGCTGGCCTGAGCCAGCGGCGCGCAGCGGCGTCAGCCGTGCGCCGTGGGGTAGCTGCCCGGCAGCAGGATGCCCGGGTCCACGGTGCTGATCTTCGTGTGGCCGCAGAACGCCATGGACAGGTCCAGTTCCTTGTGGATGATCTGCAGGGCTTTCGCCACGCCTTCCTCGCCCATCGCGCCCAGGCCGTAGAGCATGGCGCGGCCGATATAGGCGCCCTTGGCGCCCAGCGCCACGGCCTTGAGTACGTCCTGGCCGCTGCGCACGCCGCCGTCCATGTGCACTTCGATCTGCTGGCCCACGGCGTCCACGATGGCCGGCAGCGCGCGGATGCTCGATTCAGCGCCGTCCAGCTGCCGCCCGCCGTGGTTGGACACGATCAGCGCGTCGGCGCCCGACCGCACGGCCAGGTGCGCGTCCTCCACGTCCTGGATGCCCTTGAGGATGAGCTTGCCGCCCCAGCGCTTTTTGATCCATTCCACGTCGTCCCAGCTCAGCGCCGGGTCGAACTGCTTGGCCGTCCACTCGGACAGCGAGCCCATGTTCTCGATGCCCTTGACGTGGCCGAAGATGTTGCCGAAGTTGCGGCGCCTGGTGCCCAGCATGCCCATGCACCAGCCCGGCTTGGTCGCCATGTTGATGATGTTGGGGATGGTGAGCTTGGGCGGTGCGCTCAGCCCGTTCTTCAGGTCCTTGTGCCGCTGGCCCAGGATCTGCAGGTCCAGCGTCAACACCAGCGCGCCGCAGCCGGCGGCCTTGGCGCGGTCGATCAGGCGGTTGATGAAGTCGCGGTCGCGCATGACATACAGCTGGAACCAGAAGCCGGGGCCCGCGTGCTCGGCCACATCTTCGATCGAGCAGATGCTCATGGTGGACAGCGTGAACGGGATGCCGAACTTGCGCGCCGCGCGGGCCGCCAGGATCTCGCCGTCGGCATGCTGCATGCCGGTCAGGCCCGTGGGCGCGATGGCCACCGGCATGGCCACGTCCTGGCCGATCATTTTGCTGGCGGTGCTGCGGCCTTCCATGTTGACGGCCACGCGCTGGCGGAACTTGATCGACTGGAAGTCGGATTCGTTGGCGCGGTAGGTGCCTTCGGTCCACGAGCCGGAATCGGCGTAGTCATAGAACATGCGCGGCACGCGCTTTTGCGCCAGCACGCGCAGGTCTTCGATATTGGTGATCACGGTCACTGGGTTGTCTCCTCGGGAGCAGCCCCGAATGCTAGCGGCAATGCGGCGGCACGGTTTGAAGAAATTTTGATGCCCGCGCCGTCCGTCCGAAATTTGCTCACTGCGCCGTGATCTTCTGTTCGCGGATCACTTTGCCCCAGACGGAAGACTCGGCAACGATGTCATCGGCCAGTTGACCGGCCGGCACAAACGCGGGCACCGCACCCTGCGCCGCGGCGGCTTGGGGGATGTCCGCCGACGCCATGACGGTGCGTGTGGCCTCGCTCAACCGCTCGACGATGGTCGCCGGGGTGCCGGCGGGCGCCAGAAGGTACAGACGGGGCACGGCGTCAAAGCCGCTCAAGGCGTCCGACAGGGGCGCGATGCTTTCCGCGCCGGCCAGCTTCACGGGATTCATCACGGCTTGCGCGCGCAGCTTGCCCGCGCGCGCCTGCGCGATGGCTGCCGTCGCGCTGACCACGCCGATGGGCACCTGGCCGCTGATGACATCGGGCACGATCTGCGCCGCGCCCCGGTAGGGGATATGCACTACGAAAGATTGCGTGCGCGCCTTGAGCATTTCGAAACCCAGGTGGTGCACGGTGCCCACACCCGACGTGGCGTACGAGTATTTGGCGGGATTGGCCTTGAGCTGGGCGATGAACTCGCGTGGGGTGCGGGCCGCAAAGTCGTTGCCTGTCACGATGACCAGCGGCAACTGGAACACGCCGGCGACAGGGGCAAAGCCCTTGACGGGGTCGAAGCTCATGCGGGGTTGCAGGTGCTGTGCGATCAGCAGCGAGCTGTCGCCCAGCATCAGCGTGTAGCCGTCCGGCGCGGCCTTGGCCGCCGCGTCGCCCGCGATCAGGCCGGCGGCGCCGGTGCGGTTCTCCACCACCACCTGCTGAGCCAGCTGCGTGGACAGGCGCGGTGCCAGCAGGCGCGCCATGGCGTCGACGCCGCCGCCGGCGGAATACCCCACCAGCAAGCGGATCGGACGATTGGGCCACGCCTGCGCCTGGACGGCGGTGGAGGCCAGGGCGCCCAGGCCGGCCGCGACAAAGCTGCGGCGGCGCAGCGCGGAGGTGGAAGGAATGTGCATGTCGTGTCTCCTGCGGATTTTTGTGTCGGGTCGGATTCAGGCTTTGCCGGCACCGCGTGACAGCGGCCGGCGCGCCAGCTCCGCCAGCCGGTCCGGGTTGGGCGCAAAGCCCAGGCCCGGTGTCTCGGGCAGGCTGAGCACACCGTTGGCAGGCTTGGGCAGATCGTCAAAAACCAGTTCGCAGCACTGGACGGCGACCGAGTGGTATTCCACCAGTGAACCGTTGGCCAGGCCCGCATGCAGGTGCATGTTGTGGTGCGGCCAAGCGCCGCCGTTGGCAAACCGCGTGTTGAACGCGGCTGCCATGCCCGCGATGCGCCCGCACTGGGTGAAGCCGCCGCTGATGCAGGCGTTGGGCTGGACGACGTCCACCGCCTGCGCGACCAGCATGTCGCGAAAGCGTGTGGCCAGCCCTTCGTTCTGTCCGGCCGCAAGCGGGATGGAGGTTTTGGCGCGCAGCTTGACCAGGTTGGGTATGTCGTTGTGCGACACCGGCTCCTCGAAGAAGCTGATGCCATAGGGCTCGATGCGCTGGGCCAGCGACAGCGCATGGAAGTAATCCAGGCTGCAATTGGCGTCGATATAGATCTGCACATCCGGGCCCACCGCTTCGCGCACGGCGCGTATGCGCTGCACGTCCTCGGCGATCACGCCGTCCAGCGGGCGTGGTTCGTCGCGCCGCTGCAGGCCGTGATGACCCACGGTCATCTTCAGCCGTGTAAAGCCGCGCGCCACCCAGTCGCGCGCCGCCTGGGCGAGTTCGTCCCGGTCGAAGAACGCGAAGCCGAACGTGGCATACACCGGCACCTCGGCGCGCGCGCCGCCCAGCAGCCGCCAGCAGGGCTGGCCCAGGGCCTTTCCCTTGATGTCCCACAGCGCCAGGTCGAGCGCCGCAATGGCGTGGCTTGCATAGCCCGACTGGCCACGCGGCGTCAGCAGCCAGTACAGGCGCTCCCAGATCTGCTCGTGCCGCATCGGGTCCAGCCCCGTCAGGTGGTGGGCGGCTACATCGTTGACGATGCTGGCGACGACCTCTTCCTCGGTGATGGCGGTCATGCCCCAGCCAGTCAGGCCGGTGTCGGTCTCGATGCTGGCCAGGCACACCGACAGGCTGGTGGAACGTGTGCCGCCGGCGACCGGCACGGACACGGGAAGATTCAGCGGCGTGGCGCTGACGCGGGTGATTTTCATGATGTCTCCGTTGCGCGGCCCGCATGGCCGGCGCTTGTTTGACGGCCAGTGTAGAAAGCGCTGGTTCCGTCGGGCAAGAGCCTGGACCAAACGCAGCTTTCGCGGATGGCGAAAGCCCCTTGGGGCGGTGTTTCAGCGTGTCAGCGCGCGGATCAGCGTGCGGGCGGCTGGGGACGGCTGCACGCCGGTGCGCCAGGCAATGCTGTGCGTCCGCCGTGCCCAGCCGTCCGTGAGCGGCACAGCCTTGACGTCCAGGTGGGCGAGCTGCGGCGCGATCGCCTCCAGGGGCAAAACGCCCACTCCCAGGCCCGCGGCCACCATGCGGCTGACCGCGTCGAATCCGCGCATGCGCATGCGCACGTTCAGGGGCCTGCCAGCCTGCGCAGCGCAGGCCATCAGCCGGTTGGACAGGGCCGTGCCGTCGGTCAGGGTGATGAACGGCTCGTCCAACGCGTCGGCCAGCGCCAGCCGGCGCCGGCTGCCCAGCCGGTGCGATGCAGGCGTCAGCAACACCAGCGTGTCGGTGAAAAACGGCGTCAGCGACAGGCCGGCCGGCGCCACGGGCAGGTCCACGACGCCGAAGTCCGCGCGGCCTTCGATCAGCGGGATGGGGATCTCGGGGCTTGCGCGTTCTTCCAGATCGACCTGGATCTGGGGGTGCGCCCGCATGAAAGCCTCCAGCCGCTGGGGCAACACCTCCAGCAGCGCCGAGGTATTGGCCAGGACCCGCACGTGGCCCTGCTGGCCGTCACTGTAGCCCTGCAGGTCCTGCGCAAGCCTGTCCGCGTCGATCAGCAGGGAGCGGCTGCGCTGCACCAGCATCTGCCCTGCCGGCGTCAACTGCACACCGCGCGGCGACCGTTCGAACACCCTGAAACAGAGTGACGCTTCCAGCGCCGAGATGCGGGCGCTGGCGGCGGCAACCGCCAGTTGCAGCCGGTCACTGGCGGCGCTGATGGAGCCCAGGTCAGCCGCGGCGATCACCACGCGCAGCGTGGTCAGGTCGATGGGGTCGGTCATGCGCCGATTGTGCGCGTCAGGGCACCGGCTTGAGGCCCGCGCCGCGTACTTCGACCCGTACCTCGTCCACCACTCTGCCGGCGGTATCGGCCAGCTGCAGCCGGTGACGCCCCGGCCAGGGGAGCCACTGCGCCTGGGCGCCGCGGGCGAACTCCCTGCCATCGACAAGCCAGCGGACGGCGTGGCCATGGGCTGCCAGCGACAGGCGCTGGCGCTGCGGCGGAATGTCCGGGTCCAGCGCGATGATGGTGCCGTCGCTGGGCGACACGATGCGCGGTGACTGGACCGCGGGCGCTGTGCTGTCCAGCGCCATGCGGCTTTGCTGCGTGCCGACGATGAACCATTCGCTGCGCGCCGCCTCCACCGCGCCGAAGTCCACGCGCTGCGCCACCACGCCAGCCGGCGGCCGGGGCGCGTGGCTGGGCTCGCGCGCATGCAGGTGGCGCATGACGGCGGCCCACACCGGCGCGGCGCCGCTGGTGCCGCTCACGTCGTGCATGGCCGCGCCGCGGGCATTGCCCACCCAGACGCCGACGGTGTAGCGGCTGCTGAAGCCCACGGCCCAGTTGTCGCGCATGTCCTTGCTGGTGCCGGTTTTCACGGCCGTCCAGAACCGCGTGGCCAGGATGCTGTCGGTGCCAAAGGTTCGCGCGCGCGCGTTGGGGTCGGCCAGCATGTCGGTGGCAATGAACGCGGCGCGCGCGTCCAGGCCCTGCGTGAACCGGGGCGCGGCGCCCGGCGCCAGCCGTGTGTCGCTGGCGCGCCCGCCGTTGGCCAGCGTGCGGTAGGCGTTGGCCAGATCCAGCAGCGTCACCTCGGCGCTGCCCAGCGCCAGGCTGAAGCCGTACCAGTCGCCGCTCTCTTTCAGCCGCAGCCCGGTGCCTGCAAGCTGGCGCGCGAACGCATCGGGCGACACCATGACCAGTGTGCGCACGGCCGGCACGTTCAGCGACGCGCCCAGGGCCGTGCGTGCCGACACCCAGCCCTTGAACTGGCGGTCGTAGTTCTGCGGGATGTACAGGCCGCTGGCGGTAGGGATGTGGGTGGGCGCGTCTTCCAGCAGCGACGCGGCCGTGAGCCGGCGCTCGGCAATCGCCTGCGCATACAGGAACGGCTTGAGCGTGGAGCCGGCCTGGCGCGGCGCCGTCACGCCGTCGACCTCGGCCGCGCGGCTGAGCGCGCCCGACGAACCGACCCAGGCCAGCACATCACCCGTGGCGTTGTCCAGCACGACGACGGCACCGTCCTCGACGTTGCGGCCCTGCAGTTCGCGCAGCTGCGCCTGCAGCGTGTGCAGCGCCAGGCGCTGCAGCGGCGCGCGCAGCGTGGAGCGCACCCGCGCGCTCTGGCCGGTGAGCAGCCGGCGCGCGGCGTGCGGCGCGATGCCCTCGCTCGCGTCGAACGCGCGGCGCTGCAGCGCGCCGGTGGCGTACAGGTCCAGGCCGTCGCAGTCCTGCCCGGTGGTGGCGGGCTGCACGGCCTTGAGCACGCCGCAGGCGCGTTGCGCCACAGCGCGCGGACCGGCGTTGGGCGCGCGCACCAGCGCGGCGGCAATCGCCGCCTCGCGCTCGTCCAGGCCGTGCGCGGCCTTGCCGAACAGCGTGCGGCTGAGCGCATCGATGCCCACCAGCTCGCCGCGGAACGGCACGAGGTTCAGGTACGCCTCCAGGATCTGGTCCTTGCGCCAGCGGCGGTCCAGCACCTGCGCCGCCACGGTCTGGCCGGCCTTTTGCAGCACGTTGCGCCCGCCGGCGCCGCGCGCCCAGTCATCGTCCAGCAGGCCGGCCAGCTGCATGCTCAGGGTGGACGCGCCGCGCGTGCGCGTGTTCCACAGGTTGGCCCAGGCGGCGGCCGACGCGGCGCGCCAGTCCACGCCGCTGTGCTCGTAGAAGCGTTTGTCCTCGCTCAGCACGATGGCCGTGCGCAGCGCGGGCGACATCTCGGCCAGCGCCACCCATTCACCGCGCCGCACCGTGGCGTCGGTGCGCAGGCGGTGGATGACCTCGCCGTCGCGGTCCAGCAGCACGCTGTCGGACGGGCGGTGCTGGCGGCGCACGTCGTCGAACGACGGCAAGGCCTGTGCGCCGGTGGCGGTTGCTGCCAGCAGCAGCGCTGCGAGGGCGCGGCGCCATGGACCCCGGGTCGAGCCCGGGGTGACAGGCTGTTCTGGGGCGATGGCTTGCCGCTTCACCGCCCGGCCTCCACCTTCATGCGGGCGTTGGGCGCTTCGCCGAACATCTCGGGTGCGTACATCGCCTCCACGCGGCTGGGCGGCAGCGCGAAGTCGCCCACGTTGTTCAGGCGCAGCGTGTACTCCATCTTGACCGTGCCTTTGGGCAGGAACTCGTAGTAGGAGCGAAACGCCTGGAAGCTGCGCTCCTCGAACGCGGGCCAGCCTGCACCGCTGCGTTTTTCGCCCTGTGTGGCGATCTGCGAGTCGCGACCCAGGCCGCTGCCCAGGATGGTTGCGCCGCCGGGCACCGGGTCACTGATGACCACCCAGGTCATGTCGGCGCTGGCGTTGACTTCGATCGTCACGCGCAGCACATCGCCGCGGCTGTACTTGCCGGGCACGGCTTGCTCCACGGGGGCCACTGTCTTGCGGATCTGGTAGCCCGCGCTGAGCGGCGTTTTCAGGTCGATCGCCGCCAGCGACTGCAGCGTGAGCCACGGCTTGCCCGTGCCCTGCTGCGTGGCGGCCAGTGTCTCTTTCGCCGCGCCGCTCCAGGGCAGCGCGACCGGCGCGGGGCGCGGCTGGCGCCAGTCCACCGTGGCGGTGGCGGTGCCCAGCGTGGCGCGCGTGCTGCCCGTCACGGGCGTGGACTCGAACCGGGCCGAGAACTTCTCCACCGCCAGCCCGCCCCACAGGTTAGCCGTGGTGGTGGCCCAGGCGCCGCGCTGCTGGCGCGCGATGAACCCGCTGGCCAGCCGGCCGACGTCGTCTTTCCACGCAGGGTCGTCCATCACGGCCAGCAGCAGGCGCGCGGTGTTCACGTCGCCGTTCTGCATGAGCCACCACCAGTAGTCGTCCCGCTCGGTGCTGAACACGAGCCTGGTGCCCTGGTAGGACAGGCGCGCACGCAGCACCTGCAACGCCTCGGCCGTGCGCTGCTCGCGCTGCGGCACGTCGGCCACGCGCTTCAGGATGTTCAGCCAGTCGATCACCGCGTGCGTGGGCCACTGGTTGGGCGCGATGGTGATGCTGCCCAGCATGCGGCCCTGCGCCTTGCCGTAGCGCGCCAGTGCCTCCAGCGCGGCGAGCTTGCGCACGTCCAGGTCCTTGCGGGGCGACCAGAACTCGCGCTGGATGCGCCCTTCGACAAACGCGATCAGCCCGCGCTCCATGGGCGCGCGGGCGCCATCGGGCAGCGCGAACGCGGGGTTGACGCCCGCTGCCTCGTGGCTGGCCGCCAGCAGGTACGCCGTCAGCACGTCACTGCCGCGGCTGGCGTCGCCTTCGCGTGGCGGGAAATAGCTGGCCAGCCCGTCGCTGTCCAGGTAGGTGGGCAGTTGCGACACCACGGTCTGCCACAGCTTCGCATCGCGCAGGCCTACGGCCTTGCTGGTCTTTTGCTCCAGGCAGGCGAAGGGATAGTTCAGGAACCAGTCGCGCACGCCGGGCATGCCGTCGGCAAGCCGGGGTTGCAGCGACAGCTTGAGCCCGCCGCGGGGCACGCCGCCGGTCCTGATCGCGTCGGCTGGCGGCGCGGCGTCCAGCGTCAGTGCGCCGTCCAGCTGCACCAGCGTGGCCTGCTGCACGGTCAGCGGCACGGCGGGGACGATGCGCTGGCTGGCCTTGACGGCGTCGCGCGCGCCGCCGGCGGTGTCGCGCGCCTCGATCTCCCAGAGGATGGCTTCGGCCCGCGTGAAGGCCAACTGCACCGGCGCCGTGACGTTCCAGGCCGCCTCGCGCGCCTCGCCGGGCGGAATGTCCAGCGTCTGCGCGGGCAGATCCAGCAGGGTGGCGCGGGGTTTGACCTCGACCTTCATCGCGCGCGGCGTGGTGTTGCGCAGCGTGAACTGCGCGCGGAACTGGTCGTCCTCGCGCACCAGCGGCGGCAGGCCGCTGATGATTTGCAGGTCCTGCGTGGCGCGGATGGTGGTCTGCCCCGTGCCGAACAGGCCCAGCGCCGCGTCGGCCACGGCCACGATGCGAAAGCTTGTGAGCGCGTCGTTCAGCGGCACCTTCACCACCGCCTGACCCTGCGCGTCCAGCACCACGCGCGGGTTCCACACCAGCAGCGTGTCCAGCAGTTCGCGCGTGGGGCTCTTGCCGCCGCCGCCGCCCGCGGGCAGCGCCTTGCGGCCGTAGTGGCGCCGGCCGATGATTTCCATCTGCGCGGTCGATGTCTCCACACCCCAGGCGCGGCGCTGCAGCATGGCGTCCATCAAGTTCCAGCTCGTGTTGGGCATCAGCTCCAGCAGCGCCTGGTCCACGGCGGCCAGCGCGACCTCGGCATTGGCGGCGGGCTGGCCGTTCGGCAATCTGGCGCTGATGGTCACGGTGGCGGTGCCGCGCACGGGGTAGCTGTCCTTGTCGGCTTTTACGCTCACGGCAAGCTGGTGGGCCTGCGTGCCCACGCGGATCTCTGCCAGGCCCAGGCGGTAGGCTGGCTTGCTCAGGTCCACCATGGCCGTGGGCGCGACGTATTCGCGGCCTTCGTACCAGAAGGCCGTCCACCATTCGCGCGGCGCCTTGAAGCCCCAGGTAAAGAAGCTGTACCACGGCACTTCGCGCAGCCGCCCGCGCAGCGCCAGCACGCTGACGTAGACGTTGGGCCCCCAGCCGTCCTTGACCTGCAGGTGGATGGTCGGGTCCTGGCCGTTGAGCTGCACGACCTGCGTGTCGACGATGCCTTCACGCTCCACCGCGACCAGCGCCGTGGCAAAGCGGAACGGCATGCGCACCTGCAGCTTGGCCGTTTCGCCTGGGTTGTAGGCCTTCTTTTCCGGCAGAACGTCCATGCGGTCATGGTCCTCGCCGCCGAACCACAGCTCGCCCTGGCGCGTGACCCAGACCGACGACGCGGCGTCGATGCTGTTGCCCTTGCCGTCGCGCGCGGTCACGACCAGCTCGACTTCGCCGGCCTGGTCCAGTCTGGTTTCGCACAGCAGCAGGCCGCGCGAATCGCTCTGGCCGCTGCAGACTTCGCCCAGGTCCTTGAATTCGGTCTTGTTGTCGTAGCTGTAGAAGCCGCCGACCATGCGCTTGCGGCTGGTGGTCACGACGCGCGCCACGGCCTTGACCGACAGCGGCACGCCGGCTGCGGGCTTGCCGGCCAGGTCCAGCGCCAGCGCCTGGAAGCGCAGCTTCTGGCTGGCCGACACCCAGCCTTCGGTCCTGATGCCGGCCACCACGCCCGCGGGCCACAGCGTGGCCACGTGGCGCAGCGTCTGGATTTCGCCATTGGGGTCGGCGTAGCTCGCCTCCATGATCAGGTCACGCGGCAGGCGCGACGGTGGCAGTTTGTCGATGGTGATCTGCCCCGCGCCGTTGCGGTCCAGCGTGAGCGGCAGCTTGTCGGCCACCACGCGCTGGTCTTCGCCGGCGGTGGCTTCCTCGTCATCGCTCCCCGTTGCGGGGCGCTGGCGGCGTGGCGGGTTGAAGCTGAACGCATCGTGGTCGGCAAACGACGGGATGCGGTTGCGCACCAGCGCCGACACGCGCACCGGCAGGCCGCTGGCCGGCCCGCCCGACACGTAGCCCACCTGCAGCGCCGTGGGGACCGCGCCGGCATTGACCAATGCATCTTTCGATGCGGGCGCGATGCGGCCCTCGAACACCGGCAGGCGGAACTCTTCCACGCGGAACTGGCCCGTGCCCAGCACCACGCCGCCGCGGTTCGAATCGGCGGCTGCCTCGCGCAGCTCCACGTCGTACAGGCCGAGCTTGGCACCCGGTGGCACCTGGAATTCGCTTTCGGCCGACAGGCCGCCGCCCGGCGTCTTGCGCCAGGCCAGCGGCTGCGTGACCTTCTGGCCCGTGCCCACGTGCGTGATCGCCAGCGTGGCCGGCGGCGTGGCCGGCAGGCCGAAGCCGTTGCGTGTTTCGGTGCGGATCAGGTGCTTCATGTGCACCGTCTCGCCCGCGCGCAACAGCGTACGGTCAAAGACCGTGTGGGCGCGCTGGTCGGGGTTGACCGTGCTGCTGGTGGGCACGTTGAAGCGCCAGGACTCGATGCCGCGCGTCCAGTCGCTGAAGGTGAAGGCCAGTTCCTCCACGCCCTTGGCATCGGTGGCGCGGGCGCTCACGAAATAGGCGCTGCGGTAGCCGTCCTGGGCGTTGCGGCAGGCCGGCGCGTCGGGCGAAATGCCCTGCAGGCTGGCAACGCCGCGCGCGTCGGTGCTGCCGGTGGCCACCTCGTGGCCGCTGCAGTCGGACACGCGCACGCGCGCATTGGGGACGGGCTGGCCCTTGTCCAGCGTGGTGACCCAGGCCAGCGAGTTTTCGCGGCCCAGCTTGAAATGAACGCCCAGATTGGTGACCAGCGCCGTGGTGCGCACGTACATGGTTCGCGGGCTGCCGTGGCGTTCGTCCAGCAGGGCGGTGCCCAGCATGGGTGACGCGATCTCCACCACATGAAAGCCCGGCGTGAGCGGGATGCCCACGACCTCGAACGGACGCGGGTCGCTGGACACGGGCTTGGGTATGTCCAGCGTGCGCACGCCGGCCTGGCCGGCCAGCAGCGACACCATGCGCGACTGCACGGAGTCTTTCTGGTCGGGGTCCAGCACCTTGGGCAAGGGACCCTTGATGTCCTGCGCTGCGAGCTTGCGTGATGCAAAGAAACCGTCGTAGCGGCCCACCTTCAGGAACCAGGCAATGATGTCCGCGTCGGCCCGCGGCTGCACGGTGCTGACCTTGCCCGGCGAGAGTGCCGTGGCGTTCAGCGGCGCCTCCACCTTGCGCACGGTCACGGGCAGCAGGGGCACGCCGTCCGGTTCGGCAAAGCGCTCGACGATGCCGAACGGCGACGCCGCGAACTTGGCCAGCGGCGGCATGTCGCCCGTGGCGAGCTTGAGCGGGAAGTTGTCCGCGTTGCGCAGCGTGCGGCCCGACGCGTCCTTGAAGCCCGGCGGCAGCTCCAGTGTGAACTGCGCCTTTTCGGGGAATGGCGGCTTGAAGGTGACGCCGTTGACCACGGCGTCGCCGTCGGCGGCGCTGCCTTCGTCGATCACGGGCTTGAGCGTGTCCTTTCCTTTCAGGCGGATGGCCTCGGCCAGCTTGCGCGCCACCGGCGCGTTGAAGCTGAGCTGCATGGGCCGGATCGGCAGGCAGGCCGCCTGCGCGTTCTCGCGCTCGCAGCTGAAGCTGGCCGCGAACGGCTCGCGCACCTGGAAGTTGAAGCGCCGCTCGGTTGCATTGGCCACGCCGCTGGGCGTGGCAACGCCCTTGCCGTAGACGAGCTGGATTTTGGCGGCCGGGGTCATGCGCCGGTTGCAGGTGAGCGTGACGTAGCGCTGCGGGTCGGCCGTGGCGGCCTTGTCCCAGCCATAGGCCTTGAGCAGCGCGACGCGGCCGTCGCCGTCGATCAGGCGCACCGGCACGCGTTCGCCCAGGCCTTCGACCGCGCACCACATGTTGGCCTGCACGCTGGCGGCGGTGGCGGGGCCGTTCAGCTGCAGGGCGAAGAACTGCTCTTCGTCGATGCGCTGGTAGGTGCCGGGCCGCACCGACTGCACGAACGGGCCGCCCGTGTTGAACGCCCAGGTCCGGGCGGCCAGCGTTGCGCCCTTGGGCGATTCGAACCCCGCGCGCACCTGCACCGCGCAGCGCACGCCCGGCGGCAAGTCGTTGCTGAAGTCAAAGACCCATTCCTTCTCGTTCGTCCAGCGGCCGGTGCCCTGGGTGGCCTGGGCGTCGCTGCAGTTCAGCTGCAGCGGGGCCGGGGCCTTGGGGTCTCCAAAGTTGACGGCGGCTTCGTCAAACTTGGCGACGACCTGCCGTACGCGCGCAGCGTCGCCCTGGGGGCTCAGGCTGGTGATCTGCAGGGCCTGGGCCGGCAGGGCCGATGCCAGAAGCAGCGCGGTGACAAATCGGCGCGCGCCGGGCGCTGCGCTGCTGGCGGTGTGCGGTGTGAACATGGCCACGGACTTCCCTCCTGGTCCTGAGGGTAGCACCGCGTTCCGGCTGGGTTGCTCCGGCCCGTAACCTGGCGTATCGTCGGTATCCACCGGTTGCGCCGCGCCAGTGCCTGGCCAGCCCGGTTGTGAGGAGACGCCCTTGCTGACAGCCCTTTACGTCGCCATCGTGTTCACGGTCGCGCTCATGGTCATCACCGCCTATTTCCTGATGGGCGGCCTGCCGCTTCTGATCCTCAAGCATGACGTGCCGCTGGACGCGCGCTTCATCCGCGGGTTCTTCCAGATTTACTACCGCGCCGCGTTCTGGGCGGCCGCCGGGGCGTGCGCCAGCTTTGCGCTGTGGGGGCGGCTGTCCTTCGCGCTGGGCATGGCGGTGATTGCCGCTGTCGCGGTCCTGCTGCAGCGGCGAATGCTGCCCGCCATGCTGCACCTGGGCGGCCAGATCGAGGGGCAGCACAACGGCGCCATCCGGCAGTTCCGCCGCGTGCATGCCACCGCCCTCATGGTCAACGTTCTGCAGCTGGCCGTGCTGGTCTGGGGCCTGATCCAGCTGTCGCGGCAGCTCTCCTGATCCGGCCCGTTCCCGCTCAGCCCAGCGTCACCGGCACGAAGATCCGGTCCTCGCCGCGCTGGATCAGCAGTGCCACCGACTTGCCGGCCCGCGACACCACCGAGCGCACCTGTTCGATGCTGGTGGCCGGCGTGCCGTTGATGGCCAGCAGCACGTCGCCTGACTCCACCCCCGCCTCGGCGGCCGCGCCGCCGGCGTCTTCCACCAGCAGGCCGTCGGCCACGCCGGCCTGGCGCTTTTCACCGGGCTGCAGGGGACGCAGCGCCAGGCCCAGCTTGCCCTGCGGCGCGGCGTCGGCCCGGCTGGCGGCGGCGGTCTTGTCCGTGGCGCCGCCCAGCTGCGCGGTCAGCGTCACGGGCGCGCCCTTGCGCCAGACGTCCAGCGTCACCTTTTCGCCAGGCTGCGCAAGCGCAATGAAGGCCGGCAGGTCGCCCGAGCCCACGATGGTCTGGCCGTTGATGCCGCGGATCACATCGCCCGGCTGCAGGCCGGCGCGCTCGGCCGCGCTGCCGCGGCTCACGCTGGCCACCAGCGCGCCGTCGGGCTTGGCCAGGCCGAAGGACTGCGCCAGCGCCTGGTTCACCGGCTGCACCGCCACGCCCAGCAGCGCGTGGTCCACCCGGCCCTTGGCCACGAGCTGGTCGCGGATCTTGCCGGCCACGTCGATCGGGATGGCGAACGACAGGCCCTGGTAGCCGCCGGTCTGGCTGTAGATCTGCGAGTTGATGCCCACCACCTCGCCGCGCGCGTTGAACAGCGGGCCGCCCGAGTTGCCGGGGTTCACGGCCACGTCCGTCTGGATGAAGGGCACGTAGCTGTCGTCGGGCAGCGTGCGGCCCTTGGCGCTGACCACGCCCACCGTCACGGTGTTTTCCAGGCCGTAGGGCGAGCCTATGGCGGCCACCCATTCGCCGACCTTCAGGTCACGCGGGTTGCCCAGCCGCACCACGGGCAGGTCGCGCGCGTCGATCTTGAGCACGGCCACGTCGGTGCGCGGGTCGGCGCCCAGCACCTGGGCGCGGTATTCGCGGCGGTCGGTCAGCTTGACCGTGACGGTTTTTGCGTCACGCACTACGTGGGCATTGGTCAGGATGGTGCCGTCGGCGCTCACGATGAAGCCCGAGCCCTGGCCGCGCATGGGCATTTCGCGCGGCGCGCCGCGGCCGCCGCCGTCAAAGCGGCGGAAGAACTCGGCGAACGGGTCAGCTGCCAATGCGCCGCCGTCGGCATCGCCGCGCGCCGCGGTCTTGGTCGTGCCGGTCACGCTGATGTTCACCACGGCGGGACCGTAGCGTTCGGTGATGGCCGAGAAGTCCGGCAGCGCGACGGGCGCCAGTGCCGGGGCATTGGCCGGCGCACCCACCGGCTGCGTGACCGCCGGCGGTGTGGCAGGCGTTGCAGCGGCCGCATGGCCGTGGCGGGTCTGCACGAACGTGGCGCCCGCGCCACCGATCACGCCGGCGGTCACCATGGCCAGCACGAGGCGGGAGGTTTTGATCGAAAGTCGGGACATGGTCTGCGCTCCTTGGGTTGAACCAGTTGATGGATCAAGAATGGGGGCGCGGCCTTAGGCCCGGCTTAAAGTGCGTGGCCGTGGCCGTGGCCGTGGCCAGGATCAGAGCGCGGGCAGGCGCACTTCCACGCGCAGGCCGCCCAGGGGCGCGGCGTCCAGCCGCACCGTGCCGCCATGCCGCTGGACGACGGTCTGCACAATGGCCAGCCCCACGCCGCTGCCGCCGGCCTGCTGCGCCGCGCTTTCGCCGCGGTAGAAGCGGTCGAACACGCGCTCTCGGTCATGGGGCGCAATGCCCGGGCCGCTGTCGTCCACGCACAGCACGGCCTGCGGGCCTTCGCGGCGCAGCGACACGTCCACCCGGCCCGGGGCAGGCGTGTACTTGACCGCGTTGTCGATCAGGTTGCGCAGCATCATGCGCAGGGCTTCGGCGTCGCCGCTGACCGGAAGGGGGGGCGCGGCAGCCGGGTCGGCCACCGCCGGATCGGCCAGGCCCAGGTCGATGCCCGCGGCCTGCGCGGCGGGCAGCGCGTCGCCCACGGCCAGACGCACCACGTCCAGCAGGGCGACCGGGGCGTGGCGCGCCGCGGGCGTGGCGTCGGCACGCGCAAGCGCCAGCAGCTGTTCCACCCCATGGATGGCGCGGTCGATGCCCTGGTTGAGCCGGGCCACGGCGGCCTCGCGCGCGGCGGGGTCCAGGCCGTCTGTGCCATGCCCGCGCAGGGCCTGGGCCTGCAGTTTCAGCGCTGCCAGCGGCGAACGCAGCTCGTGCGCGGCGTCCGCCACGAAATGCTGTTGCGATTCAAAGGCCGCCCGCGCGCGCGTGAACAGGCCGTTGAGCTCCACCACCAGCGGCCGCACTTCATCGGGCAGGTCCGCATCGGCCAGCGGTGACAGGTCGTCGGCCGCGCGCTGCGCCACCTGCCTGCGTGTGCGCTCCACGGGCGCGAGCGAGCGGCTCACGACCCAGCCGACCACCAGCATCAAAAGCGGCGCCATCAGCGCCACCGGCAGCACGGCGCGCAGGGCGAGCGACCGCGCGCGGTCGTTGCGCGCGGCCATGTCCTGCGCGATCTGTACGGTCTGCTGCGGCGTCTGCACCGTGTACACGCGGTAGGGCGTGCCCTGCACGGTCACGTCGGAAAACCCCAGGATGGCCGTTTGCGGCAGCACCGACCGCGGCGAGCGGAACAGCTGCACGCCGTCCGGCCCCCAGATCTGCACGAGGAAGTCGCCGTCCTCGTCCAGCAGCACGCCGGGCGGCAACTGGCGCAGCGCGCCCATGCGCATCGAATAGGCCATCTGCTGCAGGTGGTAGTCGAACATGGCGTCGGCCTGCTGCAGCGCACCACGGTAGGCGCTGGTGCCCTGCACCGCCGCGAACAGCGCTATGGCGCCCAGCAGCAGGAGCAGCAGCCGCCGCCGCAGCGAATGCCGCCCCGTGCCGGCCTGCCTCATGACCGCGGCACCAGGTAGCCCAGGCCGCGCACGGTCTGGATCAGGTCGGCGCCCAGCTTCTTGCGCACACCATGGATATAGACCTCCACCGCATTGCTGGACACATCGTCCTTCCAGCTGAAGAGCTTTTCCTCCAGCTGCGCGCGCGAGAACACGACGCCCGGCCGCGCGATCATGGGTTCCAGCACGGCCCATTCGCGCGCCGTGAGCTGCACCGCCGCGCCGTTGACCGAGGCTTCGCGCGTGGCGGGGGTCAGGCTCACGCCGTTGTGGGTGTAGGCGGGGCCAGCCTGCCCGGCGCCGCGGCGCAGCAGCGCGCGGATGCGCGCCTGCAGCTCGTCGATGTCGAAGGGCTTGACCACGTAGTCGTCGGCGCCCGCGTCCAGCCCGGCAATGCGGTCGCCTACCACGTCGCGGGCGGTGGCGATCAGCACGGGTGTCTTTGTGCCGGCGGCGCGCAGGGCCCGCAGCACGTCCAGGCCGCTGCGGCGCGGCAGGCCCAGGTCCAGCAGGACCAGGTCATAGTCCTGTCCTGCCAGCGCGGTCGAGGCCATCTCGCCGTCGCGTACCCAGTCCACCGCGTAGTGCGCGCCGCGCAGCGCGTCCAGCACGGCCTCGCCGATCATCGCGTCGTCTTCGACCAGCAGCAGTCGCATCAGTGGTGTGCCCTCGTTGTCGTGAAACGATCATACGGGCGGGGCCTTAGCCCGCGCTTAAGAAACGCGGCGCGGCGCCGAAATGGCTCTGTGTATCTGTTTGCAACCCCGCGACAGGCAGGCCGCCCGGGGCCTATCCAGCGGTCAGAATCGAAACCATGATCGATCCTCAGGCCAACGCCACCGTCCTGCTGCTCACCATGCTGGAGAACCTGCCGTGCGGCGTGAGCGTGTACGACGCCGACCTGCGGCTGGTGGCGCACAACCGGCAGTTCCGTTCGCTGCTGGGTTTTCCGGACAGCCTGTTCGAGGGATCCGCGCCGCGTTTTCCCGATCTGTTGCGTTACAACGCCGAGCACGGCGAATACGAGCCCGGCGATCCGCAGGCCCAGGTGGCGGTCATGGTGGAACGGGCGCTGGACCCGCGCGGCCACCGCTTCGAGCGGACCCGCCCGAACGGCGTGACGCTGGAGATCCAGGGCGTTCCCATGCCCGGCGGCGGGTTTGTCACCACCTATACCGACATCACCGCAAACCGCAAGTCCGGCGCGGCGCTGCGCGAGAGCGAAGAGCGGTTGCACCGCGCCATGGAGGCGTCGGGCCTGGCGCTGTGGGACTTTGACGTGGCCAGCGGCCGCGTTTACCTGTCCGAGGCCTGGTCGCAGATGCTGGGTGGGCCGGCCGAACCCACGGTCACCACGTTCGACGCGCTGGCCGCGCGCGTGCCCGACGAGGACCAGCCCGCGGTGTTGGCCGTGATGGCGCCGCTGATGAAGGGCGAGATTCCGGTGTACTCGGTGGAGCACCGTGTACGCCGCCACGACGGGTCGTTCGCCTGGATCCAGAGCGAGGGCCGGATTGCCGAGCGCGATGCGCAGGGCCGCGTGACGCGCACGGTGGGCACCAACAAGGACATCACCGAAAGCCGCCGCGTGCGCGAGGAACTGGCCCAGGCGTCGTCGCTGCTCAAGTCGGTGCTGGACGCCGCCACCGGCGTGCTGGTGCTGGGCGTGGGCCTGGACGGCCGGGTGACCGTGTTCAACCGCGGCGCCGAGCGGCTGCTGGGCTACAGCGCCGAAGAAGTCATCGGCAAGGCCAGCCCGCTGATTTTCTTTGACCCGGTGCAGCTGCAGGTGCGATCCGACGAACTGGCCGCCCGGCTGGGCCGGCCGCTGCGCAGCGGCGAGGTGTTCGCGCACCGGTCGGTGCGCGACACCCGGCGCGAGTGGATCTGCGTGCGCAAGGACGGCAGCCGTTTCGTCCTGGCGATGGACATCACCGCCATCCGCGCCGACGACGGGCGCCTGCTGGGCCACCTGGGCGCGGGGCACGATGTGACGCAGCGCCTGGAGCACGAGCGTTCGCTGCGCGAGGCACGGGCCGCGGCCGAACAGGCAGCGCAGGCCAAGGCGGCGTTTCTGGCCACCATGAGCCATGAAATCCGCACGCCCATGAACGGCGTGATCGGCATGACCAGCCTGCTGCTGGACACGCCGCTGACCGAGCAGCAGCGCGAGTTCACCGAGGTGATCCGCCAAAGCGGCGAGGGCCTGCTGGTCGTCATCAACGACATCCTGGACTATTCCAAGATCGAGTCCGGCCACATGGCGCTGGAATGGCTGCCGTTCGACCTGCAGGAGGCGCTGGAAAGCAGCATCGACATCCTGGCGCTGAAGGCGCGCGAGAAGCGGCTGGACCTGGTGTACCTGATCGAGCCCGACGTGCCGCCCTGGATCCAGGGGGACATGTCGCGGTTGCGCCAGGTACTGGTCAACCTGATTTCCAACGCGCTGAAGTTCACCGAGCAGGGCGAGGTGTTCGTGTCGGTACGCAGGCTGCAGGAGCAGCCGGGCGGCCAGGTCATGCTGGAGTTCAGCGTCAAGGACACCGGCATCGGCATCCCGCCCGACAAGCTGTCCCGGCTGTTCCAGCCGTTTACCCAGGTGGACTCCAGCATCTCGCGCCGCTATGGCGGCACGGGCCTGGGGCTGGCCATCTCCAGCCGTCTGGTACAGGCCATGGGCGGAAGCATCCGAGCCGACAGCACGCCGGGCGCGGGGGCGCAGTTCACTTTCACGATCAGCGCCGCGCCCGCGCAGGCCGTGGCGCAGCCGGGCAAGCTGGGGCTGACGGAGCTGCGCGGCCGCCGCGTGCTGCTGGTGGACGACAACCCGACCAACCTGCGCATCCAGGGGCTGCAGGCCGCGCGCTGGGGCATGACGCACCAGGCCGCGGGCTCGGCCGCGCAGGCGCTGGACCTGCTGGCCCGGGGCGAACGGTTTGACGTGGTGATCACCGACATGCACATGCCGGGCATGGACGGCCTGGGCTTTGCGCGGCGGCTGCGCGAGCAGTACCCCGCGCTGCCGCTGGTGCTGCTGTCGTCGGTCAGCCTGCGCGATCCGGCCGAGGCGGCGCTGTTCTCGGCCGTGCTGATGAAGCCCGCCAGGGCGCTGATGCTGTTCGAGGCGCTGGTGCGCGCCGTGCCGCAGGATGTGCGGGCGGTGGCGGCGCCCACGGCGCCGCGCGTGAGCCCCTTCGACCCGGGCATGGCCGCGCGGCTGCCGCTGCGCATCCTGCTGGCCGAGGACAACGAGGTCAACCAGAAGGTGGCCCAGCACATCCTCAAGGGCTTTGGCTACCAGGCCGACGTGGCCGCCAACGGCGTGGAAGTGCTGGAGGCGCTGCAGCGACGCGCCTACGACCTGATCCTGATGGACGTGCAGATGCCGGAGATGGACGGCCTGCAGGCCACGCGCGCCATCGTGCGCAACTGGCCCGCGGGCGCGCGCCCGCGCATCGTCGCCATGAGCGCCAACGCCATGCGCGAGGACACCGACGAGGCGCTTGCCGCCGGCATGGACGACTACATCGTCAAGCCGATCGCAGTGGCGGCGCTGCGGGCGGTGCTGGAGGCGTGCGGCGCGCTTAAGATGACGCCATGACACGCACAGTCGGCACGAAAAATCGAAGCGAGTTCATTCTGGACCCGCGAGAAGCGCTGCGCCTGGGCGAAGCACTCGACCGGATGGGGCCCATGCTTCTCGCGCCGCGCCCCAAAGGCGTCACGCGTGCGACGCACCGCGTGTTCAATGCCATCGATGACGCCAGGCAGCTGGAACAGGCAAGATTGCTGAACAGCCTTCAGCCACCTCGCCCGTGAACGCGAACACCTTGCTCGATTTGCTGAGCCGGTTCCAGCAGGAGGGCGTGGCATATGTATTGGTCGGCGGACATGCAGTTCGCCTCAATGGCTTCAATCGCAACACCGAAGATATCGATATCCTGCTGCCGTCGTCGCTGGAAAACGGCCGTAAGGTCATTCGTGCCTTGTCGTTTCTGCCGAGCAGTGCGGAGTTGGACCCCGGCTGGTTTGCGCCTCCGGCTGACGAACCTGAGAATATTCGCGTCGCGGACGAGTTGCTGATCGATCTGCTTTTTGCTGCCAATGGTCAGACCTACGAAAGCCTGGCGCCGCATGTCCGGACCATAGAAGTGGATGGCGTTCAGATCAGGACGCTTGACATCGAGGGGCTGTTGAAGACCAAGACCGACTACCGCGACAAGGATCGTATCGACCGCGAAGCGCTCATGCGCTTGCGCGATCGACTCCAGCAGTAGCTCAGGGGTACAAACCGCGCAGCTCGCGCGTGTGCAGGATGCGCGTGCAGGCGACGATGAAGGTCGCCGTGCGCAGCGTGACCTTGTGGTCCTGGGCGACCTGCCAGATGCTGGCGAAGGCCGCGCGCATGATGCGCACCAGGCGGGCGTTGATCTCCTCTTCGTCCCAGAAGAAGCTGGAAAAGTCCTGCACCCATTCGAAGTAGCTCACCGTCACGCCGCCCGCGTTGGCGATCACGTCGGGCAATACCAGGATGTTGCGTTCCTTCAGGATGTCGTCGGCCTCGGGCGTCGTGGGGCCGTTGGCGCCTTCGATCACCATGCGGGCCTTGATCTGGCCGGCGTTGCCCTTGTGGATTTGCGCTTCCAGTGCGGCGGGAATCAGGATGTCGCAGTTCACGCCCCAGAACTCGTCGTTGTTCATGACCTCGGCGCCCTTGAAGCCGGCGACGGTGCGGTGCTCTGCCACGTGGCGCAGCAGCTCGGGCACGTTGATGCCGGCTTCGCGGTAGATGCTGCCGCCATGGTCCTGCACGGCCACCACGCGCGCGCCGGTTTCGGCGAACAGCTTGGCGGCCACGCCGCCCACGTTGCCGAAGCCCTGCACGGCCACACGGGCCTGCGACACGTCCAGGCCGATGTGCTTGGCGGCCTCGACGCCGACGGTGAACACGCCGCGGCCGGTGGCTTCCACACGGCCCAGCGAGCCGCCCAGGTCGATGGGCTTGCCCGTGACCACGCCGGTCGCGGTGGAGCCCTGGTTCATGGAGTAGGTGTCCATCATCCACGCCATGATCTGGCCGTCGGTGTTGACGTCGGGCGCGGGGATGTCCTTGTTGGGGCCGATGATGATGCCGATCTCGCTGGTGTAGCGGCGCGTCACGCGCTCCAGCTCGGCGCGCGACAGCGTGCGCGGGTCCACGCGGATGCCGCCCTTGGCGCCGCCGTAGGGCACGTTCACGGCGGCGTTCTTGATCGACATCCAGGCCGACAGAGCCATCACCTCGGACAGCGTCACGTCCTGGTGGAAGCGCACGCCGCCCTTGCCGGGGCCGCGCGACGTGTTGTGCTGCACGCGGTAGCCCTCATAGTGGGCCACGGTGCCGTCGTCCAGGTGGATCGGCACGTCCACGATCAGCGCGCGCTTGGGGCGCTTGAGCGTTTCGACCCAACGCGACAGGTGGCCCAGGTACGGGGTGACGCGGTCGACCTGTTGCAGGTAGATGCCCCAGGGGCCGAGGTTGCCGGCGTCCAGGTAGGACGGCAGGGAATTGGGGGAGGGGGCGGCGGTGGATGCCTTGGACATGGTGTGCTCCTGAAAACAGAGGTGTCGTTTTTTCAGGAGCGAAGCGTAGGCGGCGGGCTGCCCAAAGTCCAAGGCCGGGTTTGAAGGGGGTTATGCATACGATGCATAACCCCGTTGCCCCGCCCTAGGTGTGCGAGTACAGCGCCAGCCCCACTGCAGGCAGCGTCGCCTGCAGCACGCTGCCGCTTTCCGATTCGGTGATTACGAGCTGCGCGGTGCCGGGCCGGTAGGCCACATTGGTCACCATGCTGCCCACGTTGCTGCGCAGGAAGTGCGTGACTTCGCCGCGCGCGTTCATGACGAAGGTGCCGGCCAGGCTGCCGTGCGCCATGCACAGGCGGCCTTCGACGTCCAGCGCCAGGCCGTCCGGGCCGCTGGTGCCGAAGAAGGTCTGGAACGCGGCCATCTTCGTCACGCTGCCGCTGGCCTGTACCGGCCCGCGCCACACGGCGTTGGCGCGCGTGGCGGCGACGAACAGCGCTTTCCTGGCGTCGTCCACGACCAGCCCGTTCGGGCTGGGCACGCCGTTCACCACGCAATCCAACTGGCCGTTGGGGCGCAGCCGGTATACACGCCCGCTCGGGTCGTGCAAGCCCGACTGGCCCTGATCCGTGAACCACAGGTTGCCTTCGCCGTCGAAGGTCAGGTCATTGATGCCCTTGAACGACTCGCTGTTGCGGTGGCCCAGCACCGTTTCGATCGCAAGCGTCTTGGGGTCCATGCGCAGGATGCCCTGGCGGTAGTCCGCGATCCACACGCCGCCGTCCTTGTGGATGGCGATGCCGTTGGGCCAGCCGCCGTATTCGGCAACCTGCGTCCACTGCAGCTGGGGCGAGATGCGGAAGATGCGGCCGTACGGAATGTCCACCACATACAGGTTGCCGTCGCGGTCGAAGGCCGGGCCTTCGAGGAAGCTGTCGATGATGTGGCCGCCCTTGTTGGCGTCGGTCCAGTCGGTGCGGCGCGGCTTGCGGAATTCATCGGGCATGCGCGTGAGCACGGGCGCGGCTATGACCTCGGGCGAGGTGAAGGACATGTTCCAGATCGGCATGACGCTGCTATCGGTTATTCGGGCTTGATGCCAGCCTGGCGGCTCACGTCGGTCAGGCGCTTGCTTTCGTCGCGCACCAGCTTGCCGAAGGCTTCGGGGCTGGACAGTGCGATGGCCGCGCCCTGCTGCACGAAGCGGTCGCGCAGGGCCGGGTCGGCAAAAGCCTTGGCCACGTCGGCGTTGAGCTGGTTCACCACGTCGGCGGGCGTGTCCCTGGGGAAGGCCAGGCCATACCAGTTGTTGAAAGCAAAGCCCTTGAGCTTGCCGGCCTCGGCCACGGTGGGCACCCCCGGCATGGCGGGGTAAGCGTGCGTGCCGCTGTGGCCCAGCAGGCGGACCTTGCCGTTCTTCACATGCGGCAGCGCCGTGGGCGCGGCGGTGAAGAGCATGTCGGCGGAGCCCGCCATCACGCCCAGCAGCGCGTCGCCGCCGCCCTTGAACGGGATGTGCACGATCTCGATGCCGGCGGCGTTCTTGAACAGTTCCGCCGTCAGGTGCGGCGTGCTGGCGACGCCACCCGAGCCGAAGTTCAGCTTGCCGGGGTTCTTCTTCGCAAAGTCGATCAGGTCCTGCACGGTCTTGAACGGCGAGTTGGCCGGCACGACCAGGGCCATGGGCGTTTCGATCACCGAGCCCACCGGCGCGAAGTCCTTGTCGTGGTCCCAGGGCAGTTTGGAGAAGATCGCGGGCAGGGTCGCGTAGCTGGCCTCGAAGAACAGTACGGTGGTGCCGTCGGCGGGCGACTTCAGCGCGTTGGCCGTGCCGATGGTGCCGCTGCCGCCGGCCTTGTTGTCCACGAAGTAGTTGCGGCCGGTCTGCTCGCCCAGCTTCTGTGACAGCTGGCGCGCGGCAAAGTCCACGGTGCCGCCTGCCGCCCAGGGCACGACGACGCGTACGGGCGGCTTGCTGGCCTGGGCCACGGCGTGGCCTGCGGTCAGCGCGAGTGTGGCGGCCGCGGCCAGCGCAAAAGTGATTCTCTTGAACATGGTGTCTCCTGTATCGAAAAAGGGGAAGGTCAAAGGGTCAGGCCTGTCTGGGCGGCAGGCCCAGCTCGCGCAGCACTTCGGCGGTGTGTTCGCCGGGCTTGGGCACGTCGCGGCGCAGGCCCAGGCGCTGGCCGTCGAACTGCATGGGCAGGCCGGGCACCTTGGCCTGATTGCCGGTGCGCAGCGTGACGGGCAGCATGCCGCCGGCGTTCAGGTGCGGGTCGTCGAACAGGTCCGAGGGCTGGGCGATGCGCGCGAACGGCAGGCCGGCCTTCTCGCACAGTGCTTCGATTTCGGCGAAGCTGTGTCTGGCGACGATGCTGCCCACCAGCGGGATCAGCGTGTCGCGTGCATGCGAACGCTGGTTGTTGGTCGCGTATTCGGGCGCCAGCAGCTCGGGCTCGTTCAGCGCCTTCGTGAAGATCTCCCACTGCCGCTCGCTCACGACACCAATGAAGATGCCGATGCCGTCGGCCGACGTGAAGATGTCGTACACGCCCCAGGCGCGCTTGCCGGCCGACATGGGCACGGGCGCGACGCCCGACACCGCGTGCTGCAGCATGTGGGTGGACACCAGCCAGGCGGCGTTTTCGAACAGGCCGCTTTGCACGTGCTGGCCCACGCCCGTCAGGTCACGCTGGCGCAGCGCGGCCATGACGGCCATGGCGCCGAACATGCCGCCCATCATGTCGTTGACCGGCGCGCCCGCGCGCAGCGGGCGGCCCACGGGGCCGGTCATCCAGGCCAGGCCGCTCATCATCTGGGCGACTTCGTCCAGCGCCGTGCGGTGTTCGTACGGGCCGGTCAGAAAGCCCTTGAGCGAGCAGTAGATCAGGCGCGGGTTGGCGGCCTTGAGTTTGTCGTAGCCCAGGCCCTTGGCGTCCAGCGCACCGGGGCGGAAGTTCTCGATCAGCACGTCGGCCTCGGCCGCCAGCGCGGCGGCGGCCGTGCGGCCATCTTCGGTTTCCAGGTCGAAGATCACGCTGCGCTTGTTGCGGTTGCAGGCGGCAAAAAAGCCTGCTCCAGTGCTGACCAGGTAGCGCGTGGGGTCGCCTTCGCGGCCCTCGCCCTTGCCCACGGGCTCGACCTTGACCACGTCGGCGCCCAGGTCGGCCAGGATCAGGCCGCATGACGGGCCCATGACCATGTGGGTGAGTTCCATCACGCGGATGCCCGCGAGCGGCAGCGGCGCCTGCACGGCGGCTTTGGGATCGGGCGCGTTCATGCGGGCGCTCCGACGGTGGCGCAGGACTCGCGCGGTTCCTCAGTGGGCACGTAGCTGCGGGCCGGGTCGGCGTACGCAAAGCCTTTGGTCACGCCCGCGTCGGGCACGTGGCCGTACAGCGGTTCGCCGGGCAATGCTTCGGCCAGGATGGCGCGTGCCGCCACCAGCTTGTCGATATCGATGCCGGTGTCCAGGCCCATGGATTCGAGCAGGAACACCAGGTCCTCGGTCACGATGTTGCCGGTCGCGCCAGGGGCATACGGGCAGCCGCCGATGCCGGCCTGCGATGCGTCGATGGTGGTGACGCCCGCGTCCAGCGCAGCCACCACATTGGCCAGGCCCTGGCCGCGCGTGTTGTGCAGGTGGGCGCCCCCTGCCTTTGCGCCCAGCTCGCTGATCAGGCGGCGGAACATGCGCCGCACCTGCGCCGGGTTGGCATAGCCGACCGAGTCCGACAGGCCGATCGAGTCGACGCCAACACGGGCCAGGCGTACGGCCATTTCCATGACCCAGTCTTCCGACACGCGGCCTTCGCGGGTGCAGCCGAAGGCGGAGGCAATGCCGACCTCGACCTCGGTCTTGCTGCCCGCGTCGTCGCGCAGGCGGCAGATCTCGGCCACCGCGTCGATGGATTCCTCGCAGGTCATGCGCACGTTGGCCATGTTGTGCAACTGCGATGCGGCGATGGGGACGGTGATCTTGTGCGCGCCCGCCGCCATGGCGCGCTGTGCGCCCTTGAGGTTGGGCACCAGGGCCAGCACCGTGAGCCCGGGGATCTGCACGGCATCGCGCACGATGTCCTCGGCGTCCGCCATCTGGGGCAGCCACTTGGGGTGCACGAACGAGCCGACCTCGATCTCGCGCAGGCCGCTGGCCGCCAGCGCGCGGATCCAGCGCTGCTTGGCCTCGGTCGGCATGGTGCGCTTGATGCTCTGCAGGCCGTCGCGGGGCCCGACTTCACTGACTAGGACTTGCATGGGAATGTGTGGGTTGAGAAAACTTGCTGAAAATGCCTGGGCAGCTTGCAAAAGAGCTTGCTTTAAAAATTCTATCCAATAGAATCAAGTTCTATTTAATAAAATCATAGCTGCGTGGGCAATACCTGTCAACGCGGCGTCACCCCTGCCATGGCCCGCTACCCGCAACGCGCACCGCAAGAGTCGTCATCCGCAGAGGGCGGCGTGGCCGCCGTCGACCGCGCGCTGATGCTGCTGACCACCTTCGGCGAGGGCGATCGTTCGCTGTCGCTGCAGGAGATGGCGGAACGCACAGGGCTGGTGAAAAGCACGGCGCTGCGACTGCTGGTGTCGCTGCAGCACTTCGCGCTGGTGCAGCGCATGGACGACGGACGCTATGCGCTCGGGCCGGCGGTGGCGCGGCTGCACGGCCTGTACAGCGCCTCGTTCGGGCTGGACACGCTGGTGCCGCCCGCGCTGCGCGCGCTGGTGGACGCGACCCGCGAAAGCGCTTCGTTCCACGTGCGCCAAGGCGACCAGCGGCTGATCCTGTTCCGCCTGAATTCGCCGCAGCCGCTGTCCGACCACAGCCGCGTGGGCGAGCTGCTGCCCCTGGAGCGCGGCACGGGTGGCCACGTGATCATGGCGTTCTCGGGGGCAAAAGGTGGCCTGTACGACCAGATCCGTCGCGACCGCGTGATCGCGCTGGTCAGCGACCGCGTGCCGGAGCTGGCCGGCGTGTCGTCACCGGTGTTCGAGACGGGTGACCGTCTGGTGGGCGCCATCACGCTCACGCTGCCCAAGGAGCGGTTCCATGCGGGACTGGCAGGGCAGGTGCGCGCGGCGGCCTTGGCGCTGAGCGCGCAGCTCGGCGGGCATTTCGAGACGGCGCAGCCGGCGGCGCTTTAGGGCCTGGGCCACCGCCCGGACTTGAGCGTTCAGCCCAGGCGCTGGCGGTGCCGCGCGATCTGCGCGCGCACCTGTGCCGGTGCCGTCCCGCCCAGCGTGTTGCGGGCATTCAGCGAGCCGCGCAGGCTCAGGGCGTCGTACACGTCTTTCCCGATCGCCGGGTTGAACTCCTGCAGCACCGACAGCGGCAGTTCGGACAGGTCCACGTTGTGCGAGATCGCGGCCTTGACCGCGTGGGCCACTGTCTCGTGGGCGTCGCGAAAGGGCAAGCCCTTTTTGACCAGGTAGTCGGCCAGGTCGGTCGCCGTGGCGTAGCCGCGCAGCGCGGCCTGTTCCATGGCTTCGGGCTTGACCGTGATGCCGCCCACCATTTCGGCAAAGATGCGCAGCGTGTCCTTGAGCGTGTCGACCGTGTCGAACAGCGGCTCCTTGTCTTCCTGGTTGTCCTTGTTGTAGGCCAGGGGCTGGCCCTTCATCAGCGTGATCAGGCCCATCAGGTGGCCCACCACGCGGCCGGTCTTGCCGCGCGCCAGTTCGGGCACGTCGGGGTTTTTCTTCTGCGGCATGATGGAACTGCCGGTCGTGAAGCGGTCGGCGATCTGAATGAAGCCGAAGTTCTGGCTCATCCACAAAATCAGCTCCTCGCTGAAGCGGCTCACGTGCACCATGCACAGGCTGGCCATGGCGGTGAACTCGATCGCGAAGTCACGGTCGCTCACGGCGTCCAGGCTGTTCTGGCAGACCTGGGCTTGCCCTTTGTTGTCCACCATGCCCAGTTCACGCGCCACGGCCTCGCGGTCCAGCGGGTAGCTGGTGCCGGCCAGCGCGGCGCTGCCCAGCGGCAGGCGGTTGACGCGCTTGCGCACGTCGGCCAGGCGTTCTGCGTCGCGCGCGAACATCTCCACGTACGCCAGCATGTGGTGGCCAAAGCTCACCGGTTGCGCCACCTGCAGGTGCGTGAAGCCAGGCAGGATCACTTCCACGTTCTGCTCGGCAATATCGACCAGCGCCTTCTGCAGGTCGGTCAGCAGCCCGGCTATCAGGTCGATCTCGCCGCGCAGCCACAGGCGCACGTCGGTGGCGACCTGGTCGTTGCGGCTGCGGCCGGTGTGCAGCCGCTTGCCGGCGTCGCCCACCAGTTGCGTCAGGCGGGCCTCGATGTTCAGGTGCACGTCTTCCAGGTCCAGCTTCCACTCGAACGCGCCGGATTCGATCTCTTGCGTGATCTGCGCCATGCCCTTTTGGATGGCCGCGAAGTCGTCATTCGAAATGATGCGCTGCGCGGCCAGCATGCCCGCGTGCGCGAGCGATCCGGCAATGTCGGCCTGCCACATGCGCTTGTCGAAAAACACGCTGGACGTGTAGCGCTTGACCAGGTCGCTCATGGGTTCGGAAAAGAGCGCGGACCACGCTTGCGATTTCTTGTCGAATTGGTTCTGGGACATGGGCTGAATGTTGGGGTAACGGGGCAATAATCCGGTTTTCTGAACCTCTGATGCCGCGCTGGATGCAGGACTCGCAAATTTTATCGGCGTTCCAGGAACTGGCCGCGGCGCCTGCCGCCGGAACCAGGCCGCGTGCGCGCGCGCTGATTTTCGATGCCTGCCAGACCGGCGTGATCCTGCGCGCCGTGCTGTTCGTGGAAGGCGTCATGGGTGTCGGCGCGATGTTCGGCGCGGCCGGATTCATGGAATGGCTGGCGCGCCTGGCCATGCTGACCGGCGCGGCGTTGCCCGCGACGCTGGCCTGGCTCATCGTGGCCTGCAGCATCAAGAAGCTGCTGGCCCGGCTGCCCAGGCAGGCGCAGTACGTGTGCGGCGCATTGCTGGGCGCCCTGGCCGGGTTGTATGGCTGCTGGCTCGTGGCGGTGGTGGGGTACCTGGGCGCTGTGCCGTGGATGGCATCGGCTTTTGCAGGCGCGCTGCTGGCCAGTGCCCTGGTCGCGGCGCTGGTGTGGCGGGCCAGGGCACGCACGCCTGCCGACACCGCGGCGCGGCTGACCGAACTGCAGGCACGTATCCGGCCGCACTTCCTGTTCAACACGCTGAACAGCGCAATCGCGCTGGTGCGCGAGGACCCTGCCCGCGCCGAATCCCTGCTGGAAGACCTGAGCGACCTGTTCCGGCACGCGCTGGTGGATCAGGGCGAGTCGGTCACGCTGGCGCAGGAGATCACCCTGGCCGAGCGCTACCTGGCGATCGAGCAGGTGCGTTTTGGCGAGCGGCTGCAAGTCGAATGGGCGCTGGACCCGCTGGCCGGCCATGCAAGGCTTCCGCCGCTGCTGCTGCAGCCGCTGGTGGAAAACGCCGTCAAGCATGGCGTGGAGCCCAGCTCCACGGGCGCGCAGATCCGCATCAGCACCCAGCGCCGGGGCGGCACGGTGGTGGTCAAGGTCACCAACACCGTGCCGGGCGGACAGGGTGCGCCGGGTCATGGCCTGGCGCTGGAAAACGTGCGGGACCGGCTGTACCTGCTGCACGACGTGCAGGCGCTGTTCCATACGGCACTGAAGGACGGCGTGTTCCAGGCGCGCATCGAGATCCCGGCGGAGACCGCATGACGCTGAAGGTACTGGTCGTGGATGACGAGAAGCTTGCGCGGGCGCGCATGCGCACGCTGCTGGCCGACTGCCGGCAGCCCGGCGCGCAGGTGGGCGCGGAAGCGGCCAACGCCGCGCAGGCGATGGAACTGATCCAGCATGAGGCGTTTGACGCCGTGCTGCTGGACATCCACATGCCTGGCGCCGACGGCATGGCGCTGGCGCGCGCGCTGCGCAACCTGCCGCGGCCTCCGGCCGTGGTGTTCGTCACGGCCCATGCCGAGCATGCGGTGCAGGCCTTCGAAATCGAGGCGGCCGACTACCTGACCAAGCCGGTGCGGGTGGAGCGGCTGCAGGAGGCGTTGCAGAAAGTGCAGCGCCGGCTTGGCGAGGTCGCCCAGGCCCCTGCCGGCGCGGCGCCCGAGTCGCTCCTGATCCAGGACCGGGGCCGTACCGAGCGGGTGCCGCTGGCCGAGGTGCTGTACTTCAAGGCCGAGCTCAAATACATCACCGTGCGCACGGTGGCGCGCAGCTACATCCTGGACGGCTCGCTCAACGAGCTGGAAGAGCGCCACGCCGCGGATTACATCCGCGTACACCGCAACGCCCTGGTGCTGCGCCGCGCCATGCGGGCGCTGGAGCGCCACCATGACCCCGAAGAGGGCGAGGGCTGGGCCGTGCGCCTGACGGGTGTGGACGATCTGCTGGCGGTTTCGCGCCGCCAGCTGGCCGCCGTGCGGGAAGCGCTGGCAAGCTGACACGCTGGCGCGGCGGCCGCCGACAAGCCGGGCGGTGGTGCGTGGGCACAATCTTTCGATGCCCGATCCCCAGCCCGAACCTGCCCCATCTCCGGCAACCGACGCTGACGCCTCGCCCGTGCTGTTGCACGTGCCCGTCAACGTCCGCAGCCTGTCGCTGGCCGTTCTGGCGCTGCTGGCAGCCCTTGCGGCGGTCAAATGGGCAAGTGCTGTGCTGATTCCGCTCACGCTGGGCATCATGCTGAGCTACGCGATCACCCCTGCGGTGAACTGGCTGGAGCGCAGGCGCCTGCCGCGCGCTGCGGGGGCTGCGCTCGTGCTGGTGGCGGTGCTCACAGCCACAGGCTGCACGGTCTGGTCGCTGGCCGACGATGCCGCCCGCCTGATCGATTCGCTGCCCGTGGCCGCGCAGAAGCTGCGCGATGCCGTGCGCACGCAGCGCGGCACCCCCAGCGCGCTGGACCAGGTGCAAAAGGTCGCCACCAGCATCGAGCAGGCCGCGCCGCCGCCGCCGCTGTCCAGCCGCGGCGCCACGCGCGTGATCGTGCAGAAGCCGCCTTTCGACATCAAGGACTACCTGCTCGTGGGCACGCTGGGGCTGGCGGGCGCGGCAGGGCAGATCGTGATCGTGCTGTTCCTGGGCTTCTTCCTGGCATCGGCGGGCAATACATTTCGCCGCAAGCTGGTCAAGAGCGCGGGGACCAGCCTGACGCAGAAAAAACTGACCGTGCAGGCGCTGGACGAAATCTCCGACCAGGTGCAGCGCTACCTGCTGGTGCAGTTGCTGCTGAGCGCCGTGGTCGGCGTGGCCACCGGCCTGGCATTCTGGGCGCTGGGCGTGCAATACGCGGCCGTGTGGGGCGCGGCAGCCGCCCTGCTCAATCTGGTGCCCTATGTGGGTTCGATCGCCGTCACGGCGGCCGCGGCGCTGGTGGCTTTCCTGCAGTTCGGCACGGTCAACATGGCTCTGGCCGTGGGCGGCGCGTCCATGGCGATCAACATGGTCGAGGGAAACCTGCTCATGCCCTGGCTGACCAGCAAGGCCAGCCGCATGAGCCCGGTGGCGGTGTTCGTCGGCGTGCTGTTCTGGGGCTGGCTCTGGGGTGTGTGGGGGCTGCTGCTGGGCATCCCCATCATGATGGCGATCAAGGCCGTGTGCGACCGGGTGGACGACCTCAAGCCGATCGGCGAATTCCTGGGGACCTGAGGTTCAGGTGCGCCCGTGCAGCAGCCGCTCGAACAGCGGTGCGTCGCCCATTTGTCCGCCCTTGAGCAGTATCTGCACGCCATCCAGCGCGGGCACGTCGCTGTGCAGCCGGCACAGTGCGCAGCCCGGTGCCAGCGCACCCAGGTACGACAGGCCCCAGGCGTTGAGCGCCTGCACGCCCAGGCTGGACGTGTCGCCGCCGGCCACGCCCACGCGGCGCAGTGGGGCCAGCGTCAGCACGCGCGCCAGCAGACGGCCGCCGGCCAGGGCGAGTTCGCGGGCGGGCAGGTCCGTCTGCTGGACCCGGCCCGGTGTCACCGTGCAGGCCAGCACCGACCGGCCCTGATGCAACCGGCCGGCGATGGCCGCTGCGCTGTCCTGCAGGTAACGACCGCCGGCGGCGATCAGTTGCGCGGGGTCGATCCAGAATTTTTCGTACGACGTGGCAGCTTCCACCTGCCGCGCGGTCACCGGCGACAGGCTGCCGGCCAGCACGAACACGGGACCGTCTGCCGGCGCAATGGGGTCTTCGCCCGCCGGCACGTCGCTGGCCCAGGCCTGCAGCACGCTGCTGGGGCCGGCCGCCAGAAGCGTGGCGGTTTCGGTCCGCGCTCGCAGCACGCGGCCCACGACCGGAAGGTCGGACGGCTGCAGCACGTCGAACAGCACGGCGTCGGGTGACGTGGCGAGCGCCTGCGCGAGAGCGTTGTCCACGCCCTGCGCGTAGGCCGTCCACGGCACCAGCGCCGTGCGCGCCAGGCCCTGCGCCGCCAGGTGCAGCCGCAGGTCGGACTCGTGCATGGGCGTGACCGGGTGACGGCTCATGGTCGGGTGGCGGTCCAGGCGGAACACCTCGCCGCCCGCACCGGCGGCGGCGAACAGGTGGCCAAACGCACACCAGCGGCCCAGACCCGGCTGGCCGCCGACGATGGCGGTCCAGGCTTGCGTCACCGCAGGCCGCAGCGCTTCGATGGCCGTGGCGATGTTGCCGACCTGCGGCGCGCTGTCGAAGGTCGAGCAGGTCTTGTAGTGCAGTAGCCGCGCGCCACTGGCGCGGAACAGCGCGGTGACGGGCGCGAGTTCTTTCGACATCGCATCGGGCGTCATTGAACGCGCCGCGCCCGCAATGCCCAGCCAGTCCAGCGTGCCTGCCCGCGCGCGCAGCGCCTCATCGGGCACGCGCAGGAACAGCAGGCTGCGCAGCCCCGCGCGCGCGGCCGTGGCCAGCGCGTCGGTCGCGCCCGTGAAATCGTCGGCGTAGGTGACGACCTGGGGCGGCTGCATGGAACTCACTTGCCGCCGAAGAACGCCAGTGCCGCCGCGAGTTCCGGCGCGCCGTGCGCCGCGTCTTGCAGGGTCTGGCCCGCGCGCACGGCTGCCCACGCCTGGCGGATACTGGTCACACCGGCGGCGGGCCCCTGCGGGTGCGCCAGGATGCCGCCGCCCGACATGAACAGCAGGTCGTCGCTGCCCACGGCGTTCCAGGTCGCGGGCACGGTGCCGGCCCACTGGCCGGACGAGAACGCGGGCAATACCGCGTCGTCCAGTCCGTCGGCCAACGGCGTGCGGCAGTCGCGCGCAGAGCTCACCACTTCGCTGTCTTCCTGCGCGAACTTGCCCTGCAGGCCGTGCACGTGCATGTGGTCCACGCCGGCCAGGCGCCACAGCACCTGGTAGGCCTGGAAGCCGATGCCCAGCATTGGGTGGCGCGAGAACGCGCCGTAGCCGTTGCGGTGGCCGTGCAGCGCCAGCGGCGTGTGGCGGCGCAGCGTCTGGATGGCGCTGAAGCCGCACCAGTTCAGGCTGGCCATGACGCAGCTGCCGCCTTCGCGCTCGACCAGGTCGGCGTGGCGCCGCATGGCGTCGGTCTCGTCGGTGATGTTGAATGCGACCATCACGTGCTTGCCGGTGCGCTGCTGATGCTCGCGCACGACGGCCATGACGGCGGGCACGCGCTGGGCCAGCGGCGCATGGTCGGGGTTGGCGCTGATCTCGTCGTCCTTGATGAAGTCCACGCCGGCCGCGCACAGGCGGCCCACGAGCTCGGCCGTCTGCGCGGCTGAAAAGCCCACGTTGGGCTTGATGATGGTGCCCACGAGCTCACCAGAGATGGCGCCCGTTGCGGCACCTATCGCACGGCGCGTGCCGGCGATGCCCACCCTGGGCATGTCGAAACGGCGGCGGTAGGCCGCTGGCACCGACATCGATTCCAGCCGCAGGCCAGTCACTTCGCCCAGGTCATACAGGTTGCCGGCCACCGTGGCGGCCAGCGTGGGCAGGTTGGCGCCGAGGTTGGCGAGCGGGAAGGCGATTTCCACTTCCGCGCGGCGCCACGGTCCCGGCGTGCCGCGCCGGCTGAGCCAGGCGTTCGGCAGGCTGGGCTCCGTTGCCGCGTCGAGCTCGGTCACCGATTCGACCGAGGCGCGGGCGCGGCTGCGCAGTTCGTCGGTCTCGCCCTCCACGCGGGTGAAGGTGCCGCAGGACTGTTCGCCGGCCATGACCTCGGCCACGGCCCGCGGGTCCAGCGGGGTTTCGATGAGGTAGCGCGCGTGGATGCGTTCGGTCATTTCTTCTATTGGTAAAGGCTCAGATCGTGGCGAGGTTGGGGAACGGGCGCACCGGGTCGGTCTTGCCGTCCCAGCCCTCGGATTCGCGGCGGATCAGGTCGAACATGCGGCCCTTGGGGCCGGCCACTTCCGACAGCTCGATCACGGTGCCGGGGTGGTATTCGGTGTCGAAGTAAACGAAGCGCCCGCGCTCGCCGACCTCGCCGCTCATGACGGGCTTGAAGCCCTCGGCCAGCAGGCGCGTCAGGTCCGCGTCGTACTGCTCGGTCCAGTACGCCACGTGCTGCAGCCCGGTACGGCCGGCCTGCAGGAAGTCGCGGTACATGGACGGCACGTCGTTTCGCGTCTGGATCAGCTCGACCTGCACGTAGCCCGAGTTGGCCAGCGCCACCGAGTTGTGCGGCTCATGCGCCTCGCCGCGGTACTGGTAGTTCACGATGGGCACCTTGGGGTTGTAGAACCAGGGGCCCACGCCCAGCGTGCGGCTCCAGTAGTCCATGGCGGCCTCGATGTCGTGGACCACATAGCCCAGCTGGCGGATGGCGCCGAAATGTCGACTCATGTATGAATGCTCCTGCTTGTGCGGGTCCGTCGCTTACTTGGCGCCGTCCGTGATTTCCTTGGGGATAGCCACGCCCGCGTGCTTGACGTGGATGGTGTTGAGCTTGCCGTTGGACAGGTTGGTCTTGACCCAGCCGTTGACCCAGCTCATGAGCTCGGGTGTGTTCTTGCGCATGGCAATGCCCAGCTGGTAAGACTGCAGCACGAACTTCACCTCGAACTCGCGCTGCGGGTTGCGCTTGGCGATGGCCGCGATGATCGGCGGCGTGATCGCGACGATGTCGGTCTGGCCGCTGGCGGCGGCGGTGATGGACGCAGCTTCATCGTCGAAGCGCACGACCTTGGCCTGCGGCGCGCGCTCGGTCAGGATCTTGTCTTGCGGGCCGCCGCGCGTGACGGCCACCGACTTGCCGGCCAGGTCGTCGATGCTGGCAAGCTTCAGGCTCTTGGGCGCGCCGACGGCGGCCTGGATCGCGCCGTAGGGAATCGAGAAGTCCACGGCCTTCTGGCGCTCGGGCGTGATCGACAGCGACGAGATGATCAGGTCCACCTTGTTGGACAGCAGGTTGGGGATGCGCGCGGAGTTGGTCGTGTTGACGATCTCCAGCTCCACGCCCAGGTCCTTGGCCAGCAGTTGCGCGGCTTCCACGTCGGAGCCGGCGGGCTTGAGCTTGTCGTCCACATAGCCGTAGAACGGCGCGGACAGGTCGATGCCCACGCGGATTTTCTTGGCGGCCTTGATGTCCGACAGCGAGTCGGCCAGGGCAGGCGCGCACAGGGCGATGGCGGACGCGGCCAGCAGGGTACGGCGCAGGATGCGGGAAGTGGTCATGGTGTGTCTCCGGTTGGGTTGTGTGTGAAAGGAAAGATGGAAGCGGCTCAAAGGCCGTGGGACAGAAACTCGCGCAGCTCGGACGTCTGCGGGTCGCGCAGCAGGGTGCCGGGGCCGGTCTCCCAGACGCGGCCTTCGTGCATGAAGATGATGGTGTCGGCCACGCGCGACGCGAACTCCATCTCGTGCGTGACCAGCACCATGGTCATGCCGCCTTCGGCCAGCTGCTCGATCACGCGCAGCACCTCGCCGGTGAGTTGCGGGTCCAGCGCTGACGTCACTTCGTCGAACAACATGACCTGCGGCTGCATGGCCAGCGACCGGGCAATGGCCACGCGCTGCTGCTGGCCGCCCGACAACTGCTCGGGATAGGCCTGCGCCTTGTCGGCCAGGCCGACCTGGGCCAGCGTGCGACCGGCAATCGCGCGCGCATCGGCGGTGGACAGGCTCTTGACCGCGCGTGGGGCGAGCATGATGTTCTGCTCCACCGTCAGGTGCGGGAACAGGTTGTAGCTCTGGAACACGATGCCCACGTCCTGGCGCAGCCGGCGCAGGTCGATGGCCGGGTCGTGCACCGCGTGGCCGCACACCTGGATGGAGCCGCTGTCGATGATCTCCAGCCGGTCGATGCAGCGCAGCGCCGTGCTCTTGCCCGAGCCGCTGCGACCGATGATGGCGGTGACGTGCCCCTTTGGAATGGCGAAGGACACGCCGCGCAGCACGTGGTTGGCGCCGAAGCGCTTGTGGACGTCCTTGAGTTCGACGACGGTGGTCATGACTTGTTGGCCCCGAAATTCAGGCGCTCCTCCAGTCGGCGGCTCCAGACCGACAGCGGAAAGCAGATGGCGAAATACATCACGGCGATCAGCAGGTACACCGAGAACGGCTGGAAGATCGAGTTGTTGATGAGCTGGCCCGCGCGCACCAGCTCGACGAAGCCGACGATGGAGGCGAGCGAGGTGTTCTTGACGATCTGCACCATGAAGCCCACCGTGGGCGGCGTGGCGATGCGGATGGCCTGCGGCAGGATCACCAGCCGCATGCGCTGCGTGCGCGTGAGCGCCAGGCATTCGGCGGCTTCCCACTGCGTGCGGGGCACCGACTCGATGCAGCCGCGCCAGATCTCGCCCAGGTAGGCGCTGACGTAGACCACCATGGCGATGCCCGCGGCCACCAGCCCCGGCAGCTCGAAGCCGACGATGCTCAGGCCGAAGTAGCAGACGAACAGCACCACGAGCAGCGGCGTGCCCTGGATCAGCTGGATCCAGGCGATGGCGAGCCAGCGCACGGCCTTGATGGGGCTGATGCGCGCCAGCGCGATCGCGCCGCCCGCGATGCCGCCGCCGACGAAGGCGATCAGCGACAGGCACACGGTCCAGGCCGCGCCGATCAGCAGGAACTGCAGGTGCAGCAGGCTCAGGCCGCCGCCGGTCATCGCGCACCCCCTTGTGCCGCCAGGCGCCGCTTGCGGGTGAACACGGCCAGGCCGAACAGCCACAGGCCCACGCGCATCAGCAGCGACAGCGCCAGATACGCCACGGCGACCAGGATGTAGGCCTCGAACGGGCGGAAGGTGTCGGACTGCACGCGCGCCGCGGCGGCCGTGAGCTCTTCCACCGAAATCTGCGACGTGATGGACGAGGCCAGCATCAGCAGCACGAACTGGCTGGTCAGGGCCGGCCAGACCTTTTCCATCGCGGGGCGCAGGATCACGTGCCAGTAGATCTGGCGGCGCGACAGGCCCAGGCATTCGGCGGCTTCTAGCTGGCCCTTGTGGATGGAGTCCATGCCGGCGCGCATGATCTCGCAGCTGTAGGCCGCGACGTTGATCACCAGCGAGGCCAGCGCCGCGGTGAACGCCGACACCTTGAAGCCCAGCGTCGCCAAGCCGAAGAACACCAGGAACACCTGCACCAGGAGCGGCGTGTTGCGGATGATCTCCACATACGCGCCGCAGGCCCGCGACACCCAGCGCACCGAGCCGCGCCGGCCGATGGCCAGCAGCGTGCCCGCCACGAAGCCCAGCACCGTGGCCGGGAACGACAGCTGAATGGTCAGCCATGCCCCTGCCAGGAACTGCGGCCAGGCGGCCAGCACCGTGGCGAAATCGAACTCGTAGGTCATGTCTCCGTGATCTTTTCTGATGCTTTGCGCATCGGGTTGCAAGTGATAGTATCCGCGTCAAACATCAAATACCAGCACGTAATTTGATGTAATTTGATTGATTAAAAGATGAGCAAGGCGCCACGGATTCCCGATATTGCCCAACTGGCCGGCGTGTCCACCGCCACGGTGGACCGCGTGCTGAACAAGCGGTCAGGCGTGCGCGGCCCGACCGTGCAGCGTGTGATGCGGGCCGCGGCCGAGCTCGGCTATCTGCCCGAAGACCTGTCGTCGTCCGGCCCTTCGGGATCGGGGGCGATGGATGCGGCGCCCATGCGCCTGAGCTTTTTGCTGCCGGCGGGGCAGAACCGCTTCATCCGCATGCTGGGCGACATGGTGAACTATGGCGCCGACCACTGGGCGCCGTTCAACGTGCGCTGCCGCACCGACTTCATCGAGAGCTTCAACCCGCACGAGCTGGCGGCGGCGTTGCGCAAACATGCGCAGCGCGCCGACGGTATCGCGCTCATGGCGCTGGAACACCCGGCGGTGCGCGAAGCGATGAACGAAGTGGTGGCCGCCGGGGTGCCGGTGGTCACGCTGATTTCGGATCTGTCCAACTCGCCGCGCGCGGCCTATCTGGGGCTGGACAACCGAGCGGCGGGCCGCACGGCCGGCTACCTGATCGGCCGCTTCATCGGCCAGCGCAGCGCCAAAGTCGCGCTGATCGCGGGCAGCCGCAGCTACCGTGCGCACGAGGAACGCGAGGCGGGCTTCCAGCACGTGATGGCTGAAATGTTCAGCCACCTGGAGGTGCTGGGCCTGCGAGAAGGCCACGACGACTCGCACCAGAATCACGCGCAGACGCGCGCGTTGCTGGAACAGCACCCGGACCTGGGCGGCATCTACAACATCGGCGGCGCGTCCGACGGCGTGGCGCAGGCGCTGAAGGAAACCGGCCGCGACCACAAGGTCGTGCTGGTGGGCCACGGCCTGACGCCCGACACGCGCGCTTTGTTGATCGACGGCAGCATGGACGCCGTGATCACGCAAAGCCCGCAGACCACGCTGATGAACTGCGTGCGCATCTTCACCAACCTGCGCGACCGGCGCGAGCCGCTGCTGGGCGTGGAGGCCACGCGCAGCCAGGTGATCTTCCGCGAGAACCTGCCCTGAGCGGTCGTAGGACTGGACCCACACGCATTCGGGTGGCGGGCGAAGCCGTCGCGGCGGTGCCTGGATGGAGACTGCTTCCTGCAGAAGGAGCCCAACATGAAACTCACTCAACAGCTGCGCAACGTGTTGCGCGTCCTGCTCCCCGGCGTGCTGGCGCTGTCCAGCTTGTCGTTTGCCCCACATGCCGCGGCCCAGTCGCCCCAGGCAGCCCCACAAACCGCGCCGGCTGCCATGGCAACCCGCATCGACGGCTTCGACGTGGAGCCTGTGACCCAGGCCACCGCCGGCAGCGAACTGCTGTTCACGCTGTATGGCAGCCCTGGCGGTCAGGCGCGCGTGCAGATCACCGGTGCCACGGGACAGGCCTTGCTCGAAGAGCTGGAGCCCGGGCTGTACGAGGGTGTCTACACCGTGCGCTCTCGCGACCGGATTACTGCGGCCAGCAGCGTCACCGTGAACCTGCGCAACGGCAACCAGGTGGCCACGGCCATGCTGGACGAATCGCTGATCGGCCAGCCGCGTTCGCGCCGCCCCATACCCAGCTCGAACAGCGTTCGCGTGGACCGCTTTGGCCTGGAGCAACCGCCCTCACTGGCAGCTGGCAATGAACTGCGCTTCAACGCGACAGGTACACCCGACGCCGTGGCCAGCGTGCGCATTGCCGGTGTGCGTGGCAAGGTCAACCTGCGCGAGGTGCGCCGCGGCGTGTACCGCGGGGCCTACGTCATCAAGAACCGTGACCGCCTGGACGGCAACACGGCCGTGAGCGTCTATCTGCGCCAGGGCGCGCAGGAGACGGCGCTGGTCGGCCAGACGCTGGGCTTCGCTGTGCAGCAGAACGCGGCGATCCAGCCGGTGGTGCCCGCGGTAGTGGCCCGCCCCCCGGTGTGCAATCTGTGCGGCACCGTGCAGGCCGTCAATGAGGTCAAGGTCCAGGGCGACGGCTCGCTGGTCGGCAAGATCGGCGGCGGCCTGGCCGGCGCCATCATCGGCAGCCAGATCGGCAAGGGCGACGGCCGCAAGGCAGCCCAGGTCGTGGGTGCCATTGGCGGCGCCGTGGCAGGCAACGAGATCGAAAAACGCGTGAAGGCGACGACCCACTACGAAGTGGTCGTCAAGCTGGACAACGGCGGCTCGCAAACCGTGTCGTACGCCCAGCCGCCCAACCTGCCGGTGGGCTCACGCGTGAAGATCGAAAGCAACGGGACGCTGAGTCCGGTGTAGCGAGGCCTGCTGCTTTTTTTTTCAGGACTTTGCGAAGGCGAGCAGCGGCCTGAAATCGTTGGCATCGGCTGCCTTGAGCGCGGCAATGTAGTCGGCGCGTGAAAGACCTGTTGCGTAGAGATCGGCACCCGCGCCCCAAGTGAAAGCCGGTGCGCCGAGCTGCATGGCCAGCAGGTCGCCCATCATTCGCGAATGCCGACCGTTGCCATTGGGAAAGGGATGGATCCACACGAGCGCGTGGTGGAATCGCACTGCAAGTTCGTCGGCAGGGAACACCGCGTTGTCGATTTGATATTGCGTGTTTCCCAGAAGCTGCGCGAGCTTGGGACCGATCTGCTCCCACGGGACGCCGATGGTCTTGTCGGTGTTTCGATAGGTGCCCGCCCATTCCCAGGTGTCTCCAAACATGCGGCGATGCAACTGGCGAACGAACACCTGATCGAGAAGATCCACCTTCTTGCGGACTTGCTGTAAAGCCCATCGCCTGCCGGTGCGTATGTTTTCCTGCTCCCAGGCGTTCAGGTGATCTTGCTGGGTGATGTGCGTGGGCTTCAGGCCCGCGGCTTCGTCCGGGTCGATCGGGGTCTGGCCGGGAACCAGCGCGGCCAGTGTCATTTCCACAGAGCCTGCGGGCGGGTGCTCAGAATTTCCTGCGCCAGTTGATCGACCTGGACCCGTTGGCGGGCGGCCGATACCGACTGATCTTCCAGCGCCATGGTTCGCGCCACGGGCCCCAGTTCTTCCTGTGCGACTCGGCGGGCCTGTTCAAGGCGCATCTGGGCCAACGGTTGGCGCGGGACCAGCGCGTATTGGACGTCGCACCCGAGTGCATCGGCGATCCTGTCCAGACTGGCCAGGGTGATGGTGCGACTGCCCTCCGCCTTTTCGAGTTTGGAGGCGGCCGCAGGCGTCACGCCCAGGCGCCTGGCCAGCGCGACGGCGCTCATCCCCATCGCCTGCCGGATGTGCGCAGCCCAGCCGCCGCTGGGAGCATGGGGCGGGCGTAACTCGCGCCAGGGGCTCAACGTGGCGTCGAGCTGGTGCGTCATCAAGGTCTGAAGAGGCGGAGGATATTTACCCATAGGCATCTATTTTGCCAAATAAAAATACCTAAAGGTAAATTTTAAACCGTTAAAAAGATACCTAAAGGTAATTTATCCCGTGTTGCGCAACCCCGCCGCGATCCCGTTGATCGAGATATGGATGCCGCGCTGCACGCGCTCATCCGCCTTGCCTTCGCGGTAGCGCCGCACCAGCTCCACCTGCAGGTGGTGCAGCGGGTCGATGTACGGGAAGCGGTGGCGGATGGAGCGGGCCAGCGACGCGTTATGCGCCAGGCGCTGGCGGTCGCCGGTGATCAGCGACAGCGCCTCGGCGGTCAGGTGCCACTCGGCCTCGATCGCGCTGAAGATCTTCTTGCGAAGCTTGGCATCCGTCACCAGCTCTGCATAGCGTGAGGCCAGCGCCATGTCGCTCTTGGCCAGCACCATGTCCATGTTGGACAGCAGTGTGCGGAAGAACGGCCACTGCCGGTACATCTTCTGTAGCAGCGCCAGGCCGTCACGGCGAGGCTGGTCGGGCGTGTGGTTCAGAAACTGGTCCACCGCCGTGCCAAAGCCATACCAACCCGGCAGCGTCAGGCGGCACTGGCCCCAGCTGAAGCCCCAGGGGATGGCGCGCAGGTCCTCGATGCGCTGCGACGCCTTGCGCGATGCGGGACGCGAGCCGATGTTCAGCTCCGCGATCTCGCGGATCGGCGTGGCGCTGAAGAAATAGTCGGTAAAGCCGGGGGTGTCGTACACCAGCGCGCGGTACGCCGACATGCTGGCCATGGACAGCGCCTGCGCGGCCTCCAGGTAGGCGCGCGTGGCGGGCTTGGTGGGCTGCAGCAGCGTGGCCTCCAGCGTGGCGGCGACCAGGGTTTCCAGGTTACGCCGGCCGATCTCGGGGTTGGCGTACTTGGAGCCGATCACTTCGCCCTGCTCGGTCAGGCGGATCTGCCCGCGCACCGTGCCCGGCGGCTGCGCCAGGATGGCCTGGTAGCTCGGGCCGCCCCCGCGTCCCACCGTGCCGCCGCGGCCGTGGAACATGCGCAGCTGGATGTTGTGGCTGTTGGCGAGCTGGTCGAACAGCTCGACCAGCGCGATCTCGGCGCGGTACAGCTCCCAGTTGCTCGTGAAGATGCCGCCGTCCTTGTTGCTGTCGCTGTAGCCCAGCATGATGTCCTGCTCGGCGCCGCTGCGCTGCACCAGCGCGGCAATGCCCGGCAGCGCGTAATACTCGCGCATGATGGGCGCGGCGTTGCGCAGGTCTTCGATGGTCTCGAACAGGGGCACGACGATCAGGTCGTTGGCGCCGCCGTCATCGAGCGTGCCACGCATGAGGCCCGTTTCCTTCTGCAGCAGCAGCACCTCCAGCAGGTCGCTCACAGTTTCGGTGTGGCTGATGATGTAGTGGCGGATCGCCTGCGCGCCGTAGCGTTCGCGCATGGCGCGCGCTGCCTCGAAGATCGCGATTTCCTTGCGGGTGTGCTCGCTGTACTGCACGCCCAGCACGCGCAGGGGCCGCGCGTCGTTGAGCAGGCGCACGAGCAGGGCGCGCTTGGCGCTTTCCTGCAGGCTGGCGTAGTTCGCTTCGATGCGCGCCGTGGCGAGCAACTCGGCGATCACTTCTTCGTGCTTGTCCGAGCTCTGGCGCAGGTCCACCGTGGTCAGGTGAAAGCCGAATACCTCCACCGCGCGCATGAGCGGGTTCAGGCGCTGCGCCACCAGCGGCAGGCCGTGGTGGGCCAGCAGCGACTCGCGGATGGTGCGCAGGTCGGCCAGGAAATCGGCGGCGCTGGCGTACGGGTTCTGCGGCGCGACGGCGTGGCGCGCGGCATCGCCGCCGGTGAGTTCCTTCAGCGTGGCGGCCAGGCGCGCGTACATGCCGGTCAATGCGCGGCGGTACGGCTCGTCCTGGCGGTGTTCGTTGCCGTCGGGCGACTGGTCGGCCAGCGCCTGCATGGCCGGGGAGCAGCCCACGAGCATGGCCGACAGCGACAGCTCGCTGCCCAGCCAGTGCACTTCGGTCAAATAGTGGCGCAGGGCCACTTCGCTCTGGCGGCACAGCGCGTATTCCAGCGTCTGGGCGCTGACGTTGGGGTTGCCGTCGCGGTCGCCGCCGATCCACTGGCCCATGCGCAGGAAGCTCGCCACGGGCTGGCTGCCCAGCTCGCGCTCCAGATCGGCATAGATGCGCGGGATCTCGCGCAGGAAGGTCGCCTCGTAGTAGCTCAGCGCGTTTTCGATCTCGTCGGCCACGGTCAGCTTGGTGAAACGCAGCAGGCGTGTCTGCCACAGCTGCAGCACGCGGGCGCGCACCTGCGCCTCGTTGGCGGCCAGCTCGCGCGGCGCCAGCGCGTCGCGCGGTACGGCGCGCGCCTTGATCTCGTCACGCTGGGTCAGCAGCACGGCGATGTCACGCTCGGCGTCCAGGATGCTCTTGCGCTGAACTTCGGTCGGGTGGGCCGTGAGCACCGGCGACACATAGGCCGCCGCCAGGGTCTGCGAAATGGCCTTGGGCGCGATACCGGCCCAGCGCAGGCGGGCCAGCGCGACTTCGATGCTGCCTTCCTGCGTGTCGCCGGCGCGCTCGTGCACGATGCGCCGGCGGATGTGGTGGCGGTCCTCGGCCAGGTTGGCCAGGTGGCTGAAGTAAGTGAACGCGCGGATCACGCTCACGGCCTGGTCGCCCGACAGGCCCTTGAGCAGCTTCTTGAGCGCGCGGTCGGCGTCCTGGTCGGCGTCGCGGCGGAACGCGACCGACAGTTTGCGGATCTGTTCGACCAGCTCGTAGGCGTCCACGCCTTCCTGTTCGCGGATCACGTCGCCCAGGATGCGGCCGAGCAGGCGGATGTCTTCCACCAGGGGACGCTCGTTGTCCCTGGCCCGTCGCGATGGTGTGTCTTTGCTGGTTTTGTCCACGGAGCCCGTCCTCGCAATGCTTAAATTTTCGGCAGCGCGCATGCTAGCATCGACTCCCCCCAAAGCATTACAGGCAGGTTACGATTTTGAGCAAGATAGTGATCGCCACCCGCGAAAGCCGGCTGGCGTTGTGGCAGGCAGAGCACGTGAAGGCGCTGCTCACGCAACGCGGTCACACGGTGACGCTGCTGGGCATGACGACCAAGGGCGACCAGATCCTGGACCGTTCGCTCAGCAAGGTCGGCGGCAAGGGGTTGTTCGTCAAGGAACTGGAAGTCGCGCTCGAAGAGGGCCGCGCCGATATCGCCGTTCACTCGCTCAAGGACGTGCCGATGGAACTGCCCGACGGCTTTGCGCTGGCCTGCGTGATGGAGCGCGAGGACCCACGCGACGCGCTGGTGTCCCCGCGCTACGCGTCCCTGGCCGAACTGCCGCAGGGCGCGGTGGTGGGCACGTCCAGCCTGCGCCGCGTGGTGCTGCTGCGCAGCCTGCGCCCCGACCTGAAGATCGAGCCGCTGCGCGGCAACCTGGACACGCGCCTGCGCAAGCTGGACGAAGGGCAGTACGACGCCATCGTGCTGGCCGCCGCGGGCCTGAAGCGTCTGGGCCTGGGCGAGCGCATCCGCACCGCGTTCGAGCCGGCCGACATGCTGCCGGCGGCCGGGCAGGGCGCCCTGGGCATCGAGATCCGTGCGGACCGCGCCGACCTGGCCGAAGCCCTGGCGCCGCTGTCGCATCAGACCACCTGGCTGGCCGTCGCGGCCGAGCGCGCGGTCAGCCGCGCCATGGGCGGCAGCTGTTCCATGCCGCTGGCCGCCCACGCGACGTTTGACGGCGAATACCTGCAACTCAATGCCGCCTGGGGCGACCCGGACGGTGCCGCGCCGCTGGTGCGCGCCCGCAGCGCCGGCGCGGTGGCCGACCTGGACGCCGCGGCGGCGCTGGGCGATGGCGTGGCCCAGCGCCTGCGCGCCGCGGGCGCCCGCTGACGCAGCCCATGCGCGTGCTGGTCACCCGCCCGCTGCACGACGCGCGGCGCTGGGTGGACGCACTGCGCGCACGCGGCATTGACGCTGCGGCGCTGCCGCTGATCGACATCGCATCCACCGGGCCCGTGAACCCGCCGCGGCCGCTGGCGCACTATGGCGCCGTGATGTTCGTCAGCGGCAATGCCGTGACGCATTTCTTCAAAAGCCTGCGGGAGCCGTTCACGCCCCGCGCCTGGGCCCCTGGTCCCGGCACGCGTGATGCGCTGGTGGCGGCCGGCGTGGCCTTGACGCGGATCGACACGCCGGGCGATGAGGCCGCCCAGTTCGACTCCGAAGCGCTCTGGCAGACCGTGAATGCTCAGGTGCGGCCCGGTGTTCGTGTGCTGGTCGTGCGGGGTCGCGGCGCGCAGGAACGCGGTGACGGCCGCGACTGGCTCGCCCGCCAGATCATGGGCGCCGGCGGCGAGGTGGAATTTCTGGCGGTCTACGAGCGGCGCCCGCCGCCTGCGGACGAAGCGCTGCGCGCGCTCGCACGGCAGGCCGCGGCGGACGGCACGGTCTGGCTGTTCAGCAGCTCCGAGGCCATTGGCAACCTGCAGCAGATGCTGCCGGGCCAATCGTGGGCCCGGGCGCGTGCGCTGGCCACGCACCCGCGCATTGCCCAGACCGCGCGCGACGCGGGATTCGCTGTTGTTTGCGAGTCACGGCCCGCCCTCGAGGAAGTGGTGGCGTCGATAGAATCGTTTGCATGAGCGCCACCGAGCCCGACACCCCTGCGGGCAGCCCGTCCGGGGCCAATCTTTCCGCTTCCGTCCCTGAATCCCGCGAACCCGCGGCCGAGCCCGTGCGCGATGCCGCGGTGGCAACACGGCCCATGCTGTTCGCGGTGGCGGCCGTGGCCGCGGCGGGTCTCGTCAGCAGCGCCCTGCTGTGGCAGAAGCTGACCACCATCCAGGAACACCTGGCGCGTCAGAGCGCCGATGCGGGCACGCAGTCGGTCGAAGCGCGCGCGCTGGCGCGCCAGGCCCAGGACCTGGCCCGCGAAACGGCGGCCCGCCAGGCCGTGACCGACACGCGCGTGAGCGAAGTCGCGCTGCAGCGCAGCCAGCTCGAGGAGCTCATGCAGAGCCTGTCACGCACGCGTGACGAGAACCTCGTGGTGGACATCGAATCCGCCGTGCGGCTGGCCCAGCAGCAGGCACAGCTCACGGGCAGCGTGGAGCCGCTGCTGGCGGCGCTGCGCACGGCCGACCAGCGCATGGCCCGCGCGGCGCAGCCGCGGCTGGCCCGCGTGCGCACCGCCATCACGCGCGACATTGACCGCATCAAGGCCGGCAATGTCACCGACATACCCGGCCTGCTGGCCCGGCTGGACGACCTGGTGCGTCAGGCGGACGACCTGCCCGTGGCCAACGCGGTGCCGGTGGCTGGCGCACCGGTGCGCAAGGCGGCCGCCAGTGAACCGCAGCCACTGTGGTGGCAGCGGGGCCTGTCGGTGCTGCGCGAAGAGGCCCGCGCGCTCGTGCGCGTGAGCCGCATAGAGAACCCCGAAGCCGTTCTCATGTCGCCGGAGCAGGCGTTCTTCGTGCGCGAGAACTTCAAGCTCAAGCTGCTGAATGCCCGGCTGGGGTTGCTGGCGCGGCAGACCGAATCGGCCCGCGCGGACCTGGCCGCGGCGTCCGCCACGCTGAACCGGTATTTCGACCCGTCGGCCCGGCGCACCCAGGCAGCGGCCGGACTGCTGCAGCAGGTGCAGGCACAAGCCCGCGCGGTGGAGCTGCCGCGCATCGACGACACACTGGCCGCGCTGGCAACCGCCGGCGCTGGCCGGTAGGGCGGGGCGGCCATGCGCGCGGCGTTGTGGTTGCTGGCCCTGTTCGGCGTGGCCGTGGCGGTGGCCCTGTTCGCGGGCAACAACCAGGGCACGGTGACGCTCTTCTGGCCGCCCTACCGGGTGGACCTGTCGCTCAACCTGGTGCTGCTGGTTCTGGCGGCGGCCTTCGTGTTCCTGCACGCGGCGCTGCGGGCCCTGGCGGCGCTGTTCGACCTGCCGCGCCAGGCCCTGCGCTGGCGTAACCAGCAGAAGGAGCGGGCCATGTACGCCGCCGTGCTGGATGCCATGTCGCAACTGGTGGCCGGGCGCTTCCTGCGTTCACGCAAGTCCGCGCAATCGGCGCTGGCCCAGGAGCGGGCGTTGTCCGGCAGCGGCGAAAAGCCCGCCAACGGCACGCAGATACGCGTGCTGTCCCACCTGCTGGCCGCCGAGAGCGCGCAGGCGCTGCAGGACCGCAGCTCGCGCGACGAACACCTGCGTCTGGCGCTGGATGAAGCGTCGCAGCGGCCGGTCCCTGCGGTGGTACAGGAAACACACGAAGGCGCGCTGCTGCGCGCCGCGCGGTGGGCGCTGGACGACCGCGACCCCCCGGCGGCCATGACCTGGCTGGGTGAGCTGCCGCAGGGCGCGGCACGGCGCACGCTGGCGCTGCGCATCAAGCTCAAGGCCGCCCGCCAGGCGCGCCAGACGGGTGACGCACTGGACACTGCGCGGCTGCTGGCCAAGCACCGGGCCTTCTCGCCCATGGCGGCCCAAAGCATCGTGCGGGGGCTGGCGGTGGACCTCCTGAACGGCGCGCACGACCCGGCTCAGTTGCAGCGTGTGTGGAACGCATTGGAGCCCGACGAACGGCAGATGCCGGATCTGGCCATTCACGCGGCGCAGCGCCTGTCGATGCTGGGCGGCGAAGCGCACCTGGCGCGTGCCTGGCTGCTGCCTGTGTGGGAACAGCTGCGCACGCTCAGCGACAGCCAGAAGGGCAAGCTCGTGCGTGCGCTCGAATCCGGGCTCGATACCCTGGACGGGGCCTGGCTGGCGCGGCTGGAAGCCGCGCACCAGCAGAACCCTCGCGATGCGACGTTGCAGTACCTGGCCGGCATGGCCTGCATGAAGCGCCAGCTCTGGGGCAAGGCGCAGCAGCAGCTCACGCAGGCGGCGCTCGGCCTGCAGGACGCAGGCCTGTACCGCAATGCCTGGCGCGCTCTGGCCGTGCTGGCCGAGCAACGCGGTGACGATGCCGCGGCGGCCCAGGCCTGGAAGCGCGCGGCGCAGGGCTGAAGAAGCGTCCGCGCATGAAAAAAGGGCCGCTTGCGCGGCCCTTTGTCACGGGGTCCTGTCTCAGGACGCGTTCTGCTCGAACGGCAGGTTCATCTCGCGCAGGTCACGGCGCGTTTCCACCAGCACCAGCGGGCCTTCATCGACCACGACCACCGGGGGCCGCTCGCGCGGCACATGCACCGGCTTGGGCTCGGCGGCAATTGCCGCCTGCACGGTGGCTACGCGCTGTGCGTCGGAGTTGACCCACTGCAGGCCGGAGCCTTCGGCCATCTGGACCAACTGGCTGACCGGCAGCTCGAACGGCTGCACGCGGGGCAGGGCCCGGGAGGTCGGGGTCGCAGCGGTAGCGGCAGGGGCAGGCGCTGCCACGGGCTTGGCGACCGGCATCTGCGACGCGATGGCAGGTGCCGTCTGCTCCACAGGCGCTGCGGCGGCTTGCGCCGGTGCCGCGGGTGCACGGAAAGCGTCGAACATCGAGGGCTGCGCCGGTTCGTCGTAGCGGGCCTCGGCTTCGCGCGAAGGACGCGGCTGGTCGCCACGCTCGCGGCGGCCTTCCCGGCCGTCCCGACCGTAGCGGTCACGCGAGCGGCGGTCGCGGCGGCCTTCGCCACCCTGGCCTTCGGCCGTGCCCTGGCCGTCCTGCGGGACGTCCTGGTGGGCGTGGGATTCCAGCACGGCGTCGGCCGCGGCTGCGGCCTGCGGTGTGCCCAGGTCAGCCACCGTGGCCACTGTCGCGCCCGCAGCGGGCGTTGCGTCGTCGTTGCGGGGACCGCGTTCACGGCGCTCACCGCGGTCGCGGCGGCCTTCGCCACGCTCACCGCGTTCGCCGCGTTCACGGCGTTCACCGCCCTGGCGCGGGGCGCGTTCTGCATCCTGGCGGTTGTCGGTGCCAGCGGGTGCTTCCGTGCCGGGCAGGGACGCCTGCGCGCCTTCGGCCTGCTGCCGTGCGTCGGCTTCACGGGCGCCGTCGCGGCCGTTGTCGCGGCGCTCGCCACGCCCTTCACCGCGGCCTTCGCCACGGCGGCCATCGCGGCGTTCGCCGCCTTCGCCGCGGCCCGTGCGGGCCTCGGGTTTTGCGGCGCCTTCCGCGCCCTCGGCGCGGGGCTCATTGCGGCGCTGTTCGCCGTCACGGGGGCCGTTGCGGCCGTCGCCACGGCGGCCATCGCGGCGTTCGCCGTCGCGGCCACCCCGGCCACCGCGGCCTTCACGGCGTTCACCGTCGCGGCCACCGCGGCCGTCGCGTCGGGGTTCGTCCTTCTTGCCGGTGGCTGCTGCGGGTGCGGCTGCCGGCGCAGGCGCGGGCGCGGGCGCCGCCGTGCCAAACAGGCTCTTGATCCAGCCGAAGAAGCCGCTTTCGGCGGGCGCGGGTGCGGGCGCCGCAACGGGTGCTTTGGCCACCACGGGCGCCGCGACCGGTTCCGGCTTGGGCACGGCCACCGGTGCGGGCGCGTCGGGCAGCACGCCCTTGATGACCGGCTCCTGCTTGTTGTGGCGCTCCTGCGAGCGGCGCGTCACCGTGGTCGGGTCCTCGATCTCCTCGGCCAGCGTGAAGCTCGCCTCGATGCGGTCCAGGCGCGGGTCGTCGTGCTTCAGGCGCTCGAGCTTGTAGTGCGGCGTCTCCAGCGTCTTGTTGGGCACCAGCAGCACGCTGATGCGCTGCTTGAGTTCGATCTTGGCGATCTCGGTGCGCTTTTCATTCAGCAGGAACGAGGCCACTTCCACCGGCACCTGGCAGTGCACGGCGGCCGTGTTGTCCTTCATGGACTCTTCCTGAATGATGCGCAGGATCTGCAGCGCCGACGATTCGGTGTCGCGGATGTGGCCCGAGCCACCGCAGCGCGGGCAGGGGATGGACGCACCTTCACTGAGCGCAGGGCGCAACCGTTGCCGGCTCATTTCCATGAGGCCGAACTTGCTGATCGTGCCGAACTGCACGCGGGCGCGGTCCTGGCGCAGCGCGTCACGCAGGCGGTTCTCGACCTCGCGGCGGTTCCTGGACTCTTCCATGTCGATGAAGTCGATCACGATCAGCCCGCCCAGGTCGCGCAGGCGCATCTGGCGGGCCACTTCGTCGGCGGCTTCCAGGTTGGTGCGGGTCGCGGTTTCCTCGATGTCGCCGCCCTTGATGGCGCGGGCCGAGTTGACGTCCACCGACACCAGTGCCTCGGTGTGGTCGATCACGATGGCGCCGCCCGAGGGCAGGGTCACGGTGCGTGCATAGGCGGACTCGATCTGGTGTTCGATCTGGAAGCGGCTGAACAGCGGCGCGTCGTCACGGTAACGCTTGACGCGTTGCGCGTGCTCGGGCATCACGTGGGCGATGAACTGCTGCGCTTGTTCGTAGATGTCGTCGGTGTCGATCAGGATGTCGCCGATGTCGTGGTTGAAATAGTCACGGATCGCGCGGATCACCAGGCTGGATTCCTGGTAAATCAGGAAGGCGCCCTTGCCCGCCTTGGCCGCGCCGTCGATGGCGTTCCACAGCTTGAGCAGGTAGTTCAGGTCCCACTGGAGTTCGTTGGCGGCACGGCCGATGCCGTTCGTGCGCGCGATGATGGACATGCCGTTGGGGTACTCCAGCTGGTCCATCGCCTCCTTGAGTTCGGCGCGGTCGTCTCCCTCGATGCGCCGGCTCACACCGCCGCCGCGCGGGTTGTTGGGCATGAGCACCACGTAGCGGCCTGCCAGGCTGATGAAGGTGGTCAGGGCCGCGCCCTTGTTGCCGCGTTCTTCCTTTTCGACCTGGACCAGCAGTTCCTGGCCTTCGCGGATCACGTCGTTGATGCGGGCCTGGCTGGGCGGCACGCTGCCCTGGAAATACTGCTTGGAGATTTCCTTGAACGGCAGGAAGCCGTGGCGGTCTTCGCCGTAGTCGACGAAGCAGGCTTCAAGGGACGGCTCCACGCGGGTCACGACCGCCTTGTAGATGTTGCCCTTGCGCTGTTCGCGCCCTTCGATTTCGATTTCGTAGTCGAGGAGTTTCTGTCCGTCGACGATGGCCAGCCGGCGTTCCTCGGCCTGCGTGGCATTGATCAGCATGCGCTTCATGGCGTCACCTATTCATTCTTCAAAACATCACATGCCCTGTACGGGCAACGATGCCGGACTGACGCGTCTGAAACGAAAGGAATTGCCGTGGCGTCGCGCCCGCTGACTAGATCAGCAGGCGGGACAGGGGCGCAAGGATGGGGGCGAGGGGAGCGGGGTGCTTCATGGCCACGGGTTGCGTGGCGTCCTGCGCGCGTGAGCGGGGCAGGGTGGACGCCGGCATGCCGCTGCCCGGGGCTGTAAGCCACCGCCAGCAGGCAAGCAAAAGCGTCATCAGCACAACAAATTCTCGCTTTGATCCGTCCACCAGCAACTGCTGCTGGACCTGGGTATTCCGTATCGGTGTTTCAGTGCGTCGTCTTGGCTGGCTTCATGGCGTGCCACTGTCGGCGCTGGCCTTCAGTCTGCAAGCGATGCAACAAGCGGCATCGACCTTACCAGCGCAGCGGGCGGAAGACGTGGACTAAACTCCAGACAAATCAACCACTTACAGCGTTACGCTAGTGAAACACATTATAGGGGGCGGCAAACCCCCTGCAAGCCCCCAAGTCAAAACCGTGACCGTCGATGAAGAATTCGCCGGTCAGAGGCTCGACAATTTCCTGATTCGCGAGCTGAAGGGGGTGCCCAAGACGCATGTGTACCGGATCATCCGCAGCGGCGAGGTCCGGGTGAACAAGGGGCGAGCCAGTGCCGACACGCGGGTCGAGGCCGGCGATCTGGTGCGGGTGCCCCCCGTGCGCGTGTCCGAGGCGACCGAGGCCAAGGCGGCGCGGCCGGCGCCGGCCCGTGAATTCCCCATCCTGCTCGAAGACGAAGCGGTGCTGGCGATCGACAAGCCTGCCGGCGTGGCTGTGCATGGTGGCAGCGGTGTGAGCTTTGGCGTGATCGAGCAGTTGCGCCAGGCCCGGCCACAGGCGAAGTTCCTGGAACTCGTGCACCGGCTGGACCGGGAGACCTCGGGCATCCTGCTGGTGGCGCGCAAACGCTCGGCGTTGACGAACCTCCAGGACCAGTTCCGCGAGCGTGAAACCGGCAAAACCTATCTGGCATTGGTGCCGGGCGACTGGCCGGCCAGCCGCAAGGTGATCGACGTGCCGCTGCACAAGTACCTGCAGGCCGATGGCGAGCGCCGCGTCAAGGTCGTGGCCAAGGACGATCCCGATGGCATGCGGTCGATCACGCTGGTCAAGGTGGCGCAGCGGCTGCCGGGCTTCAGCCTGCTGGAAGTCACGATCAAGACAGGTCGCACCCATCAGATCCGCGTGCATCTGGCGTCGCAAGGCCATGCGATCGCTGGTGACGACAAGTACGGCGACTTCGAACTCAACAAGACCCTGGCCAGGCGCGGCCTGAAGCGCATGTTCCTGCACGCGTGGCGGTTACAGTTCAATCACCCAGCCACGGGCGGACGCGTCGAGCTGATCGCGCCGCTGCCCGCCGAACTCCAAACATTCCTGGACCATGCCCAAGCCCCGACAGTTTGACCTGATCGCGTTCGACTGGGACGGCACGCTGTTCGACTCGACGAAGATCATCGTGCGCTGCATCCAGCGCGCCGTGACCGATGTGGGCGGCGCCATGCCGACCGACAAGGATGCCGCCTACGTCATCGGCATGGGCCTGATGCAGGCGCTGGCCCATGCGGCGCCCGACGTACCGCCCGACAAATACCCTGAGCTGGGTGCGCGCTACCGCCATCACTACATGCAGCACCAGAACGACATTGCGTTGTTTGACGGCGTGCTTGCGCTGCTGGCGGAACTGAAGGCCCGGCACCACGTGCTCGCGGTGGCGACCGGCAAAAGCCGGCGGGGTCTGGACGAGGCGTTGCAGGCGGTTGAACTGCGCGGCATGTTCGACGGCTCGCGCACGGCGGACGAAACGGCAGGCAAGCCTCATCCCCGCATGCTGCATGAGCTGATGCGTGAATTCGGCGTGGACCCCGGGCGCACCCTGATGATCGGGGACACCACGCATGACCTGCAGATGGCCGTCAATGCCGGCTGTGCCAGTGTGGGCGTGAGCTATGGAGCGCATGAACCGGACGCTTTCCATGTGCTGAACCCGCGGTACGTGGCCCATTCGGTGCCAGAGCTGCACCAGTGGCTCCTGGCCAACGGCTGAGGGACCGGCATGGACGCCGCCATTGCGCTGTGCCAGTCTGTTGATCTGCGCGACGGTGGCGATGCCGTGCCGTTCGACGTGGTCTATGGCGGCCAGACCTGCCGGGCTTTTGCGATCCGTTACCAGGGGCAGGTTCATGCGTACCTGAACCGCTGCACACACGTGGCCATGGAGATGGACTACCAGCCCAACCGGATCTTTGACGACACGGGCCAATGGCTGCTGTGCGCGACCCATGGCGCTGCCTACCGGCCGGACACCGGGGTGTGCGGCGGCGGCCCCTGCCGCGGCGGCCTGGTCAAGATCGACCTGACTGAACATGACGGCGTGGTCCACTGGCATACTGCCTACAACCTGAAACCCGTCGATTTCTGACATGAATGACACCCAACCTCCCGGCGGCACGACGCTGGGCGATGCATCCCCGCCGCCAGCCGCTTCGGGCGAATCTGCCAGGCCGGTGGCAGCCAGCGATACCCTGGGGCTGGACCGCTCCGCATTCGAACGGCTGGCCCTGGCCATGCTCCACGAGCAGAGGGCAACGCGGCGCTGGAGGACCTTCACGCGGCTGGCCTGGATGGTGTTCATCATTTTCCTGGTCTGGACGCTGATGTTCCGCGGAGCCTCGTCGACCGACAAGAGCCTTCCGCATACCGCCGTCGTGGAGATCAAGGGCGAGATCGCGGCTGATTCCGAAGCCAGCGCCGAATTCATCGTCGCGGCCATGCGCGCCGCGTTCGAGGACGAGGGCGCCAAGGCGGTCGTGCTGCTGATCAACTCTCCCGGCGGCAGCCCGGTGCAGGCGGGCATCATCAACGACGAAATCCGGCGCCTGAAGGCGCTGTATCGCAAACCCGTCTACGCCGTGGTCGAGGAGTCTTGCGCGTCGGCCGCTTACTACATCGCCGCCGCATCGGATCGCATCTTCGTGGACAAGGCCAGCATTGTGGGCAGCATCGGCGTCCTGATGGACGGCTTTGGCTTCACCGGGCTGATGGACAAAGTCGGTGTGGAGCGGCGCCTGATGACAGCCGGCGAGAACAAGGGTTTCCTGGACCCTTTCAGCCCGCAGACCGAGAAACACCGCGCCTACGCCCAGGCCATGCTCGACCAGATCCACCAGCAGTTCATCGACACCGTCAAGGCCGGTCGCGGCAAGCGGCTGAAGGAAACGCCGGAGCTGTTCAGCGGCCTGTTCTGGACCGGCCAGCAGTCCATCGAGCTGGGTTTGGCGGACCAGTTGGGCAATCTGGATTTCGTGGCCCGGGAAGTCGTCAAGGCCGAAGACCTGGTCGACTACACGCGGCGCGACAACGTGGCTGAACGCCTGGCCAAGAAATTCGGCGCATCCATTGGCGAAGGCGCCGTGCGCGCCCTGCGCGCCCTGCCCGCTGTTCGCTGAGCCGCAGCGGCGCGGCGAGCGGCCCGTTACCGGCCGATCAGATAGACGGCTGGACGGTCGTTGGCGACAGGTTCTGGCCTGTGCTTCCAGTCCTTGACCGTGTGGCTCAAGGCGGTTGCCGACGGCAGCGTCAGGCCGCTGGCGACGGCCAGGCGGGTGTTGTGTTGCAGGGTTTGCAGCAGCGCCTTCCAGATCGCGGCGTTGCGATACGGTGTTTCAATGAACATCTGCGTCTGACCTGTTTTGAGTGCCAGCGACTCCAGTTCGTGCAGGCGCTTGGCGCGCAGCGCCGCGTCCTGGGGCAGGTAGCCGACGAACGAAAACGACTGCCCGTTCAATCCGCTGGCGGCCAGCGCGAGCAGCAGCGACACGGGACCGACCAGCGGGACCACCGCGATCCCGAGGTCGTGCGCCGCCCTGACAACCGACGCGCCGGGGTCCGCCACCGCAGGCATCCCGGCTTCGCTGACCAGGCCCATATCCTGCCCCTCTATCGCGGGCGCGAGCAGGGGGCGTGCGTCGAATGCGGTGGCGAAATCCCCCTTCTTGTGTACGTCTCGGGGCAGCTCTGACAGGTCCAGTTCCTGCAGTGGCTGGCGCAGCGGCGTGATCTCGCCCACACGCTTGAGATAGGCGCGGGTGGACTTGGCGTTCTCGCAGACCCAGTGGCGCAGCCGGGCGGCGACTTCCAGCGTGTCGGACGGAAGGCTGGCCGTCAGCAGGACTTGCGTGTCACAGCCGAAATCCAGCGGCGCGGGGACCAGGAAGAGCCGGCCCTTTGCCGGACTCATGGCAGCACCCGGATGCCCGCTGCCGCGATCATGCGGCAGGTGCGGATCAGCGGCAGGCCGACGAGGGCCGTCGGATCGTCGTTGTTGATGGCGTCCAGCAACGCGATACCCAGGCCTTCGCTTTTGGCGCTGCCGGCACAGTCGTAGGGCTGTTCGGCGTGCAGATAGGCGTCGATCTCGGCATCTGTCAGGTCGCGAAAGCGCACCTGCACCGGAGCAATGTCCACCTGCTCGAATCCCGTTTCGTGGCAGACGACCGCGACGGCGGTCTGGAAAATCACCGTCTTGCCGCGCATCCGGCGCAACTGCTGTGTTGCCCGGCCATGGTCACCGGGCTTTCCCAGGGGCTCACCGGCCAGATCGGCAACCTGGTCCGAGCCGATCACCACGGCGCTCGGGAAACGGGTGGCCACGGCCACGGCCTTGGCCAGCGCCAGCCGCAAGGCGAGCGCACGGGGTGCTTCGCCAGGCAGCGGGGTTTCGTCCACGTCTGGTGAAGCGACCTCGAATGGCAGCTTAAGCCGCGACAGCAATTCGCGGCGGTATCGCGATGTGGAGCCCAGGATCAGGGGGCGGACAGGAGCAGTGGACATGCGGCGATTCTCTTACACTGGCCGCATGAGCAAAGAGTTTGCGGCCGACCGGCTGGATGTTGCGGCGCTGGCCCGTGCCGGCGCCGTGCTGACGGGTCGGGAAGACCTGCGCCGGCGCAGCCGGTTGCTGGACGAAACCCGGGGTCAGGGGGCTGATCTGGCCATCGAATGGGAGGCGCGGGGGGGGTGCGTTCCGGTGGCCGGCGCGCAGCCCGGGATCTGGCTGCACCTGAAGGCCCACGCTGTGCTGCCCCTGACCTGCCAGCGGTGCCTGGCGCCGGTGGAGGTGCCGCTTTCGGTCGACCGGTCCTTCCGCTTTGTAGCGGACGAAGACACCGCCCTGGCTGAAGACAACGAATGCGAAGAAGACCTGCTGGTCCTGAGCAAAACCCTGGATCTGGCCGAACTGCTGGAAGACGAGCTGCTGATGGAAATGCCGGCTGTCCCCCGGCACGATGTCTGCCCGGTCGAGGTGAAACTGCAGGCTGCTGACGCGGGCGCGCAGAGCACGGAAGCCCCCAAGCCCAGCCCTTTCGCGGTGCTCAGCCAGCTCAAGGGCGATAAACGCAATTAAATCAACGGGTTGGGCTATAATCAAAGGCTTCGTGTGTTTTGGCTGCTGCTCGTGGTGGCCCGCACGGCCCTCTTATCCAACCGTCAACCCTCGCTGCCGCGGTCCATTGCGGCAGGAATTTCCGAATAGGAGCCTCACATGGCCGTCCAGCAGAACAAAAAGTCCCCGTCCAAGCGTGGCATGCACCGTTCGCACAATGCACTGAACGTGCCTGGCATCGCTGTTGAGCCCACGACGGGCGAAACGCACCTGCGTCACCACATCAGCCCCAACGGCTTTTACCGTGGCCGCAAAGTGCTGAAGACCAAGTCCGAAGCCTGACCATATCTTTCCCAGCCCAAGGCCCGAAGCTGCTTGCAAGCGGCAACGGGCCTTTGTCTTGATGACGACGCCCCCCGCGCGTGCTCTACAGTTGGGCCCCATGACTACCTTGGCCGTTGATTGCATGGGGGGGGACCATGGCCCCCGCGTCACGCTGGCGGCGTGCCGCCAGTTCCTCGATTCCCACCCCGACGCCCGGATCCTGCTTGTGGGGCAACCTCAGGCCCTGGCGTCCTTTACCCATGAACGTGCCCAGCTGGTGGCGGCCAGTGAAGTGGTGACCATGGACGATCCTGTCGAGGTGGCGCTGCGGCGCAAAAAGGACTCGTCCATGCGGCTGGCCATCCAGCAGGTGAAGGATGGGGGTGCGCAGGTGGCGGTCTCTGCCGGCAACACCGGCGCGCTCATGGCGATCGCCCGCTACCTGCTGAAAACCGTGGATGGCATTGACCGCCCCGCCATAGCCACCCAACTGCCCAACGCCACGGGCGGTGCCACGACAGTTCTGGACCTGGGTGCCAATGTGGACTGCACGGCCGAGCATTTGCTGCAGTTTGCCGTCATGGGTTCGGCCCTTGTCTCTGCCTTGCATGACAACGAAAACCCGTCGGTAGGGCTCCTGAATATTGGCGAAGAAGTTATTAAAGGCGGCGAGATTATTAAAAAAGCAGGCGAATTGCTTCGATCTGCTGCCAATTCCGGGGATCTGAATTTTTACGGAAATGTTGAGGGGAATGACATTTTCAAAGGGACGACGGATATCGTCGTGTGTGACGGGTTTGTGGGAAATGTGGCGCTGAAGGCGAGTGAAGGCCTCGCTTCTATGATTGGTGGATTCCTGAAGGCGGAGTATTCCAAGGGAGTATTTTCCAAATTTGCGGCAATCATCTCGTATCCGGTGTTAATTTCTTTTAAAAATCGCGTAGATCATCGGAGATACAACGGTGCGGCACTTTTGGGCCTGCGCGGCCTGGTGTTCAAAAGCCACGGCTCAGCCGATGAGCTGTCGTTCGAGCAGGCCCTGAACCGCGCGTATGATGCAGCCCGACACCAATTACTGGACCGTGTCCAGGCTCGCATCGCGCATGCTGCGCCGTTGTTGATGGGCGCTGAGGCATCGGTGCAGCCGCTGGACGCGGTAACCCCGACTTGATGAATCGTTATTCCCGTATCACCGGCACTGGCAGCTACCTGCCTCCGCGCCGGTTGACCAATGCCGATCTGGCAGCAGAGCTGGCCGCCCGCGGTGTCGAGACCAGCGATGAATGGATCGTTGAGCGGACCGGAATCCGGGCTCGCCATTTCGCCGCACCGGATGTCACGGCCAGTGATCTGGGCGCTGAAGCTGCGCGCCGCGCGTTGCAGGCAGCGGGGCGCGAGGCCTCAGACATTGACCTGATCGTGGTGGCGACATCGACGCCCGACATGGTGTTTCCGTCCACGGCGGCTATTCTTCAGAACAAGCTGGGTATTGCGGGGTGCCCGGCATTTGACGTGCAGGCCGTGTGCAGCGGCTTTGTGTACGCGCTGACCGTGGCAGATTCCCTGATCAAGACGGGAACGGCCAGCAAGGCGCTGGTCATCGGATCAGAGGTGTTTTCGCGGATCCTGGATTTCAGCGACCGCACCACCTGCGTGCTGTTTGGCGACGGCGCGGGCGCCGTGGTGCTGGAGGCCTCCGACGAGCCGGGCATTCTGGCAACAGACCTTCACGCGGACGGCAAGCATGTCGGCATTCTTTGCGTGCCGGGTACGGTGTCGGGTGGGCAGGTGCTGGGTGACCCGCTGCTGAAGATGGACGGCCAGGCCGTCTTCAAGCTCGCCGTTGGCGTGCTCGAAGACGCCGCGCGCGCCACGCTGGCCAAGGCCGGCCTGCAGGACGCCGACATCGACTGGCTGATTCCCCACCAGGCCAACATCCGCATCATGCAAAGCACGGCAAAGAAGCTGAAGCTTCCTGCGTCCAAGCTGGTGGTCACGGTGGATCAGCACGGCAATACATCGGCTGCCTCCATTCCTCTGGCGCTGGATGCATCGGTGCGCAGCGGCCAGATCCGCAAAGGTGACACGTTGATGCTGGAAGGCGTCGGCGGCGGTTTTACCTGGGGCGCGGTCCTACTCAATTATTGATATGAAGCCATTTGCATTTGTCTTTCCGGGCCAAGGGTCGCAGGCCGTCGGCATGCTGGACGGCTGGGGCGATCACCCCGTGGTCCTGCAGACGCTTGCCGAGGCCAGCGACGCCTTGAATGAAGACATCGCCAGCCTGATCCACAACGGTCCCAAAGAGGCGCTGGCCCTTACCACGAACACGCAACCCGTCATGCTGGTGGCCGGTGTCGCAGCCTACCGTGTCTGGCTGGCCGAAGGCGGCGCTGTGCCTGCCGTGGTGGCCGGCCACTCGCTCGGCGAGTATTCGGCGCTGGTGGCCGCAGGCGTGCTGACCTTGGCGCAGGCCGCTCCGCTGGTGCGCTTTCGCGCCCAGGCGATGCAGGATGCGGTTCCCGTGGGCACTGGCGCCATGGCCGCCATCCTGGGCATGGAAGCCGGCAAGGTGCGAGCCGTTTGCGAAGCGACGGCGCAAGCCACCAACGAAGTGGCGGAAGCTGTCAATTTCAACGATCCCCTGCAAACCGTGATCGCGGGCAGCAAGGCCGGTGTCGAAAAGGCGTGCGAAGCGCTGAAGGCCGCCGGTGCCAAGCGGGCCTTGCCGTTGCCGGTGTCTGCCCCGTTCCATTCCAGCTTGATGAAGCCTGCGGCGGATCGGCTGCGCGAAAGGCTCGAAACACTGGAGCTGGGCCAGCCGCAGATGCCCGTCATCAACAACGTCGATGTCGCAGTCGAGGTGGACGCCGACCGCATCCGCGATGCCCTGTACCGGCAGGCCTTTGGCCCGGTGCGATGGGTCGAATGCGTGCAGGCGATCCAGGCCAGGAATGTTTCAGTCGTCATCGAGTGTGGGCCGGGCAAGGTGCTGGTGGGCATGGTCAAGCGCATTGATGCGGCGCTGACCGGCGTCGCCCTGTACGACCCGGCCACGCTGGCCGAAGCGAAAGGTCTGATCCATGGCTGAGCTCGGCATGCAAGGGCAGGTGGCACTGGTCACGGGTGCGTCCCGTGGCATCGGCGCGGCGATCGCGCATGAGCTGGCCATCCGCGGCGCCAAAGTGGTCGGCACGGCCACAACGGCTGCAGGCGCCCAGCAGATCACGGCCGCGTTGTCGGCGTTTTCAGGCTGCCGGGGCGAACAGCTCGACGTGAACGACGCGGCGCGCGTCGAATCGCTTGTGGATGCCCTGGTGAAGGAATCTGGCGGCCTGCAGGTGCTGGTGAACAATGCCGGCATCACGCGCGACATGCTGGCCATGCGATTGAAGGACGAGGATTGGGACGCCGTGCTGGACACCAACCTCAAGGCCGTATTCCGCATGAGCCGGGCCGTGATGCGCACCATGATGAAGCAGCGGCACGGCCGCATCATCAATATCACCAGTGTTGTGGGCGCGTCCGGCAATGCCGGACAGGCCAACTACGCCGCCGCCAAGGCCGGCGTGGCCGGCATGACCCGCGCCCTGGCACGCGAACTCGGCAGCCGCGGCATCACGGTCAATTGTGTGGCGCCCGGCTTTATTGAAACGGACATGACCGCCAGCTTGCCCGAAGAGCAGCAAAAGGCCCTGCTGGGGCAAATTCCGCTGGGTCACCTGGGCAAGCCTGCGGATATTGCGCATGCGGTTGCCTTCCTGGCATCGCCGCAGGCCGGCTACGTGACGGGGCAGGAAATCCACGTCAACGGCGGCATGTTCATGGCCTGACGGCCGCTCCACTCCAAAACGCAACCCGCCGGTACATCCGCCCGGCGGCCGCGCCAGAACAGTCACCTGGCGCGGCTAAAATCGCGGATTCATTCACAACCCTCCGAGGGAACCATGAGCGATATCGAAGCACGTGTCAAAAAAATCATTGCCGAACAGTTGGGCGTGGAGGAATCCCAGGTCACCAACGAAAAGGCTTTCGTGGCAGACCTCGGCGCCGACTCCCTGGACACCGTGGAACTGGTGATGGCGCTGGAAGATGAATTCGGCATCGAGATTCCCGACGAGGACGCCGAAAAGATCACCACGGTCCAGAACGCGATCGATTACGCCAATTCGCACCAGAAGGCCTGAGCGCAGGCTGATCGAGAGGTTCTAGCGCATGTCTCGCCGCGTCGTAGTGACCGGTCTGGGTTGTATCAGCCCCGTGGGCAACACGGTGGAGCAGTCCTGGGCCAATCTTCTTGCCGGCACGCCTGGCATTGACCTCATCACCCGGTTTGACGCAAGCGCCTTTGCTTGCAAGTTCGCCGGCGAGGTCAAGGGTTTCAATATCGGTGACTACATCCCCGAGAAGGAAGCCCGCCACATGGATCGCTTCATCCATCTGGGGCTGGCAGCGGCTTGTCAGGCCGTGGCCGACAGCGGCCTGCCGACGGGCGACGCCTTGGGCAATGACCTGGCCGTGCGCATCGGCTGCAACATCGGCGCAGGTATCGGCGGTCTGCCCATGATCGAAGAGACCCATGCGGAGCTCACCAATCGTGGCCCGCGGCGGATTTCGCCCTTCTTTGTTCCGGCCTCCATCATCAACATGATTTCGGGGCACGTATCGATCAAATACGGCTTCAAGGGTCCCAACATTGCCGTGGTGACGGCATGCACGACGGGGCTGCACGCCATCGGCTTGTCGGCCCGGATGGTGGCCCATGGCGACGCCGATGTCATGATCGCGGGTGGTGCTGAGTCGACGGTTTCGCCGCTGGGTATCGGTGGCTTTGCTGCGGCGCGCGCACTGTCCACACGCAACGACGATCCCAAGACCGCGTCCCGCCCCTGGGACAAGGACCGCGACGGCTTCGTTCTGGGCGAAGGCGGCGGCGTTCTGGTGCTTGAGGAGTACGAGCATGCCAAGGCGCGTGGCGCAAAGATCTACGCAGAGCTTGCCGGCTTTGGCATGAGCGCCGATGCGTTCCACATGACCGCGCCCGACGTGGACGGGCCGCGCCGCTCCATGGTCATGGCGTTGAAAGATGCGGGCGTGAACCCCGATGAGGTGAATTACCTCAACGCCCATGGCACCTCCACCCCGCTGGGCGACCTCAACGAAACCAACGCCATCAAGGCAGCGCTGGGTGACCATGCGAAGAAGATCGTGGTCAATTCGACCAAGTCGATGACCGGGCACCTGCTGGGTGGCGCCGGCGGCATCGAATCCGTCTTCACGGTTCTGGCCGTGCACCACCAAAAGAGCCCGCCCACCATCAACATCTTCAACCAGGATCCCGAGTGCGATCTGGACTACTGCGCCAACACGGCGCGCGACCTGAAGATCGATGTGGCCGTCAAGAACAACTTCGGCTTTGGTGGCACCAACGGCACCCTGGTGTTCAAGCGCGCTCCCTGAGCCCGTCCGTTCCCGTTTCATGCACAACGCCCCAGCGGTAACGTATCCGGTGGGGCGTTCGGCCATCCGGGCCTTGATCAGCCTGGTCCTGTGGCTGGCAGGGCTGGCGGCTGTCATGGCGTGGTCGGTGCTGGGGCGGGTGCAGTTCACGCTGTTGGCTGGGCCATTGGTCATGGGCGCTGGCGCACTGGCATGGTGGGGCTGGTGGCAAAGCGGGAACGGCGAGCTGTGCTGGCGCACGGACGGCTGGCAACTGCGGCACAGGCAGACGGTCAGTGAGGGAGCGCCTGAAGTGGTGCTGGACCTGCAGGCCAGCCTGCTGCTGCACTGGTGCGGCGCGCAGGGCAACACCTGGCTCTGGCTGGACCGCCGCGTGGCGCCGCGACAATGGGATGCATTGCGCCGTGCGGTATATTCGCGCGCCATAGCCGACACGCCGTCTGCAGGCGCGGCGATTTCATGACGTCAATGCCTCCCCCATCCCCTCCCAGTTCCGCCGACAGCGACCTCATGCTGGTTGAGCGGACCGTGGCTGGCGACCAGCGGGCGTTCGAACTGCTGGTACTGAAGTATCAGCGGCGGATCGAGCGGCTGATTGGCCGGATGGTCCGCGACGTGGACCTTGTCGAGGACATCGCCCAGGAAACCTTCATCCGGGCCTACCGGGCTCTGGCGCAGTTCCGCGGCGAGGCCCAGTTCTATACCTGGCTCTACCGGATCGCCGTCAACACGGCCAAGAAAGCCCTAGGCGATCTCAAGCGCGACCCCCTGGTTTCCGAGGCGGCCTTTCGCACTGGCGACGACGACGATGAAACTTCCAGCGTCGGAAATGAACTAACCACGGCCGAAACCCCTGAAACGGTCCTGGCGGCCAAGGAAATCGCCGCGACGGTCAACGCGGCCATGGAGGCCTTGCCGGAGGAACTGCGGCAGGCCGTCACGTTGCGCGAGATCGAAGGCCTGAGTTACGAAGAGATCGCGGAAGTGATGAATTGCCCGATAGGCACCGTTCGCTCGCGGATATTCCGGGCGCGCGAGGCGATTTCGGCCAAGGTGAAACCCCTGCTTGAGAAGCAGTCGGGCAAGCGCTGGTGAGGTGATGATGGACAGAGTGTCAAACGTTGATGAAATGGTTTCCGCGCTGGCGGACGGTGAGCTGCATGGCGATGACTTCGCGCGCTCGATGAATGCGCTTGCCCACCAGGACGGTTTGCGGGCCACATGGCACGCGTACCACCTGATTGGCGATGTGCTTCGTTCGCCGGAGCTGGCTGCCACGTCAGATGGTGCCGACTTCGTCACCCGATTCCGCGAAAGGCTGCAGCGCGAGCCTGAGCCTGTCCGGACCGGCGCAACGGCATTGCAGCCTCAGGAACAGGTTGTCGTGGCACGGCCCGCGTCGCGACGCGAGGCTGCCAATGCGCCCGGATTCGGCTGGCCCATGGTGGCTGGTATCGCATCGCTGGCGGCCGTGGCGGCCATTGCGTGGAGCTTCATCGGTTCGGGAGGCCCTGTCGGTGGCGCCGAGCTCGCGCAAGCGACCCCGGCGGCGGCATCGAGCCCGACCGTGGCGCAAGTATCTGTGGCGGCGCCCCAGCCGGGCCGCGCGGTGATGATCCGTGACGCGCGGCTGGACGAGTTGCTGGCCGCACACCGGCAGGCGGGCGGGGCGTCTGCCCTGCAGATGCCGGCAGGGTTCCTGCGTAACGCGACTTTCGAGTCCCCTGGCCGATGAGATCCGCGATCGTCCGCTGCGTCATGCTGGCCGGCCTGTGGGTGGCCGGTGCCGCTGTGGCCCAGGTACCCGCAGGCGCGGGCCCCGCGGCCGGAGCGCCTGTTGCCGAACGGAACATCAGTGACTGGCTGATGCGCATGCACGAGGCATCGCGCCGCCGCACCTATGTCGGCACCTTCGTGGTGTCGTCCGCGTCGGGCAATCTATCCAGCGCAAAAATCTGGCATGCCTGTGATGGGGTCCAGCAGATGGAGCGCGTGGAGTCCCTGACGGGCGCGCCCCGTTCCACGTTCCGGCGCAACGACCAGGTCGTGACTTTTCTGCCGGACAGCAAAGTCGTCCGCACGGAAAAGCGCGAGTCCCTGGGCCTGTTTCCCAACCTGCTGAAGTCCAGCGACACCACCATTCCCGAGTTCTATTCGGCCCAGGCTGTCGGAAGCGAACGCGTGGCGGGCTTTGACGCCGACGTGGTGCAACTGAATCCACGCGACAGCCTGCGGTTTGGCTACCGAATCTGGAGCGAGAAGAAATCCGGCCTGGTCGTCAAACTGCAGACACTGGATGCTGACGGCCAGGTGATCGAGCAGGCGGCTTTTTCCGAGCTGCAGATGGACGCGCCCGTCAAGATGGACAAGCTCGCCCAGATGATGGCCAACACCGATGGCTACAAGGTCCAGAAGGCTGATCCGGTCAAGACCACCGCGCAGGCCCAGGGTTGGGTTCTCAAGAGCGCGGTGGCGGGCTTCAAGCCCATGGGCTGCTACAAGCGTCCGCCCGTGGCCAGCGGCAGCGATGACACGATGCAGTGGATCTTCTCCGACGGACTGGCCTCCGTGTCGTTGTTCGTCGAGGCATACGACAGGCAGCGGCACGTGCACGAAGTGTTGCTGTCCATTGGCGCGACCCAGACGCTGGCTCGCCGCCTGTCCGACAAGGGTGGAGACTGGTGGCTGACGGCGGTGGGGGAAGTCCCGCCGCAGACGCTCAAGGCCTTTGCCCAGAGTCTTGAGCGGCGCAAGTAAATCCCCAAATGGCTTTCTGCGGCAACGTGTCCGCATCTCCTGGTTTTCCTGAAAGGCCGATGATGATCCGAATCGACTTCAACAAGCTCGTGGGCGCCCCGGCGCTGGCCGTCATGCTGGCGCTGGGCGCGGTTGCAAGCCTTGCTCCTGCGCAGCCCGCATACGCCCAGGTGCGAGGCCTGCCCGACTTCACGGATCTGGTGGAGCAGGTGGGGCCTTCGGTCGTGAATATCCGCACGGTCGAAAAAGCCCGGGCGGGCAGCGCCCAGAGCGGCCAGATGGATGAGGAAATGCAGGAGTTCTTCCGGCGTTTCTTCGGCCAGCCGTTGCCCGGCGTGCCGCGCCAGAGCCCCCGCCCCAACCAGCCGCAGGACGAGGAGCGTCCCCGCGGTGTGGGCTCCGGTTTCATCCTCACGACCGATGGCTACGTGATGACCAACGCGCATGTGGTGGATGGTGCGGATGAAGTGCTGGTCACCTTGCCCGACAAGCGCGAGTTCAAGGCCCGCCTGGTGGGGGCCGACAAGCGCACGGACGTTGCCGTGGTCAAGATCGAGGCGACCGGGTTGCCGGCGGTGAAGGTCGGTGACGTGAACCGCCTGAAGGTGGGCGAATGGGTGATGGCCATCGGCTCGCCCTTCGGCCTGGAGAACACGGTGACGGCGGGCATCGTGAGCGCCAAGCAGCGCGACACGGGCGACTACCTGCCCTTCATCCAGACCGACGTGGCGATCAACCCGGGCAATTCGGGGGGGCCGCTGATCAATATGCGCGGCGAGGTGGTGGGCATCAACAGCCAGATCTACTCGCGCTCGGGCGGCTTCATGGGCATTTCGTTCGCGATCCCGATGGATGAAGCGATCCGTGTGAGCGACCAGCTGCGCACGAGCGGGCGCGTGTCCCGAGGCCGGATCGGCGTTCAGATCGACCAGGTAACCAAGGACGTTGCGGAGTCCATCGGCCTGGGCAAACCCCAGGGTGCCCTGGTGCGCAGCGTGGAAAGCGGCTCGCCCGCCGACAAGGCCGGCGTGGAAGCGGGCGACATCATCGTCAAGTTTGACGGCAAGGCGATCGAGCGGGCAACCGACCTGCCGCGTCTGGTCGGCAACACCAAGCCGGGCAGCAAGAGCACGCTGACCGTCTTTCGCCGGGGCGGCTCCAAAGACCTGAGCCTCACCATTGCGGAGCTCGAAGCGGACAAGCCGGTCGCCCGTGCGCCGGAGAAAGAAAGCAAACCCAAGGCGTCGGCCGCGGCGCAGTCCGTCGGTCTGGCCGTCAGTGACCTGGGCGACGCGCAAAAGAAAGAGCTCAAGCTCAAGGGTGGCGTGAAGGTGGATGCCGCGACTGAGGGCGCCGCGCGCGCGGGCATTCGCGAAGGCGACATCATCGTGGCCATCGGCAACACCGAAGTTGGTAACGTCAAGGAGTTCGAGGCCGCAGTGGCCAAGGTGGACCGCAGCAAGCCGGTGCCTGTGTTGCTGCGCCGTGGCGAACTGGCCACGTACCTGTTGATCCGGCCGACCCGCTGAACGGCCGGCGGAAGTCAAGAAGCCCCCAACCCGGAGTCGGGTTTGGGGCTTTTTTTTGCCTGTCAGGAGTCAAAAAAGCTACGCCCCTCTTTTTTTTGGGTATCGAGATATTCACCAGAAAAAGTTTGCAACTGCTAACTTTTCAGAAGGCTACCCCCAATATTGGATAGAATCGAGCCTGTTTTGAGTGCATTCCAGACAT
>JAYRLC010000107.1:0-1422 GCA_041905405.1 Ramlibacter sp. | reverse complement strand
GGTCGCGTCCGTCAAGGTGGTGTAATTTCGGCTGTGGCCGTGGGCCATCGTCAGGCGGCTTTGGCGGTGATGTGTAGGGGCTGATTTTCCTCCTCGATCATGGGTTGGTTGAGTTCGGCCATGCCTTCGATCTGCATGTATCGGTGCTGGAGCTGCCACTCGTCGTTCTGCTCCATCAGCACAGCCCCGACGAGGCGGATGATGCTGTCTTCGTTCGGGAAGATTCCGACGACGTCGGCGCGGCGCTTGACCTCCTTGTTGAGCCGCTCGAGCGGATTGGTTGAGTGTAACTTCGTGCGGTGCTGGGTGGGGAAGCCGGTGTAGGCGAGCACGTCGGTTTCGGCCTCGTCCATGCAGGCGCCGAGCTTGGGCCAACGGGTGCGCAACTGGTCGGCGACCTGTCGCCAGACCTGCGTTGCGCTTTTCTGATCGGGCTGCAGGAAGACCTGGCGGATCGCGGCGGCGACGACAGTGTTCTGGCCCTTGGGCACATAGGACAGGGCATTGCGCATGAAGTGCACCCGGCAGCGCTGCCAGGTGGCGCCCATGACGCGGGTGATCGCGCCCTTGAGGCCCTCGTGAGCATCGGAGATGACCAGCTTCACGCCGGTAAGACCGCGCCGAACAAGGTCCTTCAGGAAGTCGGACCAGAAGACCTCCGCTTCCGAGGGGCCGATATGCAGGCCGACGATCTCGCGCCGGCCCTCGGTGTTGACGGCCATGGCGATTATTGCGGCAACGCTGATGATCCGCCCGCCTTCGCGTACCTTGAGATAGGTGGCATCGAGCCAGAGATACGGCCATTCGCCGGTGAGCGGGCGTTTCAGAAAGGCATGGACGCGCTCGTCAATGTCCTTGCAAAGCTTGGAGACGGTGGACTTGGAGATGCCGGTCATGCCCATGGCCTGGACGAGTTCATCGACCCGCCGGGTGCTGACCCCGCCGATCCACGCTTCCTGGATCACCGCAACCAGCGCTTTCTCGACCATCTTGCGGGGCTCAAGGAAGCCCGGAAAGTAGGACCCAGCACGCAGCTTGGGGATTTTCAGGTTCAGCGTGCCTACCCGGGTATCCAGCGAACGGTCGCGATAGCCGTTGCGCCAGGTCGCGCGCTCGCTGCTGCGTTCGTGGCGACCCGCGCCGATCAGGCCATCAACGTCGGCCTCCATGATCAGCTGCAGCACGTTCTCGGCGATGGTGCGCAAAAAATCCGGTTGGCCGCCCTTTGCAGCCAGCTCTTCGATCAGTAATCTGTCCTCGGTCATCGGGAACTCCTCTTCGTCACGGTTGAAGTGTGCAAACTCCACCATAACGATGAACCCGGTGGCCACCAGCGACGCCGCATTCCGGGGTGGGGCATGCCCCACCCCGGAATACACCATCGCCTACACCGGAAATTACACCACGAGCGCGGACGCTAAC
>JAYRLC010000106.1:0-1437 GCA_041905405.1 Ramlibacter sp. | reverse complement strand
GTAGCCGGTGGCACACAACACCGCGTGCAGCGCATCACCCAGTTGCCCCCGGAGCCAGCAGCGATCCATCCGGTTATCCGACTTGAGATGGCCGATCGCCGGTTCCACCGCCTGTCGTCGCTTGAGCCATCGGCGCTGTTGCTTGGTCAGTGACTTGTACTTGCCGCGATGAATGATCTCTACCCGGGGATTGTCACGATCGACGCCACGAAAGCCCAGATCAACTACGACTTCCTTTGGCTCGCGTCCGACATCTTCGAGCAGGATGCGCGTCTGCTCGAGTTGCGCCGAGAGAATGTGACCGTCGTAGGGATTGCCGGGGAACGTTCGTGCTCCGACCATCAGGCCGCTCTTGTGGGTCACGGCGATACTGGCCTTGACGCCGAACTCGTAGGGCTTTCGCGCTTTGCCCTTGCCGATGCACTCGACTTCCGGTGCATGCAGGGCGTACAGCTTGTTCTTGTCCTTCGGTTGTTGCTTGCGGATACGCTCGGCACGCTCAAGCAGCGTGTTCAGATGGGCGATGGCGCCCGGCGATTCGCTGGTTGCGGTTGCCAGTTTGCGACCGATTTCGCGCAGCACGATACCGAGGATGGTGCGCTGGCGTTTGACGGTGCGCCGCAGGCGCTTGAACTGCTTGGCGTGGGCGTAGCCGCCGGCCTTGCGGCGTAGTTCCTTGCCCTCCTGGACGAAGGTCTGTTTCAAGCTGATCCCAACGCGCTTCGCGACTTGCACGACCTTGGCCCGGGCGATCTCCAGCAGGCGGCTATCGACCGGATGGGCGATGGCTTTCTCCTGAACCGTCGTGTCGACAATGACCCGTTCGAACTCGGCCGGCCGCACGGCCTTGCTCTGCACCGCCGTGTCGATGGTCGCCTTCAACAACTCTTCCACCCCGGCTTCGCCGATGGCGGTGCGAAAGCGGCCAATCTGGGTGGCATCGCAAGGGAGTGTCGGCGTGTAGTAGTCCTGACCGCTGAAGTATTGCCAGACCACGTTCTCCGACCAACGGGCGACCAGTTCTTCGTCACTCAGATTAAAGGCGTGTTTGAGGTAAAGCAGCGCCGCCATCAGCCGGATCGGCAAACGTGGCCGGCCGGCAGCACTGACACCGGCGCCAGCAATCTCCAGCGTCGTCCCGAACAGGTCATTGCCTGGCACCACTTGGCCGGAACGACTCTTGCGGGCGAAGGCTGGAGCCAAAGCGCTTTCGATCTGTGCCCACGGCATTCGACCCGCTAGCACCGCCAAGGGGTGGCGGAGGTCAATCATTTGATCGAGTCGGGCTCGAAAAAAATCGTCGGTCGCCATCAGAATTTCCTTCAATTTCTCTCAGGTTTCTATGGCCATTATTTTAATTTCTCAGGGATTTCGCGGGGTGGATTTCCTGCGAAAACCTTCTGTTTATCTGCATTTCAAGGCTTTTGCAGGGCCGAC
>JAYRLC010000083.1:0-7545 GCA_041905405.1 Ramlibacter sp. | reverse complement strand
AACGTGTCGATCACCGTGAAGCTGATCGCGCCGATCGCCATGCAGGAAGGCCTGCGCTTCGCGATCCGCGAAGGCGGCAAGACCGTGGGCTCCGGCGTCGTCGCCAAAATCATGGCGTAACGCGAGGGATCAGTCATGTCGACCAAGCAAAAAATCCGCATCCGCCTCAAGGCCTTTGATTACAAACTGATCGATCAATCGGCCGCTGAGATTGTTGACACCGCCAAGCGTACCGGCGCCATCGTCAAGGGCCCCGTGCCCCTGCCGACCCGCATGAAGCGCTTTGACATCCTGCGCTCGCCGCACGTCAACAAGTCCAGCCGCGACCAGTTCGAAATCCGTACCCACCAGCGTCTGATGGACATCGTGGACCCCACGGACAAGACGGTGGACGCGCTCATGAAGCTGGACCTGCCGGCCGGCGTGGACGTCGAAATCAAGCTGCAATAAGCCGCTGATTGGTCCAAAAAACGCGGGCTTGCCTGAAAAGGCAAGCCCGCGTTATAATTTCTGGCTCTGCCCTTTTTGGGGTGGAGATTTTTTAACCTTCTTTCGCGCCAAAACGCTGTCACCAATTGCAGTGGCAACGGCGAAAGTCTTGGAGAACTACATGAGTCTGAGCAACTCCCTCGGGTTGCTGGGCCGCAAGGTGGGCATGATGCGCCTTTTCACCGATGACGGCGATGCCGTGCCGGTGACGGTGGTGGATGTGTCCAACAACCGCGTGACCCAGGTCAAAACCGACGAGAACGATGGCTACGTCGCCCTGCAGGTGACGTTCGGTGCGCGCAAGGCCTCGCGCGTGTCCAAGCCGCAAGCCGGTCACCTCGCCAAGGCGGGTGTGCAAGCCGGTGAAATCATCCGTGAATTCCGCGTGACCGCTGAAACCGCCGCCAAATATGCAGCCGGGGCGACCGTTCCCGTGGCTGACCTGTTTGCCGTCGGTCAGAAAGTGGACGTGCAGGGTACGTCCATCGGCAAGGGCTTTGCCGGCACGATCAAGCGCCACAACTTCAGCTCGCAACGCGCATCGCACGGTAACAGCCGTTCGCACAACGTTCCGGGCTCCATCTCCATGGCGCAGGATCCGGGCCGTGTGTTCCCGGGCAAGCGCATGACGGGGCACATGGGCGACGAAACCGTCACGACCCAGAACCTGGACATCATCCGCGTCGACGAAGCCCGCCAGCTGCTGCTGATCAAGGGCGCCGTTCCTGGCTCCAAGGGCGGTTTCGTGACTGTGCGTCCCGCCGTCAAGGCCAAGGCGCAAGCCGTGCAAGGAGCGAAGTAATGCAACTCGAACTCCTGAACGATCAAGGCCAGGCTGCGTCCAAGTTCGACGCGCCCGAGACCGTGTTCGGCCGTGAATACAACGAAGCGCTGGTGCACCAGATCGTGGTGGCCTATCAGGCCAACGCCCGCCAGGGCACCCGCGCCCAGAAGGACCGCGAGCAGGTCAAGCACTCGACCAAGAAGCCGTTCAAGCAAAAGGGAACGGGCCGTGCCCGTGCCGGTATGACCTCTTCGCCGCTGTGGCGCGGGGGCGGTCGCATCTTCCCGAACAGCCCGGAAGAGAACTTCACCCAGAAGATCAACAAGAAGATGTACCGCGCCGGTATGGCGTCCATCTTCTCGCAGCTGGCCCGCGAAGGCCGCCTGGCCGTGGTCGACTCCCTCAAGGTGGATTCGCCCAAGACCAAGCAACTGGCCGCCAAGTTCAAGGCCATGAACCTTGAATCTGTGCTGGTGATCGCCGAGGAAGTCGACGAGAACCTGTACTTGGCCTCGCGCAACCTGGCGAACGTGCTCGTCGTCGAGCCGCGTTACGCCGACCCGCTGTCGCTGGTGCACTACAAGAAGGTGCTGGTCACCAAGGGCGCCATCGACAAGCTCAAGGAGATGTTCGCATGAGCCGCGTCAATCCCACGCCCGAACAGCGCAAGTTCGACGAAGGCCGTCTGATGCAGGTCCTGGTTGCTCCGATCGTGTCCGAAAAGGCCACGTCGGTTGCCGACAAGACCAATGCAGTGACGTTCAAGGTGCTGCAGGACGCCACCAAACCCGAAATCAAGGCCGCTGTGGAATTGATGTTCAAGGTTGAGGTCAAGGGCGTTTCTGTGGTGAATACCAAGGGCAAGGTCAAGCGCTTTGGCCGTTCCGTGGGCCGTCGCGACAATGTTCGCAAAGCCTACGTGACGCTCAAGCCGGGCCAGGAGCTGAACCTCGCAGGGGAGGCCGCGTAATCATGGCTGTCATCAAGATGAAACCCACTTCGCCCGGCCAGCGCGCCGTGGTGAAGATTTCGCGTGACCACCTGTACAAGGGTGAGGCTTACGCGCCACTGCTGGAGCCCCAGCACCAGAAGTCGGGCCGTAACAACAACGGTCACATCACCACCCGCCACAAGGGCGGTGGCCACAAGCACCACTATCGCGTGGTGGACTTCGTTCGCAACAAGGACGCGATTCCGGCCAAGGTCGAGCGCATCGAGTACGACCCGAACCGCACGGCCCACATCGCCCTGGTGTGCTACGCCGACGGCGAGCGTCGCTACATCATTGCTCCGCGTGGTCTGGAAGTCGGCGCAACGCTGCTGAGCGGCCCGGAAGCCCCGATCCGCGCCGGCAACACGCTGCCGATCCGCAACATCCCGGTGGGCTCGACCATTCACTGCATCGAACTGCAACCCGGCAAGGGTGCCCAGATCGCGCGTTCGGCAGGCGCTTCGGCGACGCTGCTGGCCCGCGAAGGCACGTATGCCCAGGTTCGTATCCGTTCTGGTGAAGTTCGCAAGATCCATATCGAGTGCCGCGCCACCATCGGTGAAGTGGCCAACGAAGAGCACAGCCTGCGCCAACTCGGCAAGGCAGGTGTGAAGCGCTGGATGGGTATTCGCCCGACCGTTCGCGGCGTGGCCATGAACCCGATCGACCACCCGCACGGTGGCGGCGAAGGCCGTACTGGCGAAGGCCGTCATGCCGTGGACCCGTGGGGCAACCTGACCAAGGGTTACCGTACCCGCAACAACAAGCGCACGCAGGTCATGATCGTGTCGCGTCGCAAGAAGTAAGGGGTAGCAAATGACTCGTTCTCTCAAAAAGGGTCCGTTTGTTGACCATCACCTGGTGGCCAAGGCCGACAAGGCCGTGACGACCAAGGACAAAAAGCCAATCAAGACCTGGTCGCGCCGCTCCATGATCCTGCCCGAGTTCATCGGTCTGACGATCGCCGTTCACAACGGCAAGCAGCACGTGCCGGTCTACATCACCGACCAGATGGTGGGCCACAAGCTGGGCGAATTCGCCCTGACGCGCACCTTCAAGGGTCACCCGGCGGACAAGAAAGTCCAGAAGAAGTAAGGAATGACCATGGAAACACGTGCAGTCCTCAGGGGCGTCCGTCTGTCGGTCGACAAGGGCCGTCTGGTCGCCGACCTGATTCGTGGCAAGAAGGTTGATCAGGCTCTGAACATCCTCACGTTCACGCAGAAAAAAGCCGCCGTCATCGTCAAGAAGGTTCTGGAGTCCGCCATCGCGAACGCCGAGCACAACGACGGTGCCGATATCGACGAGCTGAAGGTCAAGACCATCTACGTCGAGCAGGGTGCGACCCTCAAGCGTTTCACCGCGCGCGCCAAAGGCCGCGGCAACCGCATCAGCAAGCCCACGTGCCATGTGTACGTGACGGTCGGCAACTAACAGGCTCAGGACACTATGGGACAAAAAATCCATCCTACCGGCTTCCGCCTGTCGGTCAGCCGCAACTGGGCCAGCCGCTGGTATGCAAGCAACCGTGATTTCGCCGGCATGCTGGCCGAAGACATCAAGGTCCGCGAATACCTGAAGGCCAAGCTCAAGAACGCCGCCGTGTCGCGCGTGCTGATCGAGCGTCCTGCCAAGAACGCCCGCATCACCATCTTCTCGGCGCGTCCGGGCGTGGTGATCGGCAAGAAGGGCGAGGACATCGAGAACCTGAAGAAGGAACTCGCCAAGCGCCTGGGCGTGCCGGTCGCAGTGAACATCGAGGAAGTGCGCAAGCCCGAAATCGATGCCCAGCTGATCGCCGACAGCATCACCCAGCAGCTCGAAAAGCGCATCATGTTCCGCCGCGCCATGAAGCGCGCCATGCAGAACGCGATGCGCCTGGGCGCGCAGGGCATCAAGATCATGTCCGCCGGCCGCCTGAACGGCATCGAAATCGCCCGCACCGAGTGGTACCGCGAAGGCCGCGTGCCGCTGCACACGCTGCGCGCCGACATCGACTACGGCTTCTCCGAAGCCAAGACGACCTACGGCGTGATCGGCGTGAAGGTGTGGGTCTACAAGGGTGACACCCTGGGCCGCAATGACGCGCCTGTCGCCGAGACCCCGCGTCCCGACGAAGAGCGCCGTCCCCGTGGCCCGCGCCGTGATGGCCGCCCGGGTGGCGACCGTCCGGCCGGTGACCGCCGCGGCGGCCCCCGCCGTACGGCTGGCGCCGGCAACGTCGCCCCTGCCGATGGCAGCGACAAGCCCGCAGAAGCAACAGGTGCCGATGCACCGAAAACTACCGTTAAGCGCGTCCGCAAGGTTGCCGCGCCGGCCGCTGGTGCTGCCGACGGTAAAGGAGAATAAACATGCTGCAACCCGCTCGCCGCAAATACCGCAAAGAGCAGAAGGGCCGCAACACCGGCATCGCCACCCGGGGCAACTCGGTGGCTTTCGGTGACTTCGGCCTGAAGTCCACGGACCGTGGCCGTCTGACGGCCCGCCAGATCGAAGCCGCGCGCCGCGCGATTTCCCGTCACGTCAAGCGTGGCGGTCGCATCTGGATCCGTGTGTTCCCCGACAAGCCGATCTCCACCAAGCCCGCAGAAGTGCGTATGGGTAACGGCAAGGGCAACCCCGAGTACTACGTGGCCGAAATCCAGCCCGGCAAGGTGCTGTACGAGATCGTCGGCGTGCCCGAAGAACTCGCCCGCGAAGCGTTCAAGCTGGCTGCCGCCAAGCTGCCGCTGCGCACCACGTTCGTCAGCCGCATGATCGGCGCATAAGGAGCAAGAACCATGAAAGCTGCTGAACTGCGCCAGAAAGACGTTGCCGGCCTGCAAACCGAAGTCAAGGAGCTGCAAAAAGCCCACTTCGGCCTGCGCATGCAGAAAGCCACGCAACAGCTGAACAACACCGCCACGCTGCGTTCCACGCGCCGTGACATCGCCCGCGCCAAGACGATCCTTGCTGAAAAGCAGGCGGCCGAAGCGTCCAAAGCCTAAGGAGTGACCATGACGGAAGCTAAAAAATCCCTCAAGCGCACCTTGATCGGCAAGGTGGTGAGCGACAAGCGTGCCAAGACTGTGACGGTCCTGGTCGAGCGCCGCGTGAAGCACGAGCTGTACGGCAAGATCGTTGCCAAGTCCAGCAAGTACCACGCTCACGACGAAAAGGGCGAGTACCACATGGGCGACGTGATCGAGATCACCGAAAGCCGCCCGATCTCCAAGACCAAGAACTGGGTTGCCACCCGTCTGGTCGAAAAGGCTGTGGTGGTTTGAAGGGCTCCTAAACCCTGCCCCCGCGTCTTTCGAAAACGGCCCACAATGTGGGCCGTTTTTCTTTTTCTGGAGCACCTGAAATGATTAAAGTCGGAGACAGCCTCCCTGCCGCAACCCTGATGGAATACTCGGAAGTCGAAGGCAACGGCTGCAGCATCGGGCCCAATCCCGTGGATGTGGCCAAGGCAACCGCCGGAAAAACCATCGCCCTGTTTGCGCTGCCTGGTGCCTTCACGCCGACCTGCTCGGCCAAGCATGTGCCAGGCTATGTGGAGCAGGTCGATGCCTTCAAGGCTGCCGGCGTGGACGAGATCTGGTGCGTGAGCGTCAACGACGCGTTCGTGATGGGTGCCTGGGCGCGCGACCAGAAGACGGCCGGCAAGGTCCGCATGCTGGGTGACGGCAGTGCCGACTTCGCCAAGGCCACCGGCCTGACGCTGGACCTGACCGGCCGCGGCATGGGCGTGCGCAGCAACCGCTATTCGATGCTGGTCAAGGATGGTAAGGTTGCCAGCCTGAACGTCGAGGCCCCCGGCAAGTTCGAGGTCAGCGACGCCGCCACGCTGCTGGCCCAGGCCAAGGCCTGATCGGACCTGACGGCTACAGAACGGCCCGCAGGTAGTGGGCCCCGGCGATGGGGTTGTGGTAGTAGGGCGGAATGTCCTCGAACCCCAGTTCGTCGTACAGGGCGCGCGCGGCCTCCATATCGTCCAGCGTGTCCAGCAGGATGCTGTCGTATCCTGCCTGCCGCGCCGCATCCATGACCGCTTCGGCAAGCTGCCGGCCCAGGCCGAAGCCTCGAAACGCCTTGCGCACATACAGGCGTTTCATTTCGGCGGCGTTGGGATAGTCGACGTTGTCCAGCGGGCGCAGCGCGCAGCAGCCCGCGACGTTGCCATCGATGATGGCCAGCATCAGCGCTCCCCGCGGCGCTGCGTAGTCGCCCGGCAGCCCTTCAAGCTCCTCCTCGAACGACTGGAAGCACAGATCGACACCCAGCCCGGCGGCGTACTCGCGGAAGATGTCGCGGGCGGCATCGAGGTGTTCCGCCTGCGCGGCGGTGATGAGCTGGATATCGGGTTTGTCCACGGGCGGGGAGTGGCCGCATGACAGGCTGGCCGCGGCCAGTTTATCGCCTTTCGGCGGGGTGCCGATGGGGCGCGGCCTACAGACCAGTGGCCGTGATGTCGCAGGTCAGCAGGAAAAGGACCGACGAGCTGGCCGGGAATGCGGGCAGCGACAAACCGGCGCCCTGAAGCGCCGCGACGGTGACAGAGACGGGACAACTTGCGCCGCCCGAGGCCGAGCAGGTCAGGCTTGTGCAGCTCATTCCGCTCGCGGCCGGGTCGGTCAGCACGGTGCCATCGGCGGCGTTGGGGCCGTTGTTGTTGACGGTGATGCCGTAGACCGTTGTCGAGCCGGACACCACGCTGCTGCCGCTGTTGGTCTTGGACACGCTCAGGTGGGTGCTGACCGGAATGGTGACTGTCGCGGCTGCGGTGTTGTTGGCGGGCACAGGATCGATGAGGCCGGCGGGCGCGGTGACCGAGACCTGGTTGATCTGCTCGCCCACCCCGCCGGCAATGGCGCGCAGGGTGAAGGTGATGCTGGTGAACGGCGGCAGCGTCATGGTGGCGTTGGCCTGCGCCGATACCGAGGTGCGCGCGGTCACCGTCGCGCCCGCGCCGCCGGTGGTGACGCCGGTGATGGTCAGTCCCGCCAGTCCCGAAGGCAGTGTGTCGTTGAAGGTGGCGTTGGTGGCCGTGCTGGGACCCAGGTTGCGCACGGCCACCGTGAAGGACGTGGTCTGGTCCACCAGGATGACCGTTGGCGTGGCCGATTTGGTGATGCTCAGGTCGGCCTGGGGGCCGATGTTGACGGCGGCCGTGGCCGTGTTGTTGCCCGCGTTGGTGTCCGACGTTCCGCTGGGCGGCGCGATCGTGACGGTGTTGAACACGGCGCCCACCGTTCCCGCCACGGCCTGCAGCACCACCGTCAGCGTGCTGTTCACGGGC
>JAYRLC010000019.1:0-70233 GCA_041905405.1 Ramlibacter sp. | reverse complement strand
TTAGCGCTATCAAAACTCCAGGACAGAAGGACGAAGCATGAGCGGAGCGACAAATAGCCTCTCTGGCTCGTCGACTCTTGGCAGCATTGGTACGCCAGCTATACAAGGTAATCGAGTTGCCGTTCTAGTCAACGGGAAAGTGGTCGGCTACACAGAAACAGTTACCTTCAGCCAGCCCACAGTAGTCAACCAAGCCGTGCACGCGACATTGCCTACCGCCGCTGACCTCACGGCGAAGGTGACCTACGCGCTGAACTATGGGCTTGATGGCAGATTGCAAGGCGGAACGATCACGCAGACGGGGGGATTGATTCGCAATGAAAGTCATCGCTACAGCGTCGGCGCAGATGGAAAAATAGGTGCCGCAACCGCGGGCACGCCGCTACCCGTAGAAATCTCCAACATCAAGTTACCGGACTACAGTCCTTTTGCATTTGCCGATCACACAGGTGCGGTCCTCAGTACAGCCGAAGATTTCAAGGGAGGCACAGTTGTTGGAAAGTTGGCGGGATTTGTAGGAAATAGGATTGATGGCGCAACGCTTGGCTCGTCTGCGCTTTCCGGTGACTCGCGAGGCGTGGTCGCTGAGGGCAGTGGGATTGTAGGAGGGGTTGCTGCGGTCGCCTCTGGTAGTGGAGTTATCGCGGGGTTCACAACGGTTAGTCCGGTATTTGGTGTTCTCGCCACCGGGGCCCTTTACTTCGGAGGCAATGCAACCGCCAAAACGCTCGCCCAAAACATCCTCAATCACGAACCCTACGACGGCTACGTCTACGACAACGGTAGCCCGTCGCTGTATCGCGGCGAAATTGTCACGCGGGAGCCGGGCTGGTATCAAAGCACAGCGAACCCGACGTTGTATCGCGGTGAGCGGGCAGATGCGACAACCGCGGCCGAACTGGGAGCACGGCGCGTTCTGGCTGAATCCGTGCGCGGGCAGTATGGCGACGCTGCCTCGGATCAGGTCTCCCGAATGACGCTGGACCAACTGCGCAACTTTGCCGCGCAGAACCCGACGGACCCGGCGGTTGCAAGTCATATCGTTCCTCACTTCGCCCAGATCGGCATGCCGCTACCTGCCGATTTAGGCAGCTTGCCGCTCAGCCCTGCGGACACGCAGCAGCAAGGCACGCAGGATTCATTCGTGCGCGGCGAAATCAATGCAACGAACTCGACTGGACCCAATGGATGGCCCTTGGGAACGCGCATCGTCAGCGGCAACAGCAGCGAAACCTGGAGTGCTACTTCCGAACCCGGAAAACTCATCAAGACCATTGAAATCAAAAGCGGCGACACTGTCACGCGCGTCACGCAGGTCGTGGACCGTGCAAGCAATCGCGTCGACAACGAAGCTGTCCATGAAGGAAGCTCGCAGGGCGGGCCCGACAGCTATAGGGTGGTTGGTGCGACCGACTATCAAAGTGGCCAGCGCTGGACGCTGAACCGCGATAGCGGGCAGATGGAGCAGAGCGCCGTCAGCAGATACAACGCAACCACTGCCCTTCCAAGCTGGAATGGCGACAACGCAATCACCGTCCAACCGGGCGATACCGTGACCAGCGTTGCGCATCGCTTTGGCATGGAGCCCGAGCAGTTTGCGGATCACTTAAAAGCTATCTACGGTCCCAACGCTGACCTGAACAGCATCAACGCGGGGTCGAAACTGCCGATTCCGCAGGACGTTTATGAACGCACGCTTGGGGGCATCAACGGGCTGGACCTGCCGGCTGCGCCGCCAGCAGCACCGCCTGCGCCAACGTCCCCGGCGCTGGAGCCTGACCTGACCGATGACCAGGTTAGTCAGCTGGAGGAAACACTGGGCCTGACGCCCGCGCCATCGCCCGCACCCGGCGTGCAATACGCCGATGCAGGCACTGGCGGCGTGGTCACAGATGCCGGTTCCGGCAGCGACTCCGCGTCATCGCCCCCACCCCCATCGGCTCCGGTCTTTACCACCATCCGCGCTAACACCAACACTGTCTTCACCCTGAACGAAGATGGCGACATCGTGAGCGAGACGGTGACGGGCCGTGGCAACTACACGGTGACCCGTGACATGGATGGCAGCCGCGGCTATGCGGACGGCAGCGGCAACCCGATCACGCAGCAGCAATACGACGACTACCAGGCTGCCGCCGCTGCTACTGATGCGGCCGCCGTGCAGGGCGCGGGCTACGTGGGCTTCGTTAACGCAATGGCGGGGCTGCGCAACTGGGACGACATGAGCGACGTGCAGCGCCTGTCGGCGCTGACGGGTGTGATCAGCCAGGCCAATGGGCTGACAGAAGGCGGGCTCGCAAATGACTTGGGCATCAGCAACTCTGCGTTGCAGGGGGCGGGGGCAGCGTTGGGCTTCCTGGCGGCGGCAGAGCGGGGCGACACGGCCGGGATGGTGATCAACGCCGTTTCTTTCGCAGACGCGGTGGGCGACCAGATAGCGAGCAAGGCCCTCGGCCCCGCGTTGGGGATCGATGCAGCGGGAGTGTTGCCGGGGCTGAACACAATCGCGGCCATCGCCCGGGGCGATGCCATGGGCGCGATGACGGGGGCCATGAGCACCATCCTCGCGGTGAATGCTGTACCTGTGGCGGGGCAGGTGCTGGCCGCGTTCATGGTGGTGGGCAGCTTCCTGATGGGCAAGGATGAGCCGCCGCAGCAGCACGGACAGGCCCAGGCGCAATGGGGCGACACGGGGGAGCTGGCCTATGACCTTGAATTCAACGAAGGCGGAGGCGGCAAGTCGGCGCAAAAATACGCTGCCGCGCTGATGGAGGGGTTGCAGCAAGCGCTGGACAAACAGCCGGGGTTCGCGGTCATCCCCGAACGCGTTCCGCAGGTGGGTTGGGTACTGGAGCCCGCGCAGGACAACCTGGACCGGGTCTACCTTGCGTGGGTAGACGACAGCGGCCAGCGGCACACACGCTGGTACACGGACGAAGGCCAGCCCCAGCCCAACCGGCACGGCGAGGCGGCCGGGGTCAAGGACATAGGCAGTGACTTCCTGGAAATCGCGCTGAGCCAGGGGGCGATAGCTCCGGCGGCGCAAGTCAAGGAACTGCGTCAGAACTGGATAGAGGCCATGGCGCCGGTGGTGACGCTGCAGGCGCAGGTTGCCGAACTGGACAAGCTGGCCGAGCCGGTGCGTCCCTACCAGGCGATGCAGGGGGAACAGGGAACCGTCTGGTACGACAGCGTGAATCCGCTGCGGCTGGCCGAGCTGGAAGGGCAGATGGCACCGCTGCAGCAGCAGGCCTTGGACCTGAGGGCCAAGGCGCGGGCGCAGTTTGAAGCGGAATTGAAGGGCATCGAAGGTGTGGGCGCAGGGGCGGGCACAGGCAACAAGCCGCAGACAGCGCTGGAGCTGCAGTTCTTCAAGGAAGTGCTGGCAGATGGCAGCGGCACGCTGCACATCACGCGCGACGGAAAGGGTGGCGAGATCCGGTTTCTGGACGCCAACAACACACGCGTCTTCGACGGCAAGGCCGAACACACGCACGGCGGCGTGCTGGACCCCAACAAGCCTGCCGAGCTGAACATAGAGGCTGGCGACAAGGGGCTGCTCAGCACGACGAACCGCACGGTTGCCAGCACCACGGTGCAGACGCGCACAACGGTGGGCGTGGACGATGCGCGCCGCGTGGACGGCGAAGAGGGCGACGTGCTGCGCGGGCAGGACAGCGGGCAGCAGACGCACATGGGCCCAGGCGGCAGCGCCGTGGTGGGGGACGTGCCCTCAGCGCCGGTCGCATCGACAGCGACCACTCAGGAACAACCCGCGGCAGACGAGCCGGCAGCGCCGCGGGAAACCGTAACGGTGGGCGCGCAGGCACAGGCCCCGGCCCCTTCGCCAGCGGAGACGGCGGCCGAAGCGATCGAGCTGACCAGCACGGTCACACAAGGCCAGGACGCCACGCAACAAACCGCAGGCCAGGCCGCGGTACAGGACGGCACAGCGGGCTCAGAGCAAACCGGCCAGTCACAGAATCAACAGACGGTACAGACCGCCGATGCCGACAGTGTGCAGAGCGACGACACAGCCACCGGCACGACTACATCGACGGGCGACACCATCACCGTCACCAAAGGCGACTCGCGCATCACCAGCGCCACGACGCCTGCCCCGGCGCCTCGCGCACCCGCGCCTGCGCCTGCCGCCGGACCTGCCTTGGCCTTCGTGCCGCAGCAGCCGGCCACGCAGGAGCAGGAGCGCCGCCAGGCCCTGGCCGCCATGGTCAACAGTGCGCAATCGGCCAGCCCGCTGGGTGGGGACGCAGGCCTGGCCGGGCTGGCGGCTGTTGGCGTGGCTGCCGCAGGCGCGCACCTGGGCGCGCAGGCTCAGCCGCTGGTGGCGCAGGCCGTGGCCGTGCAGCAGCAGGCTGAACAGGCGCAGACGCAAAGCCAGATTGCGGCGGCAACGGCACCCGCATCAACGCCAGCTTTCCAATCAACATGGGTGGCCGATGCGCCAGTACCCTCCGCCGCCACAGGCAGCGGGGACAGCACAGCCCTGCAACTGATGCAGGTCAACCTGGGCAGCTACCAGGTGGGCGGGGTGGCGTCGCAGCCCGCTGCGACAGCGCCCGTGGCGGCGTCCCCGGCCGAACCGGCGCAACCCGCGGTCGGCGCCGTGGTGACGGTGCAGTGGCAGGGTGCAGTGGCCGCGCCGCCTGCCACGGTTGCCGGCAATTCACCGGCGACGCCGGCGGCGTCCGCGTCGGCCACGGCTGTGGCGCCTGTGCCGGCGCCTGCCGCTCCCGTTGTCCCCGCGCCGGTGTTTACGGACGGGGCCTTTGCCTCTACGCCATCTGCGCCATCCCCCGCACCATCCCCTGCACCCTCCGTCGTGCCCGCGCCAGCGCCGGCGCCCGTGGCTGTTGTGCCAGCACCTGCGCCCGCACCAATGCCTGTGGGTGATGGCGGCAATGGTGGTGGCAACGGCAGCGGAGGCGGCGGCAACGTGCCTGCACCCGCGCCCGCACCCGGCGTCCCGGCGGCGCAGCCCGCCTACATCTTCACGGACCATCCGGCATTGACGCAAACCGTGTGGAGCGGCGTGGAAGACACGAGCCTGGTGTTCAACACCGGCATGCTGACCGCATACCGTGCCGACGAAGGCCGCATGACGTTCATGGCCGTGGGCCAGGTCACGGGCGGGCAGGCGGCGCTGGTGGACGGGCAGATCGTGTTCCGCCCGGACCCGCACCACAACGGCGACGCGAGCTTCAGCTTCACCGTGCAAAACGCCTGGGGCCAGTCGAGTATCGGCACGGCCCGCTTGCAACTGCAGGCCGTCAACGACGCGCCCGTCGCGCGCGCCGACAGTCTGGCCGGTGAAGAGGACCGCGTGCTGTGGCTGGACGCCGCCGCGCTGCTGGCCAACGACGCCGACGTGGACGACACCACGCTGCTCATCACGGCCGTGGGCGCTGCCACCGGTGGCCAGGTGGCGCTGCACGCGCAGCCCGACGGCAGTCAGCGCGTGGCGTTCACGCCTGATGCCAATTTTCACGGCGCGGCGAGCTTTGACTACACCATCACCGACCCGCACGGGGAGCTGAGCACGGCCATGGCGCAGGTCCGCGTCGGCGCGGTCAACGACGTGCCAGTCGCGCACGGCGAATCGGCGAGCATTGACGAAGACAACGCCATCACCTTCACGCCAGCGCAGTTGCTGGCGAACGACAGCGATGCAGACACCGCGACCGACGGCCAGGTGCTGACGGTCACGGCCGTGACCGGTGCGCAGAACGGCGTGGTGACGCTGCTTGCCAATGGCGACGTGCGCTTCACGCCGCATGCCAACTACCACGGCCCCGCACAGTTCAGCTACACGGTGGCTGACGGTGCAGGCGACACGGCCGATGCCACGGTCAACCTGACGGTGCTGTCAGTCAACGACACGCCTGTGGCCGTGGGCGAAAGCGCCGCCGCGACCGAAGACACCACGCTGGTCATTGCCGCCGGCACGCTGCTGGGCAACGACAGCGACGTGGACACGGCGACCGACGGCCAGATCTTGAGCATCAGTGCGATCGACGGCGCAACGCATGGCACGGTCGATCTGGTGACGCTGCCTGACGGCAGCCAGCAAGTCCACTACACACCCAGCGCCCACTACCACGGCCCCGCGCAGTTCCGCTACACGGTCAGCGACGGTGCGGGCGGCACGGCCACGGCCGTGGCCACACTGAACGTGCAGGCCGTCAACGACGTCCCCGTGGCGCAGGGCGAATCGGCGAGCCTGGATGAAGACAACGCAATCGTCTTCACGCAGGCGCAGCTCCTGGCGAATGACAGCGACGTCGACACGGCGACCGACAGCCAGGTGCTGACCGTCGCGGCCGTGACCGGCGCGCAGAACGGCACGGTGACGTTGCTGGCCAATGGTGACGTGCGCTTCGTTCCCAATGCCAACTACCACGGCCCCGCGCAGTTCAGCTACACGGTGGCCGATGGCGCAGGCGGCATGGCCGACGCCACGGTCAACCTCACGGTGCTGTCCGTCAACGACGTGCCCGTGGCCGTGAGCGACCAGCTGGCGCTGGCCGAGGACAGCAGCGCCACCCTGACGGCGGCCGACCTGCTGGGCAACGACACCGACGCCGACGCCGCGACCGACGGCGACGTGCTGACGCTCACGCGCGTGTTCGACGCGCAGCACTGCACGGTGGTGCTGAATGCCGACGGCACCGTCAGCTTTGCGCCCGAAGCCAACTACCACGGCAACGCCCGCTTCAGCTACGAGGTGACGGACGCCCTGGGCGCCACCAGCACGGCAGTGGCCGTGGTGGGCGTCAATGCGGTCAACGACGCGCCGGTGGCGCAGGCCGACAGCAGGGCGATTCAGGAAGACCAGCGCCTGGTGCTGGACCAGACGGACCTGCTCGCCAACGACAGCGACGAAGACATCGCCACCGACGGCGACAGCTTGCGCGTGGCGAGCGTGGGCAACGCCACGGGCGGCACGGTGCGGCTGCTGGTGGACGGTCAAGGCCGGGCGCAGATCGAGTTCACGCCCGACGCGCATTTCCACGGCGTGGCGAGTTTTGACTATGTGGCGGCCGACAGCTTTGGCGCAACCAGCACGGCCCGCATGACGCTGAACGTCACCGCGGTTAACGACGCGCCGGTGGCGCGGGGCGAGGTGACCAGCTTCAATGAAGACAACGCCATCACGTTCACGCAGGCGCAGCTTCTGGCGAATGACAGCGACGCGGACACGGCGACCGACGGCCAAGTGCTGACAGTCACGGCGGTCAGCGGCGCAAGCCACGGCGCGGTGACACTGCTACCCAACGGCGACGTGCGCTTCACGCCGCACGCCAACTACCATGGCCCGGCCCAGTTCAGCTACACGGTCAGTGACGGCGAGGGCGGCACGGCGCAAGCCAGCGTGAGCCTCACGGTGCTGTCGGTCAACGACACCCCGGTGGCGCAGGGCGAGAGCTTCAACGCGACGGAAGACACGACGCTGGCCATCGCCGCCAGCACGCTGCTGGCCAACGACAGCGACGCCGACACGGCGACAGACGGACAGATTCTGAGTATCAGCGCCGTCGACGGCGCAACGCATGGCACGGTGGTCCTGGTGACGCTGCCAGATGGCAGCCAGCAGGTGAACTACACACCCGACGCCAATCACCACGGCCCGGCACAGTTCCGCTACACGGTCAGCGACGGCGCGGGCGGAACGGCCACGGCCGTGGCCACGCTGAACGTGCAGGCGGTCAACGACGTGCCGGTGGCGCAGGGCGAGACGGCCAGCCTCAATGAAGACAACGCCATCACGTTCACGCAGGCGCAGCTTCTGGCCAATGACAGCGACGCGGACTCGGCAACAGACGGCCAGGTGCTGACCGTCGCGGCCGTGACCGGCGCGCAGAACGGCACGGTGACGTTGCTGGTAAACAGCGATGGGAGTGGCGACGTGCGCTTCACGCCCGACGCCAACTACCACGGTCCGGCGCGGTTCAGCTACACGGTCAGCGACGGCGCGGGCGGCACGGCTGAGGCCACGGTCAACCTGACGGTCCTGCCGGTCAACGACACGCCGGTGGCGCAGGGCGAGAGCTTCGACGCGACGGAGGACACCACGCTCGCCATCGCCGCCAGCACCCTGCTGGCCAACGACAGCGACGCCGACACGGCGACCGACGGCCAGGTGCTGACCGTCAGCGCCGTGAGCGCGATCACGGGCGCCACGCATGGCACGGTCAGCCTGGTGACGCTGGCGGACGGCAGCCAGCAGGTGAACTACGTACCGGATGCCAACTACCACGGCCCCGCGCAGTTCAGCTACACGGTCAGCGACGGCGCGGGCGGCACGGTGACGGCCGTGGCGGCACTCACTGTGGCGCCGGTCAACGATGTGCCCGTCGTGCAGGGTGAATCCGGCTCGACGGCCGAAGACACGGCGTTGAGCTGGACCAGCGCGGCGCTGCTGGCCAATGACACCGACGCCGACGCCGCCACCGACGGCCAGACGCTGGCGGTGCAGGCCGTGCAGAACGCGCAGCACGGCGTGGTGACGCTGGCCGCCGACGGCCGCGTGACTTTCACGCCCGACGCCAACCACCATGGCGCGGCCAGCTTCCAGTACGTGGTGACGGACGGCGCGGGCGGCACTGCGAGGGGTACGGTGACGCTCAATGTTACGCCCGTGAACGACCTGCCGGTGGTACAGGGCGAATCGGCCAGCCTGGACGAAGACAACGCCATCACCTTCACGCAGGCGCAGCTGCTCGCGAACGACAGCGACGTGGATATGGCGACCGACGGCCAGGTGCTGACGGTCATGGCGGTCAGCGGCGCAAGCCACGGCACGGTGACGCTTCTGCCCAACGGCGACGTGCGCTTCATCCCCGACGCTGATTACAGCGGCCCCGCGCAGTTCAGCTACACGGTGGCAGACGGCGCAGGCGGCACGGCCCAGGCCACGGTTGCCCTGACGGTGCTATCGGTCAACGACGCGCCGGTGGCGGTGGGCGAAACGGCTTCCAGCCTGGAAGACCGGGTGGTTCACATCGACCCGGCGAACTTGTTGGCCAACGACAGCGACGTGGACGATGTGCACGCCAGCCTGCGCATCACCGCCCTGGGCGCGGCCCAGGGCGGCGCGGTGGCGCTTGAGTCTTTGGCCGACGGCGCCCAGCGAATCCTCTTCACCCCCACGGCCAACTGGCATGGCGCGGCCAGCTTCAGCTACACGGTGACCGATCCGCAGGGCGCCAGCAGCGTGGCCACGGCCGTGCTGCAGATCGCGGCTGAAAACGACGCGCCGGTCGTGGCCGGTGAAACGTCCACCACGCAGGAAGACACGGCCCTGCTGTACACGGCGGCCAGTCTGCTGGCCAACGACAGCGACGTGGACACGGCCACGGACGGGGACGTGCTGCGCATCGCCAGCGTGCAGGACGCACGGCACGGCACGGTGTGGCTGGACGCCGCCGGTGACGTGCGCTTCACGCCCGACGCCAACTACCATGGCCCGGCGGGCTTCAGCTACACGGTCACGGACCTGGCGGGCGCGGCGCGCACTGCCCCCGTGCAGATCGACATCCAGCCCGTCAACGACGCGCCGGTGGTCACTGGCGAGGTCACCGATGCTGACGAAGACGCGGCCCTGGTGTTCAGCGCAGCACAACTGCTGGCGAACGACACCGACGCCGACACGGCCACCGACACCGATACGCTGCGCCTGGCCAGCGCGCAGGGGGCCGAACACGGCACGGTGTGGCTGGACGCCGCAGGCGATGTGCGCTTTGCGGCCGATGCCAACTACCACGGCCCGGCAGCCTTCACCTACACGGTGGCAGACGCGGCCGGCGCCTCCAGCACGGCGCGGGTGCAGGTCAACCTGCGCCCGGTCAACGACGCCCCGGTGGCGGTGGGTGAAACCGCCACCACGAATGAGGACACGGGCCTGGTGTTCAGCGCCGCGCAACTGTTGGCGAACGACACCGACGTGGACGTGGCGACCACTGGCGACGTGCTGCGCATTGCCGGCGTAGGCAACGCACAAGGCGGCACGGCCTGGATCCAGGCCGACGGCAGCGTGCGATTCCAGCCCGACGCCAACTACCACGGCGCGGCGGGCTTCAGCTACACGGTGGCCGACAGCGCGGGCGCACAGGCCACCGCGTCGGTCAGCCTGACGGTGCTGCCGGTCAACGACCTGCCGCTGCTCACGGGTGAAACCGTGGACAGTGACGAAGACGTGGTGCTGCTGATCGCGCCTGCGCTGCTTCTGGCCAACGACCGCGACGTGGAGCCGGGCGCGCTCACGCTCACCGCGGTGAGCGGCGCCGTGCACGGCACGGTGGCCCTGGTCAATGGCCTGGACGGCCAGCCGCAGATCGAATTCGTCCCCGAGCCCAACTACCACGGCCCGGCCCGCTTCGACTACGACGTGACCGACGCGGACGGCGGCACGAGCCGCGCCACCGTCGTGCTGAACCTGGCCGAGGTCAACGACGTGCCGGTGGCTCAACCGGATGCCGGCGCCGCTGAACTCACCGGCGCAGAGGACACGGCGCTGACCATTGCGCTGGCGCAGCTCACGGGCAACGACAGCGACGCCGACGGCGACGCACTCACCGTCACGGCCGTGAGCGCGGCGGTGCACGGCAGCGTGGCGCTGGTGGACGGCGCGGTGCGCTTCATGCCCGAGCGGGATTACTATGGCCCCGCCAGCTTTGTCTACACGGTGCAGGACGGGCGTGGCGGGCAGGCCCAGGCGCTGGCCACGCTGCAGATCACACCGGCCAACGACGTGCCCGTGGTGGGCGGCGAGACCGTGGCGGGCGTGGAAGACACGGCCCTGGTCATTGCGGCGCAGGCGCTGCTGGCCAACGACCATGACATCGACAGCGCCCAGCTTTCCGTCACGGCGGTGGGCAATGCCCATGGCGGCACCGTCACGCTGCTGGGCGACGGCAGCGTGCGCTTCGAGCCGCTGGCCGACCACACGGGGGCTGCAGGCTTTGACTACACGGTCAGCGACGGCGACGGCGGGCAGTCCACGGCGTCCGTCGTGGTGCAGCTGGCGCCCGTCAACGACGCGCCGCGCCTGCTGGGCGAGACCATCGCCGCGGTCGAGGATACGCCGCTGTCCATCGACGCCGCGCTGCTGCTGGCCAACGACAACGACGTGGACGGCCCGGGGCCGGACGGCAGGGCGGACCTGCGCATCACGTCGGTGGGCAATGCCGCGCATGGCGGCGTTGCACTCACGGGCGACGGGCGCATCGTCTTCACGCCCGATGCCGACTACGCGGGCGCCGCCGGGTTTGACTACACCGTCACCGACGCCCAGGGCGCGGCCAGCACGGTGCGCGCCACGCTGAACGTGGCGCCGGTCAACGACGCGCCGCGCCTGCTGGGCGAAACGGTCGCGGCCGAGGAGGACACCGTGGTGACCCTGACGGCCGCGCAACTGCTGGCGAACGACCATGACGTGGACGGCGGTGCACTGTCCATCGTGTCTGCCGACAACGCAAGCCACGGCAGCGTGGTGCTGCAGGGCGACGGCAGCATCGTCTTCACGCCCGACCTCAACTACAACGGCGCGGCCACGCTCACCTACACGGTCAGCGACGGTGTGGGCGGCTTGAGCCAGGCCACGGTAAACCTGAACCTGGCGGCCGTGAACGACGCGCCCAGCCTGCAGGCCGACGCGCTGAGCACGGCGGAAAACCAGCCGCTGGTGGTGTCCGCCGCCACGCTGCTGGCCAACGACAGCGACGTGGACGGCCCGCACGCCGCGCTGCAGGTCACGGCGGTGGGCAACGCCCGGCACGGCAGCGTGAGCCTGTCGGGCGGCCAGGTCACCTTCACCCCGGATGCCAACTGGTTCGGCCCGGCGGGCTTTGACTACACCGTGACGGACGCGCAGGGCGGGCAGAGTACGGCCACGGCGCAGGTGGCGGTGCAGTGGGTCAACCGCGCGCCCACGGCCGCGGCCGACACGCTGGCCACGCAGAATGAAGACACCAACGTGCTGATCCTGGCCGGCGCGCTGCTGGCCAACGACAGCGACGGCGACAGCGCCCGCGGCGCCGCGGACAGCCTGCGCATCACGGGCGTGGCGGCGGTCGCGGGGCAGACGCACGGCAGCGTGAGCCTGACGGCCGAGGGCAACGTCCTGTTCGTGCCCGATGCCGACTACGCGGGGCCGGTGAGCTTCAGCTACACCGTGGCCGATGCCGCGGGACTGCAAAGTACGGCCACGGCGGGCTTTACAGTGGCCAACGTCAACGACGCGCCCACGGTCGTGGGCGAGGTCATCCGGGCCAAGAACCAGCCGCAGGTGTGGATAGACCCCGCCACGCTGCTGGCGAATGACAGTGACAAGGACAGCGTCCATCAGCCGCAGGACCTGCACATCGTGGCGGTGGACGGCGCGGCCGGCGGCAGCGTGGCGCTGCAGGCCGACGGACGCCTGCTGTTCACGCCCACGTCGCCCGGCCTGGGCAGCTTCAGCTACACCGTGCAAGACGCGGGCGGCGCCACGGCTCAGGGCACGGCGCAGGTCAACACGGGCAATGCCGCGCCGGTGGCCGTGGGGGAGTCCACCACGCTGGCCGAGGACCAGGTGCGCACGTTCAGCCCCGCCGAGCTGCTGGCCAACGACAGCGACGCCGACAATGCCCATGGCGACCTGCGCATCAGCGCGGTGGGCGGCGCAACGGGCGGCACGGTGGCGCTGGACGCGCAAGGCCAGGTGGTGTTCACGCCCACGCTGAACCACACGGGCGCGGCCGGCTTCAGCTACACCGTGGCCGATGGCGACGGCGGCTCGGCGCAGGCCAGCGTGAGCCTGAACTACACGCCGGTGAACGATGCCCCCGTGGCCGTGGGCGAGTCCTATACCTTCAGCGAAGATCAGGTTGCCACCATCAGCACGGCCAGCCTGCTGCAAAACGACAGCGACGTGGACGGGCCGGGCGCGCTGACCATTGGCAGCGTCAGCAATGCGTCGGGCGGCACGGCCAATCTGCAGGGTGGCCAGGTGGTGTTCACGCCCTGGGCCAACTATTACGGCGCGGCTGGCTTCACCTACACGGTGCAGGACGGCGCGGGCGGCACGAGCCAGGCGCGGGCGGACCTGTACTTCAACCCGGTCAACGACGCGCCCGTGGTGAACAACGAGTTCCTTTCGACCGGGCTGCAGGACACGCCGATGCATTTCAGCCAGGCCAGCCTGCTGCAGAACGACACCGACGTGGAGACACCCGGCCAGCTCAGCATCAGCCAGGTCTATGGCGCCAGCAACGGTTCGGTGTCGCTGTCGGGCGGCACGGTGACGTTCACGCCCAATGCCGGCTACTACGGCGCGGCCAGCTTCAGCTACGTGGTGAGCGATCCGCAGGGCGGGCAGGGTGTCGGAACCGCCAGCGTCAACGTGGCGCGTGTGAACCACAGCCCGGTGGCGGTGGACGACAGTTTCTCCACGCAGGAGGACCAGGCGACCCTGATCTGGGCGTCCCAGCTGTTGGCCAACGACCGCGATGACGGCGGCGCGGGCAATCTGCGCATCAGTTGGGTGGGCAGCCCGACCAATGGCGTCATCCAGGACCAGGGCAACGGTTCCGCGTTGTTCACGCCTGCGCACAATTTCTACGGCACGGCGACCTTTCAGTACGAGGTGATGGATGCTGAGGGCGCGCGTACCAACGCGACGGCGTACGTGAACGTGGCGTCCGTCAACGACGCGCCTGTCGCCAATACGGACTATCTGACCGGCTATGCCCGTCTGGCGACGTACTACGAAGCATGGCAATTGCTGGGCAACGACTGGGACCCCGACGGTTCCGGGCTGAGCCTGGCCGGCATTGGGCTTGCCAATGGTGGCGGACTGAACTGGATTGTTCCCAACCAGTCATTCAGTTTTCTGCCCGTCAATGAGGGCACGGCCAGCTTTAGCTACTGGGTCCAGGACGCGGGTGGGGCGCAGACCATGGGCACCGCGTACGTGAACGCGCTTCCCAATCCCAACGGGTACGCACCGCTGGCATTGGACATAGATGGCGACGGCGTCGAACTCGTCTCCGCGGCGGCTTCCATCACCTTCGCCGACGTGGACAGCGACGGCATCGCCGAACGCCTGGGCTGGGTGGCGCCCGACGACGCCGTGCTGGCCTATGACGCGGATGACAACGGGCAGATCGACATCGCCACCGAAACCAGCTTTGTGCAGTACGTGCCCGGCGCCAAAACCGACCTGGAAGGGCTGGCCGCGTTCGACACCGACGGCGACGGCAAGATCACTGCGGCCGACGCGCAGTGGGAACGCTTTGGCGCGCTGCAGGACGGCAACGCCAGCGGCACGCAGGACGCGGGTGAATTCCGGTCGCTGGACGCCGTGGGCATCCAGGGCATCAGCCTCACGCGCCAGGGCGCATCTGCCACGGTGGAAGGCAACGTTGTGTTCGGCACAGCCGAGGTCACGCACACCGACGGCACCGTGAGCCAGGCGGCCGACGTGATGTTTGCTGTGCAAAAGCCTGCTGCCGACGAGGTCGCGCATTTCAACCAGATGGCGCAGAACTTCAACCAGCTGTGCGCCAGCGTGGGGACGGCCGACCCGCCGCTGGCCGCCGTGGCCGCCGTGGCCGCCGTTGCCACGCAACCCGCTGACGTGGTCGACACGCTGGTGGATGCCGCCAACGCGGCCACCCTGAACGTTGTGGCGACAAGCTGAATTAACTTTTTTCTGACAATGAGGTTTTCTTGAGTACCGAAGAATCATTTTCCGACGCCGGGCACCTGACGCTGCTGCGGCTGTTCGTGCAACTGCAGGGCCTGCCGCTGGACATGCAGCAGCTCGCCCATGCCCTGGCGGGCGAGCCCGAGCCGCGTTCGCTGGCCGCCGTCACCGGCCTGCTGCGGGCCGTGGGCCTGTCGCCCGACCACCACACTGGCGGCTGGCGGCAGCTGGGCCGCGCCGTGCTGCCCGTGCTGGCGCTGCGCCGTGACGGCCAGTGGATGCTGGTGGGCCAGCTCCAGGGTGACCGCGCCGTGGTGCAGCTGGCGGGCCAGGCGCAGCCTGTGGCACTGCAGCGCGCCGAATTTGAACAGGCCTGGGCCGGCGCCTGGGTCAGTGCGCCACGGCTGTCTGCACAGACGCAGACCGGTGCGGACGCGGACCTGCCTTCGCGCAAGTTCGGCATGGCCTGGTTCTGGTCGTCCCTGGGCCGCTACAAGCTGCTGCTGGGCGAGGTCCTGCTGGCGTCGCTGTTCGTGCAGATCTTTGCGCTCGTCACGCCGCTGATCTTTCAGGTGGTGATCGACAAGGTGCTCACGCACCGCACGCTGGGCACGCTGGACGTGATGGTGGTGGCGTTGCTGGGCGTTACGCTGTTCGAGGTGGTGCTGGGCGGCATGCGCCAGTACCTGCTGTCGCACACCACGCACCAGGTGGACGCGCAGCTGGGCGGGCGGCTGTTCTCGCACCTGCTGCGGCTGCCGCTGGCGTACTTTGAATCGCGCCGCACGGGCGAAACCGTGGCGCGCGTGCAGGAGCTGGAAAACGCCCGCAACTTCCTGACCGGCCAGGCCCTGTCCAGCGGGCTGGACCTGCTGTTCGCGGTCGTGTTCCTGGCCGTGATGTTCAGCTACAGCCCCACGCTCACCTTCATGGTGCTGGCTGCGCTGCCGGTGCTGTTCGCCGCGTCGTGGATCACCGCGCCGCTGCTGCGCCGCAAGCTCGAGGACAAGTTCGCGCTGGCCGCCGGCAACCAGGCCTTTCTGTCCGAGACGGTGGGCGCCATGGAAACGCTCAAGAGCCAGGCGGTGGAAACGCAGTGGCAGCGCGAATGGGAACGGCGCCTGGCCGAGCATGCGCACAGCGCCTTCCATTCGGGCCGCGTGTCCAACGCCAGCAGCCAGTTCGTGGGGCTGGCCAGCAAACTGCTGACCGTGGCGCTGCTGTACTTCGGCGCGCGCCTGGTGATCGACGGTCAACTGAGCGTGGGCGGGCTGATCGCGTTCAACATGCTGGCCGGGCGGGTCAATGCGCCCATCCTCAAGCTCGCGTCGCTATGGCAGGACTATTCCGGCGCGCGGGTGAGTGTCAAGCGGCTGGCCGACATCATGGACGCGCCGGCCGAACCGCCGCTGCGCCCGGGGCGCAGCCCGCTCGCGGCGCTGCAGGGCGCGGTGAGCTTCGACCATGTGAGCTTTCGCTACGCGCCCGAGCGCGCCGACGTGCTGGCCGATGTGAGCTTTGACGCCAGGCCCGGCGAAGTGATCGGCATCGTGGGCGTGTCCGGCGCGGGCAAGACCAGCCTGATGCGGCTCATGCAGCGGCTGTACGTGCCGCAGCGTGGGCGCATCCTGATCGACGGCGTGGACATCGGCCTGATGGACGTGGCCTGGCTGCGCCGCCAGATCGGCGTGGTGGGACAGGACGCGCTGCTGTTCAACCGCACCGTGCGCGAAAACATCGCGCTGGGCAACCCGCACCTGCCCATGGAGCAGGTGGCGCACGCGGCGCAGCTGGCCGGCGCGCACGACTTCATCCTGGAGCTGCCCGACGGCTATGACACGCTGATCGGCGAACGCGGCGGCCGCCTGTCCGGCGGGCAGCGCGCGCGCCTGGCCATAGCGCGGGCGCTGGTGCAGCAGCCGCGCCTGCTGCTGCTGGACGAAGCGACGGCCCAGCTCGACTACGAGAGCGAGCGCGCCATCCACGACCGCATGGCGCAGATCTGCGCGGGCCGCACGGTGTTCATCGTGGCGCACCGCCTGCCCACGCTGCGCCTGGCCGACCGCATCCTGGTGCTGGACCAGGGCCGCATCGCGGAAACCGGCACCCATGCCGAGCTGCTGGCCGGCCGCGGCCGGTATGCGTCGCTGTACCGCGCGCACCAGGTGATGGATTCGCCCCCGCCGCCGCGCCAGGTGCCTGAACTGGTGGAGGTGGCCCATGGCTGATCAGACGCAAGAAGCACAAACGGCACCGCACCCGTTCATTGCAGCGGCTGGCCTTGCGCAGCACCCGCCGGCGCTGGCGGCCCGCATGGTGTCGCTGGGCATCTGCGCCATGGCGGCGCTGGCCGTGGCCTATGCCTGCATGGCGCGCCTGGACGTGGTGATCACGGCCCAGGGCAAGGTCATTCCGTCGGGCCGCAGCAAAACCGTGCAGCCGCTGGAGCCCGGGGTGGTGCGGCACATTGCCGTGCGCGACGGCCAGCGCGTGCAGGCCGGCGACGTGCTGCTGGAGCTGGACCCCACCACGACCGAAGCCGACCGCGACCGCCTGCAGCAGGAGCTGTGGGAAGCCGGCACCGACGCTGCGCGGCTGCAGGCCCTGGCAGGGGCCGGCGCCATGGCGGCGCCGGCCGACGTGCCCGCGTCCGTCGTGGCGCGCCAGCGCGCGCTGCTGGCCAGCCGTCAGGCCGAACAACAGGCGCGCCTGGCGTCGCTGGAAGCAGACCACGCCCGGCGCAGCGCCGACCGCGACGCCATCGCCGCGGCGCTGGACCGCATGCGCCAGAGCCTGCCGCTCGTGAAGAAAAAGCACGAGATGCGCGAGGAGCTGTCCCGCACCGGCCACATTGCCGAAGCAGGCCTGATCGACACGCGGCTGGAGCTCATCAACCTGGAAAAGGAAATCGCGGTGCAGACCAACCGCCTGCACGAGGCCGACGCCGGCATCCGCGGCGTGGCCAGCCAGCGCAGCCAGACCGTGGCGGAGTTCCAGGCGCGCAGCGGCGGCGAGCTGGCGGAGGCGCTGCGCAAGCAGGGCAGCCTGCAGCAGGAGCTGGTCAAGGCGCAGCAGCGGCGCGAGCTGCAGGTGCTGCGCGCGCCGATCGACGGCGTGGTGCAGCAGCTGGCCGTCACCACCGTGGGCGGCGTCGTCACGCAGGCGCAGCCGCTTTTGACCATCGTGCCCGAACATGCGCCGCTGGAGGTGGAGGCGCAGGTCATGAACCGCGACATCGGCCACATCCGCGCCGGCCAGCGCGTGGTGACCAAGATCGAGACCTTCGACTTCACGCGCTTTGGCTACATCGAGGGCGAAGTCCAGTGGGTGGGCACCGACGCCGTGCAGGACCCCAAGCTGGGCGCGGTCTACCCCGTGCGCATCAAGCTGCATGCGTCGCAGACGCCGCATGCCACGGCGGGCGTGCGCGGCATCGTCGCGCCCGGCATGGCCGTGGTGGCGGACGTGCGCACCGATTCGCGGCGCATGATCGAGTACTTCCTTGCGCCCATGCTGCGCTACCAGCAGGAGGCGCTGCGTGAGCGCTAAGACAGTCATTGCTGCCGCCCTGCTCGCGTGGGGCGCCGGCGCGGCTTACGCGTCGGGCGCCACCGACCTGCTGCAGGCCTGGCAGCTGGCGCAGACGGCCGACCCCGTGCTGGCCGCCGCGCGCCACAGCCTGCAAATGGCCGAACAGCGCGTGCCCCAGGCGCGCGCCGCGCTGTTGCCCACCGTCAACTTCAACGCGGGCGGCAACCGCCAGAGCGGGACGGCAAGCTTTGACGGCGGCCCCGAGGTGCAGCGCGACCCCCACGCGCGCAACTGGTCCGTGCAGCTGGTGCAGCCGCTGTACAAACCCCAGCACTGGGCCGGGCTGCAGCAGGCCGATGCGCAGTGGCGCCAGGCCGTGCAGCAGTACCGGCTGGCGCAGCAGGACGCGATCCTGCGGCTGGCGCAGGCGTACTTTGACGTGCTGGTGGCGCAGGAAGGCGCTGCCGTGGCGCATGCGCAGGGGGCCGCCATGGCCCAGCAGCTGCGCCTGGCGCAGCGCAACTTTGAAGTCGGCATGACCACGGTGACCGACGTGCACGAGGCGCAGTCGCGCTTTCAGCTCGCCCGCGCCCAGCAGGCCATGGCGCGCAGCGAGCTGGAGCACAAGCGCGCCGAGCTGCAGCGCATCCTGGGCGAATCGCCGCCGCAGCTGGCCGGCCTGCGGCCCGGCGCGGTGCTGCCCGCCCCGGTGGATGCCGGCGCGCAGGGCGCCGACCACTGGATGCTGCTGGCGCAGCGCGACCACCCCGAGGTGCTGCTGCAGCAGGCCGCCGTCGAAGCCGCCGACTTCGAGCTGGAACGCCAGCGCGCGGGCCATGCGCCCAGCCTGGAGCTGACGGCCAGCCGCAACGGCAGCTTCAACGCCGGCAGCCTGTCCACACCGGCCGACACGCGCATCCGCAACCAGTCGGGCCAGGTGGGCGTGCAGCTGACCGTGCCGCTGTACGCGGGCGGCGCCACCACGGCCCGCGTGCGCGAGGCCATGGCCGCCCGCGACAAGGCCCAGGCCGAACTGCTGGCCGCGCAGCGCCGCGCCGCCGCCACCGCGCGCCAGGCCCATGCGTCCTGGCTGCAGGGCGGCGCGCAGGCCGAGGCGCTGGCCGCGGCCGTCGCGGCCAGCTACAGCCAGGTGGAGGCCAGCCAGATCGGCTACCGCATCGGCACCCGCATCAACATCGACGTGCTCAACGCCCAGCAGCAGCTGTACGCCGCGCAGCGCGACCTGTTCAAGGCGCGGACCGACACGCTCATGCACGGCCTGCGGCTGAAGGCCGCGGCCGGCGCGCTGGAGCCGGATGCGCTGCAATCGCTGAATGAGCTGCTGGCGGTTGCGCCGGCGGCGACCCAGAACACACCCCAGAACACATCGCAAAACTCCCCATGAATTCATCGATTTCGACTTCGCCCTTCGCGCCGGCCACGCCCGACGCGGTGCCGCCCGAGCTGGCCCAGCTCACCCAGGCGGCCCGCGACGGCGCCCGTCAGGCGCTGGCGCTGCTGCCCGTGCTGGGCCACGTGACCTGGCTCATGCTGCAGCAGGGCCCCACGCGCAACACGCTGCTGGGCGACCTGGAATGGCGCGTGCTGCCGCCGCTCATGCTCAAACAGGCGCGCCTGCACATGCGCGATGAAGCGCCGCTGGCCTACGTGTCCTGGGCGCTGCTGTCCGCGGACGCCGCCACGCGCTACCGCGCCGCGCCGCACCGGCTGGCTGCCGCCGACTGGACAAGTGGCGACCAGGTCTGGCTGGTGGACCTGTTCACGCCGTTTGGCGGCGCGCAGGAACTGCTGAAAGAGCTGCGCCAGCAGTTCGCGGGCCGGCCCGTGCACCAGCTCGCGCCGGCGGACGGCGCCCTGGCCGGGGTGATCACCTGGCCGGCCGTGTCAGCCGCCGCCTGAGCCCAGCTCTGCCGCAAATCCGGATTGCTCAAACTGCTCCCGCGGCTGCGGCTGCAGGTTGTCCACGCGCAGCGTGCCGCCGCGCGCCAGCACGGCCTTGTGCAGCTGGCGCAGCGCGTCCAGGCCCGACGCGTCCAGTGACACGAGCTGCAGCGCGTCCAGCACGACCCGCGGCGCGGGCGGCCCGTTTTCAACCGCCCGCACGGCCACGTCGATCTTGGCCACCGCGCCGAAGAACAGCGCCCCGTACAGCCTGAAGGTGAAGCCGGCGTCGTCCTGAGCGACCAGCTCCACGCGGAACAGCGAGCTCATGCGGCGGATGAACAGCACGCAGGCCGCCACCAGCCCCACCTGCACGGCCACGGTCAGGTCGAACACCACGGTCAGACAGAACGTGCCCAGCATCAGCACGCGGTAGTGGCTGCTGTGCTGGCGCAGGCGCGCGAACGCATGCCACTCGCCCATGTTCCACGCCACGAACAGCAATATGCCCGCCAGCACAGCCAGCGGCACGTACAGCGCCAGCGGCGCGGCCAGCAGCACCACGAGCAGCAGCGTCAGCGCATGCACCATGCCCGCCACCGGCGTGGTGGCGCCCGCGCGCACGTTGGTCACGGTGCGGGCGATGGTGCCGGTGGCCGGCATGCCGCCAAAGAAAGGCGTGATGAAGTTGGCCACACCCTGCGCCATGAGTTCCTGGTTGGGGTCATGGCGGCGGGCCGTGCCGAGCTGATCGGCCACGCGGGCGCACAGCAGCGACTCGATCGCGCCCAGCAGCGCGATGGTCAGTGTGGGCGTGACCAGCAGCTTGACGGTTTCCCAGGTGAATTCGGGCAGCGCAAACACCGGCAGCTCGCGCGGGATGCCGCCAAAGCGCGAGCCGATCGTTTCCACCGGCAGGTGCAGCAGCGCCGCCAGCGCCGTGAGCGTGACCAGCGCCACGATGGGGCCGGGCACGCGCGAGGTGACGCGGCGCCACACGAACAGGCCCAGCACGCAGGCGCTGCCCAGCCCGAACGCATACGGGTTGAAGGTGCCCAGGTGCTGCGCCATGACGTTGAGCTGGGTAAAAAAGTCGGCCGGCATCTTGGGTACCGTCAGGCCCAGCCAGTCGCGCAGCTGGGACGCGGCAATCAGCACCGCAATGCCGTTGGTAAAGCCGATCACGATGCTGACCGGCACGTAGCGCACCAGCGTGCCCAGCTTGAGCAGGCCCAGCACAAACAGCAGCACGCCCGCGCAGGCGGTAGAAATCAGCAGGTTGGCCAGGCCGTAGCGCTCCACAATGCCGTACACGATGACGATGAACGCGCCCGCCGGCCCGCCGATCTGCACGCTGGAGCCGCCCAGGGCCGAGATGAGAAAGCCCGCGATGATGGCCGTCCACAGCCCCGCCTGCGGCGACAGGCCCGACGCAATGGCAAACGCCATGGCCAGCGGCAGCGCCACGATGCCCACCGTCATGCCCGCGCCCGCATCGGCCATAAAGCGTGCGCGGTTGTAGCCGCGCAGCGCATCGATCAACCGGGGGTGAAAGCCCGCCAGGTGCAGGCGGGGCGGGGTCAAGGTATCAGTCTCCGCCGGGGATGGCGGCGTCGGCTACCGCGCCGACCGCACGGCCCGCCAGGCGCGCGGTGCCGATGGTGGCGTCTGCGGCCAGGCCCACGGTCTTGACGGCGACCGTGGCTGCGACGTCCGCCACGGCGACAACGGCGCAGCCGGAAAGCGCCACCGTCGTGGCCAGTGTGGCTGCCAGAAGAATGCGTTGAATCATGCGAGCCCCCGTTCTCGCGCAATTTTAGACGCCTGGGCTGTGGGCGCCGGTCTATCGCGTGGGGCTTGCCGGGTCTTTCGTGTCGTGCAAGCTGATCTGCAACTGTCCCAGTTGATGCGTCAGGCCCTCGAACCGCATGCCCGGCACACGGGGGATGACCAGCCGTTCGAGCGACCGGAGCGTGTTCAGGCCTTGCGCGGTGAATTCCGGATCCAGAGCGATGCTGGAACGGGTGGGCAAGACGACTTGCCTGATGCCGGTGCCTCCCGCCGCCTGCGCATAGTCATGCAGCGCCTGCCAGCCTTGCGGCGCAAGGGCACAGACCAGATTCTGCTGATCCACCGGCAACCCGCTGAACACGAGCGCGCTGTTGTCGTGGCGTAGGCAACCCAGCAGGGCCTGGGTGACAGTGTCCGCCGTGGACGCGAGCGTCCCGCGGCTGCTGCCGCTGAGACCCCGCTGGGTCAACGCAGTCGCCACCGCCGCATGCAGTGCCTGACGGGCCAGGTCTGCCGGGTCTGCGGCCGGAACCGGCACAGTGATGGCGGCAGTAACTGGGGTCACGGGGGCGACTGGGGTGCCCTTGGTGTCCGGAGCCCGGGTTTCGCGGGTCGCCATGCCAAGCCGATGCATCCAGCTGTCCTGGCGCGACAGCAGTTCGGCGGCCTTGACCTTCTGGGCGGCTTGCGAAAGAACGGGCAACGCGTCTTCCATGGCGAACATGGCCTTGAGCACATCGTCACCCCGCACCTGGAGTGATGCCAGCAATGCCCGGGTTTGTTCGGCGGGCAGGTTGGCGTCGTGGATGGCGCACATCATGGCGGCCGCCCTGGCCGGGGCGATCCCGAGCGCGCGTTGTGCTGCGGTGCCATGGGGGCCTGTCTCGCCCAGCAGTGCCTCCTTGTGAGTCAATGCCAGCGGTGACGCCGCAATCTCGCGCACATAGCTGTAGATGGCGTCTTCCGTCCGGTGCTGTGCGGGCCGCGCTGCGGCAAAAGCCAGCACGGGCTCTTCGTTAAGCTCGGCCCGCACGAGGTTGAGTTGGTCGTGCAGGGGCAACACATTCGTGTCGGCCTCCAGCACGGCGCGAATGTAGGCGGCCACCGTGGCCGGCTGGCCCCTGTCGCAAGCAACTTCAAGGGCCGGCCTGTTGTGCACGTTATCGGCCCTGAGCGCGTGCCGCTTCTCGCGCGTGGTGAGGTCCGATGCCAGAATGCCCCTCGCGCTGGCGGTCACGCTGAGTGGCGCTCCACGGCTCATGGCCGCCGACATGAATCGTGCGGTGGGTCGGTCGCGCGGGTCGACATGGATGGCAACTTCATGTGCTGGCATCTGGTCCGGGTGCACCGTGCGTTCAGCCGGTGGAATCCAGCGTACCAGTGTTCCTATCTGCGGATCGCCGGGAAAGTAGTGGTTCACGTCGTCCCGCTCAAGCCAGTGTCCAAGCGATTGGGACTTGAACCATCGCGCTTCGTAGGCCACCACGCGGATGTGCGTGGTCGTCTTGTTGGGGTCATAGAGGTTGACCACGTATTCCCGGCGCAAGGTGCCGGCATGCACGGCCTCCTTCACCTGGAGTTCCACACCCAACATGTGATTGGGTGTGCTGGCCATGAAATAGCGTGTGTCGCCCGGGGCCATGTGCTGGAACTGGTGGCTGAGCATCTCGCCAAAGCCTTCGGTGTCGAACAGCGCGTCGGCCTGGCTGCCAATCATGATGCCCTCCTGCTCATGAACGGTGTCGCTGGTGACGCTCTGGGAAATTGCCACGTCGCTTGCGGCAAATGCGTATGAAAACGGCTGCTGCGACTTGGTGTCGATGCCGGCCGCAGCCTGGGTGTGTTGGTCCTGATGATGCTGATAACGTGCCAACAGCCAGAGCATGCTGAGCGTGCGGCAGACAATCGGGTCGCCGGGGCGTTCCAGCAAAGTTGAGTTGATGTTGCCAAACCTGCCATTTCCATTCAGTTTGCTCATCACGGATTGCTCCTGTGACATGCTGTCCGAGACGTGGTGGTAGCCGGCGCCTGCAAGGGTTCTGGGCGTCCCGATTTGCCGGCGATCCCCATCGACATAAAACACCCTGGACTTGTGCAGGGCCACGCATTGGCTGGCGGCCGTGACGTGAGACCCCGCGGGCGCAATCACCGCCAGATCCGACAGGTCTCCACGCAGCGTGATCGCCAGCTGGTCGGGATCGATGGGCTTGAGCCCACCGAAATCGACGCTTTCGCAACCCGTTGGCAGGGAGACGTCAAGCTCCCTGAGCGCGGACAATCCGGCCAACCCGCGGATGAGGTGGGAGGGGTCGATATTGGCGGGCAAGACAACCTTCTCGATGCGTTTGCCGGCTTCATCCCACAAATAGGCATCGAGTTCAGACCATGCCGCAGCGGGCAACGCCTCAAGGTCAGCCAGACCGACAGACGCAGAGGTATGTGGCGCAGGAGGTAATGACCCCTTGTAGTCGCCATCATCGTCGCTGTCGGACTCCTGATCTGCAAGAAGGAACGCCAGGTCGAGGTGGGTTCCGGTCATCTCCTCCACCAGGCAGTTGACCGTGGTAATGACGCGGGCCTGTGCGGCGGGGGGCAGCGAGACGCCAGGCTGCAGGCCTGCTGCCGCGGCACAGGCATCAAGGCAACGGTTGATCAGGCTTTGCGATGCGCGCCCATGCACACCGTGGCCGACGCTCTCATCGTCCGAGTCAAACGCCACGCCAAAAGCATCGAATGTGGATTCAGGTGTGACCGAACGGGAGCCAGGCGGCTGGCCTGAGGAGGGCAATGAAGGGAAGGAAATGTCCATGGTCCGCCTCATGTGGCTTGGAATCGACCGGGAACTCCCTGTTCTGTGGATGTGGTGTTGACCTGCCCAAATGGTGAACGCAGTCGTTGCGTTTGATAACTAGATGAATGGATGTCTATCTGAAGGTCTTGTAAGTCCCGCCTCAGCGCACCCGCATGCCCGGTTGCGCACCGGCCATGGGCTCCAGCACGTAGATGCCGGGGTTGTCTTTCTCATCCCCGTGGCTCGCGGCCAGCACCATGCCTTCGCTCACGCCAAATTTCATCTTGCGCGGCGCCAGGTTGGCGACCATGACCGTGTGCTTGCCGATGAGCTGCTCAGGCTTGTAGGCGCTGGCGATGCCGCTGAACACGTTGCGGTGGCGGCCTTCGCCCACGTCCAGCGTCAGGCGCAGCAGCTTGGTCGAGCCTTCCACCGCTTCGCAATTCACGATTTTTGCGATGCGCAAGTCGATCCTGGTGAAGTCGTCGATGGTGATGGTCGGCGCAAGCGCCTCACCCCCAGGCAGCTCATTCCCTCGCTCTGCGGCTTCGCCCCCTCTCCCGCTGGGAGAGGGCTGGGGTGAGGGCTCTGCGGCAGGCACCTCAAACAGCGCATCCAGCTGCTTCACATCCACGCGCTGCATCAGGTGTTCGTACTTGCCCACGACATGCCCCGCACCCAGCGGCGTCGCGGCGTTGCTCCAGCCCAGCGGCGCGCATTGCAAAAAGCCCTCGGCCTGCGCGGCCAGCGCCGGCAGCACGGGCTTCAAACACGCAGTCAGCAGCTTGAACATCTCCAGGCACCAGCTGCCCACGGCGGCGGCTTCGTCGCCCTTGCCTTCCTTGGCCAGCTTCCACGGCGCGGCAGCGTCGAACGCGGTGTTCACCACGTCGGCCACGGCCATGATCTCGCGCAGCGCGCGGGCGTAGTCGCGCGACTCGTACAGCGACTTGACGCTGGCGGCCAGCGCCTGTGCAACCACTGGGGCCAGCGACGGCGCCGCCACCAGCTTGCCCCCCGGCACGAACTTCACCGCCCGGCTGGCGATGTTCACGTACTTGCCGATCAGGTCGCTGTTCACGCGCGCCATGAAGTCGTCGGGGTTGAAGTCGATGTCCTCATTCCGCCCGTTCAGTTTCGCCGCCAGGTAGTAGCGCAGCCACTCGGGGTTCATGCCCAGGCCCAGGTACTTCAATGGGTCCAGGCCGGTGCCGCGGCTCTTGCTCATCTTCTCGCCGTTGTTCACCGTCAGAAAGCCGTGCACAAACACCTGGTTGGGCACCTTGCGGCCGCTGAAGTGCAGCATGGCCGGCCAGAACAGCGTGTGAAAGGTGATGATGTCCTTGCCGATGAAGTGGTACTGCTCCACATTCGGGTCGGCGATGAACTTGTCATAGTCCACACCGATCTTGCCCAGGTAATTCTTGAGCGACGCCAGGTAGCCCACAGGCGCGTCCAGCCACACGTAAAAGTACTTGCCCGGTGCATCGGGAATCTCGATGCCAAAGTACGGCGCGTCGCGGCTGATGTCCCAGTCACCCAGGGCGGTCTTGCCATCTGCGTCAGGCACCAGCCATTCGCTGATTTTGTTGAGCACCTCGGTCTGCACCGCGCCGCTGTTGGTCCAGGTCTTGAGGAAGTCCAGGCAGCGCGGGTCCGACAGCTTGAAGAAAAAGTGCTCCGACGTTTTCAGGATCGGCGTCGCGCCCGACAGGGCCGAGTATGGGTTGATCAGGTCGGTGGGGCTGTAGACCTTGGAGCAGACCTCGCAGTTGTCGCCGTACTGGTCCTTGGCATGGCAGTTGGGGCACTCGCCCTTGATGAAGCGGTCCGGCAGGAACATGCTCTTGTCGGGGTCAAAGAACTGTTCGATGGTCTTGCTGGAAATCAGGCCGTTGGCCTTCAGGTCGCGGTAGATCTGCTGCGCCAGCGCGTGGTTCTCGGGCGCGTCGGTGCTGTGCCAGTTGTCGAACGCGATGTGAAAGCCGTCCAGATACTCCTTGCGGCCCGCGGCGATATCGGCCACGAACGCCTGCGGTGTCTTGCCCGCCTTTTCGGCCGCGATCATGATCGGCGCGCCGTGCGCGTCGTCGGCGCAGACGAAATGCACCGTGCTGCCCTGCATGCGCTGGTGCCGCACCCAGATGTCGGCCTGGATGTATTCCATGATGTGGCCGATGTGGAACTTGCCATTGGCGTAGGGCAGGGCGGTGGTGACAAAGAGCTGGCGCGGGGCGGTCATGGGGCTGGGGCTTGGCTTGGGGAAACCCCTCATTTTAGGAGTTATCGCTAAACTGGCCGCCCCTGTGCCGAAGTGTCCTGAATAACACCATGCCCACCCCAGACCAGCTCCTGCAAGCCCTGCAAACCGTCATCGACCCCAACACGGGCAAGGACTTCGTGTCCACCAAGGCGCTCAAGAACCTGCAGGTCACGGGCGGCGAGGTCGCCTTCGACGTCGAGCTGGGTTACCCGGCCAAGAGCCAGATCCCCGCGCTGCGCTCGGCCCTGGTGGCCGCGGCCCGCACGGTGGACGGCGTGACCAACGTGTCGGCCAACATCACCAGCAAGGTCATCGCCCATGCCGCGCAGCGCGGCGTGAACCTGATGCCGGGGGTCAAAAACATCATTGCCGTCGCGTCGGGCAAGGGCGGCGTGGGCAAAAGCACCACGGCCGTCAACCTGGCGCTGGCGCTGGCGGCCGAAGGCGCCACCGTGGGCCTGCTGGACGCCGACATCTACGGCCCCAGCCAGCCCACCATGACCGGCACCAGCGGTAAGCCCGAGACGCTGGACGGCAAGACCATGGAGCCCAAGCGCAACCACGGCATCCAGGTCAACTCCATCGGCTTCCTGGTCAGCGACGACCAGGCCATGGTCTGGCGCGGCCCCATGGCCAGCCAGGCGCTGGAGCAGCTCATCACGCAGACCAACTGGAAGGACCTGGACTACCTGATCGTGGACATGCCGCCGGGCACCGGCGACATCCAGCTCACGCTGAGCCAGAAGGTGCCGCTGACCGGCGCGGTGATCGTCACCACGCCGCAGGACATCGCGCTGATCGACGCCAGAAAGGGCATCAAGATGTTCGAAAAGGTGGGCGTGCCCATCCTGGGCATCGTGGAAAACATGGCCGTGCACGTGTGCAGCAACTGCGGCCACGTGGAACACATCTTTGGCGTGGACGGCGGGCAGAAGATGGCCGCCGACTACAACATGGACTACCTGGGCGCGCTGCCGCTGTCCATGAGCATCCGCCAGCAGGCCGACAGCGGCACGCCCACCGTGGCGGCGGCGCCCGGCAGCGACGCGGCCCGCCTGTACGGCGAGATCGCCCGCAAGGTCGCCGTGAAAGTCGCGGCCAAAGCCAAGGACTTCAGCGCGAAGTTCCCGACCATCACGATCAGCAAGAACACCTGAGCGTGTAAAGGGCGGCCCATGAACCTGCTGGCGTCGCTGCGCTACCTGGTCGCCCTGCAGGAACACCGCCATTTCGGACGCGCGGCGCAGGCCTGTCACATCACGCAGCCGGCCCTGTCCAATGCGCTGCGCGCGCTGGAGGAAGAGTTTGGCGCCGTCATCGTCAAGCGTGGGCGCACCTTTGCCGGCTTTACGCCCGAAGGCGACCGCGTGCTGCAATCGGCCCGGCTGATGCTGCACGAGCGCGAGTTGCTGCGCCAGGACCTGGCCAGCGTGGCCGGGCGGCCGCAGGGGCGGCTGGTGATCGGCGTGGTGCCGGCGGCCGTGCCGGTGGCGGCGCGCTTTGCGGCGCAGTTGCAGGCGCTGCACCCGGGCATTGCGCCCACGGTGCGCTCCATGAGCTCGCCCGAGATCGAGGCCGGGCTGGACGATCTGACGCTGGACCTGGGGCTGGGCTACACCGACCGCATGGGACCGCGCGGCGCCCGGCTGGATGCCGTGCCGCAGTATGACGAACGCTACTGGCTGGTGCGGCGTGCGGCCAAACCCACGACTGCGGCCGCAACGGCACTGTCATTGGGCGGGACCATTACCTGGGCCGACGCGGCGAAGGAGCCGCTGTGCCTGCTGACGCCCGAGATGCACAACCGCACGATCGTGGACGGCGCCTTTGCCGAAGCGGGCCTGACGGTCGTGCCCGCCATGGAGACCAACTCCATCCTCACGCTGGCCCTGGCCGTGCTGGAAGGCCAGGTATGCAGCGTGGTGCCCGGCGCGGTGCTGGGGGCGGTGATGGCCTGGCGCGAACTGCAGGCACTGGCGCTGGTGGCGCCCGAGCTGCAGACGCCGGTGGGGTTCATGCTGGTGCGGTCTGCGCGGCATTCGCACACGGTAGAGGCGGCGTTGGCACTGGCGCGGGACGCTTCATGGCTCAAGCATGCGGCGCGGCATAGTGGGGTGTTGCGGGGGTAGCCTGGCGTTTTACGCTGTTGGGCCGGCCCCACCCACAGCCTTGCGGGCTGCGGGGTGGCGCGCCACCGGCTGCCTCCGGCAATGCTGGTGCTAGGTTAGCGAGGCGGGCTATCGACCGTGTGAGGTGGGTTGCTATAGTGGCGCGAAGGGGCGGACTCAAAGGAGCGGAATGGCGACGGTTTTTCTGAAACTGTTATACCTGTACAAGGGCGTAGTGGATTGCTGCAAGTTGTTGATGCGCAAAGACTTTACGGATTTTTGCGGGCCACGTTATTCCGCACGTCGCCATGTTATCCCGCAGTTTTGCGGGATATATCAAAGTTAGGCTTCACAGATAAGGCTCCGCGCATCCCTCACGCTGTAACTTGGCAACTTCGAATCACGCGAAATGACAAACGTAGAGTTCTACACGGTTGCCACTGCCGTATACGCTGCCGTAGTCGCAACAGCAGTTGCCATCTGGGACGTAGTGAAGTGGAAGATGCAAGGTCCCAACCTCAAAGTCGAGGTCCAATCTGGAATGAAGCTCTACGGTACAGGAGCACCAGATGAACGCGAGTTCGTCGTTGTGCGCGTCACCAATCGTGGCGATCGCCCCACGACGATTACAAATATGGGCTACTTGCTGTATCGAGATGACTTCGTGGCCAGAGTCAATCGGAACAGCAACACATTCGCGGCAATTGTTCCAAGCCCTTCCGAAGCGCAGCCACTACCTTTTGTCCTCGCACCTGGCGTGCAGTGGGTTGGAATGGGTGTGCAAGATGCGGATCTCTCGCAAATGGCAATGTCTGGCTGCCTAATGTGTGCCGTCTATCACTCACACACCAACAAGCCGATCATGCGGCAAATTGTGCTCAGGCCAAGTGAAGCCTAACCCGTCATTGCAGCGGACTTCCTTCGGCAGCCGCTGAACTCCAACGTTGAGCCTGTGCAAAAACTCCCGCCCGATTCGAAATAGGCACTGAGCTTGCATGCCCAGTGGCATGCCCCGCTACAAACCCGTACACAGAGACGCGATGCTGCTGCCGGTGGTGCTTGCCGAGCAGATCCAGCCCGGAACATTTGAGTTCGCGCTGGACCACCTGATAGACCATGAACTGGACCTGTCGGCGCTGGATGCCAAATATCGCAACGACGAAACAGGCGCCAGCGCGTACGACCCGCGCGTCATGCTCAAAATCGTGCTGCTGGCGTACAGCCGGGGCTTGAACACCAGTCGCAGGATTGAAGCGGCCTGCCGCCAGAACGTGCTGTTCATGGCCTTGAGCGCAGACAGCCAGCCCAGCTACACCCACATCGCCAAATTCGTGCGTGAACTGGCCGGGCAAATCCAGCCGCTGTTCACCCAGGTCCTGCTGGTCTGCGACCGCGCGGGCCTGATCGGACGGCAGATGTTCGCCATCGATGGCGTCAAGCTCCCCAGCAACGCCAGCAAGGAGCGCAGTGGCACCCACGCCGAACTACGTCACCGGGCCCAGCGGCTGGACAAAGCCGCGCGCAAAATGCTGGAGCTTCACCAAAGCCGCGACGGCGAAGGCGATGCACCTGACGGGCAACACAGTCGCCAGCGGCGCATTGACGAACTGCACCACGAGGCACAGGCGATGCGCGAATTCGTCGCGCGCGAGCAGCCCCGGCGCAACGGCAAAGGCCAGGAACTCAAATCCAACGTCACAGACAACGACAGCGCCAAGATGGCCACCAGCAAAGGCGTGATCCAGGGGTACGCGGCGCGGGCGCAGGCCAGGCAGGACACCTTGATGACGGCCGACGCGGGCTATCACAGCCACGAGAACATGCGTGCGCTGCATGAGGCGGGCATTTGCGCACTGGTGGCCGATGGCCAGATGAGAAAGCGCGATGAGCGGCTTACCGGCCAGCAGCACCATCGCGACAAACCCGACCCGCTTCACTACAAAACCAAGGGGCCACAGAAAGTGATACGTCTGTTCCGGCCGGCGGACTTCATCGTGGATGAGAAGAACAACTGCCGCATCAACGGACGTGTGGCGCACAAGTACAAGGGAACGCAAGGCGGCTGCGGCAATTGCACGCTGCGCGAGCAGTGCTTGCGCCGCCCGGAGCGCACCCCCATCCGGCAAGTGGCGATCTTCGAGCGCGGCCCCGCCAGCGGCCACACCGCCACCGAACTGATGAAACGGGCTATCGACTCGGCCAGAGGCCGCCAGCTGTACAGCCAGCGCATTGCCACGGTGGAAGCGGTGTTTGCGAACATACGACACACCAAGCGGCTGGACCGCTTCACACTGCGCGGCAAAGAGAAGGTGGGCACGCAGTGGCGGCTGTACTGCCTGGTGCACAACATCGAGAAGATCGGGCGGTTGGTCGGGTTCACGCGAAGAGGTTGAAGGGCCGGTGCGGGCCGCTCGGGCAATTCCGGGGCGCAGGGCCTTGCCAGATCGAGCCGAGGTGTCAGAATGCCGCGAAAGTCACAAGCAACAACACCAAGCGGAGGAATTCACATGAGGACACGGAAATCACGATCGGGCGCGCTGCGCGTGGCTGGTTTCGGGCTTATTGCACAGCCTCGTTAGGCGTCGCTCACCGTGGCGCCAACTCCATCGCAAGGTAAACAGGAGGCACTCCATGAAAACGCTTTTCTGGTTTGAGCGACTCGAATCGCATCAGATGCCATTGATTCAACACATCACCCGCGACAGCGTCCACCAAAAGCTTGGGCGTGCAGTCATGGCCTTGCTGCTGGCGTTTCTCTCCTCGGTGGCGCTCGCGGCGCCTGACGAAGAAGCTCTGGGCAAGTCCAGGGGCTATCCCGTGTGCCCCGACGCGAAGGGTATCTACTCGCCCGAGTGGTGCCGCGTGGGCCTGTTCAGCCACTACGCCGACGTCTATCCGTCGCGCGTGGTGAAGAAGTCCGACAGTCCACGCCCGCTGGGCAGGGCCGCTCAGGAGCCCGCCCTTGGCACAGACAAGTTCCTTGCCGAAAACCGCAACACCGGGCTGCTCGTCATGCGCGGCGACACGATCCTGGCCGAGCGCTACCAGTACCAGCGCAACGCCGGACACCGCTTTGCCTCCATGTCGATGGCCAAGACCGTGATCGGCATGCTGGTGGGGATCGCGCTGGACGAGAAGAAGATCGCCTCGATCGACGACCCTGCCGAGAAATACGTGCCCGAGCTGAAAGGGCATCCGTACGGCGAGACGCCGATCCGCCACCTGCTCACGATGACCTCGGGCGTGAAGTTCTGGGAGGCTTACAACGGCTATGACGACGTGACGAAGCTCGCCACGGCGATCCTGTACCAGGCCGGTCCGGGCGGTGCGGCGGCCGTGCTGCCGTACCGCGAGCGCGTCGCGCCGCCAGGGCAGCGCTGGTCCTATGCCTCGTCCGAGACCTTCGTCCTCGCGCTGGTGCTGCGCGGCGCGACGGGCGAGAGCGTGTCCGACTACACGACGCGCAAGCTCTGGCAGCCGATGGGTGCCGAGTCCGACGCCGCCTGGAACATCGATCCGGCCGGGAACGAGCTCGGCTATTGCTGCCTCAGCGCGACGCTGCGCGACTGGGCACGCCTGGGGCTGCTGCTCGCCGATGGTGGCGCGCGCGACGGGCGGCAGGTCATCCCCGCAGAGTGGGTGAAGGCGTCTGTCAGCTCGCAGGCACCGTATCCCGGTTACGGCTACCAGACCTGGGTGTCGACGCAGGAAGACCGCTTTTCCCTGCGCGGCAACAGCGGGCAGTCGGTGTCGGTCCACCCGGCAACGCGCACCGTCGTTGTCCACACCGGCGTTTACCGCATGGGCAGCTTCGCCATCGCAGCCGTCCATGACAAGTTCTTCGACGGTGTCCTGAGGTCGCTCGGTAACTGACGTGCAAGTGCGCGCCCCTCTGGATACCTGCGTCGTCGTGCCGCCTGACCCCGTATTCAACCCGACCCGCCGACGCGAAGTGGGCGCTTCGTGGCCGGGTCGGTGGCGGCGGAGCAGTTGACGCGAGCGTTAGGCTTCTAGAGCGAACAGAACCGCCTCCGATTGCCGGAAAACTACAATGTAGTTAAAATCTTGGCATGAGCACGCTTCGCTTCGAGTGGGATGAACGAAAGGCCGCAGCCAATGCAAAGAAGCATGGCGTGAGCTTCGAAGAAGCCAAGTCAGTCTTTGTCGATGAACGGGCCAGGCTGATAGACGACCCAGACCACTCAGAAGACGAAGATCGCTTTGTTCTTCTGGGTTTGAGCAGTTTGCTGCGGCTGCTTGTCGTTTGTCATTGCTATCGGGACGAGGGCAATGTCATTCGTTTCATTTCTGCCCGAAAGGCAACGACCCGGGAATCCAGGTCTTATCCGTAGAGGTATCACATGCGCAAAGAGTACGACTTCTCCGCTGCAAGAAAGAATCCCTATGCAGCCCAGCTCAAGAAGCAAATCACCATCCGGCTTGATGAAGAGTCCATCACGTACTTCAAGGCCATTTCTGAAGACGTTGGCATTCCGTATCAAAGCCTTATCAATTTGTACCTTCGAGATTGTGCGGCGTCCCACCGCAAGCTGAACCTCAACTGGAAGTAGCCCTCCTGTGACGTGCGCTTTCCGGCAGGCTACACCGTTGCGTTACATTGACGAACGACTCAACAAGGAGCCCGCCATGGCAAAAGGTGAACAGCGCAGCAACAAGATGGTGAAGAAGCCCAAGAAGGACACCTCTCCGCCCAAGGAGTCGTCCTCGACCTCCACCCGGCCGATCGCGCCCACCACGTTCGTTGCGCCCAAGGGCAAGCTGAAGAACAAGTAACCCTCATTCAACCCCGCTCATTCGCCCCTCAGACTTCTGGGTTAAGGTCCGGGCGATGAACAACTCTCCCTTTCGCCTGGGCTGGCGCACGCTCTGGCGCGACCTGCGCGCGGGTGAACTGCGCCTGCTGATCGTGGCCGTGACGCTGGCGGTGGCGGCGCTGACCGCCGTCGGCTTTTTTGCCGACCGGCTCAAGGGGGGCCTGGCCCGCGACGCGCGGCAGTTGCTGGGCGGCGACGCCGTGGTCAGCAGCGACAACCCCACACCCCAGGCCTTCATCGCCCGCGCGCGCGAACTGGGCCTGCAGGCCACCGGCACGCTGGGCTTTCCCACCATGGGCCGCGCGCCCGACGCCAGCGGCGGCGCCAGCAAGCTCGTGGCGCTGAAGGTGGTGGACACCGGCTACCCGCTGCGCGGCAGCCTGCGCGTGGCGCCGGCTCCCGACACGCCGGGCCAAACCACGCGCGACATCCCCGCCAAAGGCGAGGCCTGGGTCGACGCGCCGCTGCTGGACGCGCTGAACCTCAAGATGGGCGACGCGCTGCTGCTGGGCGATGCGTCTTTGCGGATCGCACGCATCATCGTCACCGAGCCCGACCGTGGTGGCGGCTTCATGAGCTTCGCGCCGCGCGTGATGATCAACCAGGCCGACATTGCCGCCACCGCCCTGGTGCAGCCGGCCAGCCGGCTGACTTACCGCTTTGCCGTGGCGGGCAACGACCGGCAGGTGCGCGCCTTTACCCAGTGGGCGGACGCCGAGCTCAAGCAGAACGCCGTGCGCGGCGTGCGTGTGGAGTCGCTTGAATCGGGCCGGCCCGAGATGCGCCAGACACTGGACCGGGCTGAGAAGTTTCTGAACCTGGTGGCGCTGCTGGCCGCGCTGCTCAGCGCCGTGGCGGTGGCGCTGGCCGCGCGCGGCTTTGCCGCCAGCCACCTGGACGACTGCGCCATGCTGCGCGTGCTGGGCCAGAGCCAGCGCACCATCGCCATGAGCTACGCGTTCGAGTTTGCGCTGATCGGCCTGTTTGCCAGCGCGCTGGGCGTGGCGATTGGCTTTGGCGTGCACCATGTGTTCGTCATGCTGCTGGCGGGGTTGGTGGACACGGCGTTGCCGGCCGCCAGCCTGTGGCCCGTGGCGTTCGGCCTGGGCATGGGGCTCACGCTGCTGTTCGCGTTCGGCCTGCCGCCCGTGCTGCAGCTGGCCCAGGTGCCGCCGCTGCGCGTGATCCGCCGCGACGTGGGTGGGCTCAAGCCCGCGTCGCTGGCCGTGCTGGGCGTGGGCGTGGCGGGGTTTGCCGCGCTGCTGCTGGCCGCAAGCTCGGACCTCAAGCTGGGCGCGATTGCCGTGGGCGGCTTCGCCGTGGCCGTGGCCGTGTTCGCCGGCCTGAGCTGGGTGGCCGTCAAGCTGCTGCGCAAAAGCGTGAACGAGGCCACCGCGCCGCGCTGGCTGGTGCTGGCCACGCGGCAGATATCGGCGCGGCCCGCGTACGCCGTGGTGCAGGTCAGCGCGCTGTCGGTGGGGCTGCTGGCGCTGATCCTGCTGGTGCTGCTGCGCACCGACCTGATCAGCAGCTGGCGCCAGGCCACGCCGCCCGACGCGCCCAACCGCTTTGTCATCAACGTCATGCCCGAGCAGGGCGACGCATTCCAGAAGGCGTTGACGGACGCCGGCGTGGTCAAGCGCGACTGGTATCCCATGATCCGCGGCCGGCTGGTGCAGGTCAACGGCAAGCCCGTGTCGCCCGACGACTACGCCGACGACCGCGCCAAGCGCCTGGTGGACCGCGAGTTCAACCTGTCGCATGCCGCGCAGCGCCCCGCGCACAACGAGATCGTGGCCGGCGCCTGGACGCCCGAAGAAGCCGGCGCCATCAGCGTGGAAGAGGGCATTGCCCAGACGCTGGGGCTCAAGATGGGCGACACGCTGCGCTTTGACATCGGCGGCATCCAGACGGACGCAAAGATCACGTCGCTGCGCAAGGTGGACTGGGGGTCGATGCGGGCCAACTTCTTCGTCATGTACCCGGTCAGCAAAATGGCCGACGTGCCCATCACCTACATGAGCGCGTTCCGGGCGCCCGACACCCGGGGGTTTGACAACGCGCTGGTGCGCGCCTTTCCCAACATCACCAACGTGGACATGACGGCCACCATCACCCAGGTGCAGGGTGTGCTGGACAAGGTGATCCGCGCGGTGGAGTTCCTGTTCGGCTTCACGCTGGCGGCGGGCGTGGTGGTGCTGTTTGCCGCCGTGACGGCCACAAGAGAGGAACGCGCCCGCGAATTCGCCATCATGCGCGCCGTGGGCGCGCGCGCCAGCCTGTTGCGTGACGTGCAGCGGGCCGAGCTGGCGGGCGTGGGCCTGCTGGCGGGCTTTCTGGCCAGCGTCGTGGCCACGGCCGTGGGCTGGGCGCTGGCGCGCTTTGCGTTCGACTTCACCTGGACGGGATCGCCGTGGGTGCCGCTGGCGGGCGCGCTGGCCGGCGCGGGGCTGGCGCTGGCCGCGGGCTGGTGGGGCCTGCGCGAGGTGTTGCGCCGCCCGGTGGTCGAGACCCTGCGCCGCGCGGCGCAATAGTGGGGCGGGGTAAAGTCCCCCCATGAACATCGAAGAAAAGCCGCCCTTTGCCACCCCGTTCGAATGGATCGGTGGCGAGGCGCGCGTGAAGGCGCTGGTCGAGCGCTTCTACGACCTGATGGACCTGGAGCCCGGCTACGCCGCGCTGCGCGCCGCGCACGGCAGCGACCTGGCTAATGCCCGCGACCGCCTGTTCTGGTTCCTGTGCGGCTGGCTGGGCGGCCCGGCCTACTACACCGACCGCTTCGGCCACCCCATGCTGCGCGCGCGCCACCTGCCGTTCGCCATCGGCATCAAAGAGCGCGACCAGTGGCTCGCGTGCATGGACCAGGCCATGGGCGAAACCGGCGTGCCCGCCGACCTGCGCGCCCGGCTGAAGACCAGTTTCTTCCAGACGGCGGACTGGATGCGCAACCAGAACGTTTGATGGTATCGCCGGTAGTTATAATTTTGTTATAACTACCGTGGGTTTCATCATGCAGACAACGCTTCGCGCCATCGGCAATTCCCGGGGCATCCTGATCCCGGCCAGCTTTCTGGCGTCCTGCCAGATCCAGGACAAGGTTGACCTGGAACTCAGGGACGGGCAGATCATCATCCGGCCCGTGAAAGCCGCAGTCCGTGAAGGCTGGTTCGACAACGCCCCGGCCCTGTCCGCAAGCAAGGCCGACCGCGACTGGGCCGATGCACCGCTGGGCGACGACAGCGAGTGGGTATGGTGAAGCCGCGCCGTTTTCTGCGCGGCGAGGTCTACTGGGTCAACCTGGACCCGACCGTCGGCACCGAAATCCAGAAAACACGCCCCGCCCTGATCGTGTCGCCTGACGACATGAATGCGGCGTTGCCGCGCGTGATCGTCGCGCCCATCACCAGCGCTGGCCAGCCGCTGGGCTGCCGGCCCGAGGTCAAGTTCAAAGGCAGGAATGCGCGCATCCTGCTGGACCAGCTACGCAGCGTGGACAAGGCGCGGCTGGGGACCAGGCTGGGGGCGGTGGCGCTGCCGCTGTGGCACCCCGTGTTGCTCGAGATGCTGGCCTGATCGCCAGCCTCAGGTGCGGCTCACCCCTGCGGCTTGAGCAGCGCCACCAGCGCCCCCGCGCCGCCTTCGTCGGCCCGTGCCTGCACGAAGGCCAGCACTTCGTCCTTCTGGATCAGCCAGCTGTGGACTTTGCCCTTCAGCACGGGCACCTTGCCGGGGGAGCCCAGGCCCTTGCCGTGCACCACGCGCACGCAGCGTATGCCCTGCTTGTGCGCGTCGCGGATGAACGCGCCCAGCACTTCGCGGGCGTCGTCGCGGCGCAGGCCGTGCAGGTCCAGCTCGCGCTGGATGCTCCAGTGGCCGGTGCGCAGCTTGCGCGTCACGTCGGTGCCGATGCCGGGGCGGCGAAAGCTCATGGCGTCGTCCACGTCCAGCAGCGTGCTGGCGTCAAATTCATCGCTCAGGCTTTCCAGCAGCACGCGCTGGTCGTCCAGCTGCTGCTGCACGGGAATGGGCGCGGGCTGTTCCCCGGCCAGCGGCACGCGCGGCGGGTGGCGTATGGGCTGCACGGCGCCGGCGGCGCGCTTGAACAGGTCCTCTTCGGCGCGGCGGCGGCGCTCGGCCTCCTGCCGGGCGGCCTCCCGGGCTGCGGCCTGGCGGCGCTCGTCCTCCAGCTTTTTCTGGATGAGCTTGAGGTCCTGCAGCGACTGGAGCTTCATGGCGGCCTGGTGTTCAGAGCATGCCCCGCTCGGCCATGGAAAACGACTCGCCGGGGGCGACGATCACGTGGTCCAGCACGCGCACGTCCACCAGGCCGAGCGCGGCTTTCAGCGTCTGGGTGATGGCCTCGTCGGCGCGGCTGGGCTGCACGCTGCCACTGGGGTGGTTGTGCGCCAGCACCACCGCCGCCGCCTGGTGGTGCAGCGCGCGCAGCACGATCTCGCGCGGGTACACGCTGGTCTGCGTGAGCGTGCCGCGAAAGAGTTCTTCCATCGTGATCAGCCGGTTCTGCGTATCCAGGAACAGCGCCGCGAACACCTCGTGCGGACGCGCGGCCAGCTGCAACTGCAGGTACTGCTTGACGGCGCCGGGCGTGTCCATGCCTTCGCGCTCGCGCAGGCGCTGCGCCACCGCGCGGCGCGCCAGGTCCAGCACGGCCAGCAGCTGCGTACGCTTGGCCGCGCCGCCCAGGCCCTTGATGCGCTTGAGGTCGCCGCCCTCGGTGTTGAGCAGGCCGGCCAGCCCGCCAAAGGTGTCCAGCAGCTCCTGGGCGAGCTGCAGCACGCCCTTGCCGGGCATGCCGGTGCGCAGGATCACGGCCAATAGTTCGGCATCGCCCAGGGCGATGGCGCCCCGCGCCAGCAGCTTTTCGCGCGGCTGGGCGTCCAGGGGAAGGTCTTTCAGGTTCATGTGTGACAGCGTTCAGGGATGGTTTCTTAGAATGAGGGTCAGTTTATCGAGAGTTCCATGGCATCCACCCCACCCCGCGTCCAGGCGGGATCGTTCCTGACGCTGCACTACCGGCTGGCCGGCCCGGGCGGCGACATCATCAACACCTTCAACGACAAGCCCGCCACGCTGTCGCTGGGCACGGGCGAGCTGTCGCCCGCCGTCGAAAAGCGCCTGATCGGGCTGGAAGAGGGCGCGCGCGCCAGCTTTGACATCCCCGCGGGCGAGGCATTTGGCGAACGCAACATCGAAATGCAGCAGTGGGTGGCCCGCAAGCTGCTCAACGACATGGGCGACCCCGACGAGCAGTACCGGGTGGGTGATGTGGTGCAGTTCCCCACGCCCGACGGCATGGGCAGCTACGCGGGCGCCGTGCTGCAGGTGGGCCGCGATGGCGACGGCGACGGCCGCGCCGACGCGGTGCTGTTCGACTTCAACCACCCGCTGGCGGGCAAGCCCGTGACCTTTGAAGTCCACGTGATCGGAATCCTGTGAACGCGCCCACTGCTGTCCCTGGCACCACCTCCGACATGGAAATCCTGCTGGCCGAGCCGCGCGGCTTCTGCGCCGGCGTGGACCGCGCGATCGAGATCGTGGAACGCGCCATCGCCAAGTTTGGCGCGCCGATCTATGTGCGCCACGAGATCGTGCACAACACCTACGTGGTGAACGACCTGAAGTCCAAGGGCGCGATCTTCATCGAGGACCTGGCCGACGTGCCGCCGGGCGCCACACTGGTGTTCAGCGCGCACGGCGTGAGCAAGGCCGTGCAGGCCGAAGCCGCCGCGCGCGGGTTCGAGGTGTTCGACGCCACCTGCCCGCTGGTGACCAAGGTCCACGTGGAAGTGGCCAAGCTCGCCAAAGAGGGCTACGAGTTCATCATGATCGGCCACAAGGGCCACCCCGAAGTGGAAGGCACCATGGGCCAGCTGGACTACGGCATCCACCTGGTGGAGGACGTCCAGGATGTGGCCCGCGTGCAGCCCGCCCAGAGCGACAAGCTGGCCGTGGTGACGCAGACCACGCTGAGCGTGGACGACGCGGCCGAAATCACGGCCGCGGTGCGCCAGCGCTTTCCCAGCATCCGCGAGCCCAAGCAGCAGGACATCTGCTACGCCACCCAGAACCGGCAGGACGCCGTCAAGCTCATGTCGCCGGCCGTGGACGTGGTGATCGTGGTGGGCAGCCCGACCAGCTCCAATAGCAACCGTCTGGCCGAGCTGGCCCGCAAGCTGGGCGTGGACGCCTACATGGTCGATTCGGCCGCCGAACTGCAGCCGCAGTGGTTCGACGGCAAGACGCGCGTGGGCCTGACGGCCGGCGCGTCGGCACCCGAAGTGCTGGTGCGCGAAGTGATCGAACGCGTGAAGGCGCTGGGCGCCGTGTCGGTGCGCAAGATGGACGGCATCCAGGAAACCGTGAAATTCCCGCTGCCCAAAGGCCTGAAGATCGATGGATGAACTGTCGCGCGAGCGGATCGCCGCATCGGCCGCCCGCCTGCGCGCGGGCCCGGCGGGCTTTCTGCGTGAAACCCCGCTGCTGCGGTTGCCCGGCGCGGCGCTGGGCGTGCCCTGCGCGCAGGTGTGGCTCAAGCTGGAACACCTGCAGACCGGTGGCAGCTTCAAGGCGCGCGGCATGCTCAACCGGCTGCTGGCCAACCCCATCCCCGAATCCGGCGTGATCGTGGCTTCGGGCGGCAATGCGGGCATTGCCACCGCCGCCGCGGCGCGCGCCCTGGGCGTGCGCTGCGAAGTGTTCGTGCCCACGGTGTCCAGCCCCGCCAAGCGCGAGCGGCTGCGCGAGCTGGGCGCCGACGTGGTGGTGACCGGCGCGGTCTATGCCGAGGCGCTGGCCGCGTGCCTGGCGCGCCAGCAGGACAGCGGCGCGCTGCTGACCCATGCCTATGACCAGGCCGAGGTGGTGCAGGGCGCGGGCACGCTGGCCATGGAGATCGAGGCCCAGGCCGGCGTCCCCGGCAGCGTGCTGGTCAGCGTGGGTGGTGGCGGGCTCATTGGCGGCATTGCGTCGTGGTTTGGCGGGCGCTCGCGCGTGGTGGCGCTGGAGCCCGAGCTGGCCCCCACGCTGTACCGCGCGCGCGAGGCGGGCGAGCCGGTGGACGTGGCCGTCAGCGGCATCGCGGCCGACTCGCTGGGCGCCAAGCGCATCGGCGCCATTGCCTGGGACGTGACGCAGCGCCATGTACAGGACGCCTTGCTGCTGCCCGACGGCGCGATCCGCGACGCCCAGCTATGGCTGTGGAAGCAGATGAAGATCGCCGTGGAGCCCGCGGCCGCCCTGGGGCTGGCCGCGCTGCAGACCGGCGCGTACAGTCCGCGGCCCGACGAAACGGTGTGCCTGGTGATCTGCGGCGCCAACGTGGACCCGGCGACGCTGGCGGCGTGACAAACGCAGACCTCTTAAGCCCGCCCCCTAAAATTGACCCATGCTTGACATCACCCTGTTGCGAAAAGACCTTGATTCGGTCGTGGCCGCGCTGCAAAAGCGCAAAACCCCCCAGCCCTACCTGGACGTGGATGCGTTCAAGGCGCTGGAATCCGAGCGCAAGACGCTGCAGACCCGTACCGAGGAACTGCAGGCCCAGCGCAACAGCCTGTCCAAACAGATCGGCCAGCTCAAGGCCAAGGGCGAGTCCGCCGACGCGGTCATGGCGCAGGTGAATGCGCTCAAGGGCGAGCTGGACGCATCGGCCGTGCGGCTGGAGCAGATTCAGGGCGAGCTGCAAACCCTGCTGCTGGCCGTGCCCAACCTGCCGCACGCGAGCGTGCCCGAAGGCGCGGACGAACACGGCAACGTCAAACTGCGCGAATGGGGCACGCCCCGGGCCTTTGAATTCACGGTCAAGGACCATGTGGACATTGGCGAAAAGCTGGGCCTGGACTTTGAAACCGGCGTCAAGCTGGCCGGCGCGCGCTTCACCGTCATGAAAGGGCCGCTGGCGCGGCTGCACCGGGCGCTTGCGCAGTTCATGCTGGATGTGCAGACGCAGGAACACGGCTACACCGAGTGCTACGTGCCCTATGTGGTCAATGCCGACACGCTGCGCGGCACGGGGCAACTGCCCAAGTTCGAAGGCGACCTGTTCGCCGCCAAAAAGGGCGGCCAGGACAGCGAGCCCGCGCCCGACACCACGGCGCTGTACCTGATCCCCACGTCCGAAGTGCCGCTGACCAACTTTGTGCGCGACCAGGTCGTGGCAGAAACGGCGCTGCCCATCAAGCTCACCGCCCACACGCCGTGCTTTCGCTCCGAGGCCGGCAGCGCGGGCCGCGACACGCGCGGCATGATCCGCCAGCACCAGTTCGACAAGGTCGAAATGGTGCAGATCACCCACCCCGACAAAAGCTACGAAGCGCTGGACGAAATGACGGGCCACGCCGAGGCCGTGCTCAGGAAACTGGGCCTGCCGTACCGCGTGATGGCGCTGTGCACCGGCGACATGGGCTTTGGCGCGAGCCGCACGCACGACCTGGAGGTGTGGCTGCCCGCGCAGAACACCTACCGCGAGATCAGCTCGGTAAGCAACTGCGAAGCCTTCCAGGCCCGGCGGCTGCAGGCGCGCTTCAAGAACGCGGCCGGCAAAAACGAGCTGGTGCACACGCTCAACGGCTCCGGCCTGGCCGTGGGCCGCACGCTGGTGGCGGTGATCGAGAACTACCAGAACGCCGACGGTTCGGTCACGGTGCCCGAGGCGCTGCGCCCGTACATGGGCGGGGCCGAGCGGCTCACGCCCTGAATGGCGGCCGCCTTAGGCTAGAATACGCGGCTTCGCACCACGCGAACCGCATTCAGGAGAGGTGGCAGAGTGGTCGAATGTACCTGACTCGAAATCAGGCGTACGTGCAAGCGTACCGTGGGTTCGAATCCCACCCTCTCCGCCAAATGACAAAAGCGCCCTTCGGGGCGCTTTTTGTTTTGCGCCGTCTTCTTGCCAGCTGCAGGGCAATCGCGTATTCTGGTCAGTATGACCAGAATTTCCAGTCCTTCCGATTCCACGCCCAAAAAAGCCGCTCCGCGGCCTGGGTATTGGGTGTTGCAGGACGCGAAAGCGCGCTTCAGCGAACTGGTGCGCCGTGTGCACAGTGATGGCCCACAACATGTGACGGTGCATGGGCGGGATGAAGTGGTGGTGATTGCCGCGCAGGAATTCCGCAAGCTTCAGGGGGATCGCACGGGCAGGGCATTGATCGATGCCCTGCAGTCCTCGCCGCATCGCGAGGTTGACTTCGCTGCTCCATCGCGCGAAGTCTCCCCCGTGCGCAATGTCAAGCTATGAACGGCTGGTTGCTCGACACCAATGTCCTGTCGGAGCTGCGTCGCCCGCGCCCCAATAAAAGGGTCGTGGCTTTCATTGCCGCGCAGCCGCTGGATGCCTTGTTCGTCAGTTCCGTTGTCTTTGCCGAGATCCGGTTCGGCATCGAGCTGATCGCAGACCTGCACAAGCGCGCGGCCCTGAATGACTGGCTGAACCTGCAACTGCGCCCCATGTTCGAGGGGCGGGTGCTGCCAATCGGTGAAGACGTCATGTTCAAGTGGCGCCTGCTGGTGGAAGAGGGGCGCAAGGCCGGGCACACGTTCTCGCAGCCTGACCTCATCATTGCGGCAACCGCCCTGAACCACGGCATGACGATCGTTTCCCGCGATACGGCGGGCTATGCCAGGACGGGCGCTGCCTTGATCAACCCCTGGGAGTCCTAGCCTCGGTGGTTTACGGCGCCTGAATCCCCGCGTCCTTGATCATCTTGCCCCAGCGCTCCAGCTCGGACACCACCATGGCGTCGGAGGCCTCGGGTGTCATGAACAGCGTCTGGGCGCCGGCCGTCTCCGCGCGCTTGATCAGTTCGGGGTCGCGCTGGACCTCGTGCACCAGGGCGTTCAGCCTGTTGATCACGGGCTTGGGCGTGCCGGCCGGCACCCAGAAGCCGGTCCAGCTCGTGATGTTGAAGCCGGGGTAGGTTTCGGCCACGGTGGGGATGTTGCTCCACTTGCCGGGCAGGCGTTTCAGGCCCGTGGAGGCGAACACATGGATCTTGCCCTCTTCGACCAGGGCCGAGATGCCCGTCATGGCGTTGCCGGCCATGGCGATGCGACCGCCCATGACGTCGTTGTTCACCTGGGCGCTGTTGTAGCGGACATAGGGCTGCTGCGTGCCGGCGCGCTTTTGCAGCGTGGCCATGATCAGCTCCTGCGTGAGCGCGCCGCCGGCCAGGGCGTGCATGCCGGGCTCTTTCTTCATGCGCTCGATCATCCCGTTGAAGCCGTACTGCGCGTCGGCCGGTTTGCCGACCAGGATCATCGACGTGTCCTGGGTCACGGCCACGGCCGAAAAGCTCTTGATCGGGTCGTAGGGCAGGTTCTTGATCAGCCAGGGCGCGGCCGCCAGCGACGAATTGCTGCCGTACAGCATGGTGTAGCCATCGGGCTTGGCGCGTGCGACCTGTGCGGTGCCGATGGTGGTCTGGGCGCCCGGGCGGTTTTCCACCACCACGCTTTGCCCGATCTTGGGCCGCAGCTTCTCGGCAAAGATGCGCACGTACTGGTCGGGGGGCGATCCCGCGTAGTACGGCACCACGATGGTGATGCCCTTGGACGGGAAGGGTTCGGTCGTCTGGGCGCGCAGCGGCGTCAGGCTGGCGAACAGCAACAGCATGACGAGGGTCATGAACAGCCCGCTGGGCTTTGAACGGATGAAAGCTTGCATGGTTTGTCTCCTATGGGGTGGTTCTTGTGAGTAATCGTTTGATGCGTTCAGTCGGCGTAACCCGGGTCCTGCCGGTCCAGCATGCGCAGCATGGCGTCCCAGGCTTTCTGGCCCACGTTCTTGCCGCTGGCAAAAAGATTGGCGGTCTTTTCCACCGCCTCCTGGGTGGGCTTGATCGGCGTGTAGCCGCCGGACAGGGCCGCGACCTGGGCCTGGCAGGCGCGCTCCAGGAACATCATCACGGTGAAGGCCTCGGCCGTCGTCTCGCCGCAGGTCAGCAGGCCGTGGTTCTCCAGCAGCAGCGCCTTGTGCGGGCCCAGGTCCCGGGCCAGCCGTTCACGTTCAGCCTCATCGACGGCGATGCCCTCATACGGGTGGCGGCCCATGCGCTGGTAAAAGCGCATGGCGTGCTGCGTGATCGGCAGCAGGCCGTCGGGGTGCGTGGATACGGCCATGCCGGCAGTGGTGTGCGTGTGGATCACGCAGCCCACCTCGGGCCGGGCGGCATGAACGGCACTGTGGATCACGAAGCCCGCGCGGTTGATGCCCATGCCGGTCGAGTCGCTCAGCACATTGCCGTCGGCGTCCACCTTGACCAGCGACGAAGCCGTGACTTCGTCGAACAGATAGCCATAGGGGTTCAGCAGGAAATCCTCGGTGCCGGGCAGGCGGGCCGAGATGTGCGTGTAGGTCATGTCGCTCATGCGGAAATGGGCGATCAGGCGGTAGCAGGCGGCCAGGTCCTTGCGCAGCTGCTTTTCCTCTGCAGAGATGGCGTGGGTGGTGTTCATATGAAATTGATGTCCAGGAACGTGGGGATGCGGTCGTTCATCAGCGTCACGTGCTTGCGCGCGATGCGCCAGGCGCCGGCTTCGCGCCGCAGCGCATAGTCGTAGCGGCCAAAAAAGCAGTGCTGCGTTGCGCGCTCGGTGTGGAACACATGAACGGCGCCGCTGGCCAGGGCGCGGCATTCATCGGCGGTCGCGCCAGCCTCGATGACCGGGCTGCCCATGACGTGCGCGGTACGGTGGCCGATGCGCGACGCGCGCGACTGGCCCGACTGGATGCGCCACGCCCGTTCCTTCAGCGCGGTGATGCCCTGCAGGTAGATGAACGACAGCTCGCCGTCGGGGTCCGAGCCCAGGCGGTTTTCTTCCAGCCAGGTGGGCATCCAGAACAGGCAGTCGTCGGTGTACAGGGCGAGCCAGTCGTCCCAGCGGCGTTCGTCCAGGTACAGGGCTTCGCGCGCGAGCAGCTGGGTCACATCCCAGGTGGTGGAGTTCATTGCGCGGCCTCCTTCACGCCACCGTCCGTGCCCTGGCTCACGCCCCGCAGCAGCGCCCGGTGCCACGTCCGGTAGGCCTCGCGCATCAGCGACTCGTCGAAGGTCTCGTTGTCGGCCTCCACATTGGCGGCGGGGCGCATGCCCAGTTGCTGCGCAAATCGGTTGGGCTCGGGCGTGCTCAGCGCCGTGCCGCGCAGGTAGCCCAGCTGCCATTGCGGCTCCTGCGCCGCAAAGCCGTCCTGGCAATCCTCGTACAGCACCGCGTCGTCGGGCGTGGCAAGGCCTGATGGGTTGAAGAAATCCTCGTACTGGCGGATGCGGTACTTGCGCTGCGCCTTCGCCTCGCCCACGGGGCCGAAGCAGAAAGTGAGCATCTCGGTGCGGCGCGCCGACAGCGGGCGGATGATGCGCAGCTGGCTGGACGCGTTCTCGGCGATCTGCATGTTGGGAAAGATCGTCAGGTTGCGCGTCCTGAAATTCCAGGCCGCGCGCTCGGCGCCCAGGCGCTGCTCCAGCTCCTCGCGCCGGGACGCGAGCACATGGTTCTCGCTGTTGGTGTGCGAGCTCCAGACGGCGCAGTGGCCGTTCCTGAAGCTGAACGAGCCCTTGGCGCGCTCCACGTCCCACAGCGCGTTGTCCTGCCACACGGCCTTGAACCCGCGCGCGTCGTTCGGGTCTGCCGCGCGCTGGTCCAGCAGCTTGAGGTACACCGGGTGGACGGAGCCAAAGTGGTAGCCGTCCGTACAGTTGTCCAGCTGCATCTTCCAGTTGCCCTCGAAGGTCCAGCGCACCGGGCCGGGCACCAGCTCGATGCCGTCGGGCCCCTGGTCCAGCGCCACGTCCAGCAACCGGCAGGCGTCGCCCAGGTAGTCGGCCAGCGGCTCCACGTCCGGGTTCAGGCTGGCGAACATCAGCCCGCGGTACTGGTCAAAGCGGGGCAGCTGTGCCAGGTCGCGGTCGCAGTCGTCAAACGACTCCGGGTACGCGCCCTTGGCCATGAACTTCACGCCGCGGCTGCGCCCGCTGCTGTCGAACGACCAGCTGTGGTACTGGCACACGTGCACCGCGGCGTTGCCGGTGCGCGTGTGGCACAGCTTGGCGCGCTTGTGGGTGCAGGTGTTGGTAAAGCAGTTGAGCTCGCCCTTGGCGTTGCGCATCACGATCACCGGTGTGCGGCCCACATACGTGGTCAGGTAGTCGTGCGTGTTGGGCATCTGGTTGGCCAGGCCCAAAAACACCCAGCCTGACTCGAAGAGGTGCTTCATCTCCAGCTCGAAGATCCGTTCGTCTTCGTAGGCGCTGCGGTGGACGCGGAAAATGCCCTCGTCCGGCCGGTCATCGAGCAATGCCGCTATGTCGTCTCTGTTCATCGTGCCCCTCGTACTGCTGCAAACGGGGGCCATGCTAGGCAGCCACGCCGCTGAAGAAATCACATACGTGATCCCTTGTCGCGGCTGGCGTGCTTGTCACCCCGGGACACAGCGGGCCCGGGGCTGTACCTATCATTCGGGCCATGGCACCGGTCAAATCCGCATTGCGCACCCTGGAACTCCTGGAGTTCTTTGCCGCGGCCAAAGAGCCGGCGACGGTGATGGACGTGTGCGTGTCGCTCGGTTACCCGCAGTCGAGCGTGTCGATGCTGCTGGGCACGCTGGAGCAGCAGGGCTACCTGCACTTCGACCGCGACAAACGTGCCTATGCCCCGACCGTGCGCATGGCGCTGATGCATGCGCCCATGCGGCTGAACGCGTACAGCGCCGAGCTGCTGCGGGTCGTCGGCCGGCTGAACACCAGCCTGCGCCAGACGGTGGTGCTGGGCGTGCGCCAGGGCGTGCACGTGCGCCAGCTCTACTCGGTCCAGGGCGACAACCCCAACCCGGCCCACCTGCCCGACGGCACCCTGCGGCCGATCGGCCGGTCCGCGTTGGGCAAGGTGCTGCTGGCGTCGCTGGACGAGGACGAGGCCGCGCGCATCATCCGCGCGGCCAACGCCGCCACCACCCGCGCGAGCGAAAAGGTGTCCGCCATGGCGCTGATGGCCGAGCTGCGCCATGTGCGCGAGCAGGGTTGGGCCGCGTCATTCGACTACCCGGTGCCGGACCGCGCGTCGCTGAGCGTGCTGCTGCCGCGCCTGCCGGGCCACCCGGACATGGCCATGAGCCTGGGCTTGCGCAAGTCGGTGCTGCGGTCGCGGCAGCAGGAGTTTCTGGCGGCGCTGTCCGGCGCGACGAAGGAACTGGCCAGTGCCGCGCGGAAGGTGTGACGGCCGGGGCTGCTCCTTGTCATTCCCGCCTTCCCTCATCATTGACACATGAAGATTCAAAACCTACGGGGCGCGGCACGCCTGGCCACCGAAGCGGTCGTTGGCGTCACCGACGTCGTGGAGGGCATGCACAGCCGCGTGGCCGCGCTGCTGCCCACGCTGGGGCGCACGCCAGACCGGCCCGCCAGGGGCATCGCCGGCTTTGCGTACAAGTCCGTCCGCGCTGGCGCCAGGCTCACGGGGTCTGTGCTGGACGCCTCGCTCGCAGCTGTCGAGCATCTGCCGCCGCCGCCGGCTGACGGCGCCGACGGTGCCGAAGCGACAGACGGCAGCGCGACCAGTCTGGCCCTGCGCTCGGTCCTGAACGGCGTGGTGGGCGACCACCTGGAGCGCACCGGGAACCCGCTGGCGCTGACCATGCAGCTCCTGCCGCGTGGCGGTCCGGGGGGCCGGCTGCTGGTGATGGTTCATGGCCTGTGCATGAACGACCTGCAGTGGCGCCGTGCGGGCCATGACCATGGGGACATGCTCAGGGAAGCAGCGGGCTGGTGGCCCGTGTATGTCCGCTACAACACGGGGCGGCATGTGTCGGCCAACGGGCTGGAACTGGCCCGGCACATCGAACGGTTTGTCCAGCGCAGCCCGGTGCCGGTTGAGAGCATTGCGATCGTGGGCCACAGCATGGGCGGCCTGGTCGCGCGCAGTGCCGTGGCCTGTGCCGAGGCGGCCGGCATGGCCTGGCGTGGCTGGTTGCAGCACCTGGTCCACCTGGGCACGCCGCACCACGGCGCGGTTCTGGAGCAGGGCGGCAGCTGGATCCAGACGCTGCTGGAGGTCAGCCCCTACGCGGGCTCGCTGGCGCGGCTGGCCGCGGTGCGCAGCGACGGCATCACGGACCTGCGATTCGGCAATGTCGTGCAGGCAGACTGGCAGACCAGCCGCCACGCCCATCGCGATACGCGCGTGGCCACGCCGCTGCCGTCGGGTGTGCGGTGCTACGCCGTCGCCGGCACACTGGCCACGCAGGGGCCGGGGACCGTGATCGGGGACGGGCTGGTCACCGTGGACAGCGCGCTGGGCCGGCACCGCCGGCTCTCGCACAGGTTGCGGTTTGGTGAGTCAAACGTGCTGCAGGTGCCCGGCGCAGGGCACCTGGACTTGCTGAACGACGCGCGGGTGGCTCGCCAATTGCGTTTGTGGCTGGCACGTGACGCCGGGTTCACATGATCGGGTGATGGGTGCCCCCAGGGGGTTTGATACGCTCGGGCAACATCCCCTGCCTTCAGGTGCCTGCATGCCCACCGCCCCTATCCTTCGTGCCTGCGTCGGCCTGTCAATGGCCGTCATGGCCAATGTGCTGACACAGCCTGCCCTGGCGCAGACCTACGCGCGCGATCCGGCGACCGGCAAGGAAAGCCTGACCTGGCGCTCCGGCACGCGCTACGAGGGAACGGTTGTTTCCAACCGCGCGACCGGCGAAGGCGTGATGACATGGCCCACGGGGCAGCGGGCCGAAGGCTCTTTCGTCAACGACGCATTGCACGGCAAAGGTGTTCTTCGCTTTCCCAATGGCAACGTCCACGAAGGGCAGTTCGAAAACACACAGCTGGTGTTCGGCACGATCACCTATGCGAACGGGCAGCGGGAGACCGTCGACCGGCGCAGCGCCACGCCTGCAGCCGCAGCCACCGCAACCAGCAGCACAGCCGCAGCTGTCGTCGCAGCCGTCGCAACGGGGCGCAACGGACACGGGGTTGAAAACTACGCGAACGGCGCGCGCTACGAGGGCGAGTTCAAGAACGGAAAATTCCACGGCGTAGGAACCTACACCTGGCCCAACGGCCAGCGCTACGAAGGTGAATGGGTCAACCACCTCTACCACGGCAAAGGCGTGATGCGGTCCCCCAACGGCGCGTCGTACGACGGCGAGTGGCTGGGCGGCAAGCGCAACGGCAAAGGTGTGAGCATCGGGCCGACCGGTACAAAGTATGAAGGGCAGTTCCTGGATGACAGGGCCAGCGGCACAGGTGTGACGACATGGGCGGGAGGGCGCTACGAAGGCGAATACCTCAATGGCACCTACGAGGGGAAGGGCAAGTTGACCCTCGGCAACGGCATGACCTATGAGGGCGACTTCATCAAGGACCAACTGGTCTACGGGACGGCTTCGTACCCCTCGGGCGACAAATACGAAGGCGCCTGGACCGACGGGAAAATGACCGGGCGTGGCGTGTTTACCTATTGGAGCGGCGACCGGTATGAAGGCTACATGGTCGACGGCGTGCGTGAAGGATGGGGCGAGATGCGCTACACACGCGGCGACTACTACGTTGGCGAGTGGAAGAAGGGCGAGCGCGTCGGCTACTCGCGCGACGAACTGGCCCAGCGCAACTCCGGCATCTCGGCCCAGGTCGTCGCCGGCGTCATCGGGGCGGCCGTCATCGGCAGCGCCAGCGGGCTGAGCGGGGCCGAAAAGGCGCGGGCTGTCACAGGCTTTCTGGCCGATGTCGCGACCGATGGCCAGGCCCGCGGCATCCAGAGCGCCACGGACGACATTCGCGCCGGCCGCACGGTGCCAGCGCAGATCCAGCAGCAGATCGCAGCCCAGCAGCAGGCCGCCACCGAAAGCCGGCGTGCGCGCCAGGAAGCCGAGCAACTGCGGGCTACGCGCGAGCGGGAACGGCAAGCGGGCATCGCTGCCGTCGTGGCAGCAGCAGGGGGGCCGCCTCCGGCCGCCGCTGCCGCCGGCTGGTATCCGTCGCTGTGCGCCACGCACGACGTCAATGAAACGGGCCCCATGGCGCGCAGCCCCTACGGCCATCCGTGGGCACGTGTCTCCCGTGCCCAGCAGGACTCCAAACTCGGCCGCTGCGAAACACGGGAAGCCCTGGCGAGCCGGGCACAGGCCGCCGGCACCCGGCGCCTGGCCGAGCGGGGCGCCAACATCCTGGACCAGCGCGTCGCCTGCGATCTGGGCAAGGGCGGCTACACCGTGGCGCAGTACGGATGGGTCTGCGAGCTGTATGTGAAAGCCAAGCTGCCCAACGGGCAGTGGGTGAACACGGACATTTTCCAGAGCGGCGACTGAAACCCTTGCCTTTCGCCATGGATAAATCCTTGCTGCAGCAACAGGTTCTGCAACGGCTCGCCGACGATCTGCTGCAAGCCGAACAGGCCGCGCAGACGGCGCATGAAACGGCGACCCACGAAGAAAACATCGCCGAAAACAAATACGACACCCTGGGGCTTGAGGCCGCCTACCTGGCCACCGGCCAGGTCCGGCGCGCCGAAGCTATCCGCCAGGCGCTGGCCCGTTGGCGCCAATTCCGTCCGCAGCCCTATGACGCCGGTAAAGGCATACAGCTCGGCGCGCTGGTCTGCCTGGTCGATTCCGACGACAGGCAGCAGCACCTGTTTCTCGGGCCGGATGGGGGCAGCATGACCTTGGGTCATGACACCCAGCTCGTTCAGGTCATCAGCAGCGACGCCCCGTTGGGCAGGGCCCTGCTGGGTAAGTGCGAGGGTGATGAGGTGTCGCTACAGGTCGGTGCCATCCGGCAGCAGTCTGAGGTACTGCGCGTCCATTGAGCCGTGACGGCTCATGCCGGCCGATAGACCGCGCAGAGCTTGTTGCCGTCCGGATCCCGTACGTAGGCGAGATGCATTGCGCCGGGCTTTGCATCACGCGGGCCGGGCGCGCCCTCGATCGATGTTCCGCCATGTGCGACCGCCGCGTCGTGGAAGGCCTGCAACTGCTCTGCGGAACGACACTTGAAGCCGATCGTTCCACCATTGGCATGCGAGGCCGGGCGGCCATCGATCGGCTCGCTGACGCCGAACGTGCTGCCGTCGTGGCGGTAGAACAGGCGTGACTGGCCCGTCCCGTTCACGTTCAGCGTGCCCCCCGCCGCGCCCAGCACGCCCAGCACGGCGTCATAAAAGCGCTTGGCCCGCTCGATATCGTCGGTGCCGACCATCACGTGATTCAACATGTCTCGCTCTTTCCTTGGTTTGATCTGATGCCTGCGGTGCGCCGGCGGAACAAGTTTACGCGTGCCGGTGTTGGTCCTGACTCGCGCTGTGGCCTGCACCGGATGGAGGCTAGTCGGGGAATCGCTCGATGTGGGCCTCACCCCGGCGGCCAAAATAGGTGACGTGGCGGCCTGCAATCCAGACTGTGTAGGCTACACACCCCGCGCGCTGGGACAGCGTCTTGAACTCGGGGTACATCACGCGGCCCTGCTGCGCACCCAGGATGGCGGCGCGTACACCGCTGGCATCAAATGCATCGGCAATGCCGTGCGGCGGGCGCTCGAAGCTGAAGTCAGCCGTACTTCCGTCGGGCAGGTAATAGGTCGCACGCCCACTGCGGTAGTCCACGTGGTAGGACTCGACCCCGGCGCCCGCCAGCTGGCCGATCACCTGACCGAAATGAATGGTGCCCTGACTGGATGCGTCAAAGGTGGACTGGATCGTGGCGCGGGTGGATTCGTTCATGAGCTTCTTTCAGAGGGATGGGGCCCGTCGAATCAGGCGGTGGGGATATCCTTGAGCTGGTGGTGTTGCACCAGGGCCTGCATGGCCCGGGCCATGGCCTTGCCTGCAGCAGTCAGGCCCAGGCGCCCCCGGTCGTCGGCCAGATGTCGCGCCGCACGCGGGCTTTCTGCGCGAACTGCTGAGGCAGATCTGCGCCGTGGCGCGGGCCCGGCGATGGTTATCTCAGGGAATCGGCCGACCTGCCGAACGCAGCCGGTATTCCAGCGGCGCCATCTGCTGGTTCAGCGTGGTGATCGACTGCGCGAAACGTGAGCGGGCCGCCGGGTCGGTGGTGGTGCGCAGCGCGTTCTCCATGGTCGTGCGCTGGTTCTTCATGTCCAGGTACTGCGTGGTCAGTGTTTCGGCTTCGGCCTCTGAAATCCGCGTGGGTGCGGTCTGTCCGGGCTGGTAGCCCCAGCCGGGCGGGCCCTGGGTGGGGGTGGTGGCGCTGCAGCCGGCCAGCAGGGCCAGTATGACCAGGGCCAGCGCAGGTTTGGGGTATTTCATGGATGGCTTCCTTCTTCGGTACAGGCTCGAATCATTCTAGGCTCAGGTGCGGCGGCCGTGGGGTTGCGCGGCGCTAGACTCGGGGGATTCATGAAGCCCGACCTGCCTCCCGCCGTTGCCACCGCCGCCGAAGCGGAATGGATCAATGGCGAACTGATCCGCGGGCTGATGCGCACCGCGCGCGGTACACGGCTGATGGGTCTGTTGCTCGTGCCGCTGATGGTGGCCGTGCTGTGGACCGACGCCAACGCGCCGCTGCTGCTGCTGTGGGCGGCGCTGGCACTGGGGGTGGCCGTGCTGCGGCTGAACGTGGTGCACCGCTACACGAAGGAAGTGCTGTCGGGCGGCTCGGCAGAACAGATCGCGTTCTTCGACCGCTACCAGTGGATCTGGCCGCTCAGCGCGCTGGCCTGGGGCCTGTCGCCGCTGCTGCATTTCGACCGCGCGCCGCTGCAGGCGCAGTTCATCTCCTGGCTGATCCTCGCGGGCCTGGGCATGTTCGCGATCAACAGCTTTTCATACCACCTGCGCACGCTGCGCGAATACCTGCATGTGCTGGCGCTGCCGCCGCTGGCCGTGATGCTGTGGCGCATCGGCGTGGACCAGCACTTCGAAGGACCGGCCTACCAGTACTGGCTGGTCGTGTTGCTGGTTATCTTCTGGCAACTGCTGCTGCAGGCCGGGCGCCGCCTGCACGTCACGCACCGCAAGAACTTCGAGCTGCAGTACCGCAACATGCAACTGATCGAATCGCTCACGCGCCAGACCCAGGCCGCGCTGGACGCGGTGGAGATCAAGAACCGGTTCCTGGCCAGCGCCGCGCACGACCTGCGCCAGCCCGTGCATGCGCTGGGCCTGTACGCCGACTGGCTGGGGAGTGAACCCGAGCTGGCCGACGAGATCGGCCCCAAGATCCTGGAGTGCACCAAAGCCGTCAATGCGCTGTTCGACTCGCTGTTCGACCTGGTGCGGCTGGACTCCGGCAAGATCAAGCTCACCATCGAGCCCGTGGAGCTGGGCAAGCTGCTGAAGGACCTGGAACTGCAGTACCGGCCGGTGGCGTCCGCCAAGGGCCTGCAGCTGCGGGTGCACACCCAGCCGGGGGCCGTCATGTCCGACCCCATCCTGTTGCGGCGCATCGTGGGCAACCTCGTGTCCAACGCCATCAAGTACACCGAGCGAGGCTCCGTGCTGATGGCCGTGCGCGCTGGCCGCAGCGGCTACCGCATCGAGGTCTGGGACACGGGCGTGGGCATTGCACCCAAACACCAGCGCGAGATCTTCCGGGAGTTCTTCAAGGTGCCGGTGCACGCGGGCACCGAGGACGGCTTCGGCCTGGGCCTGTACATCGTGGCCCGGCTCACGCAGATCCTGGGCCACACGATCCAGCTGGCCTCTCGGCCGGGACGCGGCACGCGGTTCAAGCTGCTGCTGGAACCGACCGACCCGCTGCAGGCGGCCGAGCGGGCTGCCGCCGCTCAGTTGGGCAACAGCCCGTGAGTGCGTGCGTAGTGGATGGTCTGGGTGCGGCTCTTGACACCCAGGCGGCGGAACAGGCGCCACAGGTGCACCTTGACCGTGTGTTCGCTGATGCCCAGCTCGTCGGCGATTTCGCGGTTGGACAGGCCGCGGTCCAGCATGACGATCAGCTGCTTCTGGCGCTTGGACAGTTTGTTGTCCGTGGGGGTCAGTTCCTCGAAGCCGCCGTCGGCGGTCAGCAGCGCGCGCAGCGCGTTGCCGATCTCGCCGGCGCCTGAGGATTTCTCGATGTAGATGTCTGCGCCGGCCTCGATGCACTGCTCTTCGGCGTCGGCCGCGGGCGATGCGGACAGCACAGCCAGCGGCGTTTCAGGAAAGAGCCGCTTGAGTTCGATGATGCCCGACGTGCCCGTCGTGTCGGGCAGCTTCAGGTCCAGGCAGAACAGTTCCGGCGTGCCATTGGCCTTGACGGCGGATTCCACACCACCCAGACGGTCCAGTTCAATGACCTTGGCGCCGCCGCGCAGCCGGCGCAGCATCATCACCACGGCTTCACGGATCAGGGGGTGGTCGTCAATGACATAGAGGCTCATAAGCGGAAAGTTCTTTCGGGCAGGGGAGGTAAAGATGAAGGATAACGCCTAATGCAGTTTCCTGCATATGGGTTGGACGCTTTTGCACGAAAAAGCCGGGTTAATCCTCGCCCGCCGCCAGCTGGGCCAGCGCCGCCGCCGCGGGTTCGGCGCCCTGCCACCAGGGCTGTATCTGCTGGATCGCGCCCGCGTCCTGCGCCTTGAGCCTGGCGATGAGCTGGCCCGGTTCACGGGGCGAATCGAAGCCCGGGCTTTGCAGCAGCACCGCGCCGCCGGGCGCAACGAGCTTGAAATAGAACTTGCCATCGGCCTCGCGGTACTGCTTGAAGGCGGGCACGGCGGCCTTTGCGGCCTTGTCTACCTTGGATGCGGATGTTGCGCCCAGGTTGCGCAGGCCCACGGCGTGGCGCAGTTCGGCCATGAAGGGGCGGGAGAGCTCCCGCGCCTTTTCCGCCCCGGCCAGCAGGATGGTCTCGACCCGTGCGGGGTTGTTGACCATGGCCTCGTAGTGCTCGCGCATGGGCGCGATCTCGCGGTCGATGCGCTCGAAAAGCATCTGCTTGGCGTCGCCCCAGGCGATGCCGTCGGCGTACGCGCGGCGCAAGGCCGCGGTTTCGTCGGCGGACGCGAAGGCCTGGTACAGCTGGAACAGCGCCGAGCCCTCGGTGTCCTTGGGTTCGCCGGGCGCGCGCGAGTCGGTCAGGATGCCCATGATGAGCTTGCGCATCTGCTCGCGCGGCGCGAACAGGGGAATGGTGTTGTCGTAGCTCTTGCTCATCTTGCGGCCGTCCAGGCCGGGCAGGGTGGCCACGGATTCCTCGATCGCCGCCTCGGGCAGCACGAAATGCTCGCCGTACAGATGGTTGAAGCTCGCCGCCATGTCGCGCGCCATCTCGATGTGCTGGATCTGGTCGCGCCCCACGGGGATCTTGTGCGACTTGAACATCAGGATGTCGGCCGCCATGAGCACCGGGTACATGAACAGGCCCGCGGTCACGTCGGCGTCGGGGTCGTTGCCGGCGGCGTTGTTCTTGTCCACCGACGCCTTGTAGGCGTGGGCGCGGTTGAGCACGCCCTTGCCGGTCACGCAGGTGAGCAGCCAGGTCAGCTCGGGAATCTCGGGAATGTCCGACTGGCGGTAGAAGAACACCTTGTCGGCTTCCAGTCCCGCGGCCAGCCAGGTCGACGCGATTTCCAGCGTGGAGCGCTGGATGCGCGCGGGCTCGTCGCACTTGATGAGCGCGTGGTAGTCGGCCAGGAAATAAAAGCTTTCGATGCCGGGCTGCTTGCTGGCCGCTACGGCGGGGCGGATCGCGCCGACGAAGTTGCCCAGGTGGGGCGTGCCGGTGGTGGTGATGCCGGTGAGGAAGCGGGTGATGGCGGAGCTCATGACAGGGTCAGCGTAGAAGGGCGGCCAGAGGGGTCAGGAGGAAGTTCAGGACGACATAGCCCACGTCCATCAGGGGGCGCAGCCAGTAGGTGCCGACGACGCCCAGCAGCACCAGGCCCAGCACGATGAAAAAGCCCCAGGGCTCGATGCGGGCCACGGCCTGCGCCTGCCGCCAGGGCAGCAGGCCGACCAGGATGCGCCCGCCGTCCAGCGGCGGCAGCGGAAACAGGTTGAACGCCCACATGACCAGGTTGACCAGCACGCCGGCCTTGGCCATGTCCAGGAAGAAACGTTCCTGCACGCCCATGCCCACCAGCACGGTGAACAGGATAGCCCACAGGATGGCCTGAATGAAGTTGGACGCCGGCCCCGCCAGCGCCACCCACACCATGTCGCGCTTGGGCCTGCGCAGGTGGCCAAAGTTCACCGGCACGGGCTTGGCATAGCCGAACAGGAACGCGCCCGACGTGGCGAAATACAGCATCAGCGGCATCAGGATGGTGCCCAGCGGGTCGATGTGCTTGACGGGGTTGAGCGTGACACGGCCCATCATGTAGGCCGTGTTGTCGCCAAAGTAGCGGGCGACGTAGCCGTGCGCGGCCTCGTGCACGGTGATGGCGAACAGCACGGGCAGTGCGTACACCGCGACGGTTTGGATCAGGTTGGCAAAGTCCACCGGGGGATTGTCTCAGAGCGGCTTCAAAGGCCCAGGCGGGCCAGCTCGCCGCGGCCCTGGCGCACCACGACGGGCTCGCCCTCGTGCATGTCGATCACCGTTGTGGGCTGCGACGGGCATGCGCCTGCATCCAGAACGCCGGCAATCTGGTGCTCGAACCGTTCGCGGATATCGTGCGCGTCGTTCAGCGGCTCGGACTCGCCGGGCGGGATCAGCGTGGTCGCCAGCAGCGGCGCACCGTGCATGGCCAGCAGGTCCTGCAGCGCGCGATGCTCGGGCACGCGCAGGCCGATGGTCTTGCGCTGCGGATGGCTCACGCGGCGCGGCACCTCGCGCGTGGCCTCCAGGATGAAGGTGTAGGCGCCCGGCGTGGCCGACTTCAGCAGGCGGTACTGCCGGTTGTCCACACGCGCGTAGTTGGCCAGCTCGCTCAGGTCGCGGCACAGCAACGTCAGGTGGTGCTTGTCGTCCACGCCGCGGATCTGGCGCAGCTTGTCGGCGGCGGCCTTGTCGTCCAGGTGGCAGGCCAGGGCGTAGCTGGAATCGGTGGGCACGGCCACGATGCCGCCGCGCTCCAGCAGCCCCACGGCCTGCTTGAGCAGGCGAGGCTGGGGGTTGTCGGGGTGTACTTCGAAATACTGGGCCATGGTGTGGACTGTCTCAGGTTTCGACCGTTCAGGATTCCACGGGTTCCACCTGCACGCGGCTTTCGCGCACGGTGAGCCACGCGCCGGCTGCGCCGCACACGGCGATCAGCGCGATGCCCAGGAACGACCAGCCGTCCGGCACGTGGGCGAACACGATCCAGCCGCCGACCATGGCAAAGCCGATCTGCGTGTACAGGTAGGGCGTGACAGTGGCCGCGGGGGCCTTTTTGTAGGCCAGGATCAGCAGGAAATGCCCCACCGTGCCCATGGTGCCCATCAGGCACAGAAGGGCCCAAAGGCTCCATGAATCGAGCTGCGTCCACACGAACGGCAGCGGCAGCGACGCCAGCAGCGCGCCGACCCAGCCCGTGTAGAAATGCATGGTCATGGGGTCCTCGGTCCGGGCGAGCTTGCTGGTCAGCACCTGGAACCAGGCGTTGCTGGTCACCAGTCCCAGCGGCAGCAGCAGCGTCCAGTTGAAGTCCTCGCCGCCGGGACGGATGATGACCATGGTGCCGGTGAAGCCGCCGATCACCAGCACCCAGCGCAGGGGCGACACGCGCTCCTTGAGCTGTGTGGCCGCCAGCAGGGTGATGACCAGCGGCGTGACCATGACGATGGCCGTGAACTCGCCCACCGGCATGAACTTGAGGCTGAAGAACGCGAACAGGCTGCTGGACAGCAGCAGCACGCCGCGCAGGCACTGGAAGCGTGGGTGCGCGGTGCGCAGGATGGACAGGCCCCGCACCGGCAGCACGGCGACCGTGGTGGCCACGGCCTGGAACATGTAGCGGAACCACAGCGCCATGAGCACCGGCACGGTGGCGCTCACGTACTTGGTCGTGGTGTCCAGCGTGGCAAAGCAGGCGCAGGCGGCCATGGCCAGCGCGATACCGGCAAGCGCCCCGTGGCCGGGCCCCATGCTCGTGGCCCGCGCGTTCACTGGATGCGGTCCGCGAGCAGCTCCCACACCGGCGTGAGCTCGCCGGGCAGGTAGGGCAGCTTGCCCAGGTCGGTGTGGCTTTCGTCGGGGCTGTGAAAGTCGCTGCCGCGCGACGCCGCCAGGCCAAATTCCAGCGCGGTGGCGGCGTATTTGACGGCTTCGGCGGCGGTGTGGCTGCCGGTCACGACCTCGACCGCGCGGCCGCCGTGGGCCTTGAATTCGGTGAAGAGCGCGTATTCCGCCGTGGCCGAGAACTTGTAGCGGGCCGGATGAGCGATCACGGCCATGCCGCCCGCGTGCGTGATCCAGCGAACGGCATCGCCCAGCGACGCCCAGCGGTGTTCCACGTAACCGGGCTTGCCTTCGGTCAGGTATTTGCGAAACACCTCGGCGGTTTCCTTGCACACGCCCGTCTCGACCAGGAATCGCGCGAAGTGCGTGCGCGAGATGAGCTCGGGATTGCCGACGTAACGCAGCGCGCCTTCGTAGGCGCCCTTGATGCCGACCTTGGCCAGTTGGTCGGACATCTCCATCGCGCGGGCGCCGCGCCCGCCGCGCGTGTCGGTCAGGCCCTGCTTCATGGCCGCATTGTCGGGGTCGAAGCCCAGGCCGACGATGTGCACGGTTTCGCCCGCGAAGGTCACGGAAATTTCGGTGCCCGTGAGGTAGCGCATGCCGTGGGTGCGGGCGGCCGCCGCGGCGCGGTGCTGCCCGCCGATCTCGTCATGGTCCGTCAGGGCCCACAGCTCCACGCCGTTGGCGGCAGCGCGCGTGGCCAGATCTTCCGGGGTCATGGTGCCGTCGGAGACGACGGAGTGGCAATGCAGGTCGGCGTTCAGGATGGACACGCGCTGATTTTAGGCCGCGCACCTGCTGCGCGGCTGTCACCATGACAATGCCCCTTGCAATTTGTGCCGTGCAGGCGCTTACCATCGGCAACCCATGCAACCGAAAGGCCACAGATGATCATCGTGCACCACCTGAACAACTCCCGCTCGCAGCGCGTGCTGTGGCTGCTGGAGGAGCTGGGCCTGCCCTACGAGATCAAGCGCTATGAGCGCGACCGCAAGACCATGCTGGCGCCGCCCGAGCTGCGCCAGGTGCATCCGCTGGGCAAGTCGCCGGTCATCACCGAGGGCGGCCTGACGCTGGCCGAGTCGGGCGCCATCGTCGAATACCTGATCGACCAGCACGGCCAGGGGGCGCTGGTGCCTGCGCCCGGCACGCCCGAGCGGCTGCGCTACCGCTACTGGATGCACTACGCCGAAGGCTCGGCCATGCCGCCGCTACTGCTCAAGCTCATCTTCGACCAGATTGAAAAGGCGAAGATGCCGTTTTTTGCCAGGCCGGTCGCCAAGGCGATTGCCGCCAAAACCAAGGCGGCGTTCATCCTGCCCAACATCCGCCAGCACCTGGACTACATGGAGGCCGAGCTCGGCAAGTCCGAATGGTTCGCGGGCAGCGAGTTCACGGGCGCCGACATCCAGATGAGTTTTCCGCTGGAAGCCGCCGCCGCGCGCGGCGGGCTGGACAAGAGCCGGCCGAAGCTGTTCGCCTTCCTGGCGCGCATCCACGCGCGGCCGGCCTACCAGCGTGCGCTGGAAAAGGGCGGCCACTACGAAATCATGGGCTGAGGGCGGCCCGCATGAAACTGTCCCGCCTGTTCCAGCCGCGCAACCCGCTGTTCTGGATGATGCTTGTGCTGAACGGCCTGTCGATGGCCCTGGGCTGGCTGGTGCAAAACCGGTCCCTGAACGGGCTGGGCATGGCCATCGTGGTGGTGTTTGCACTGGGCAATGCCGTGCTGGGCATGTGGCTGGCCTGGCGCCTGGTGCGGGAGCCCGCGCGCGGCGAGCCACCGCCGCCGCCCTGACCCGTCAGTGCAGGGCGCCCGCCGTCTGGCGGGTGTCTACCGGCGTCGTCAGCGCGCAGCGCAGCGCCAGCGAGATCCCGCGCACCATGTCGTCCAGCGGCATGGACGGCAGCCCCTGCTCGGGCAGCCATGGCACGTGCACAAAGCCCCCGCGTGCCGATTTGAAACCGCGGCGCGTGGTCAGCTCGTGCATGAGCCCGTAGAACACGTGGTTGCACACGAAGGTGCCGGCGGTCTGCGACACCTCGGCCGCGATGCCGGCGCGTTGCAGCGTCAGCAGCATCGCCTTGACCGGCAGCCGCGTGAAATAGGCGTTGGGCGCGCCGGCCACCACGGGCGTGTCCACCGGCTGGGCCTGGGCGTTGTCGGCAATGCGCGCGTCGTTGATGTTGATGGCCACGCGTTCCAGGGAAATCGTGCCGCGCCCGCCGGCCTGCCCCAGGCACAGCACGAGCGTGGGTCGGTGCACGCTCAGCAGCTTGCGCAGTGCGGCCAGCGAGCCGCCGAACACCGTGGGCAGTTGGGCCGCCACGACCTTGTGCCCGGCGATGCGCCGCCCGTGCAGCGCCTGCGCAATGAGCCAGCTGGGGTTGAGCGTGTCGCCGCCAAAGGCGTCGAACCCGGTGACCAACACCGTCGGGGATGCAGCAGCTACCATGCAACGACTGTAGCTGAGGAGCAGCGTCATGAAATGGGAAGGCAACCGTGAGTCGGACAACGTCGAGGACCGCCGAAGCGGTGGCGGCGGCTTTGGCGGGGGTGGGGGGCTGGGTGGCCTGATCGGCGGGCGCGGCATCGGCGTGGGCACCATCGTGATCGCGCTGGTGGGCGGGTGGATCTTCGGCATCAACCCGCTCACCATCCTGAGCCTGCTCAGCGGCGGTGGCGCCCCCACCGCGCAGGTGCAGCAGGCGCCCGCGCAGCGCCCGCCGGCCGACGACCGCATGGCCCGCTTCGTGTCCACGGTGCTGGCCGACACCGAGGATGTGTGGAAGCAGCAGTTCACCCAGGGCGGTGCGGCCTACCGCGAACCCCGGCTCGTGCTGTTCCGCGGAGCCACGCAGACGGCCTGCGGCCAGGGCCAGGCGGCCATGGGGCCGTTTTACTGCCCCGCCGACCAGAAGGTCTACATCGACCTGGGCTTTTATGAAACGCTGAAGAACCGCCTGGGCGCGCCGGGCGACTTTGCGCAGGCCTATGTGATCGCGCACGAAGTGGGTCATCACGTGCAGAACCTGCTGGGCATCAGCCGCAAAATGGACGAGATGCGCGGCCGCGTGAGCCAGACGCAGTACAACGCCATGAGCGTGCGGCTGGAACTGCAGGCGGACTGCTTTGCAGGGCTGTGGGCCCACCATGCGCAGAATGCGCGCCAGATCCTGGAGCAGGGCGATGTGGAAGAGGCCATGAACGCCGCCGCGAAGATCGGCGACGACGCGCTGCAGCGGTCCAGCGGCGGCGCCGTGGTGCCGGAAAGCTTCACCCACGGCACCAGCGCGCAGCGCCAGCGGTGGTTTTCCACGGGGTTGAAGACCGGTTCACTGCAGGCCTGCGACACCTTTTCGGCGCGCGGCCTTTAGTGTCAGGGCATGCTCTCGGTCAGTCGGCCCATTTCGGAGACCACGGCGCCCAGCAGCTTGGGGGTGAGTGCTCCGGCGCTGATGCGGCCCATGCTGTCGGGGCCGAAGTCGCCAATGTCGAAGACGCCTTCCTCGGGCGTGATCTCCACGGCCGCCACGCTGCGGCCGCGCAGCTCCTGCGCGCGCTGGCGCCAGTGGCGGAAGCTGGTGGTGTGCAGCACGTCGCGGGTGGACACGACGCAGTCGGGTGTGTGGGGCAGCTCGGCGGCCATTGCCGCGACCGACTCGATCATGCGCGCCGACGGCAGGTGCGGCGTGATGCTGGCGACCAGCCCCGCGGCGGGCGTGCCGGACGCCGTGATGCACCAGACTGTGGTCACGTCGGAGTCCAGGCTTGCGCTCAGCGAGTCCATGCTGGACTCCAGCACCGCCAGGCCCGAGTGGCGTTCCATGACCCGGTCGAAATGCATCACCACGCGCACATGGTCGGCGCAGACGCTGCGCCACACGCGCACGCCTTCAACGCGCGCCAACTGCCACAGCAGCAGCCATTCGATCGAATCCAGCTGCAGGCCGCCTGCGTTGCCGCGGTGCAGCTTGTCCACGCGCAGGGTCAGAACGGCCCGGCGCTTGTCGGGCTCGTGCGTCAGCTGCAGGTCCAGCACGCCGCCCAGGCCACAACCCCACCCTACCAGGGCATCGGCCAGGCTGGCCAGCGATTCGGGTTCGGACATGATGTCCAGCGGGTCCAGCTCGCACTGGATCTGGTGGGAGGGCCAGCGCTGCTGGTGGTCCGCCACGGTTTCGGCGAGCACGTCGTTCAGGGGCACCGGTTCCTGCGCGGCCGGCAGGCTGCGGGCCGCCAGCCGCGACAGCCTTTGGGCGGCGATGCCGGACTGGTACAGCTGCTGCAGCGGCTCGCGCATCCAGCGGGCCTCATAGGAGCCGATGCGGCGCACGCGGGCCAGCTCTCCCAGTCCGTCCAGCGCCTGCCGGACCGATTCGGCCATGTTGGCGCCCATGTCCGCCAGCAGGGTCTGCCAGCCGCCCGACGCCATGACGTCGCCCAGCGGCTGCTGAAAGGCGGACTCATAGCCGGACGCGGTCTGGTTGAAAGCTGCTGCTGGCGTGGGCATGGCTCACCTCCAAAATTGTTACAAAATAATTATAGTTTGAAGGTGTTATTTTTTCGATCAATTCATACCTAAGTAGTAGCTTTTATTGGTAAAGGTTGCACCAGTGGGTCAGCCCAGCGTGGCGTCAATCTGGCTGATCTCGAACACGATGGCGGCCAGCAGCTTCTGGCCCAGGATGTTTTCGCTCACCCTCCCGACGCTGCGGGGGCCGAAGCCCCCCACATCGAACACGTTGGGCGCGGCGCACACCTCGATGACGGCCATGGCACGGCCGCGGGCCTCCTGGGCGCTGCGGCGCCAGTGCCGGAAAGCCTCGGTGTTCAGGAATTCGGCCACGGTTACCACGCAGTCGGGCGCGCCGGCGCTGCCCACCAGCGCGCGCAGGTCGCCCAGCATCCGCAACTGGCGCACCTGAGGGTGCAACACGCCGTACACCCCGGTCGCGGCGTTGCCCCGCGGGATGGCGCACCACACCTGCGTGTGCGCCGGATCGAAGCCGCCGCCCCGGGCGTCGGCGGGGTCATGGGCTTCCAGCACGGCCATGCCCGAGTGCTGGCTCATCACCCGGTCGAACTCCACGACCACGCGCACCCGGTGTGGCTCGACCTTGCGCCGGACGCGGGCGCCCTTGAGCCGCGCGAGCTGCCACAGCACGTACCAGTCCACGGAATGCAGGCGCCGCTCGTCATGGGCGTGGGCGTGCAGATGCATGACACGCAGCCAGAGCTCGCCGCGTGGCGTGCCGCCGCTGCGGGTCAGGCGCAATTGCACATCCAGCCCCAGTCCCGCGCCCCAGGCCAGCAGCGCGTCAATGGCGCTGGCCAGCAGCTCGGGCTCGGCCACCACGTCCACGGACGTCAGTTCGGCGGAGAACCGGTGGGCCGGCTGGCGCTGCTGCTGGTGGGCGACGGCGTCGGCCAACAGGCTGTCCAGCGACAAGACCTCGGCGCCGCAGGCCTCGCCCTGGCGTGACAGGTGGGACAGCCGCGACAGCTGCTGCGCGGCAATGCCCGCGTGGTACAGCCGTTGCAGCGGCTCGCGCAGCCACAGCGCTTCCTGCGCGTCCAGGCGGCGCGAATGGGTGAGCGCGGCAACCCCGGACAGCACCTGGTGCATGGAATCCGCCATGTCGCTGCCCAGCCCGGCCACCAGCGTGTGCCAGGCCCCGCCGGCCATGGCGTCGCCCAGCGACTGCTGGAACACAGGCTCGAAGTCCTGGCTGTCCCGGAAAAAAGCCGATCCTGTGTGCACGGTTGCCTCCCTTGGCGGTGCAAATCCCGCCTTTAAGTCCTAGGCATTATGTATTCAAAGTGGCGCAAAATGACGCACTTTGGTCTGAGCGCCTTGGGCCATGCGGGCCGGCCGTGCATGAGACAATCGAAGGCTTCCATGAGTACATCCTTCTCCAACCTGTCGCTGGCCGAGCCGCTGGCGCGCGCCGTGGCCGAAATGGGCTACGAGTCCATGACCCCCATCCAGGCACAGGCCATCCCGGTCGTGCTGACCGGCAAGGACGTGATGGGCGCGGCGCAAACCGGCACCGGCAAGACGGCCGCCTTCTCGCTGCCGCTGCTGCAGCGCCTGCTCAAGCACGAGAACGCTTCGACATCGCCCGCCCGGCACCCGGTGCGTGCGCTGGTGCTGCTGCCCACGCGCGAGCTGGCCGACCAGGTCGCCCAGCAGGTCAAGCTCTATGCCAAGCACACCAACCTGCGCAGCGCCGTGGTGTTCGGCGGCATGGACATGAAGCCGCAGACGCTGGAGCTCAAGAAGGGTGTCGAGGTGCTGGTTGCCACGCCCGGCCGCCTGCTGGACCACATCGAAGCCAAGAACGCCGTGCTCAACCAGGTTGAATACGTCGTGCTCGACGAGGCCGACCGCATGCTGGACATCGGCTTCCTGCCGGACCTGCAGCGCATCCTGAGCTACCTGCCCAAGGAGCGCACGACGCTGCTGTTTTCCGCCACGTTCTCGCCCGAGATCAAGCGCCTGGCCAACAGCTACCTGCGCGACCCGATCACCATCGAGGTGGCCCGCCCGAACGAAACGGCGTCCACCGTCGAGCAGCATTTCTACAGCGTGGGCGACGACGACAAGCGCCGCGTGCTCAAGCAGATCGTGCGCCAGCGCGGCATTGGCCAGGCGTTCGTGTTCGTCAACAGCAAGCTCGGCTGCGCGCGGCTGGCCCGTTCGCTGGAGCGCGAGGGCATCAAGGCCAATGCACTGCACGGCGACAAGAGCCAGGACGAGCGCCTGAAGGCCCTGGCCGCCTTCAAGGCCGGCGAAGTGCAACTGCTGGTCTGCACCGACGTCGCCGCGCGCGGCCTGGACATCAAGGACGTGCCGGCGGTCTTCAACTTCGACGTGCCGTTCAACGCAGAAGACTACGTGCACCGCATCGGCCGCACGGGCCGCGCCGGCGCATCGGGCCTGGCGGTGACCTTCGTGTCGAACAGTGACGGCCGCCTGATGGCCGACCTGGAAAAGCTGCTGAAGAAAAAGGTCGAGGTTGAGGCGGTCGAATACGAAGAAGACCGTCCGCGCGGCCGCATCAACGACGGCCGCCGCCACTGGCGCGAAGAAGGCGAGATGGGCGACCCGCGCGATGCGCTGGACACCCCGCGCGAGTCGCGCGCCCCGCGCCAGCAGCGCGACCATCGAACGGCCCTGGCACCGCGCGACCCGTTCTTTGACCAGCCCTACGAGGCCACGTCGCGCGAGGAAGCTCCCGCATGGGAGGCGGCCACCAAGCCCGCAGGCACGCGCGTGTCGGCCAACATCAAGCCCAAGCGCAAAGTCGCAGCTCTCTTTAAAGCGACGAGCTGAAGCTCACTCGCCGGGCACTTGTGCCTGGTCGCATTTGACCTGGATGAGTTCATGCTGCGCGGCGCTGGCGCCCAGCCGCAGCGCGCTCAGGCAACCGCCCCACACGCAGCCCGTGTCCAGCGACAGCACATCGGGCCGAAGCAGCAGGCCCAGCTGCGACCAGTGGCCGAATGCGATGGTCACGTCCGCCGTGCGCCGCCCCGGTACGTCGAACCAGGGCAGATAACCTTGGGGAGCATCGTCCAGGCCGCCGCCGGCCTTCAGGTCCATCACGCCCAGCGGCGTGCAGAAACGCAGCCGGGTCAGCGCGTTGACGATCACGCGCAGGCGGTTGGCGCCGGTCAGGCTGTCGTGCCAATGGTTGGGCTCGTTGCCGAACAGCTCGCGCATGAAATCCGCAAGCGCCGCGCTGCGCAGCACGGCCTCGACCTCGCCGGCCAGCGACAGCGTCTGTGCCATCGTCCACGACGGCAGCACGCCGCCATGCACCATCAGGATGCCGTGGGCGAACATCGCCATGCGCTGGTGGCGCACCCAGTCCAGCAGCGCCGCACGGTCGGCGGCCATGAGGATGCCGTCCAGCGTGTCGTTGCGGTGCGGGGGCCGGCGGCCATGCGCCACCGCCAGCAGGCTCAGGTCGTGGTTGCCCAGCAGGCAGCGCGCCGACCCGCCCAGCGCCATGAGCCGGCGCAGCACGGCAGCTGAATCGGGCCCGCGGTTGACCAGGTCCCCCAGCAGGTAGAGCGTGTCGCGGCTCGCCGAAAAGCCCACGGTGTCCAGCAGCCGCGCCAGGGCGCCGTCGCAGCCCTGCACGTCACCAATCAAGTAAAGTGCCATGGTGTTGATTCTCTCCCCTGATCCATGGATTTCCTGCTGATCGCGCTGCTGACCCTGCTCAACGGCGTGTTTGCAATGTCCGAGCTGGCGCTCGCGTCCAGCCGCAAGGCCCGGCTGGTGGCCATGGCCGAAAGCGGCGACAAGGGGGCGCAGGCGTCGCTGGCGCTGCTGGACAACCCCACGCAGTTCCTGTCTTCGGTGCAGGTGGGCATCACCTCCATCGGCATGCTCAACGGCATCATCGGTGAGGCCGCGTTCAGCGACGACCTGGCGGTGTGGCTGCTGTCCTGGGGCATGCCCCAGCGGCCCGCCGAGGTCACGGCCACTGCACTGGTGGTGGCCATCATCACCTTCATCACCATCGTGTTCGGCGAGCTGGTGCCCAAGCGCATCGGCCAGCTCTATCCCGAAACGGTGGCGCGGGTGGTGGCGCTGCCCATGACCTGGGTGGCCACCATCGCCAAGCCGTTCGTGCGGCTGCTGTCGTTCAGCACGCATGCGGTGCTCAAGCTGCTGCGCATCGACACCAAGGGTGGCCCGTCGGTGACCGAAGAGGAAATCGTCGCCAGCCTGGAAGAGGGCGTGGACGCCGGCGTGATCGAGCAGCACGAACGGCAGATGGTGCAGAACGTATTCCACCTGGACGACCGGCCGCTCACGTCGCTGATGCTGCCGCGCTCGGACGTGCAGTGGCTGGATGCGGGGCTGCCAGTCGCGCAAGCGCTTCTGCAGGCAGGCCGCGGCGGCGCGCATTCCTGGTATCCCGTGTGCCGCGGTTCGTTGGACGATGTGGTAGGTGTGGTGAGCGTCGCACGCCTGCTGGAGTTGGGCCCAGCGGCGACCGGCACCATCGAGCCCCACGCCCAGCCTGCGCTGTTCGTGCCCGAAACGCTCACGGGCATGGAACTGCTCGAGCAGTTCCGCGCGCGCTCGGGCCGCATGGTGTTCGTGGTGGACGAATACGGCGTGGTGCAGGGCCTGATGACGCCGCACGACCTGCTGGAGGCCATCACCGGCGAGCTGCAGCCCGGCGCGCAGGCCGACGCGTGGGCCACGCAACGCGAGGACGGCTCCTGGTTGCTGGATGGGCTGATGCCCGTGGCCGAACTGCGCGCGCGCCTGGCCATCCGCGAGCTGCCCGACGAGGACCGCGGCCGCTACAACACGGTGGCGGGGCTGCTCATGTCCGTGTCGGGGCGGTTGCCCGCCACGGGCGAGCGCATCGAATGTGCGGGCTGGATTTTTGAAGTGGTGGACCTGGACGGCAAGCGCATCGACAAGGTGCTGGCCGCACCCATGCCCGCCGTGCAGGCAGATTGATCGGGGATCGGGACATAACCATGGTGGATGCCGTCTACTACGAAAAACCGGTGCTGCTGCACCGCGACACGCACCGCAACCGCAAGGTCGCGGCCAGCATGAGCTTTGCGTTCGCGCGCAAGGCCAATTCGCTGTACCTGGCGGGCGCCGAATTCGGCGAGGCCGCGCGTGAATACCCCATCGTGTTCACGCAGATGGGCGCGCGCATCGCGCCGGTGGCCATGCTGGGCCTGCGCGCGCGAGAAAACCTGTTCGTGGACGACGAGGGCCGCTGGACGGCTACCTACATTCCCGCGTTCGTGCGGCGCTACCCGTTCGTGCTGTCGCAGCTGCCCGGCGGCCAGTTCGGCGTGTGCATCGACGAGGCCTACCCCGGCCTGAACGACACGCAGGGTGAGCCGCTGTTCGATGCCAAGGGCGAGGACACGCCCTTCCTGAAGAACGCGGTCGAGTTCCTGAACCGCTACCAGCAGGAACACCTGCGCACCGACGCCTTCTGCCAGCGCCTGGGCGAGATGGGCCTGCTCACGGAAATGAACGCCAAGGCCGACCTGGTGGACGGGCGCAGCTTCACCATCAACGGGCTGATGATCGTGGACGAGCAGAAACTGCTCACGCTGCCGGACGCGCGCGCGCTGTCGCTGTTCCGCTCGGGCGAACTGCACTGGATATCGATGCACCTGGCCAGCCTGTCCAACATGCAGCGCCTGGTGGACCGCCTGGCCGAGCGCAAGGTGCAGATGGCGCCTGCGCCGCGCCCGCCGGCCTGATCGGCCGCTGGCAGCCGCTGCGCTTCAGCGCTTGCCCATGAGCGTGGACAGCTCGGGCACCAGGGCCTCGGGCGCCTGCGTCAGCGCCTGCTGCAGTGTCTGCAGCACCGACGCCGCAATACCCTGTTCGACGGCCGCGTCGCTGGCCATGGTGTTGTAGTAGGCCAGGTCCTTGCACGCATTGGCCACGGAAAACCGCAGGCTGGACGTGTCGCCGGACAGCAGGTAGGGCCGCAGCCGTTCCAGCGCCACGCCGCCGCCGCCGCCCTTGGCCAGAATGTCCACGAACGCGGCCGGGTCCACCCCGTGGTGGGTGGCACAGGCCGCGGCCTCGGAGATCAGCGCGATCGTGCCCAGCGACACGAAGTTGTGCAGCAGCTTCATGCTGTGCCCCGCGCCCACGGGGCCGGCATGAAAGATGTTCTCGGCAAAGCAGGCCAGCAGCGGCCTGCATTCGTCCAGCAACGCCGCATCACCGCCCACCAGCAGGTTCAGGCGCCCCTCGGCGGCTTCCTTGGGCGTGCGGGTCATGGGTGTTTCCAGGAAGCGGCCGCCTGCTTTGGCGACAGCTTCGGCCATGCGCAGCGTGGACGCGGGCAGGGCGGTGGAACAGTCGATCACGATGCTGCCGGGGCGCAAGCCCTGCAGCACGCCGCCGTCGCCGGTCAGCACGGCCTCGACCTGCGGCGAGCCGGTCAGCACCAGGATGACGACGTCTGATTGCGCCGCCACGTCGGCGGCGGTGGCGGCGGTGCGTGCGCCCGCCGCCTTCAGTGCGTCCAGCGGCTGGTTGCCGGGGTGTTCCATCACGGTCAGCGTGTGGCCGTGTTTGACGATGTTGCTGGCGATCCCGTGGCCCATCATGCCCACGCCGATCATGCCGATCTGTTGTTTCAAAGCTTGCTCCTGCAGGTTGCCGCCGTGGCGGATCACAGGGGGCAACTCTACCCCGTTGGCTACCTG
>JAYRLC010000082.1:0-7563 GCA_041905405.1 Ramlibacter sp. | reverse complement strand
GCTAGCGGGCCACCAGAACCGGTACGGGCGATTCGGCCACCACACGGGCCGCGACGCTGCCCAGCATGAGCCGCGCAATGCCCGTGCGGCCATGCGAGCCCACGACGATCAGGTCGGCGTTCAGCTCGCGCGCCGTCTGCGCGATGCCGGCGGCCGCGCCGGCGTCTTCCAGCACGCGGGGCGCCACGTCGACCTTGCCGCCGCCGTCGGCGGCCAGTGCCGCCACCCGGGCATGGGCCTGCGAAGCATGGTCCATGGCCGCGGCCATGTAGGCCTGAAAGCCCATGGGGTTGGCTTCGCCCAGCCCCAGGTAGGGGTAGGGGTCCACAACGTACAGCGCGGTCAGTTTTGCGCCGTGGGTGCGGGCCAGGCCGATGGCCAGCGCGGCCGCGTGTTCCGATGCGGCCGATCCGTCGGTGGCCAGCAGGATGTGCTTGAACATGGTGTTTGCCTCTGTGTCGTCGATGCCTTCATGGTGCGCCGCGGACGGCAGCGCAGGCTTGACCTGCGTCAAGGCAATGTGGGAGCGACCCCTCTAGATTGACGCCATGAACGCTGCTTCCGTCACCCCTGCCGATGCGCCGCTGGCCGACTTCACGCGCTGCCACCTGGGCATCGTGTCGCAGCTGGAGACGCTGTCCGAACTGCCCGAGCTGCTGGAGGCCGCGCGGCGCGCCAGCACCGTGGCCGCGCAGACGGTGCATCTGTTCCAGGACAACGTGCTGCCCCATCATGCGGACGAGGAGCAGGAGCTGTTCCCCGCCGTGCAGCGCAGCGCCCGGGCGGGCGAGGAGGCCGCGCAGGTGGCGGCCATGGCGCAGCGGCTGACGCTGGAGCATCGCGGCATCGAAGCGCAGTGGCAACAGCTCGCGCCCGCACTGCGCCAGGCCGCGCGCGGCAAGCCGGTGTTGCTGGATGTGCCGGGCCTGGAACGGTTGATCCGCGACTACCTGTCCCACGCCCGGTTCGAGGAGCAGCAGTACCTGCCGCTGGCGGCGCGCATCCTTACGCGCGACCGCAACCACCTGGCGGCGCTGGACCTTTCGCTGCATATCCGGCACGCCGTGGTGCCGGTCCAGCCCTACATCTGACGCGCCGGCCACAGCCGCGTCATGGCGGCAAACAGCACCCCGCCCAGCACCAGCGCACCGGCGGCGATCTCCAGCGACACCCTGAAGCCCGCGGCCGGCGTGGATGCGCGCGCCAGCAGCGCCGCGGCCAGCGGCGGCCCCACGATCTGGCCCAGGCCGTACAGCGCCGTGACCAGGCCCATGAGCGCGGCTGGCGCCTGCGGTCGGATGCGGCGGACTTCCTGCATCGCAAAGAACGTGATCGCCGTGAACGGCAGGCCCAGCAGCAGGCTGCCGATCGCAAACCCCGCCAGGCTGGGGCTCCACAGGCCCACGGCAATGCCCAGCGCCTGGATGGCGTAGCACACGGCCAGCAGCGTGCGCAGGTCCAGCCGGGTGCGGATGCGTGACGCCACCAGCGCGCCGGCCACCACGCCCGCGCCGAAGATCGGCCAGAACATGTCCAGCCAGGGCGAGCCCGGCAGCGACTGGCGGGCGATCACCGGCAGGAACGTGGCGGTGATGATGTAGCCAAAGCCCGCCAGGCCGTAGGCCAGTGCCAGCACGGTGATCTCGCCGCGGCCGTGGGCGTCGCCCTGCGGCGTACCGCCGGCGGCGGGCGCCGCAGGGGCCGGCAGCTCGTGCCTGGGCGACAGCACCGGCCACACGAGCGCCGTGAGCGCGGCCGCCAGCAGCCCGAACACCAACCAGCCGGACGCCGCGGTCCAGTGCGCGGCCACCATGCCCGTGGCCGCCAGGCCACTGAGTACGATGCCTGCGCCGGGGCCCGTGTAGATCACGGCGCCCATGGCCGGCACGCCCAGGCGCGACATCTGCCCCAGGCACCAGCCCGACGTGTAGACGAACACCACGGCGCTGGCCACGCCCGCGGCGAACCGCAGCAGCCCCCACAGGCCGGGCCAGTGCAGCGCCATGCCCAGCGTGAGCAGGCAGGTTGCGGCAAGCCCCGCGCGCACCAGCCGCGTGAAGCGCAGCCCCGGCGCGCGTCCCAGCCGCCGCCACAGCCACGGCTGCACCGTGCACAGCAGCGCGCCCACCAGATAGCCCAGGTAATTGGCGCTGGCCAGCCAGCTGGCCGTGGGCAGGTTGACGACGCCGTCGGCCAGCATCATGGGCAAAAGCGGCGTGAACGCGAACCGGCCGATGCCCATGGCCACTGCTAACGAAAGCATTCCTGCGGTGCCGACCTGCCAGGGTTTCAGGGGGGGTGTCATGGCCTGCGATTCTGGCAGGCGGTTGATTCCCGTGCCCGGGGCGTGCCATGATGGACGCATTGCGACACAATCGCCATACAACAAAAGGCCGACGGTCCGCTACAGCCCAACATGAAGCTTTTCAAACGACTCCTGGCCGGCGCGCCCGAGCCGCAGGCGCCCAAGCTGGAAGAGCCGTCCCAGCTGGCGGACGGACAGGAAGAGTCCCGGCTGACGGAGCTGGGCAACCAGACCCAGACGCGGCGCGAGTTGCTGCGAGTGCTCACGCGGGACACGGCGCGGTTTTGCGGCATTCCCGACGGCTGGATCGAATGCCAGGTGCTGGTGGTCAATACGCGACAGGGCCAGCCGCACATGCATGCGCGGCTGGTCGTGCGCCATTGGGACGAACAGCTGCTGCGCTACGCAGTTGCGTTCGAGCGACGGCTCATGGCCGAAATCGAACGGTTCGAGCCCCAGGCGACCACCTGGCTGCACAGCATCACCTGGCAGTTCAAAACGGACAACTGTCCGTACCCCGACATGCCCCCGCGCGAGACCTGGACGGGCCAGCCCCTGGTGTCCATGCTGGACGACACCGAGGGCGGACCTGACTTCACCGAATCCGAAGAGTTGGAGCAGGACCTGGCCCAGCTCATGGCCGTGCGCGACTCGGCGCTGGCCGAGCTGCGTGGCGACGTGCCCGACTTTGCCGCCACCCAGCCCGGCCTGCGATAGGGGCGCGCATGGCGGCGCGGCGGCCGCGTAGCCGCTACAACGTGTACGTGGTGCAACTGTCCGACGAGGTCTGGCGCCTGGCGCGCTTCCGGCGGGCCAACCCGGGCTACCTGCTGGGCCAGCCCTTTGTGTACGTGGGCATGACCGGGCTGGACCCGGACGTGCGCTTTGACAAGCACAAGGCCGGCCTGCAGGCCAGCAGCTACGTGCAGCGCTACGGCCTGTGCCTGTTGCCCCAGCTTTATGAGCGCCACAACCCCATGCCGTACGACGACGCGCGGCTGATGGAGGTGGAGCTGGGCATCGGCCTGCGCGCCCGCGGCTACGGGGTCTGGCAGGCCTGAGGCCTGCCGCGGCGTTCAGCGCCGGCGCGGCGCCAGCGGATAGGCCGGGTCGGTGTAGCCGGGGGTGGAGGGATGCCCAGGCGCCACGAACGAGTCGACCAGGGCATCGTCCTCGGCCGTGACGGTGTATTGCAGGGCGGGCAGGTAGTCCTGCCACTGTGCGAGCGTGCGCGGGCCGGCGATCACGCTGCTGACGGCGCGGTGGGCCAGCACCCAGGCCACGGCCAGCTGGGCCACCGTGGCGCCGCGGGCCTGGGCGTGCTGCTGCAGCTTCTGCGCGATCACGAGCGACTCCTCGCGGAACTCGGTTTCGTTCATGCGCCGGTCGCCGCGGCCCGCGCGCGTGTCCTGCGCAGGCTTCTGGCCCGGCGTGTACTTGCCGGTGAGCACGCCCCGGGCAATGGGGCTGTAGGGCACGACGCCCACGCCGTAGTGCTCGCAGGCCGGCAGGATCTCGACCTCTGGCATGCGGTTGAGCAGGTTGTAGTAGGGCTGGCACACCACCGGCCCCGGCATGCCGATCTGCGCGGCCAGGCGCACCAGCTCGGCAATGCGCCAGCCGCGGAAGTTGGACACCCCCCAGTAGCGGATCTTGCCCGCGGCCAGCAGGGCCTGCAGCGCGTACAGCGGCTCCAGCAGGTCCATGTCCAGGTAGTCGCGGTGCATGTACAGGATGTCGATGCGGTCGGTCCGCAGCCGCGACAGGCTCGCGTCCACCTCGCGCAGCATCCAGGCGCGGGAATAGTGGCCCTGGTTCACCTTCGGGCCCATTGCGTTGCCCAGCTTGGTGGCCAGCACCCAGTCGTCGCGCTGGCCCTGCAGCAGGTCGCCCAGCATGGATTCGCTGGCTCCTCTGGTGTACACGTCGGCGGTGTCGATGAAGTTGACGCCGTGTTCACGCGCGTCGGCCACGATGCGGGCGGCCTCGGCCGCGTCGGTCTGGTCGCCGAACATCATGGTGCCCAGGCACAGGGCGGACACTTTCAGGTTGCTCTTGCCGAGCGTGCGGTATTGCATGGTGTGTTCCTCTGGAAAATCCGCGCCGCTTCAGCGCAGGGCCTGCCGCAGCGCGTCGGCGCACAGCCGCACGGCGGTGTTGGCTTCGTCGATGATGCGGCCCATCAGGATGAAGCCATGGATCTGCCGCGAAAAGCAGACGTACTGCGTCGCCACGCCCGCGGCCGACAGCGCGTCGGCATAGGCCCGGCCTTCGTCGCGCAGCGGGTCGTAGCCGGCCGTCAGCACCAGCGCCGGCGGCAGACCCGCATGGCTGGCGGCCCGCAGTGGCGAGGCGCGCCAGTCGCCGTGCTGCGCCGCGTCCAGGTAGTGCGACTGGAAATACGCGATCACGTCGCGCGTCAGCAGGTAGCCGTCACCGTTTTCGGCATGCGACGGTGTGCCCATATGCATGTCGGTGGCGGGGTAGATCAGCAACTGGAACGCCGGGCGCGGCCCACCTGCCGTATCGCGCAGCGCCAGCGCCACCACGGCTGCCAGGTTGCCGCCCGCGCTGTCGCCGCCCAGCGCCACGCGGTCCGGTGCGACAGCCAGCGTGGCGGCGTTGGTGAACACCCAGCGGGTGGCCGCCAGCGCGTCGTCCACGGCGGCCGGGAAGCGGTGCTCCGGCCCCATGCGGTAGTCCACGGCGTAGACGGCGCAGGCTGCGCCGTTGGCCAGCTCGCGGCACAGCACGTCGTGCGTGTCCAGGTCGCCGATCACCCAGCCGCCGCCGTGAAAGTACACGAGCGCGGGCAGCACCTGGCCCGTGGCGCTGCCCGCGGGGCGGTATTCGCGCACAGCGATGGGCCCGCCCGCCCCGGGCACGGCCACGTCGCGCACCGACGCCACGTCGGGCGGCGCGGGCTGGCTGTAGCCGCGCCGGTCCCGGTAGGCGGTGCGGGCGTCCGGTGGGCTGAGTTGGTGGGTGGAGGGGATGTTGCGCTGGCGGATCAGGTCCAGCAGCGCCTGGGCTTGCGGGTCGAGCATGGGGCCACTATAGAACCTGCGGCTTTCCCGTGCTGGCGGCCGGCGTTGAATCCTCTATAGTGCCCCGAACCCCGCTTGCGCCCACCTGTCTTGACCGACCGCCGCCACCTTCTGAAGCTCGCCGCCGCCGCGGCCACCACGCTGTGGCTGCCGCGCAGCACCTGGGCCCAGTGGCGCGCTGTGTCGGACCCGTTCACGCTGGGCGTGGCCAGCGGTTCGCCTCTGCACGACTCGGTCGTGCTGTGGACGCGCCTGATGGTGCCCGCCGGCACGCCCACCGTGACCGTGCAGTGGGAGGTCGCGCACGACGAAGCCTTTGCGCGCATCGCGCAGCGCGGCCAGGCGCAGGCGCTGCCCGAGCTGGGCCATGCCGTGCACGTGGAGGTGCCGGCGCTGGACGCGGACCGGGTGTATTTCTACCGCTTCATGGCCGGGGGCGCGGCCAGCGTCACGGGCCGCACGCGCACCACCCCCGCGCCGGACGCCGCCGTGGCGCGCCTGCGCCTGGCCTATGCGTCCTGCCAGCGCTGGGAGCACGGTTACTACAGCGCCTGGCGCCATCTGCGCGCCGACGCGCCGGACTACGTGGTGTTCCTGGGCGACTACATCTACGAATACCCCAACGCCAGCGGCGCGGTGCGCTTTCCGGACAGCGGCTGGACGATCACGCTGGACGACTACCGCCGCCGCTACGCGCTGCACCGCAGCGACGCCGACCTGCGCGCCATGCATGCGGCCTGCCCCTGGTTCGTGACCTGGGACGACCATGAGGTGCAGAACGACTACGCGGGCGTGACGGCAGGCAACGCCGGGCCGCTGGTGGCCGATTTCGCCGCGCGCCGGGCGGCCGCCTACCAGGCGTTTTACGAACACATGCCGCTGCGTGCGGATGTGCTGACGCAGGCGCTGCAGGGGCTGGCCCGGGGCGCCGGGATGCGCATCCATGGCCGCACGCGCCTGGGCCGCCTGGCCGACCTGTACCTGCTGGACGCCCGCCAGTACAAGGACGCGCAGGTCTGCACGCAGGGCGGCAAGGCCGGCTCCAGCTACGTGGACCCGGCGAACTGTCCGGCCTGGGACGACCCGAAGCGCAGCATGCTGGGGGCGGCCCAGGAAGCCTGGCTGGACGCCGCGCTGGCCCGGGGCAGCGCGGGCTGGAACCTGATCGGCCAGCAGTCGCTGTTCGGCATGCGTGACGGCCGGCCCGGCCCAGACCGGTTCCTGTGGAACGACGGCTGGGACGGCTACGGCGCGGCCCGCACGCGCCTGACCGACAGCCTGCGCCGCCATGCGGTGGCCAACCCGGTGTTCCTGGGCGGCGACGTGCATGAGAACTGGGTCGGCCACGTGAAGGCCGACTACGCCGTCAAGGCCAGCCCCGTGGTGGGCGTGGAGCTGTGCGGCACCAGCATCACGTCGCGCTCGGGCGGCGACAACAGCAAGCTGCCGGCCCGTCTGGCCGAGAACCCGCATTTCGTGTTTGCCGATACCGAGAAGCGGGGCTACGGGTTGGTGGACCTGACGCCATCGAAATTGACGGCGACCTTGCGGGTGATCGATGACGTGACGCGGGTGGATGCATCGGTGGCGACGCTGGCGCAGTTTTCTGTTGCGGGCGGTTTGTCCCGGGTGGAGCGGGTGTAGATGGACCCGGCTCTGTTCTTGGGCTCTGCTTCTTCGCTCGCTGCTTCGCGGCGGGCGGAGTGCGGCGGGGCTCATGTTGCGGTGGTTTTTGCTTCGCAAAAACTGCGCTGCGATGCTCGGGGGTCGGTTGCGCCGCGGAACTCGCTGCATTGCGCTGCGCTCCATTCCGCTCAGACAGCCGCGGCGAGCATGTGCACGTTGCGCGCTGCGCGCGCCAACACTCCCCCCTGTGCTTCTCGCCACCGCAGAAATCGCCCCGCCGCACTCCGCCCGCCGCGAAGCAGAACCCCGTCAGGCCACCGGTGGCGTGCCAACAGTGCATCTGCAAAGCTGCGCCTGCGGGCACACCGCGCTGGGGGCGCCTCTGTGACGCCGAGCAGCGCAGGGGTGAGTGTCGGCGCGCGCCAGCGCGCTTCGTGCTCTGACTCACCGCAGCTGTCTGAGCGAAGCGCGCAGCGCGTAGATACTGTCATCGTTGTCAAGCCGAATGCAGGGTCGGGTCAAAAGATTTTCCCGTGCGCAGGATGGCGTATGCAATTTGGACGAGCTTTCTCATGAGGGCGCCCA
>JAYRLC010000105.1:0-1456 GCA_041905405.1 Ramlibacter sp. | reverse complement strand
GGTCTGCTGCGGCGCCTGCGCGCTGAACGACCGGATCACTTCCAGCCCGCGGGCGAACGACTGGACATAGCCGTCACCGGGCTGCGGCGCATCGGTGGCGCGGGGGGCTGCGTTTGCCATGGTGGTATGAGCCGTTTAGAATCGAAAATTCATTATACGAACATGTGTTCTATATACGAACATGATCGACAAACTCGCTTCATCCATCGCCGACGCACTGGCGGGTATCCAGGACGGCGCCACGGTGATGATTGGTGGCTTTGGCACCGCCGGCATTCCCAACGAACTGATCGACGGCCTGATCGACCAGGGCGCGCGTGACCTGACGGTGGTGAACAACAACGCCGGCAACGGCGACGCGGGTCTGGCTGCGTTGCTGGCCACGGGCCGCGTGCGAAAGATCATCTGCAGCTTTCCGCGCCAGGCTGACAGCCATGTGTTCGACGCGCTGTACCGCAGCGGCAGGATCGAGCTGGAGCTGGTGCCGCAGGGCAATCTGTCGGAACGCATCCGAGCGGCGGGGGCGGGCATCGGCGCGTTCTTCACGCCGACCGGCTACGGCACCGAGCTGGCGCGCGGCAAGGAAACGCGCGAGATCAACGGCCGCCATTACGTACTCGAATACCCGATCCATGGCGACGTGGCGCTGATCAAGGCCGAGCGTGGCGACCGCTGGGGCAACCTGACCTACCGCAAGACCGCGCGCAACTTCGGCCCCAGCATGGCCATGGCGTGCAGGCGCACGGTGGCCAGCGTGCATGAGGTCGTGGAGCTCGGCGCGCTGGACCCCGAGGTCATCGTGACGCCGGCGATCTTCGTGAGCCGCATCGTCCTCATCGAACGCCGCGCCACGCAGGCCGGCGGTTTGAAGAAGGCGGCCTGAGCATGAGCTACCAGCGACGTACCAAAGACGAACTCGCCGCCCGCGTGGCCCAGGACATTCCTGAGGGCGCCACCGTCAACCTGGGCATCGGCCAGCCCACCCTGGTGGCCAACCACATCCCCGCCAGCCGTGAGGTTCTCCTGCACAGCGAAAACGGCCTGCTCGGCATGGGCCCCGCACCCGCGCCGGGCGAGGAAGACTACGACCTCATCAACGCCGGCAAACAGCCCGTGACGCTGCTGCCGGGCGGCTCGTACTTTCACCACACCGACAGCTTCGCGATGATGCGTGGCGGCCACCTGGATATCTGCGTTCTGGGGGCGTTTCAGGTCAGCGAACGCGGTGACCTGGCCAACTGGCACACCGGCGAGCCCGGTGCGATCCCCGCCGTGGGCGGCGCGATGGACCTGGCGGTCGGTGCCAAACAGACCTGGGTCATGATGGATCTGCTCACCAAGCAGGGCGCGAGCAAGGTCGTGCCTGAATGCACGTACCCGCTGACGGGCCTGGCCTGTGTCAAGCGCATCTACACCGACCTGGCCACGCTGGACGTCACAGCGCAGGGCCTGCGCT
>JAYRLC010000104.1:0-1476 GCA_041905405.1 Ramlibacter sp. | reverse complement strand
AGGCCGCCAGATGAACCAGCTGATCCCAATGAGCTTCGATCAGTGCCGTGTCCACGCTGGCCTCACACACGGCGACGATCTCCGCAGGGATTTTCAATCCTCGCGGCACGAGCAGATGCCGTTGCCGCAGTTCGCGCAGCCGTGGGCACAGATCGAAGCCCAGGAGACGCGACAGCGCCATGGCGAAGTCGGTATAGCCGTGCGTGTCGACAGCCAGCTGCGACACCTCCACCCGCTCCTGTCTCACCACCCCTTCAATGGCGGCACCAGCCTGGCGCTCATTGAGCACAATCGGCTGGGCGTGGAAGATCCCCCAACGATCGCGCACGTGGCTGTAAACACCGATGGAGGCTGTCTGGCGTCGTGGATCCTGGCGTGCCTGCCATACCCGGCGGCTGGTCTCCAGGCTCATCATGTCCGACGAGGCCAGATCGGCTCGGCCCCACGTTGCCGCTACCGCATGGCGCTGCATGAACTCCAGCACCGCCTGGCAGGCCAGGGCCAGCCGCCGCTCATCGCCCGCCCAGCGCATGGCCTGGCGGATGCTGGGAGCCGATAGCTGCGGGATCATGCGGGCGCACTCCGCAGCCGTCAGGCTGGTGCCGTGTGCCAGTATGCCGGCGTAGGTCATCAGCAGTTCCTGGCTCGATCTGGGCTCACGCCCGAGCATGATCCAGCTGAAGCGCACCTGGGCGTCCACGGCCAGGATGACCTCGGGCAGTTGCACCTCGCCGATGCGCTGGTCAAGCCGGCTACGCAGTTTGGTGACTTCGGGATCTTCGTCTTCGGCGGCCAGTGGCGCCAAGTGCAACTCGTCATCTACGCGCAGCGATCCGGCGCGCGTGGCAGCGGCTACCGCGTCGATACCAGTGCGAACGCGTGCAAGCAACGGTGGGAGGAAGTCACTGGCCTTGGCCGGCAGCTGTAGCCGGGCGTAATGTCGTCGGGCTTCGGTCTTCCAGCGTACATCCGGGATGAACAGCCGCTCGCGGCCGCGAAAGCTCAAGGAGTGTTCGATCCAGACCGAGCCGTTGCGCAGCGCTCGGCGCAAGGCAAACAGGGTGGCCACTTCCAATGCCCGGAACGCCCGCTCACGGTCGACGTCAGCGATGGCTTGACGCCATGCCGGGCCCAGGCGCGCTGCCGTGACCTCGCCCGGCAGACTCCTGGCGCCTGCAGCGTACAGAGTGCGCAGCCTGTCCAACGCGTCGATGGCCGGATGCTCGCCCGTGGCTTGCCAGGCCAGGCCGCTCACCGCAACCAACAGGGAACGCACCGGCGCAATGGCGTCGATGAGGTGCTGGCGGATGATCGACGCTCGGCTGGGCGGGCGCCGGGCACGCTTGGCTGCGACCAGACTGACCAAGCGCGAACGCAGTTCGGCATCTGGCACCTTCTCCTGGGCCGCAAGATCGGTCAGTTCCTGGAGCAATTGCTGGTACTGCTGCGCCCAGTCAACCGTTGCCGTCACACCGT
>JAYRLC010000018.1:0-72832 GCA_041905405.1 Ramlibacter sp. | reverse complement strand
CCACCAGATTCATGGACAAGCCCACGCAGTGGGCTTTTTCATTGGATTCGCGGGAATAGCTCAGTTGGTAGAGCGCAACCTTGCCAAGGTTGAGGTCGAGAGTTCGAGACTCTTTTCCCGCTCCAGTCTTCAAGCCCTTGATCAGAAATGGTCAGGGGCTTTTTGCTTTTTCGCCGGGATGTTGTGAACGCGATCGCAAAGCTCAATCGCATCAAGGGTGACGGCCGGAACCGCTCAAGAAATCGCTCACGGCGCCGTAATCCCGGGGGTGAACCCGTTGTTTCAACGGCCACGCTGTCATGCGCGGAACGAGAACCTGCCTGAATTCCGCCGAGAAGGAATGCCATGCCTCTTGCCAAACCGCTAAAGATCACCCTCATTGCCGTCGCCGGGGTCGTTGCTACCGTAGCGACCGTTGCCTTCCTGTACCGCAACGAGTTGCGATGGGTCCCGATCAACAGCCCTGATGACCGCTACGTTGATGCCTTTTATGAGCGCAAGTTCTGGCCTGACCAGACGATCCGCCCGACCCGCCGCATTCTCTACAACCTCAAGGAACGCGGCGACAGGAGCGAGGCGTCCCACATCTACGAGTTCGAGTTCGATTGCTTTCATGAGCGCAGCGAAGCGAAGAAGGGCGTCTGGTACTTCAACAAGTTCGGGCAAGGCGAACAGATGCGCACCGTCCAGAGCGGGTTGTGGAATGCCGGCGGGATTGCGGTCGGCAAGGCACTGAAGGAAATCTGCGCGCCCATCGTGGCAAACCCGGGCCGCAGGGCCGCAGAGAACGTGCCACCCTGGAATTTCCCTTTCACCAGATTTCTGACCTGCAGTCAGAACACGTCGCCAGACGCACGCAAGCACCTGGAGGCGCTGCACGCCAGGCTGGTACCGCTGGCCAAGAGTGATTCCGCCTGGACCTACAAAACCGAAGGTCTCGTGTCCCTGCATTCGCAGAACTTCCCAGTCGCCGCAACTTTGCTTGGCGTGTGCTCCCGGGACGGTGACCGTGCATGCGGGCAAGCGTCCTATACCGCCCTGCATCTGAACATGAAGGTCGACGACGCGCGCATCCGGCTGAAGCTGCTGGGCAACCACTGGGGGCAGGACTACACGGTGGAGCAGCGCGACCCCGACACCCAGGTCACGCGCCGCCCCGTGTTGGTGGTCGACCCCAAAGACCGGCAAAAGAGTTATCTCTATTGCGACAGCGGCAGCCTGTAGCGGCCGAGCATCTCACCCGCCGGTCACACCCGCGTCATCGGCTGATTCGCGTGAATGATCGCCTCGATGTCCTGCAGCAGCCGTGGTGTCGCCGGGCTCGGGTTGCGTGGCCGTGCGCGCAGGTAGGTGAGGAACGGGGCTGAGTCGGGTACGACCTTCTTGCCGTTGAACACGCCGTCGGTGCTGGTGTAGTCGCCCAGCTCGGCCAGTTTCACGCAGTCGTCCGGCGTCACCGGAAAGCTCGCGAGCCCGTCGCGCTTGGCCCACACGGGCGCTTTCAAAATGTCCGCATTCACATAGCATTTCACGCGGTCCAGCAATCCCAGCGGCTCGATCACGATGATGGTCAGGTCCGTCATCTTGGGCTTTTCGCCTTTCAGGATCTGGTCTTCCATGATCTTCAGCATGCGCGGCAGTTCGGTGTTGGTAAAGATCGACCAGCGGTTCAGCCCCCAGCGCACCACGGCCGTCACGTGGCCGGTGGAGCCGACGCCCAGCATCTCGGACACCTTTTCACCGTACTTGTGGTACGCGTTGCCGTGGTTCCACACGTACTTGTTGTTCACGTGGCGCACGTCGGTCGTCGCTTCCAGCTGGCCGAAGTGGACCGTGCCCTTGCCGAACGAATGGTTCCATTCGGTGATGCGTTCGGCCAGCCGGTTTTCGTTGATGCCGTTCCAGAAGATCGCGCCGTCCGCCGGCGTGGACACGTCCGACAGGTCCGCCAGAAAGTCCACCATCTGGTCGCGAAAGCTCGCCTCGGCTGCCGTGCGCTCGGCCTCGCTCTGCCCCGTGCGCAGGTACGGGTTGGTGTTGACGACCTGGCTGTTGTGCTGCTGGCGCATGGCTTCCAGCCGCGCGTCTTTCAGCGCGTTGATGCGCCGCAGCCCGCGGTTGAGCACCATGTCTTTCAGCTGGTCGCGCTGGTCCACCACGTCGGCGCCCAGGCGTGTCTGGCGTTCCGTGCGCAGGATGGGCTTGACGCGCTCCACCCAGGCCTTGTCGCTTTCGTTCAGCTGCTGGGGGTAGCGGTTTTGCAGGTCCAGGTAAATGGGCCACGGCAACACCGACGCGTTGTAGCCCGGCGGCTGGGCTGGCGTTTGTGGCTTGGGCTGTTTGGCCTGGGGGCCGTTCCACACGATGGAAGGGGCTTGGTACAGGGTGCCTATCGGCATGTCGGACTCCGCCGGCGCCTGGGTCAGGCGGGCAACGGCAAACTGGCAGCCGGGTCTGTATTGCTGTTGGTGTCCGGCGGGCTCCCCTGCCGTGCATTGAAGCACAACGGCGTGTCGCATGGCACAGCGCTGACCCGGATAATCCCGCACGCCACCATGCGTTCCCCCATCCATATCGTCGACGTCGACCGCCCCCAGACCTGGACGCGCTACCGCGCCGGGCTGTGCGATGCATGCGCGGCCAACTGCTGCACCATGCCGGTGGAGGTCCGGCTGCCCGACCTGGTGCGCCTGGGCCTGGTGGACCCGTTCGAGGCCGAGCACGAGCCGCCCAAGCAGATCGCCAAACGCCTGCTCAAGGCGGGCCTGCTGGACCACTTCAACTTCAAGAACGAGATCTTCACGCTGGCGCGCCGGGCCGACGGCGACTGCGGTTTTCTGGACGCCGCCACGCGCCGCTGCACCGTGTATGCGCAGCGGCCCGACACCTGCCGCAAGCACCCGCAGGTGGGACCGCGGCCCGGGCACTGCCCGTACGGCGCGCGCGCGCGTTCTGGCGGCGCAGGCTGATCAGGCGTGCAGCAGGCGGCGCGCTTCGGCGGCCACGGCCTCGGGCGTGATGTTGAACAGCTTGTAGAGCGTGTCGGCCGGGCCCGACGCGCCAAACCCGCTCATGCCGATGAAGCCGCCGTCCGTGCCCAGCCAGGCGTCCCAGCCCTGGCGCACGGCAGCTTCCACACCCACGCGCACGCCGTTGCCCAGCACGGTGCGCCGGTAAGCTGCGTCCTGCGCGGCAAACAGTTCCCAGCACGGCATGGACACCACAGCCGTGCCAGTGCCGTCGGCTTCCAGAGCCTCGCGGGCGGCTACGGCCAGCGCCACTTCGGAGCCGGTGGCCAGCAGCGTGACGCGCCTGGGACCGCACGCCGCTTCGTGCAGCACATAGGCGCCGCGCTGGCTCAGGTTCCGGCTTGTGGCGTCCGTGCGCACCAGGGGCAGGCTCTGGCGCGCAAACACCAGGCTCACCGGCCCGTCACTGTGCGCGAGCGCCGCTTCCCAGCACTCGGCGGCTTCTATGGCGTCGGCCGGCCGCATGACCCACATGTTGGGCATGGCGCGCAGCGACGCGAGGATTTCCACGGGCTGGTGGGTAGGGCCGTTGCGCCCGATGCCGATGGAGTCGTGGCTGAACACGAACTTCACTGGCAGCCCCATCAGCGCGGCCATGCGCATGGCCGGCCGCTCGTAGTCCGAAAACGCCAGGTAGGTGACCGACAGCGGGAGAATGCCGCCGTGGGCGGCCATGCCGTTGGCCATGGCGCCCATGACGTGCTCGCGCACGCCGCAGTGCACATAGGCGCCCGCGCGGTCGTGGGCCGTGAACGCGGTCAGGCCACGCTTGTGGCTGGTGGGCGCCTCCAGATCGGCGCAGCCCACCATGCGCTCGGGCAGCAGCGGCGTGAGCAGGTCGTTGATTTCGGCCGAGATGAAGATGCCGCTGGGTGCGGGCGGCGCCTGCAGCGCGCGATGCTTGTAGTCCAGCAGCACCTGTTGCCAGCCACGCGGCAGCTCGCCGCGCATCACGCGCTCGAACTCGGCCTGCTGCGCCTGCGGCAGTGCCGCCACGCGGGCGCGCCAGGCTGCATGGGCATGCTGGCCCCGGACGCCGGCCTCGCGCCAGGGCTGCAGAACGGCGGGTGGCACTTCGAACGGCGCGTGCGGCCAGCCCAGCAGGGCACGCGCGGCCTGCGCGTCTTCGTTGAACAGGCGGCCACTGTGGCCGCCGCGCTGGCCCTGCAGGCGCGCTATGCCGCGGGCGATCATCGTGCGGCAGGCCAGCAGGCAAGGGCGCGGGTCCTGGCGCGCGGCGTCCAGGGCGGCCGACACGGCCTCGATATCGTGGCCGTCCAGCTCCATCACCTGCCAGCCCGCCACCCTGAAGCGCTCGGCCACGTTCTCGCTGATCGACAGCGCAGTGCTGCCGTCGTCGGTGATCTGGTTGTCGTCCCACAGCAGGGTCAGCTTGCCCAGTTGCAGATGGCCGGCCAGCGAGATCATTTCCTGCCCAACGCCCTCCTGCAGGCAGCCGTCCCCCACGAAGGCGTACGTGCGGTGGTCCACCAGGGCGCTGCCGAAGCGTGCGTTCAGGTACGCCTCGGCCACCGCCATGCCAAACGCGTTGGCGATGCCCTGGCCCAGCGGGCCGGTGGTCACTTCGATGCCATGGGCCACGTCACGCTCGGGATGCCCTTCGCAAGGCGAGCCCAGCTCGCGGAAGCGCCGGATCTCTTCGATGGGAAAGTGGGCGTGACCCGTCAGGTGCAGCAGCGAGTACAGCAGCATCGAGCCATGTCCATTGGACAGAACGACCCGGTCGCGGTCGAACCAGGCTGGCTCGGATGCGTCGAACTTCAGGTGCCGCAGGTAAAGCGCGGTGGCGATTTCGGCCATGCCCAGGGGCACGCCCTGGTGACCCTCCTGAGCCTGCACGATGGCGTCGATGGACAGAAAGCGGATGGCGTGGGCCAGGGGCTGCAGCGGGTGGGCGCTCATGATGGGGGCTGGCCCCGGCGCACGTGCCGGACCGCCTGTCTCCTGCGGGTCAATGTGGTGAGTCGCGATTTTTTCGGCACACCTGCATGAAGACAAGCGACGAATATTCAGGTTTTCATGAACGCGGTTCACCGGGGCGTGCCGCGGCTTCCTCGCGCAGCCAGGCCACGAAATGCTTCACCCCCGGCCGCGACGCATGGCGCGGCGGGTACACCATGAAGTGCGCACGCACCTGCAGGCTCAACGGATCGCCGAAGACGGGCTGCAGCCTGCCGCTGGTGATCAGCGACTGGCCGATGCTTGTGCTTTCCAGTGCCACGCCAAGCTTCTGCACTGCGGCATCCAGGCTCATCATGGCGCGGTCAAAGCGCAGACCCATGCGTTCAGGCCGCTGGCCGTCGCCGAAGCGGGCAAACCACTCGGGCCACTGCACCACGTTCACGCTGGACTGGATCAGTGGCACACGCAGCAGGTCCTGTGGTTCGTGCAGCGCGTGGGCGCGGATGAATTCGGGGCTGGCCAGGGGCAGGATGGTTTCGGTGAAGACGGGCTCCACTTCCAGGTGCGGCCAGTTCGGCAGCCCGTAGCGGATGTCGATGTCCATCTGCCCGAGCTGGAAGTCCGAATGCACATGCGACGCCGACAGCACCAGTGAAATGTCAGGGTGTCGCTGGGCGAACCGGGCAATGCGCGGCATGAGCCACAGGCTGGCGAAGCTGGGGCTGCTGTGCACGTACAGCGTGTCCTGCACCCCGTGGCGCAGGTCCTCGGTCGCGGCGTTGATTGCGCCCAGCGCGCTGGCCACGCGCTGCAGGTATTGCTCGCCGGCCGGTGTAATCTCCACGCCCCGCGCCGACCGCTCGAACAGCCGAACGCCCAGCAAGCCCTCCAGCTTGGCGACCTGGTGGCTGACCGCCGATGGGGTCAGGTGCAGTTCTTCAGCGGCCAGAAGAAAGCTCTTGCGCCGGGCAATGGTTTCAAAGGCCTGCAGGCCCGTCAGCGGCGGAATCATGGGCTTGAAAATCCATCATGTGTTGCGTTGCAACATGAAGAAAATTGAATCGCCAGTGAGTTTAAATCGTTTGTCGTCACGTCGTGCCCCACCCAGAATCCCGCCACCCAATCAACGCAGTGCAAACAACAGGAGACACGCATGCTGCTGAAGGACAAAGTGGCGGTTATCACGGGCGGCGCCGGCCTGAACGGCCTGGGCTTCGCGACAGCCCGCATGATGGCCCAGCAGGGCGCGAAGGTGGTGATCCTCGACCTGGAAGGTGCGGACCCGCAGGGCGCCGCGGCCCGTCTGGGCGCCGACCACCTGGGCCTGGTGGCCAATGTGACGGACAAGGCCTCGTGCGAGGCGGCCGTGGCGCAGATCAAGGCCCGCTACGGACGCATTGATGTGCTGGTCAACAACGCTGGCGTCACCCAGCCGGTCAAGTTTCTGGACATCAGCGGCGCCGACTACGACCGCATCCTGGACGTGAGCCTGCGTGGCACGCTGTACGCGTCCCAGGCGGTGCTGCCGGTCATGCTGGCGCAGAACGGCGGGGCCATCGTGTGCATTTCGTCGGTGTCCGCGCAGCGCGGCGGCGGCATTCTGGGCGGCCCGCACTATTCCGCCGCCAAGGCGGGCGTGCTGGGCCTGGCGCGCGCGATGGCCCGTGAATACGGCGGCAGCAACATCCGCGTCAACTGTGTGACCCCTGGCCTGATTGCCACCGACATCAACAAGGGCAAGATTCCCGAGGACAAGCGCCAGGCGATCCTGGACGGCATCCCGTTGGCGCGCATCGGTGAGCCCAATGACGTGGCCGGCTGTGTGCTGTTCCTGGCCAGCGACCTGTCCGCCTATTGCACGGGCGTCACGCTGGACGTGAACGGCGGCATGTTGATTCACTGAGCGCGGCCCCCCGGCCGCCAATTTTCCAACCACAACGCAGGAGACAGATCATGAAACGCATTTCCCTCATTCGCCGCACGGTGCTGGCCACCGCGCTGCTGGCCGCCACGGGGCTGGCCTCGGCGCAGGCCGTGAAACTCACGTTGGGTCACGGCGCCGCGCCAGGCAATCCGCGCCATGAAGCCGCCGTGAAGATGGCGGAGGTGGTCAAGGCCAAGTCCAATGGCCGCATCGAAATCCAGGTGGCACCGTCAGCCCAGCTCGGCGATGACGCGGCCATGGTCACGGCGCTGCGCACCGGCGCGCTGGACATCAGCGCCAACTCGCAGGGCGCTGTGGCCAATGCCGTGCCCGAGTACGCTGCGTTCGGCATGCCCTTCCTGTTCGGCAGCCTGGACCAGGTCTGGAAGATGCTTGACGGCCCGCTGGGCAAGGAACTGGCCGACAAGTCCGCCGAGAAGGGCCTGGTGGTGCTGGGCTATTGGGACAACGGTATCCGTCACATGAGCAACAGCAAGCGCGCACTGGCCAAGCCCGAGGATCTGAAGGGCCTGAAGATGCGCACGCCGCCCGACGCCGTGACCGTGGACATCATGCAGGCCCTGGGCGCCGAGGCGCAGCAGATCAAATTCGCCGAGCTGTACGTGGCGCTGCAGCAGGGGGTGGTGGACGGGCAGGAGAACCCGCTCATGAACATCCACGCCAGCAAGCTGTACGAAGTCAACAAGTTCATCTCGCTGACGGGTCACAAATATGAAATGACCCCGCTGCTGATGAGCAAGCGCACCTGGGACCGCCTGACCGAGGCCGACCGCAAGGTGCTGCAGGAAGCCGCGGCCGAAGCGACCCAATTGCAACGCAAGCTGTCCAAGGAAAGCGATGAGAAGCTGGTGGCTGATCTCAAGGCCAAGGGCGTGCAGATCAATACGGTGGACAAGGCCGCTTTTGCCAAGGCGACGGGCAAGGTCGATGAAAAATGGCTCGCATCGCCCATCGGTGCGTACCTGAAGAAAGTGATCGCGGCTGCCCGCTGAGCCAAGCAAACGCCTGTGTCCCACCCACCTGCCCGCGTGCCTGCCGGCCGCGGGCAGGGCAGGAGCCTTTTCCATGAATGTCGTTGACCGGGCCATTGCGCTCGTGTGCCAGGCGCTGCTGTGGTGCAGCACTTCGGTGATTTTTGTCATCCTGGTGGCCAACACCATCCTGCGCTATGCCACCGGGTCCAGCCTGCAGTGGGCCAACGAAGTGCCCGAGCTGCTGTTTCCCTGGCTCGTGATGTCCGGCGTGGTGCTGGCGGCGCAGCGCGGCGCCCACATCACCACCAGCTTCCTGCTGGACAAGCTGCCTGCCGGCGGGCGGCGCCTGTTCGCGGTGGCTGGCTCGCTGCTGGTGTGCGCCCTGTACGGCACCCTTGCCTGGGCGACCGCGCGCATGCTGGAGATCGTGCATGACGAGAAGTCGGCCATTCTGGGCATTCCCGGCTCGGTGACTTACGCCTGCGTGATGGGTGGTATGGCTTTGCTGGCGCTGCTGGCCCTGATGTCGGCCTGGCGCGCCTGGCAGGCGCCGGCGCCTGCCGCCGCGGACGGCCTGCCGCAGGTTCACTGGTAAACGGAAGGCGACCATGACCGCATTGATCCTGCTTTCGTTCCTGGCCGCCGCCGTCGTGGCGGTGCCCATTGCCCATGCGCTGCTGGTGGCGGCCATGGCGGCCGCCGCCACCTCCGACCGCGTGCCACTGGACCTGCTGGTGCAGCAGATGGTGGCGCAGGTGCAGAGCTTCCCGCTGATTGCCATCCCGTTCTTCATGCTGACCGGCTCGCTCATGATGGGTGGCAAGCTGGGCGAGGCGCTGATCGGCGTGCTGTCCTCTTTGATCGGCCGCTTTCACGGCGGGCCGGGGCAGGTGGGCGTGCTGTCTTCCACGATTTTTGGTGGTGTGTCCGGCTCGGCCGTTGCCGATGCGTCGGCCATCGGCTCGCTGCTGATCCCCTGGCAAAAGCGTCTGGGCTACCCGCCCGCTTTCTCGGCTGCCACGCTGGCGGCGGCCGCGACCATTGACATCCTGATTCCGCCGTCGATCCCCATGATCCTGTTTGCGCTGTCCAGCAACACGTCGGTTGCGGCGCTGTTCGTGGCAGGCATCCTGCCGGGGCTGCTCATGTGCGGCGGCTTCATGGCCGTATGCTGGTGGGTGGGGCGCCGCCGCAACTTCCCGCGCGAGACGGGCAAGCTGGAATGGGCGGTGTTCCGCACCCAGCTGCTCTATGCGTCGCCCGCGCTGGTGCTGCCTGTGCTGATCATCGTGTTCCTGCGCTTTGGCATCGCGACGCCCACCGAGGTCAGTGTGCTGTCCACGTTGTACGCCGGCGTGGTGTCGGCGGTGGTTTACCGGGACCTGGGTCTGCGGCGCCTGCACCAGTGCGTGGTCGATGCGGGTCTGGCCACGGGCGTGGTTCTGCTGGTGATCATGGCGTCCGCCGCGATCGGCTGGCTGCTGACCTTTGACCGCATGCCCGACGGCGTGGTGGCCTGGGCCCAGGCGAACCTGTCCAGCGGCTGGAGCGTGATCCTGCTGATGAACGCGCTCATGCTGGTGTGCGGCATGTTCATCGACCTGCCGGCGGCCGTGCTGCTGCTCACCCCGGTGTTCGTTCCGCTGGCCAATGCCATTGGCATGGACCTGGTCCAGCTGGGCATCATGATGACCGTTAACCTGGCCATCGGCCTGTATACGCCGCCCGTGGGCACCACGCTGTTCATCACCAGCTCACTGGCCCGCGTCAAGGTGGGCCAGACCGTGCGCGAGCTCGGGCCGTTCTACGTCGTGGCCTTTGGCGTGCTGGCGCTGGTGTCCTACGTGCCCGCGCTGATCTTCAAGTAAGCCGCGCTAATCTTTTTCGAAAGAGCAATCTCATGACTTCACAGGACAAGCTGTCCGACATCGCCCGCTGCGCCTGGCGCATCCGTCGCTATGCCGTGCGCATGGGCGAGGTACAGGGGCAGGGCTACGTGGGCCAGGCCCTGGGCTACGCCGACGTGCTGGCCACGGCCTACGGCCATGCGCTGAACTTCCGGCCCGACGACCCTGCCTGGGACGGCCGCGACCGCTTCCTGCTGTCCCACGGTCACTACGCCATCGCCTTCTACGCCGCGTTGATCGAGGCCGGCATCATTCCCGAATCCGAACTGGAGACCTACGGCAGTGACGACAGCCGCCTGCCCATGTCGGGCATGGCGACTTATACGCCGGGCATGGAAATCTCTGGGGGTTCCCTGGGCCAGGGCCTTCCGATCGCGGTGGGCATGGCGCTGGGCCTGCGACACAGGGGCAACCCGGCCTTCGTCTACAACTCGATGTCCGACGGCGAACTGGACGAGGGCTCCACCTGGGAGGCGGCCATGGCGGCGAGCCACCATGGCCTGGCCAACCTGGTGTGCATTGTGGACATCAACAACCAGCAGGCCGACGGACCGTCGTCCAAGGTGATGGGCTTCGAGCCGCTGGCCGACAAATGGGCGTCGTTCGGTTGGCATGTGCAGCGGGTGGACGGCAACCATCTACCAGCGGTCGTGCGTGCTTTCGACACCGCGCGGCAGTTGCCAGAGGCCCGGCCGCGCGTGATCCTGTGCGACACGCTCATGGGTAAGGGCGTGCCCTTCCTGGAGGCGCGCGAGAAGAACCACTTCATCCGGGTCGATCCGCCCGAATGGCAGCAGGCCCTGCAAGTGCTGGATGCCAACCGCCCCTGAGGAATGCACCGATGAACGCTGTAACCGAAAAAAAGCCCCGCCTGACCACCTCGGCCATGATCGCCTCCATCGCGGGCGAAGGCCAGCGCGTCAAAGCCGCCCCCTTTGGCAAGGCCCTGACCGAGTACGCTGCGAGCCACCCCGAGGTGGTTGGCCTGACGGCGGACCTGGCCAAATACACGGACCTGCACCTGTTCGGCCAGGCCTATCCCGAGCGGTTCTTCCAGATGGGCATGGCCGAGCAGTTGCTCATGGGTGCTGCAGGTGGCATGGCCAAGGTGGGCCTGGTGCCGTTCGCCACCACCTACGCGGTGTTCGGCACGCGCCGGGCGTACGACTTCATCCACCAGGTCATCGCCGAGGAAAACCTCAACGTCAAGATCTGCTGCGCCCTGCCAGGCCTGACCACGGGCTATGGTCCCAGCCACCAGGCAACCGAGGATCTGGCCATGATGCGCGCCATCCCGGGCCTGACGGTGGTGGACCCCTGCGACGCGCTGGACATCGAGCAGGCCGTTCCCCAGATCGCGGCGCACAATGGCCCGGTGTACATGCGGCTGCTGCGCGGCAATGTGCCGCTGGTGCTGGATGAGTATGACTACCGGTTTGAGCTGGGCCGCGCCAAACTGCTTCGGGATGGCGCCGAGGTCCTGGTGATCTCCAGCGGCTTCATGACCATGCGTACGCTGGAAGTGGCGCAGCAACTGCGCGCCGACAACGTCGGCGTCGCCGTGCTGCACTGCCCCACCATCAAGCCGCTGGACGAGGCGGCGATCCTGGCTGAAGCACGCAAGCCGGGGCGCCTCGTGGTCGTCGCGGAAAACCATTCGGTCATCGGTGGACTGGGCGAGGCAGTCGCGGCCCTGCTGATGCGCGAGGGTGTGGCGCCCCGGCGCTTTCGTACGGTGGCCCTGCCCGACGCGTTCCTGGACGCGGGCGCATTGCCCACGCTGCATGAACGCTACGGCATCTCGGCCGACCGCATGGCCGCGTCGATCAAGTCCTGGCTGGACTGACGTCCGAGGCCGCCGCGGCGGCTCCCAGTGCGTCGAACGCCTCTGCCCAGCCATGGCCATGGCCGTCGCGTTCGTCCGCGCTGTCAAAGCCGGTCTGCTCGAAGTGCATGTCGCATCCGCCGCCGCTGGCGGTGAAGCGGATGCGCACCACGGTCTCCGGGCTGGTGCGCCGCCCGGCTTCGTCCAGCCAGGCATGGGTCATTTCCAGGTACGCAGGCGCATCGATCGCGCGGTACTCACCGCCGTTGCGCATCACGGTGCCGTCGGGCGCGCGCATGGCGATCATCCAGCGACCGCCGGGCCGCAGGTCGGCTTCGCGCCGCACGAGCGTGAAGCCTTTGGGGGCCCAGAAGTCCTCGGGCCGCGCCGGGTCTGCCGTCCACAGGGCAAAGACGCGTTCGGGCGGCGCCGCAATGTGTCGGCGCAGGGTGAGCGTGAGCGGCAGGGTGGATGTGTTCATGGTCGTCGTCCTTTCGGGGTGCGTTGACGGGTGGAGGGTCCGTTGGGGGTTGCCGGCACGGGCGCGGTCGCCGGAGCGGCGGCCAGTCGCTCCAGCGCATCGAAGCTCTCGGTCCAGTACTGTTCGTAAAAGCGCAGCCAGTCCTGTGCCGTGCGCAGCGCCGCGGCGTCCAGGCTGCAGAAATGCTGGCGGCCCTCCACGCGCCGCAGCACCAGGCCCGCGGTTTCCAGCACGCGAAGGTGTTTGGACGCGGCCGCCAGCGACATGGCAAACGGTCGCGCCAGCTCGCCGACCGTGCAGGCTGACTGGGCCAGGCGCTGCAGCATGGCGCGCCGGGTCTGGTCGGCCAGGGCATGAAAGACCAGGTCCAGCCGGTTGGGTGCTAAATATTCAACCATATAGTTGAATATATATGCTGACGCTTCAAGAAGGTCAATCGATCCGGGGCTGTTGAACACTGCTTCTCGTTTTGGTTTCTCCGGCGAGAACGCCCGTCGCGGCGGGGCGGCGCTTTCGCCACCAGAGCCCGGTCCCCTGCGGGGCGAGCCGCTGCAGTACTCAGGCCGGCGGGTGACCACCGGGCCTCCGTCCATACCCGTGCGCGAAGCACGGAGGGTCGGCGCACGGGTGTGGGCGGAGGGCGCGATGGATGTCGCCGGCCTGAGTACTGCAGCGGCTCACCCCGAAGGGGGCCGGGCTCTGGTGGCGCGGACAGGGCGCCGTCCCGTCAGGCGTTGCCAGCCGGAGAACGCCAGCTGGTGGGTGCCGGCGTCAGCCATCCCTGACAGCAGATCGGCCTGCCGTCCGGATCAGGCCGCGCGCGCGCCAGCGCACAGTGGACGCAAGGAGATCGCGCCATGCCCATCGACCCCACCCCACCAGGACCCGGCATCATGACCGCCACCCCCGAAGACAAGAAACTCCCCCAGCCCGAAGAAGCCGGCAACGGCGGCCCGTCTTCCACCCCCGACCCGCGTGACGGCACGAGCGACGTGCGCAACTGGCCCGCGCTGCCGTCGGACACCGAAGTCATGGCGGCAGACGTTGAAGACGAAGACGCCGACCCCGTCGTGGACACCGGCCCCGGCATTGCCGACGGCGCCAACACGCTGCCGTAAGTGACAGCAACAAGTTGCAGGAACCCTGCTGACAGCATGGCTACCGATCCCAACCTTCCCCCGCCCGAACCCCTGCCGCCGATCACGCCCGACCCTGGTGCGCCCGGCGAGCCCAAGCCCACGCCCCCACCGGTGGAAGAAGAGCGTGGGCCCGTGGCGCCAATGAAACTGCCGGGCGATCCGAGCCCGCCGGCCCGCGTCTGACGCTGCACCGCAGGCGTGCATGAGGCGCGCGCGCAGAGGGGATGCGCGCGCTCCTGACAGGTTCGGTCACGGCCGCTGAAGACACTCGCGGCAGAAATCCGACGATTTCTGTAGACTTTGCGTCCGCTTCCGATCCGGTCCAACCCTGAGAGCTTTTGCATCACCGCTGCCCACCGGCTGCGGTGCCTGAAAGGCTCCCAACAATCGCAAACCCTGCCATGCCGTCCGCACCTCTTGCACGCCTGTACACCGCATTCGTTTCTTCCATTCCCCCGGTTTCTTCCTTGCGCTTGCCGCTGATCGCCGTCACGGCGGCCGCGGCACTGGCCGCCTGCGGCGGCGGTGGCGGGGGGGCGGGCGGCCACGGCGGCCCGGGCGGCGGCATGCCGCCGGCGGCCGTGTCAGTGATGCAGGTGGCGCTGGCGCCGCTGCCGGCCAGCTATGAATATGTAGGGCAGGCCGCCGGCTCCCGCGAGGTCGAGGTCCGCGCCCGCACCTCGGGCATCCTGCTCAAGCGCAACTTCCGCGAAGGCACCTCCGTCTCGCGCGGCCAGTCGCTGTACACGCTGGACCCCGAGCCGCTGAAGGCCGCGTTGGACCGCGCCGACGCCGACGTGGCGTCCGCCGAAGCCCGGCTGGGCCAGGCCACGCGCACGCAGGCGCGCCTGAAGCCGCTGTTCGAGGCCAAGGCTGTGAGCCAGAAGGATTACGACGAGTCCGTCTCGGCCGAGTCCATCGCCCGCGCCGACCTGAAGGGTGCGCAGGCCCGCCGCGCCGAAGCCGCGCTGAACCTGGGCTACACCCGGGTCGAGGCGCCCATCGGCGGCATCATCGGCCGCTCGCAGGTGTCCGAGGGCACGCTGGTGTCCGGCCCGCAGGTGCTGCTCACGTCCATCACGCAGACCGACCCGGCGCTGATCCGCTTTGGCATCGCCGACACCGACCAGATGCGCTGGCGCCAGGAGTCCGAAGCCGGCCGCCTGACGCTGCCCAAGGGCGGCGCGTTCGACGTGGAAGTGGTGCTGGCCGACGGCACCGTGCTCAAGCGCAAGGGCAAGCTGCAGTTCACCGACGCACGGGTCAACACGCAGACCGGCACGACCGAGGCTCAGGCCGAGGTGCCCAACGGCGACGGCCTGCTCAAGCCCGGCCAGTTCGTGCGCGTGCGCCTGCAGGGCGCGGTGCGCCCGTCCGCAGTCAAGGTGCCCACGCGCGCCGTGCTCGAAGGCCCGCAGGGCAAGTTCGTCTATCTGGTGCAGGACAACAAGGCGCAGATCCGCCCCGTGCAGGTCGGCGAGCAGGTGGGCGACCAGTGGCTGGTCAACGGCGGACTCAAGCAGGGCGACACGGTGATCGTGGACGGCGTCATGCGCATCGGGCCCGGTGCGCCGGTGCAGGTGGCGGCGCCCCAGCCGCAGGCTGGTGCCAGTGCTCCTGCGGGTGGCGTGAGTGCGCCGGCCGCCGGCGCCAGCGCCCCCGCCAAGGCCGCGTCCAAGTAAGCCGGGAGCGACCGCATGTTTTCCCGCTTCTTTATTGACCGCCCCATTTTTGCGGCGGTGCTGTCGGTCTTCATCGTCATCGCGGGTCTTGCCGCGATGCGTGCGCTGCCGATCGCCCAGTACCCCGAGATCGCGCCCCCCGTGGTGACGGTCACCGCCATCTACCCCGGTGCGAGCGCCGAGGTGATCGAACAGACCGTGGCCGCGCCCATCGAAAACGCCATCAATGGCGTGGAGCGCATGATCTACATGAACTCCACGTCGACATCGAACGGCGTGGTGCAGATCCAGGTGACCTTCGACATCGGCACCAACGTCGACCAGGCCGCGCTGAACGTGAACAACCGCGTCAAGCAGGCCGAAGCCAAGCTTCCGCAGGAAGTGCGCCGCCAGGGCGTGACGGTCGAAAAGGGCTCGTCATCGTTCCTGCAGGTGCTGGCGTTCTATTCGACCGACGGCCGCTTCGACGACCTGGCCACCAGCAACTACGTGACGCTGAACGTGCTGGACGCGCTCAAGCGCGTGCCGGGCACGACCAACGTGCAGATCTTCGGCGCCAAGGACTACGCCATGCGCATCTGGCTCAAGCCCGACCGGCTGGCGCAGCTGAAGGTGACGCCGGGTGACGTGTCGCGCGCCATCAACGAGCAGAACGCGCAGTTCACGGCCGGCAAGGTGGGCCAGACGCCCACGGGCGGTCCGCAGGAGATGGTGTACTCCATCACCACGCAGGGCCGGATGTCCGAGCCCGCGCAGTTCGAGCAGATCATCGTGCGCTCCAACCCCGACGGCTCGGCCGTGCGGCTGGTGGATGTGGCGCGTGTGGAGCTGGGCTCCAAGGACTACGACTTCAAAGGCAAGGTCAACGGCCGAGCCGCCACGCTGATCGGCGTGTTCCTGCAGCCGGGCGCCAACGCCATTGATGTGGGCAAGGACGTGGAGCGCACCGTGGCCGACCTGGCCACCCGCTTCCCGCAGGGGCTGACGTACTCGATCCCGTACGACACCACGCGTTTTGTCGAAGTGTCCATCCGCGAAGTGGTCAAGACGCTGGGCGAAGCCATGGTGCTGGTGGTGCTGGTGGTGTTCATCTTCCTGCAGAACTGGCGTGCCACGCTGATCCCCGTGGTGGCCGTGCCGGTGTCGCTGATTGGCACCTTTGCGGGCCTGCTGCTGCTGGGCTATTCGATCAACACGCTGACGCTGTTCGGTATGGTGCTGGCCATCGGCATCGTGGTGGACGACGCCATCGTCGTGCTGGAAAACGTCGAGCGCATCATGCATGAAGAGCACCTGCACGCCCGCGAAGCGGCGGTCAGGGCCATGCAGGAAGTCACCGGCCCCGTGATCGCCATCGTGCTGGTGCTGTGCGCGGTGTTCGTGCCCATCGCCTTCCTGGGCGGGCTGACCGGCGAGCTGTACCGCCAGTTCGCGGTAACGATTGCGATCGCCGTGGTCATCTCGGGCGTCGTGGCGCTGACGCTCACGCCCGCGCTGTGCGTGCTGATCCTCAAGCGCGAGCACAAGCAACCCGGCAGGTTCTTCCAGGCGTTTAACCGTGTGTTCGGCCGCATCACGCACCGCTACGTGGGCGGCGTGGGCTTCATGGTGCGGCGCGCGGCGCTGGGCATCCTGCTGTTTGGGGGCATGGTCGCCATCACCTTCGGACTGTGGAAGGCCACGCCCGGCTCGCTGGTGCCCGACGAAGACCAGGGCTTCTACATCGCCGCGGTGATCCTGCCCGACGGCTCGTCGCTGGAGCGCACCGACAAGGTGACGGCCGAAGTGACCGAGATCATCAAGAGCAACCCCGACAACCAGGACGTGATTGCCTTCGCGGGCTTTGACTTCCTGGGCGGCGGCTACCGCAACAACGCGGCCACCATCTTCGTCACGCAAAAGCACTGGGACGAACGCAAGGTGCCGGTGCAGGCGCTGGTCGGCGAGCTGTTCGGCAAAACGGGACATATCAAGGAAGCGCTGGTGCTGGCCTTCAACCCGCCACCGATCTTCGGCCTGGGGACCGCGGGGGGCTTTGAGTTCTATATCCAGAACCGCGGCGAAGGCGGCGCGGCCCGCATGGCCGAGGTCATGGGCCAGTTCCAGGCCGCCGTGGCCAAGGAGCCGCAACTGGCCGGCGTGCAGTCGCTGTGGCGTGCCAATGCACCGCAGTTGCGCGTGGACGTGGACCGTGCGCGCGCCAAGGCGCTGGGCGTGCCGGTGGACGAACTGTTCAACACGCTGTCGGCCACCATGGGCAGCGCCTACGTGAACGACTTCAACAAATACGGCCGCGCCTGGCAGGTGCTGATGTCGGCGGATGCCAGCTACCGCAAGCGGCCCGACGACATCGGCCGCATGTGGGTGCGTTCGGACAAGGGCGAGATGATCCCCGTGTCTGCCCTGGCCAAGGTGAGCTACTCATCCGGTCCCGAAACGCTGGACCGCTTCAACAACCTGCCGTCGGTCAAGCTGTTTGGCCAGGGTGCGCCGGGCGTGAGCTCGGGCCAGGCAATTGCCGCGGTGGAAAAGGTCGCGCGTGAAACGCTGCCGCCGGACTTCAGCTTCGACTGGGGCGGCGCGTCGTATCAAGAGAAGCGTTCGTCGGGCACGTCGGGCATCGCGCTGGCGCTGGCCGCCGTCATGGTGTTCCTGATCCTGGCGGCGCAGTACGAGAAATGGTCACTGCCGTTCTCGGTGCTGCTGGCCATGCCGTTCGGCATCTTTGGCGCGCTGGCGGCCGTGTGGCTGCGCGGCATGACCAACGACGTGTACTTCCAGATCGGCCTGGTCACGCTGCTGGGCCTGGCTGCCAAGAACGCGATCCTGATCGTGGAGTACGCCGAGCTGAAACACCGCGAGGGCATGTCGGCATCGGCCGCCGCGCTGGAGGCCGCGCGCCTGCGCTTCCGTCCCATCATCATGACGTCGCTGGCGTTCATCCTGGGCGTGCTGCCGCTGGCGATCTCCAGCGGCGCGGGCGCGGGCGCGCGCCACTCGGTGGGCACGGGCGTGATGGGCGGCATGCTGGCCGCCACGTTCCTGGCGATCTTCTTTGTGCCGATGTTCTTCCGCATCATCGTGGACCGCAAACTGCGCGAGCCGCGCAGCACGCAGCAGATGCAGGACGAGGCGCGCGTGGCGCATGAACGCGCCACGGCCGCCGCTGCCAACCGGGAGGGCGCACGATGAAAGCGCTGAACATGACATCTCACTGGAAACTGGCCGCACTGGCGTTGCCCGTGTTCCTGGCCGCCTGCGCTGGCGCTCCGCCGACGCCCACGCCCAACACCACGATGGAGCTGCCGGTCGCCACCGCGCCTGAACAGCAGCCCGTCAAGCCGGACTGGTGGACGCTGTACGGCGACGCGCAACTGAACGCGCTGGTGACCGAGGCCCTGGCCAACAACACCGACCTGGCCCGCGCGGCCGCGCGCATCGACGAATCGCGCGCGCTGGTGCGCCTGGCCCGTGCCGACGCGCTGCCGGTTGTAGGTGCCACCGCCGGCGCCGCGCGCCAGCGCAGCGGCGCCAACGCGGGCCTGCCCGCGCCGGTCACCGCCAACAACTTCAACATCGGCCTGAACGTGTCGTGGGAAGTGGACCTGTGGGGCCGCCTGGCCGCAGGCAGCCGCGCCGCGCGCGAGGACTTGGCCGCGCTGACGCTGGACCGCGACGCACTGCGCACCGCGCTGGCCGCGCAGGTCGTGCAGGCCTATGCGGCCGTGCAGTCCATCGATGCGCAGACGGCGGCGTTCCGCGAAACGGTGGTGGGTCAGCGCGACGGCGTGCGCCTGCAGCGCCTGCGCGCGCAGGGCGGCGAACTGTCGCAGCTGGACCTGAGCCAGGTCGAGGCTGAACTGGCCGGCAACGAAAGCCAGCTGCTCAAGCTGGACCGTGCGCGCGGTGAAACGTCGCGCGCGCTGGCCACCGTGCTGGGCCGTTCGCCGCGCGCCGTGTGGGACGCGTCCATCGCCGCGCCCGCGCAGCCGCTGGCCGTGGCCGGTGGCGTGCCGGCCGGCCTGCCGTCCACGCTGTTGCAGCAGCGCCCCGACGTCGCCGCGGCCGAGGCGCGCCTGCGCGCCGCCGGCGCACGCATCGAAGTGGCCCGCGCCGCCTACCTGCCCGGCGTGGCGCTGAGCGCCAACCTGGGCAAGGCCAGCAACGACCTGTCCAACCTGCTCGATGGCCCGTCCACCGTGTGGGGCCTGGTTGCGTCGCTCACACAGCCGATCTGGAACGCGGGCCGGCTGGATGCCAACCGCGAAGCCACACTGGCCCGCCAGCGCCAGGCCGAGCTGGACTACCGTGACGCCGTCGCACGCGCTTTCCGCGAAGTGCGTGACGCGCTGGAGGCACAAGCCGAGGCGGCCGCGTCGCTCACGCTGGCCCGCCAGCGCGCCGACGCGCTGCGCCAGGCATCGCGCCTGACGCAGCTGCGCGTGGACGCGGGCGAGTCCGCCCGCCTGGAAGCCATCGAGGCGCAGCGCATCGCGCTGGCCGCGCAGTCGCAGCTGGCTGATCAGCAGCGTGCGCTGGCGGCGGCGCAGGCGGATGTGTTCCGTGCGTTGGGTGGCGGCTGGGTTCCTGAAACCTCGCCGCGCTGAGTTTCTCTCTCGCCTGCGCTTCTTCGGGCCCGGACGGGCGGGGCACTCTGCTCCGCGGCTGTCCCCCGGGGGCTTCGCCCCCTCCTCCTTTATGCCGCTGCGCAGAGTGCCCCACCCGTCCGAGCCTGCCGGCAGGGTGAATGCTCATCGAAGCAGTTGAATACCCGGGAGTAGAGACGGAACAAGCTCTTCTGTACCAAGCAGCCAGGGAAATGAAAGAATCCTTGTTCGCTGCGAGAGAACCGCTGAATTCGCGAAATCAAATGATTCCCAAAGCCGAAACAGGCTATCAGGAGGTTGCGATGGATACGCTGAGCTGGGACAAAGGGCAAACAGCCGACATGATCATGTCGGCGCTGGGCAAAAGGCAATGGGTGAATATTCAGCCTGCGTTGCACTCATGTACTGGACGCTTGGACTACGCCCGCATTCACTATCACGACGCCAAGAAGCTGTTTGACGATTTTTCCGCCACGTGGCTGGCCAACAGGTCGATGATGCGCTCTTGGCTTCGCGGTGACGAGGAGTTTTGCGATGCCCTGCACGAGTTCAACCTCAGGGTTCAGGCTTATGTAGTTGCTTTTCTTCAGAGTCTGCACTCGGTCTACGAATCGTGGCGCACCTGATTTACTACGCATTTGATATGCATCGGGGGCCACGGGCCATACCTGTAGTTGAGATAACCCCTGCCAGGGTCATCAACCGGCTCCGACGACATGATCATGCTGCTGGCGTAATTTCGCTGTTGAACCGCATTGCCGAAGAAGGTGCATTTCCCCATCTCGCATCAGCAGTCAATCACAGCAAGCACCGCGGCGTCATTCGTGCTGGCTTGAATGAACGATTGCGATCTATCTGCGCGAATCGCTACGCAGTAGTTTTGCCAAGTTTCGAATTTCGCGGCAGAGGTAAATCGGTTTCCTATCCTCAGGTGGAGTTCTTCGAATTTTTTGGCACAGAAGCTGATCGCTTGTCGGTCTTGATGCTTCAACTTGGAACTGAGTTGAATAGGGCGCTGTCTATCCACTTTCCTGACAGTAATGGAGCGCTTCGGCATTCTGCCGCTCGCAGACCTCAGTTGTAGCGGGGTGGTGGTGATGGTGCCCTCCGCAGCGAAATAAAGGGGGAGAACCGGCGAAGCCGGTTCGGAGGACATTCGCGGAGGAGGGCACCGTCGCCGCCACCCCGCGGGCCAGAGAGCCAAAGGCCAACAACAAGACCCGTCTATCATCCGGCGACAACCACAAACGAGGGGTCGCCATGGACTGGTCACGCATCGGCGTCGTTCGTCTTCGCCCCAGCATCGTCATGCTGTTCGTCGCCATGGTGCTGCCGGTCTTCGGCGCGGCGATCTGGGTGGGTTACCTGTCCAACGACCGCATGGCGCGCCAGACGGCGGCGCAGACCGTGGAGCGGGCGCGGCTGGAAACCATTGCGCAGACCGAGGCGCTGCTCAACCCGCTGGCCGCTGCCGTGCGTGTGGCCGCGCGCGTGGCCACGGCCCAGCCCGACTTTTATCGCGACGCGCGCGCGCTGCCGTCCATGCTGGAAACCGCTGCGCAGAACGCCAACATCTCCAGCGTCTACGTCGGCTTTGCCGACGGCTCCTACCGCATGGCGCTGCGCGTGCCGCCGCAGTTCAAGGTGTTCAACAACGCGCCGCCGGCCGGCACGCTGTTCGCCACGCGCTGGATCGACCGCCGCGCTGCGGGCGCGCCCCAGGACCGGTACACCTTCCTGGGCAGGAACGACGCCGTACTGGGCGATGCTGGCGCCGCCGCCGTCTACGACCCGCGCACGCGCCCCTGGTACAAGGACGCGGTGGACCGCAAGGGCTTGGTCATCTCCAACCCCTACATCTACGCCACCACGGGCCTGCCGGGCGTGACCGTGGCCATGCCGTTCTACAGCGGCGACGCGCTGGTGGGCGTGGTGGCCATCGACATCCTGCTGGACAGCCTGTCGCAGTACCTGAAAGAGCGGCCGGTCAGCCCGCACTCGATCTCGCTCGTGGCCGACAGCGACGGGCTGGTGGTGGCGCACCCCGACACGCAGCAGGCGCTGCGACGCGACGCGGGCGGCGCGCTGATCCGCGCCCGGCTGAACGAGCTGGCCGACCCCCGCCCCGCGCTGGCCGTGGGCATGCGCAGCGCGCAGGCGGGGCAGGGGGGCGCCGCGGCGGCGAACCAGTTCACCTTCACCCACGCGGGCGAGGAATACGTGGCGCTGTTCTCCCCCTTCCCGCGCGAATTCGGCAAGACCTGGGAGGTGGTCATCGTCGCGCCGCTGGAAGACTTTGTCGGTGACTTTCGCGCCAACAACCGCAAGCTGCTGATCTTTGGCCTGGCGGCCATTGCGCTGCAGGTGCTGCTGATCAACCTGCTGTCGCGCCGCATCGCGCGGCCGCTGGAGCAGCTGGCGGCGCAGGTGGCGCGCGTGCAGAACTTCGAGCCGCCGACAGGCGCACCGGTGCGCTCGCCCATCCGCGAAATCAGCGCGCTGGCCGAATCGGTCAACACGCTGCAGGGCGCGATCGGCGCGTTCTCGGCCTTCGTTCCGCGGGGGCTGGTGCGCCAGCTGATCGGCTCGGGCAACGAGCTGGCGCTGGGCGGGCGCAGCCGGTTCCTGTCTATCATGTTCACCGACCTGGAGTCGTTCTCGACCTGGGCCGAGGCCACGCCCGCGCAGGAGCTGCTGGAGCGCGTGTCGGCCTACTTCGAGGCCGTGACCGTGGCCGTCAACGCCGAGGACGGCACCATCGACAAATTCATCGGCGACGGCGTCATGGCGTTCTGGGGCGCGCCCGCCGTGCTGGACGACCATGCCTGGCACGCCTGCGTGGCCGCGCTGCGGGCGCAGCGGCGCATGGCCGACATCAACCAGGTATGGGAGGCCCAGGGCCTGAACCCGCTGAACATGCGCGTGGGCATCCACAGCGACGCAGTGCTGGTGGGCAACATGGGCTCGATGGAGCGCATGAGCTACACCGTCATGGGCGACGGCGTGAACCTGGCCGCGCGCCTGGAAGGCGTGAACAAGGAGTTCGGCACGCGCATCTGCGTGAGCCATGCCGTGTACCGCGAGGCCGGCGAGCGGTTGTGGCTGCGCCGCATCGGCGTTGTGACCGTGAAGGGCCGGCGCGCCGACATGCAGGTGTACGAGCTGCTGGGCACGCGCGGCGGCGACCCGGCGCTGGAGGCATCACCCGACGTTCAGCGCCTGTGCCGCATGACCGACCACGCCTACGACGCGTTCGAGCGCGGTGAATGGGCCGAGGCCGAGGAGCGCTACCGCGCGCTGGCCAACGCCTTCCCCGACGACCGGCTGGCGCGCGTGATGGTGTTGCGCTGCCATCAGGCGGCGCAGGCCGGTCAGGCTGTCCTGCCCGAATAGCGCAGCAGCCGCTGCGCGTGGCGCGCCAGCTCGGCGCGCAGCTTCGCAGGGGCCACGATGTCGAACGCGCAGTCCAGCCGCGCCAGTTGCCGCGCGAACCAGCGCAGGTCGTCCACCTGCGCGTGCAGCATCAGCCCGCCCTTGACGGGCTGGAACAGGCCGATGGTTTCGAACAGCTGTTCGTGCGCAGTGGCCAGGTCGGTCTTGAGCAGCACCTGCACGCCGATGGCGCGCGGCAGCGTGGCCAGGCCCAGCGCCAGGTGGCGCACGGCGTCGAAGTCGGCGGGTGGCTCAAAGGTGGCCAGCCGCGGCGTGATCGCCAGTACCCTGTCGATGCGGAAACTGCGCATGTCCCTGCGCAGGTGGCAGTGGCCCACCGCGTACCAGCGGGCGTTGCGCAGCGCTACGCCGTACACGTCGACCTCGCGCTCGGTGGCCGCGCCGTCGGCGTCGGCATAGCGCAGGTGCATGCGCTGGCGCGCGTGCGCTGCTTCACTTAACGCCAGCAGCGCGGCGTTGTCACCAGCGGGCAGGGTGCGCGCCAGATCCATCTGCACCGTCTGTTCCATGGCGTGCACGCGCCGGCGCAGCGCGGCGGGCATCACGCGTTCGAGCTTGGCTTGCGCGCTCTGCGCTGCAGGTGCGGCACCGGCCACGCCGATCTGCCGCGCGGCCAGCAGGCCCAGTGACAGCGCCACGGCCTCGGCATTGCTGAACATCATGGGCGGCAGCTTGTAGCCCGGCATCAGCGCATAGCACCCATAGCGCCCGCGTTCGGCCGTCACCGGAATGTCCAGTTCCTGCAGCCGCGCGATGTAGCGGCGCAGCGTGCGCGCGTCCACGCCCACGCGCGCGGCCAGGTCGGCGCCGGTCAGCCGGCCTTCGCTTTGCAGCAGGTCCAGCACGGCCAGCACGCGTGTGACGGGGGTTTCCATGCGTGGAAAGTGTAGGCCGTAATCAGGGCGGATATTGACCTATTACGCTTTTACAGTCCCGGCCATGGACACTTCACAACTCTGGCTTTTCTTCCTCATGGTGCTGGGCGTCGTCGTGCTGCCCGGCATGGACATGGCGTTCATCGCGGCCAATGCGCTGGCGGGCGGTCCGCGCCGCGGCCTGCTGGCCGTGGCCGGCGTGATCACGGGCGCGGCGGTGCACGTGGCCGCGTCGGCACTGGGCATCGGCATCGTGCTGCTGGCCGTGCCCGCGCTGTTCAACGCCATGCTGCTCGCGGGCGCGGCCTATATCGCATGGATAGGCATCACGCTGTTGCGCATGAAGTCCGCCGCGGGCGCGTTGCCCGTGGCGCAGGCGGCCGCAACGGGCTGGGCGACCTTTCGCCAGGCGGCGCTGACCAACCTGCTCAACCCCAAGGCGTATCTCTTCATGTTCGCGGTGTTCCCGCAGTTCTTTCGCCCCGGCGCGGGCTCGGCCGCGACTCATGCGGTGGTGCTGTGGCTGATCTGCGGGTTCACGCAGGCGCTGGTGTACGGACCGATCGCGCTGGCGGCGGGCGGTGCGGCGACCGGGCTAGCGACGCGCCCGCGCCTGCAGCTGATCGTGGTGCGGGCGGCGGGTGCGATGCTGCTGCTGGGGGCCGCGTGGACGGCGTCCGAGGGCTGGCGGCGGTTCTGAAGTGGGACGCGCTACGCTTCGCTCGTGGCGGCGGCTTGCAGGTCTTGCCGCAAGCGGGGCAACACGGTTGCGTGGGTTTGCTCGAAGTCGGGTGGCACCGGGCCCTTTCCACGCAGCTGCTCCATCGTTTTGATGGCTAGCGTCGCCTGGGAGCACAGCGGCGTTTTGACGCCCTTGGCCTGCCCCAGGGCCGCAACGCCGCCGCTCAGCACATCCACCTCAAGCGGCTTGCCCTGGGCAAAGGCGTTGCCCATCGACGTGCGATGTTTCGGCGATTTTTCCCCCACTACGCGGATGCTTTGCATGATGGGTTCCACTACCGGCTTGGCGCTATTGAATGTGGCAACGGTGCAGACTTCCTGAACGAGGCCACGTACCAGGGCGTTAAATTCTGGATTCTTGGCCATGTGTTCGGTGATGTCACCCAGCGTCATGCCAAAGATGGTAGCCAGGCTGTTCAGGGCGGTATTCAGCGCGATCTTGGCCCACTGGTCGGTGCGGATGTCCTGTGTTGTCCTGATCTGGATCACGGCGCCGCCATCGAACAGGATTTGCAGTTCGTTCAGTTGCGGCAGGTCGTGTGCGAAGGTAATAAAGCCGCCATCGCCATAGACGAAACCCTGCTTGCTGTCTGGTGCCAAGCCGCTGGTAAGCATGCTGATGCCGTGATCCGGATCTGCCACGTCCATGACAGGGGGGGTTCCGTTGTAGGTCGCGGCCACGCCCCATGTGCCTGACAGCAAACTCCGCAGAACTCCTTGCAGGGCAGAGGATGGCACGGTGATCAGGACATTCATCTCGGACGGAGCGACACCAGAGTCTGCGACGGTCTTGCCGAATTTGACCCCTGGCATTTCGGCCAGGAGCTGCGATTTGCCGTCCTTGCCGACGACGCGCGTTTCTGCCTCTGCTTTTTCGGGGTCGCGCGCAGGCACGAAAATTTTATGGTCGTGCGTCTTGCCGAAGTTCAGCGCCGCGCCGTACACCGCGACGGCACCCTGCGAGCCGGAGCCGCCGGGGACGATCAGTGCACGCGTGCTCAGCGATCGGGCCCGGCGTGCCTGGGCTGCTGCGCTGGCCGGTTGCCTGGTGCCATGACTTTCAACAAGCCCGCTGGTCTTGCTGAAACGGCGAATCTGCATACCGCAGCCGGGCGTTGTCAGCTTTTGCGCCTGTTCGGGCAGCGTTTTCATTCCGGCGGTGGTGGCCAGCCGGATATTTACTCGTGCAAAGGACATGTAAACCTCTTGAGTGATGGGCGGTCGTTCGCCCGTTATGGAAGGAAATGGTGCTGACGCCAGTCCTTTGCGGCCTGGACTTGCTGAGCAATGCGCTGGTACATGTCCTGCGCGGTGGCCTGCCCCTGGTGAAGCATCTGCATCAAAACGATCTCGCCCGTCTGCGGATTGCGGCCAAAGACGGAGCGCGATGGCAGCCCATGCACGTTCATCCGCATCAGCGCCTTGCACGCATCCAGCTCCCGCCCCTGCGGCAGGGGGCCGAATGTGACTGCGAACAGTGCATGGTCCTCTGCCAAATCGGGCTCGTGCGATACGACTACCTCGACGCCGTCGAGGGTGATGTGAACGGCGGTGCTGCCGGTGACGTTGTCCTCCGGCAGCTCGGGCACGGAGACGCCCGCGCACTGGAACAGACCCTGGCAGAGGGATTCAAAACGGTGGTGGGACATGGCGACTGCTTTCTCTGAAGGGATCAGGCGAGATGGCTGCTGGCCACTGACGCTGACCGCCCGGCGTGCCAACCTGGTGTGTCCGTGTCACCGCCCAGGAAGTGATCGCGTTGCCAGCGTCGCGCCAGCATTGCCAGAGCCCCGAGGCTGTCGACCAGCCCCTCGCCGGTCACGGTCGCCAGCGGGTAGGCGCATTGAAGGATGGCCTCGTCGCCTTCGGGGTTGCAGGCGAATGAGACAGTGCCGTCGCCTCCCATCAGGAAGTTGGTGTCCATCAGGGACAGCCAGGCTTCGTGCTCCAGTTGCCGGGGCGGTGGGCCCAGATCAACAAAGGCCAGCGCGGCCTCCGGGCATCTGTCGGACTGGTGAGCCAGGGTGATCGCAACGTCGTTCAGTCGCAGCGACAGCAATGCCGTGCCTTGTTCGTCGTAGGTGACGGCGGGTGGATCGATGCCCAGTACAGTGCCCGCAGCATGGCAGAGCGCTTGAAATGTTTCTGATTCCATGTTTGCTTTCCTCTGTTGGATGACTGCATCCTAGGAAAGGCGCCAGCAGGAAACAAGCTACGGAAGTAGGGGGGCTGTTGTCTGGCAGATTCGCGCGCCAGGCCATTCGCCTGCCTGGATGCGGCGGTGCACCGTTTCGCGCAGCAATGCGCGAACGGCCTCGGCAGCTGCGGTCGGAACCGCGTCTCGCGCCGTGCACAGGTAGGCGCGGCGTACCAGTGATGGCTGCATGGGGGTGGGTTTCAGCGTGCCGTTGCGCAACTCCTCGGGGAGCGCGCCCCAAGGCATGACACTGTGCGCCAGACCGTCGAGCACGGCCTGGCGCATGATGCTCATGGAGTTGGCGGTCACGCACGGCGTCGGCAGTGACGTTCCTGCCTGGCGCACCGACTGCTCGACCAGGTCCCGCACGCCGTGCCCGCAGCCCGGCAGAGCCAGCGGGAAGGCCGCCAGCGATGCGAGATCGATGGCGGGACCGGTGGGTGCCAGGTCGGGGCGGGAGACGAGGTACAGCGTTTCTTCAATCAGCGGCTCCGAGCGCAGCAACGCGGCCTGGTCATCGTCCACCAGAACAGCCAGATCGAATCGTCCGCTCGTCAGGCCGTTCAGCAGGCTGGCGCTCAGCTCGTCAAAAAACTCGATCTGCACCAGGGGAAACTTCTTCCGGGCGGCCGACAGCAGCGGCATGGCGAATTGCAGGGCGGTGCTTTGCGGCAAGCCCAGCGCGACACGCCCGCGGGGCGTGCCGGCCACCTCCTGTACCGCCGCTCCCATGTCCGCGAGCTCCTTGAGGACGCGTTGCGCCCTGCCGTAAAAAACCTCCCCCTGTTCAGTCAGTCGTACACCCGTCGGACGCCGCACCAGCAGCGGCTGTCCCAGCTCGGCCTCGAGCTGGGCAACCTGCTGGCTCAGCGCAGGTTGTGCGATAAACAGCGCGCGGGCTGCACTGGAGAAGCTTCCGAGTTCTGCAATCTGGATGAAGTTGCGAAGCTGGCGGATTTCCATGCGTTCTCTCCCGACGCCTGATGGGCGCGATCGTAGGCGCCGCCGGGGCGGGACGGTCAGGGCTGCGGCGCCGCCAGCCGCAGGACTTTGCCCGGGTTGAGGATGTTGTAGGGGTCCAGCGCGCGTTTGATGTGACGCATGACGTCCACGGTGGCTTGCCCGAGTTCATCCTCGAGGTAGGCGATCTTGCCCATGCCGATGCCGTGTTCACCCGTGCAGGTGCCGTCGAAGCGAATGGCCCGGGCGACCAGCCGGGCGCTGATCTCGCCGGCCGCGCGCACCTGCGCCGCGTCGGACGGGTCCACCAGAAGCAGGCAGTGAAAGTTGCCATCACCGACATGGCCGAACACAGGTGCGAGCAGCCCGCTCTGCGCGGTGTCCTTCAGCGTCTCGTCGATGCATTCGGCCAGGGAAGCGATCGGGACGCAGGCGTCCGTGGTGAAGGACCGGCACCCCGGGCGCAACTGGAGGCACGCGAAATATGCATGGTGTCGCGGCGTCCAGAGGCGGGTGCGCTCCTCGGGCCGGGTAGCCCACTGGAATTCGCCGCCCCCTTCGTCCTGTGCCAGGGCGCGCAATGCGTCACCCTGCTCCTGGACCTGCTGCGGCGATCCACTGAACTCCAGGAACAGGGTGGGCGCTTCCTTGAGCTGGGTGCGGCTGTGCTCGTTGATGGCCTTGATGGTGAGCGCATCCAGCATTTCAGCTCTGGCCAGTTGCACCCCCATCTGCATGGCGGTGATCACGGTGTTGACCGCCGCGCGAATATCGGGAAAGTTCACAACTGCGGCTGCCACAGCCTCGGGCTGTGGGTGCACGCGCACGGTCACTTCGGTGATGATGCCCAGCGTGCCCTCGGAGCCGACCAGCAACTGCGTCAGGCAATAACCGGCGGAGGACTTCCGTGCGCGTCGCGCAGTGCGCACGACGGAACCGTCTGCCATCACGACCGTCAGGTTTACGACGTTGTCGCGCATCGTTCCGTAGCGGACCGTATTGGTTCCGGATGCGGAGGTGGCCGCCATGCCGCCGATGCTGGCGTTGGCGCCCGGGTCTACCGAGAAGAAGAAGCCCGTGTGGGCCAGCTCGCGATTGAGCGCCTCGCGCGTGACGCCTGCCTGCACGGTCGCGGTCAGGTTGCTGGTGTCCACCGAAAGTACGGCGTCCATGCGCGACAGGTCGATGCACACGCCGCCGCGCAGGGCCAGGATGTGGCCTTCGACCGACGAACCGACGCCGAAGGCAATGACGGGCACCCGGTGCGAGCCGCAGGCCCGCACCACCGCCGCGACTTCTTCGGTCGTCAGGGGAAAGACCACTGCATCCGGGGCCTGCGGCGCGAAGCTGGACTCGTCGCTGCCATGCTGCAGGCGCACGGCCTGGCTGGTGGTAAACCGGCCAGGCAGGAGGTCGTCCAGGGCCTCTGCCAAGCTGGGCGGCAGCCCAGCGCCGGCCGGCGCATCGGGTCTCACCGCAGGGTGTTCTGCGATCAGTTCTTGGGTGGTCATGGCTGCTCCTGCTTTGGATGAGTGCGGAGTCTATGAAGTAGCCGGTTCAGGGGGAAATACCGTTTGCTGCTGACGGTAGATCAAAAATTTATGGGTAAGGACGCCAGTCAACCATCAGAGGTGGGCTGCCTGTCAGCCGTGCTGGACGACTTGAAGTCCCCAGGGGCGATGTCCGTCATGGGCACGGGCTCCGGCGCCGTGCCGGCCGAACCGCCCGTCAGGCTGCGGTAGGCGCGCTGCGCTGCCCCCAGCGGGTCGAGCCGGCTGACAAGTCCGTTGAGCGAGCCCAGTGCCATCGCCGTGCCGATCGGCAAGCCGCCACCGGCGGCGACAGCGCCGATGACCACGCTGCCTGCCAGCGCCGGCATCATTCCGTCCGCCCATGACTGGTCCCGATCGGAGCCCGCCTCCAGCTCCCTGTCGAGCAGATCCTGCCGCACCCGATCTGGCGGCGTTGCCGAGTCGACGGAAAGCATGCGCATGCCGCGCACCAGCAGGGCACCGCCTGTAAAGCAGACAGCTGAGGCCAGCAATGCATGAGGCCATTCCCTCAGGTCCTCGCCGGTTTGTTGCCAGTCCTGGGTCGATCCGCCCACGATGTCGCGCGCCATGGAACTTACGTACGTGGACACCATGGCGCCGCTGACCACCGCATGTGCAGTATGAACGATCTGGTCGCCCAGCCATTGCCCCAGCGGGAGCTTTGCCCAGCGGTCCCGTTGGTGCTGGTCGTGATCCTGTTTCAGGGCCTTCCAGCGATCTTTCTGGCTGTCGACGGCGGCACCGAAGGCTTTCTGAACCTGCTTGCTGTCCATCTCATGGCGAACCTTCTTTGTTCCCCATTCGTCCGCGATGGTCAGGAACGCGATACCGGCCAGCCCGCCATTGATCAGACCCGCCACAAAAGGGTTCATGTCATGCGCATGTGCAGCCATCAGTGCGGAAACGCCACCCGAGATCCCCAGCAGGACGGGCACACTCATGTGCCCCCGGCCGCCCTTCAACGGGGCGGTGAAGGCGTCGACTGCGGCCAGAGAACGCTTTTGGACACGGTCCTGGGCGCCGCGCAGGGTCAAGGCTGCGGGTGCTCCCAGCATCAGTTCGCCGTCCATGAAATAGCACACGGCGCTCGCAATCAAATAGGCGCCGCCCGCGACGATCGAACTCCCCAGTGCGCCCGGCTGGCTATTGAACGACGATGCTCCCGAGATGTGGCCCGGTTGCATGTTGACTGGCAAGTGGTCCGGGGCCACCGTCGAGTAAATGCCGCGCGCAAAAACCATGGCCGAAAAGCCGACGGTGACCAGATCGTCCGCGAGCAGGCGAAACCGCGGATTGACGATGTTGTTGAGAACGAAGTCATCGGGCGACTTCGAGTCGATGACCTTGCATCCGCGCAGGGCGACGTTGACCAGCGCGCGCAGCAGCTGTGTAACGTTCATGGCCATGCCGTGAACGGCGCCCAGCACGGGGGCCGCTGCCGTGCTGGCGATCGAGGACAGCAAGGCCATGACGGCCACATGTGTGGCGGTGTCGTTCTTGAGCGATGGCAGACCGTGCTCGGCCCGCACCGCATCAATCAGCGCCAACGCACTGGTGACGTATGACGTCATCAATACGGGGCGCAGCCCCCAACTGGTGCTGACAGTGGCAAACGCCTCCGTGCCATTGAATGCGACGCTGGCAAGCTGCCGGACGTATCCTGACCAGGATGCCGGGCCAGCACCTGCAGGGCCCGCAGGTGCCTGTCTGCCGGACTGGCCGACAGGTAGTGAGCGAAAATGTACGGGGGTCTGTGCCATGCTGCCTCAGGCGATGTCCGGGTTGATGCCAGTTCCCGCAGCTTTTTTTGCGGCTTGTGCCAGCTCGCTCAGCGTGCGCTGAAGCTCATGGGTGAGCGCCTGCGCCGCCGCGGCGATGAGCTCGTGAGCTTCGGCTGTTTGCGACAGGTCGATGCGCATGCAATACATGACCATATTGCTGCCAGGCATGACGCCGTAGTAGCCCAACCTCGCGGCGGGTACCAGCATGTTGAGTTCCAGCAGGCGTTGGCAAACGGAGCCGGCGGAGCCCTGTTCAAACTGGCCGACTTCGACGAGCAAGTAGAGGCCGTCAGGATCCATCTGGGCGTAGCATTCCAGCCGGAACCGGACCCCGCCAAAATCGAATCCCTGGCCTTCCAGAAGTGCATCCGCATCCAGGCGGGCGGCTGATGCGAAGCGGTAGACGGCATCGCGGTAGGCGTCGGGAAGGAGTCGGCCGGAGGGAGGGGAAGTGGAATGCAAGGTAAGTCCGCTGAGGTGAACGGACCGCTATTACCCCACTCCTGCCACGCGGAGCCAACTATCCGGAAGTCTTTGCCAGCCCATTGCTGGCGCGCTACGGGGCCGTCGCCTATTCCCGCGTCACCCGCACCAGCTCTTCACGTGAAGTGACACCCTCACGCACCAGCCGCTCGCCGTCGTCGCGCATCAGCACCATGCCGGCGGCCAGTGCGGCGTCACGGATCTGCGCTTCGGACGCCTTGTTGTGGATCTGCGCGCGGATGCCTTCGTCGGTTACCAGCAGCTCGAACACGCCGGTACGGCCCTGGTAACCGGTCTGCCCGCATTCGGCGCAGCCCGCCCCGTGGCAGTGGACGCACAGCTTGCGCACCAGACGCTGGGCCAGGGCGCCCAGCAGCGATGAGCTGAGCAGGAACGGCTCCACGCCCATGTCGGTCAGGCGCGTCACGGCACTGGCGGCGTCGTTGGTGTGCAGCGTGGCCAGCACCAGGTGGCCCGTGAGCGACGCCTGGATCGCGATCTGCGCGGTCTCGAAGTCGCGGATCTCGCCGATCATGATCACGTCCGGGTCCTGGCGCAGGATCGCGCGCAGCGCCTTGGCAAAGGTCAGGTCGATCTTGGCGTTGACCTGGGTCTGGCCGACGCCGGGCAGTTCGTACTCGATCGGGTCCTCCACGGTCATGATGTTGCTCTGGCTCGCGTCCAGCCGCTGCAGCGCGGCGTACAGCGTCGTGGTCTTGCCCGAGCCCGTAGGCCCCGTCACCAGGATGATGCCGTGCGGCTGCGCGATGAGCTGCTCGAACCGCGCGAGTGTCTCGCCCTGCATGCCCACCGATTCGAGCGTGAGCTTGCTTTCGCTTTTGTCCAGCAGGCGCAGCACGGCGCGTTCGCCATGCGCGCTGGGCAGCGTGCTCACGCGCACGTCCACGGCCCGGGTGCCGATGCGCAAGCTGATGCGGCCGTCCTGCGGCAGGCGCTTTTCGGCGATGTCCAGCTCAGCCATGATCTTCAGGCGCGAGATCAGTGCGGCATGCAGCGCGCGGTTGGGCTGCACCACTTCGCGCAGCGTGCCGTCCACGCGAAAGCGCACGCTGGACGTGCGCTCGTAGGGCTCGATGTGGATGTCGCTCGCTCCGTCGCGCGCAGCCTGCGTCAGCAGCGCGTTCAGCATGCGGATGATGGGCGCGTCGTCGGAGGTCTCCAGCAGGTCCTCGACCGCGGGCAGCTCCTGCATCATGCGCGACAGGTCGGCATCGTTCTGCACTTCGCTCACGACCGTGGCCGCGCTGGACTCACCCTGCGAGTACGCGGCGCTGATGCGCTGGGCCAGCGCGGCGGCGTCCAGCTGGCGCACGGTGCGCACCGCATGCTTGCGCATGACCTCGCTCCACGCGCCGCGCGCGGGCTGCGCGCCATGCCACAGCGTCAGGTCCTGGCCGTCGTCTTCCAGCAGCAGCTGGCTCGTGCGCGCGAACGCATAGGGCAGCGGGTAGCGCATGGCCGCTTACCTCGCGGGCGGCAGCGCGGGCGCGGGCTGGCCCAGCGGCGCCGGGGCCGCGCCCGAGGGCACGGCCGGCCGGGTGCCCGGCAGCGTGGGCAGCACGGGCGCCTCGTTCACCGGCACGACCTTGCTGGGCGTGGGCTGGGCCAGCTCCTGGCGCAGGCGCATCAGGTCGTAGCGGTCCAGCGACAGCGTGTCGCTTTGCGCCGCGTCGCGCACCACGACCGGGCGCAGGAACACCATGAGGTTGGTCTTCTTGCGGCTGCGCGTTTCGCTCTTGAACAGGTTGCCGAACAGCGGCACGTCGCCCACACCGGGCACCTTTTCCTGGTTGCCGGCGTATTCGTCCTGCAGCAGCCCGCCCAGCACGACGATGGAGCCGTCGTCCACCAGTACGTTGGACTCGATCGAGCGCTTGTTGGTGATCAGGCCCGTGGCCGAGTTGATCGACGACGCCTGCACGCTGGACACTTCCTGGAAGATCTGCAGCTTGACGGTGCCGTTCTCGCTGATCTGCGGCTTCACGCGCAGCGTCAGGCCCACGTCCTTGCGCTCGATGGTCTGGAACGGGTTGACCGAGCCGTTGCTGGAATTGTTGTTGGTGTACTGGCCCGTCACGAACGGCACGTTCTGGCCGATGACGATCTTGGCCTCTTCGTTGTCCAGCGTCAGCAGGTTGGGCGTGGACAGGATGTTGCCGTCGCCATTGGCCTCCAGAAAGCGCGCCAGAAAGCCCAGCACGTACACGCCGTTGGTGCGGTGGGCCAGGCCGAAGTTGCCGCCGGTGGACGGTCGCACATCGCCCGTGGCCGCGCCGATCGCCAGGTCGATGATGTTCTGCCCGCCGATGCTGAAGTTGGTGCCCAGAAGGCCGATGTTTTTGTCGCCGTTCTTGCCCAGCGCGCCCTGCCACTGGATGCCGAACTCGGCGGCCTTGTCGGCGTTGACTTCGGCGATCAGGCTTTCCACAAACACCTGCGCGCGGCGTTGGTCCAGCCGGTCGATCACGGCGCGCAGCTGGCGGTACTGCGGCTCGGGCGCGGTGATGATCAGTGAGTTGGTCGCGGGGTCGGCCTGGATCTGCCCGCCCGTGGACGGCTGGGCCGACGCGGCAACGGGCGCGGTGGCGGCGTTGGCGCCGGCTGACGTGGCGAGGGTTGGCTGCGTGATGGGCGCGGCGCCCGACACCGCGCCGCCACCGCTGGCGGCCGTGGCCGCCATGGCCGCACGCAGGGTGATCGCCAGCTTGGCAGCGTCGGCGTTCTTCAGATAGACCACGTAGATGTTGCCCGACGCCGTCTGCGCGCTGGGCTGGTCCAGCCGATCCACCAGCGTGCGCACAAGGTTCAGCCGCGCGGGGTTGGCCGCGCGCACGACCAGCGTGTTGCTGCGCGGCTCGGCCACCACCGTGGTGCGGAACGACGTGTCGGCCTGGCCGGCCGCAGGCGCCGGTGCGCCCGTGGCCGTGCCGCCCCCCGACTCGATCAGCCGCAGCACCAGCGGCGCCAGGTCCGACGCGATCGCGTGCCTGAGCGGAATGATCTCGACATCGGTTGCGTTGGAAATGTCCAGCGCCGCGATGATGCGCCCCAGGCGCTGCAGGTTGTCGGCGTAATCGGTGATCACCAGCGAGTTGTTGCCGGGGTTCACGTTGATGGTGTTGTTGGGGCTGATCAGCGGGCGCAGCACCGGCACCAGGTTGTTGGCCGACTCGTAGTTGAGCCGGAAGATCTGCGTGACGATCTGGCTGCCGCCGGACGTGACCGGGCCGGTCTGCACCGCGCCGCCCTGCAGCTTGGCGTCGGCTTCGGGCACGACCTTGTAGATGCCGCCGGCTTCCACCACCGTGTAGCCCGACAGGCGCAGCGTCGCCAGGAACTGGTTGTACGCGGCAGCGGGTGTGACGGGCTTTTCGGTGTTCAGGTTGATCGTGCCCTTCACGCGCGGGTCCACGACGATGTTGCGGCCGGTGATCACGCCCATGGTGCGGGCCACGGCTTCGATCTCGGCGCCGGCAAAGTTCAGCGTGATGGGCTCGCCCGGGCGCTGCGCATGCACGGCGGCCGGCAGGCCGGCCAGCGCCATGCAGGCGGCCAGGGTGGCAAGGGCGAAGCGGGAAGTTCTCATGAGGTGCCTGTGGACAAGGGCCTGTGGACTTAGCCGATGGTGATGATGGACCGCGCGCCGCTGCGCCGCCCGATGATGTTCAGCAGGTTGGCCAGCGCTGCCTCGCGGTCGGGCGCGGCGCTGGCTTCGCCCTGGAAACGCAGGCGCGAGCCCACCCACCGGCCGCTGCCGCTGAGCTGCAGGCTGCCCTCCAGCGTGGCCAGTTGGAGCGTTGACGTAGCGCCTCCGTTGAATGTGATGCGGTAGCTGCCCATGGGCCGCAGTGTGGACAACCGTGACGAGATGCGTGCCGCGGCCAATTCGGCCCGGCCCGCCAGGGCCAGCCGGCCTGCGGACCATTCTACTGACAGGCCCTGCGTGGACACGCCCAGCTCGCCGTCCAGCTGCAGCGTGTTCCAGGGCGTGCCCAGCCCGGCCAGCAGCGCCGCCGGCCACATCGACACGCCGTCGGCCACCGTCAGCCGTGCGTTGCCCAGGCCGAGTGCGGCGCGCAGCTGCAGCGGCGCGCTGGTGCAGCAGTCGGCCGCCAGCGCCGCCGACAGGCCGTTGAACGTGGGGCGCAGGCGCCATTGCACGCGCCCGGGCAGGGCGGCTGCGTCGGTGCTGCCGGCGCCGCCGGTCAGCACCAGGCGCGCTGTGCCATTCCACACCGTGCCGCGAGGATCGGGCAGCAGCACCTGGCCGGCGGTGGCACGCTCCACCGCGCCGGCCAGCCAGCGGGCCGGCGCAAACAGCACCAGGGCGATGCAGGCCCCGGCCAGCAGGCCGCCCGCGGCCCAACCCCAGGGCGTGCCGGCGCGCTGGCCGGGAAGAGCGGGCGTTGTGCGGCGGGCCACGGCTAGCCGCCCTGGCGCGGCAGGGTCATGACCAGGGTGCCATCCCATTGGCCCGCGGCGTTGCGCGTGAGGCGCGCTTCGGCCGGCAGCGCGCGCGCGTTCACGCGGGCCTGCGTCAGCCACTGCGCCAGCGTGTCGGGGCTGGCGGCGGTCAGCGTGATGGTCACGCGTTCGGCCGCGATGCTGTAGCGCGCCGTGGCGCCGAAGCGCTGGCGGATGGTCTGCTCCAGCGCGCGCAGGGCCTCGTCGTAACCCTGCCTGGGCTGCGCCTGCAGCGCCTGGGCCTGGGCCTGCAGCGCCTGCATGCGCTGCAGCTGCGCATCCAGAGTGCGGTGCTGTTCGGGCGCCGCGCGCAGCGTGGACAGCGCCGGTGCCAGCGCCACCCACCACAGCAGGGCCACGGCGACCAGGGCCGCAGCCGCGGCGACCAGCAGCTTTTCGCGCGGCGCCAGCAGGGCCCAGCGTGCCTTCAGCGCGTTCATGGCGCGGTCCCCTGGCGCACGACCACCAGCGCATCGCCTTCGGTGCGGGCCGTGTAGCCATAGGCCGGCAGCCCCGCGCTGGCCTGCTGGGCGGCTGGTGTGCCGGCCAGGCCTTTCACGCGCAGTTCGGTGCCGGAAAACTCTAGGGCCGCAGGCGCGGCGCCCGAGGGCACGGCGGCGGCCAGCGCCGCCAGCATGGATTCCATGTCGCGGCCGGATGCCGAGCCGGTGGCCTGGCGCAACGCGGCTACTTCGCGTTCCATCTGCACGGGCGCGTCCACCACGACGCGCACCGACTGGAACGTGGTGGTCAGCGTGGTGCGCACCGCGTCGCGCTTGGCCTGCAGGGCGCTGCGTTCTTTCCAGGCCCAGGCGTTCAGGCCCGCCAGGTTGGCCAGCACCAGCACGGCAGCGCCCCAGCGCGCGGCGCGCCACTGCGGCGCGCGCAGCAGCGTGACCCATCCGCCGGACAGCTTCTTGAGCGCGCGCGCGCGGCCCGAGCTGGCCAGGTCGAACTGCGCCAGGTCCCAGGGCGATTGGGCCGCCTGCAACCGGCGCTGCGCCGTCTGCTGCAGCGTCACGGGACGCTGCAGGATCTGTTCGGCCAGCGCGGCGACAGCGGGCTCGGCCAGCGCCACCACACCGTCGGACAGTTCGGGCGACGCACTGTGCGCATCGGCTGCCACCGGCCAGCAGACCACGCCTTGCGCGTCGGCCAGCATCAGGGTGGCGTGTCCGGGCTCACCCGTGACGTACAGCGCGGGTGGTTCACCAGGCCACAGCTCGGGCACGATGCGCGCGGCCGGGCGCTGCGCGGATTCCAGTGTCTGCAGCACGCCACGCAGCCATGCACGGTTGCACGCCGCGACCCATACGGGTGCGCCGTGTCGGGCGTCGGGCTGCAGCGCGAAATGCAGGTCGGCGGGGTCGTCCAGCAGCCGGTCTTCGAGCAGCCCTTCGAGCACGCTGCGCAGCCGCGGCGACGCGGCGGTCGTGCCCCGGGGCAGTTCCACCTGGTGCCAGGACAGTGCCTTGGCCGGCACCACGGCCACCACTTCGGCCCCCGCGCCCGAAGGCTGGGGCAGCAGCGCGGCGGCGGCACTGGCGGCGCTGTGCACCGACTGGCCATCGGCCGTCAGCACGTAGTCGTACTCGGCGAATTCGTTGGCGGTGCCGCCGGGCGGCGGCAAGGTGACGATCAGCGTGCGCATGAATTGAAAGGATTGGCCCGCATTGTAGGGACGCCCTGAGGCAGGTCCGGCGCGGCCATCAGCGGGGCGCGCCGGGCGGCGGCGCGGCGGCGGCCAGCGCGCCGGGGTTGACCACGCCGCGCTCGCGCCACAGCACCTTCACATCCAGCCCGTCGCGCTGCACCACGGACCGCTCCTCCACGGCCATCTGGTCCAGCCGCAGGCGACCGCGCACTTCGAAAAAGCGCGTGGCCACGCTGTGGCGGCCTTCGCCAAACGCGGCCTCATTGCCCAAGATACGGCCCGCGTCGTTGGTGCTGCGGAAATGCGCGCGGTCGCGCTCGGCCACCAGGCGCTGCGCGTCGGCCAGACCCATCGTGGGCACGCTCGCGCAGATGGCCTCTGGGCTGGCGGTGTTCAGGTTCAGCGGCGTGGTGCCCGGCAGCACCGTCACGTAGGGCATGAGCACCGACACCGTGTGCGGAGACAGGCCCAGCCAGGTGAGCTGCTCCACCCGCTGGGGCACGAGCGGCGCGAACTGGCCCGAGCGGTTGTCGGCGCTGGTGTCGGCGGCAAAGCGCAGGTTTTCGGTCAGCTTGTTCAGCTCCTGCTGCGGCAGCCCCAGCAGCTCGAACAGTTTGCTGAAGGTGCGCAGCCAGGGCTCGGACACGGTGCCGCCCTGCACCAGGTTCAGGATGTTCAGCTGCGACTGCAGGTCGATGATCTGTCCGGACAAGAAGGCGTCCTGCGTGTCCGTGCTGTTGGGGTCGGCGGCGGCGGTGTCGCTGCCCGCGGCGAGAAATGTGGACAGCCGCGCTTCTTCCAGCGGCACGGCCCAGGGCTCGGCCAGGTGATCGGCGCCACCGGAGCGGGCGTCCTCGCGCAGGATCAGGCGCGCCCAGTCCAGCGCACCGGTCAGCACCCAGGCCGACTGCACGCGGCCGCGCTCGGCCACTTCCACCTCCACCGCGCGCCACTGCTGCCACAGCGCCGATGCCGCGAAGGTCGCCACCAGCGCGACGGTGAGCATGGCGGCCAGCAGCGCCGCGCCGCGTGAATGCTTCACGATTTGCCTCCGCTGACCGTCGGCCGCACCCAGTCGCGTGTGATGCGTCCTGCCAGGGCCTGGCCGGCGGGCAGGTCCAGCACCAGCCGCACGCCGTCGGGGATGTTGCCGGCGCCCGTGCTCACGGTGGTGCCGGTGCCGCCGGCCGTGGCGTCGCTGGACAGCGGGTTGGTCCACGCGTCGCTGCGGAAGTAGAAGATCTGCCATTCCTGCAGTGCCAGCACGGGCACTTCGTAGCGGCGTTGCTCGTCGCCGGGGTTCTGCGCCCACACGCCGGCTTGCTCCCATGCCTCGCGCAGCGGCCCGCGGCCGGTCAGCGGCGGCGATTGCCAGCGCAGCCAGCGGCTCGCGCCGTCGGCCGTGCGGCGCGTCCAGGCCACGATCACCACGCCGTCGGTGGCGCTGGCGCTGCTGCGCCGCGTCAGGCGCAGCACGCTGCCGTTCCAGTCCACGGCGTTGAGCTGCGGGGTCTGCACCACGGCGTCCAGGTCCGCCGCCCATTGCGCCAGCCCCATCTGCAGCGCCAGCACTTCGTCGGCGCGCGTTTCGGTCTGCTCGCGTGCGCGCGCCATGCCGTCCAGGCCGCGCCAGCTCATCAGGGCCAGCAGCGCCAGCATGGCCAGCGCGACCAGCAGCTCGACCAGGGTGAAGCCCCGTTCCCGCGGCGTGAACAGCGTGGCGCGTGTGTCACGCATTTCAGTACCGCCCCACCACGGTGGAAATGCGCAGCACGGGCACGGTGCCGTCGGCCACGTTGGCGTCCACGCGCCGGAAGCTCGGGTTGGGCGTGGGCCGCACGCTGACCGTGACGCTGAAGCTGCGGCCCGCCTGCTCGCAGGTTGCGGTGTTGTCGCCTACGCCAGGCATCTGGCGCGACAGCCGAACCTTGACGAGCTCGTTTTCGGCGCAGACCTGCGCGAGCAGCGCGTCGGACTGGCGCTGCGCGTTGCGCGTGAGCGCCGTGGTGGCCTGCAACCCGGCCAGCAGCGCCACGGCCACGATGCCCAGCGCCACGAGCACCTCGACCAGTGTGAAGCCTCTGGAGCCTGTTGCCCTCATGGCGTGCCGGTGGGGTCGATGTGAAACGGGCGCAAGCCGTCGGTGGACAGGCGCAGCGTGCGTGCCGGCTCGCTGGTCGATCCGAGCGTCACGCTCTGGCGGCCGATGATGGGCTCGGGGCCCAGCACCAGGATGGCCGTGCCCAGCACGCGGGTGTCGGCGGCCAGCCAGTTGTGGGGCAGGGCCTTGGGCGGCACGCCGTCGAAGCGGAAGCCCCCGTCGGTCGTGTGCCAGCGCACGGGGATACCGCTGGCGCGAGACTGCGCGCGGCCGGCCTCCAGCAGCGCCGCCAGCCGCTGCGCCTCGCGCTCCAGCTGGGCGCCGGCCGTGTCACGGATGGCGAAGGCAACCCCAGCCGTGGCGACGGCGATGATGGTGATGACGACCAGCAGTTCCAGCAGCGTAAAGCCGCCGGATTTCCTACTGCCAGCTGCCGACGTCGGCATTTTTGCCGTCACCGCCGGGTTGGCCGTCGGCGCCGAACGACATCACGTCAATCTCGCCCTTCACGCCGGGGTTGAGGTACTGGTACGGCCGGCCCCAGGGGTCGCTGGGCAGCTTTTCCAGGTAGGGCTTCCAGTTGGGCGGCGCCACGCCGGTGGTGGGACGCGCCACCAGTGCCTGCAGGCCCTGGTCGGCCGCGGGATAGCGCTGGTTGTCCAGCTTGTACAGGCGCAGTGCCTGCATGATGTTGCTCACGTCGGTGCGCGCGGCGGTCACGCGGGCATCGTCGGCGCGGTCCAGCACGTTGGGCACGATCAGCGCGGCCAGCACGCCGATGATGACCAGCACCACCATCAGTTCGATGAGCGTGAAGCCGGTCTGCAGGCGTCGCGCCGCGCGGCGCAGGAGAAGAGGGGCGGAAGTCATGAGAGGTACAACCTTGCGTCGAGTCGCTTCAATGATAATCGGCCCATGTCAACGCTCGCGCACAACCGCTGGTGGCCCCGCACGGGGTCGTTCGCCGTGTGGCTGCTGGCCGCCGCAAGCGCGGTGTACTGGGGGTTGAAGCTGCCATCCGGCGCCGGGGCCGCCGTGTCCGCGCCCGTGGCCGCCGCGCCTTCCGCGCCGGCCGACCCGGCCGCCGTGGCGCGGCTGCTTGGCGCCATGGCGCCGTCCGCCAGCGGTGCAGTGGCTGCGCCGCCTCCGGTGTCCAGCCGCTTTGCGCTGGTGGGCGTGGTAGCAGGCCGCAGCAGCGCAGGCGCGGCATTGATCGCCGTGGACGGCAAGCCCGCGCGGCCCTACCGGGTGGGTACAAAGATCGAGGAAGGCGTGGTGCTGCAGGCGGTCGCGCCACGCAAGGCCATGCTCGGTCCCGCGGCCGACGCACCGGCGGCCTTCACGCTGGAGATGCCGCCGCCGAAGCGGTAGCCGCCATGGGGGCTGACCGCGACGCCGACGCACCGGCTGCTGCGACCAGTCCGTCGGGCAGCCTGATGGCAAGCCTGCGTCAGGGCCTGGCGGCCCATCCGCCTTTCGCCCAGATGGATGACGCTTCTCTGGACTCCTTCATCACGCAATCCCGGCAGCGCTACTACGCGCCAGGGGATGTTCTGGTTGAGCCCGCCTCAGGCGTGGTGTCGGAGATTTTCTTCATCCGCCAGGGCGCCGTCACGGGGCTGCGCGGCATGGCAGACCTGTCCGGTGGTGCGTTCCAGTACGAGGCGGGTGACCTGTTCCCCGTAGGCGCCGCCGTGGCCCAGCGTGCGGTGACGGCCAGCTACCGTGCGGCGCAGGACACGTTCGTGCTGGCGCTGCCCGTGGCGGCGATGCGGACCCTGGCCGGTCGCAGCGCGGCGTTCGCGGATTTTCTGAACGGACGGGTGCTTCAGTTCCTGGAACTGTCGCGCAAGGCGCTTCAAGTCGCGTATTCGTCACAGGCGCTGGCCGAACAGTCGCTTGAGACGCCGCTGGGCTCGCTGGCGCGCTCGGCCCCTGCCACGTGTGGCCCCGACACGTCGCTGCGCGAGGTGCTTCAGACCATGCATACGCGACGCATCGGCTCCATGCTGGTGACAGACGATCTCCAGCGGCCGTTGGGCATTCTTACCCGTTACGACGTGCTGGGCCGGGTTACGCTGGCGGGCGTGCCGCTGGATGCGCCGGTCTCGCAGGTCATGGTGCAGCCGGTGCACTGTCTGAGCACCGAGCACACGGCCCAGGACGCGGCCTTGTTGATGTCGGCGCATGGAATCCGCCACGTTCCGGTCACACGTGGCGCCGTGGCGGTGGGGATGGTGTCCGAGCGGGACTTGTTCGCCATGCAGCGGCTGAGCCTCAAGCAGGTCAGCACCTCGGTCCGCGCGGCCCCGGATGTCGCGACCCTGCGACTCGTGGCGCAGGACATCCGGCGCTTTGCCCGCAGCCTTGTGGGGCAGGGCGTGCAGGCACGCCAGCTGACGGCACTGATCAGCCACCTGAATGACGTGCTGACCCAGCGGCTGCTGGAGCTGCTGGCCGTGCGCCATGGGGTGGATCTGTCGCGGCTGTGCTGGATCGCGCTGGGTTCGGAGGGCCGGGCCGAGCAGACCGTGGCCACGGATCAGGACAACGCGCTCATCCTGCCGGACGACGCCCCGCCCGCACAGCGCGAGGAAGCCCGGGCGTTCGGACGCGCCGTGAATCTGGCACTGGACGAATGCGGCTATCCGCTGTGCCGCGGCGGCATCATGGCCGGAGAGCCGGGCTGCTGCCTGACGCTGCGGCAGTGGCGCGAGCGGTTCGCGCACTGGATCGAGCACGGCGCTCCCGAGGACCTGCTGAACGCCAGCATCTATTTCGACTTCCGACCGCTGGCGGGCGACGCACGCCTGGCGCAGGCGCTGCGCGCCGAAGTGGTCGACTCCGCCCGCCGCACACCGCGCTTTCTCAAGCAGATGGCGCTGAATGCCGTGGGCCACGGCGCGCCGCTGAACTGGCTGGGCGGGATCGATATTGACGGCGAAGGCGCGGTGGACCTCAAGCTTCAGGGCACAGCCCTGTTCGTGGACGTGGCCCGCCTGTACGCCCTGGCCCATGGCGTGCAGGCCACCGGCACGCGCGAACGGCTGGATGCCGTGGGCGGCCTGCTGGGCCTGGCGCCCCATGAGTACGGGGCCTGGGCAGGCGCATTCGAGTTCCTGCAGATGCTGCGCCTGCGCGTGCAACTGGAAGACGGCGCCGACGCGACCCAGCCCAACCGGCTTGTCGTGGCATCGCTCAATGACATTGACCGGCGCATGCTGAAAGAATCGTTTCGCATCGCCCGTACCCTGCAGCAGCGGCTGCGGCTGGACTACGAAAGGTGATGTGGTTCAGACGCCCCACGCCTGCGGACGAGTGCCGCTGGGTGGTGCTGGATGTGGAAACCAGTGGACTGGATGCGCGGCGCGACAGCCTCCTGGCCGTTGCCGCGATCGCGCTGGATGTGAACTGGGCCGCTGGATGGCTCGCCGTGGCTCCAGGCGACAGCTTCGAGGTGGTGCTGCGCCAGCAGGTGGCATCCACCCACGACAACATCCTGCTGCATGGCATCGGCGTCCAGCGCCAGCGCCAGGGGGTGGAGCCCGCCGTGGCGTTGCGTGCCTTTCAGCGGTACGTCGGCGCGTCCCCGCTGTTGGCGTTTCATGCTGCCTTCGACCAGACCTTGATAGACCGGTTCGCACGCGCGCATCTGGGCGCCGCGCTGCGCAACCCCTGGGTGGACATCGAGCACTTGTGCGCGGTCACGCACGACGACGTACGGGCGCGGTCGCTGGACGAGTGGATGGCGCACTTTGGCATCACCTGCGCGGCGCGCCACCAGGCGGCAGCCGATACGCTTGCCGAATGCGAGCTGTTGCAGCGCATCTGGCCCCGGGTGGCGGCGCAATGCAGCAACTGGCGTGGTGTTCAGCGGCTGGCGTCGGGGCACCGCTGGATCGCGCGGGCCTGAGGTGACACCAGACGCCACTGTCCAAAGCCGCAGCCGTCCACAGGCCATTGCGCGGCATGGGTGACCGACCTGTGTCCGCTGGCCAGCAGCGTGACCGCCCGGATGACCCCGGCATGGGTTAGCCAGACCATGTCCAGACCTGAGCCGCACGCCTCGTCCCAAGCCTGGCCTACGCGCACCATCAACTGGTGCACGGACTCTGCGCCGCCGGGTTGGTAGTGCTCAAAATCGTCCGTCCACGCCTGCAATGCGGCGGGGCCGATGTCGCCCCAGGACCGACCTTCCCACCGGCCAAAGTCCATTTCGCGCAGCCGCACATCTGTGCAGCAGGTCAGGTCGGTGCGCAGGGCCAGCAGTGCTGCGGCGAGCCGGCCGCAACGAAGCGAAGGCGAACTGCGCAGCGGTATGCCTCGCGGCAACGCCTGCGCGAGCGCCAGTGCCGCAGTGTGGTTGGCCTGATCGTTCACATCCACGTCGAGCGTGCCATAACAAATGCCCGCGGGCAGGACGGGCTGCGCATGCCGTGCAAGCCACAGCTGCATCACAGGAGCGCGGCCGCGCCGCCATAAAACGCGATCTCGCATACCTGCTGGGTAGCGCCCAGGCAGTCGCCCGTGAACCCCTGCAGTCGGCGCGCGAACAGGCGATACATCCACAGCAGCGCCACGCCCGTGGCTAGGAGCACGCCCGCAACGAAGAATGCGCTATGAAAATGTGCGGCCAGTGCCAGCGGCGCCAGGCACCACAGCACGGCGGTCGCCAGTGCGCTGCCGCTGATGCGGTCGGCCAGCGGTTTGCTTTTGGAGCCATCGGCGTCGCCGACATGAGGGAGTGCGCGAATCAGCACCAGTGGACACAGGCGTGATACCACGTGCGCGGCCGCCAGCGCGGTCAGCGCATGGCTCAGGCCGCGGCTGCCGAGCACGGCGAGCAGCGACACCTTGGCCAGCAGAGCCAGCGCGAGCGCCATGGCGCCAAACGCGCCCACGCGAGAGTCCTTCATGATCTGCAGCGCCCGCTCGCGGTCGCCGCCGCCGCCCAGGCCGTCGGCCACGTCGGCCAAGCCGTCCTCATGGAAGCCGCCGGTCAGCAGAACCGTCGTGATCGTGCAGGCCACGGCGGCGGCGAGCGGACTGAAATGCGTGGCGGGCAATACGACTGCGGCCGCCGCATAGGCCATACAGGCCGCCGCCGCGACAAGCCAGCCTACGCCGGGAAAATGTGCGGCGCTGGCCCGCAGCATGGCGGGGCTGTATCCGACCCAGCAGGCCAGCGCGCCCGTGACGGGAATGCGCGTGAAGAACTGGACGGCAAGCAGGTAGTGGCGGACGAAGTTCACCCGCGCAATGGTAAGGGGACGATGGCCGGGCGGGCCGGCCGCGCTACAGCGCCGCTTCGTGCGGCTGGGCGATGAAGCCGACCGACAGCGCGTTGGGTCCGGTGTTGACCGAATTGGTGGGCGCCATTTCCTGCAGCGTGACCTGAACACCCTTGACCTGCGCTTCCAGCACGAGTGACCGGTATTCGGGCAACGCTTCGACGTCGGCGGTATCACCCGAATAGCTCACGGCCACGAACGGCGCGAGCAGGCCCCGACCCAGTTCGCGCCGCGCCAGGTTCAGCACGTGCTGGCGCGCGGCCGCCGTGCCGCGCACCTTGGCCACGGCTTCCGTCTTGCCCTGAAAGCCGCGCAGCACAGGCATGATGCCCAGCACCTTGGCGGCGGTCTGGCCGACCAGGCCCACGCTGGTGTCGCCGCGCGCCCGGGCGCGCGTGAGCAGGAAGTCCAGGTTGGATGGCGCCAGATAGCCGTAGGACGACTTGCTCAGCGCCTGCATGTGCGTGCGAATGTTGGCCACCAGGGGCTCGGCCTCGAACTCGCGCAGCGCCTCCAGCACCTGCACGCCATAGCCCGAGAACAGGTTCTGGCTGTCATAGCACTCCACCAGCAACGGCCCCTTGATGCCCGCGCGCATGCGCACGGGCATGGAGTCGGTGATGGCGCGCGACGCCGCGTCAAAGGCGTTCTTGAAGATCGGCGAACGCGTGGAGGTGACGAACAGGCCGAAAACGTGGTCGAAGTCGGTCGCCAGGTTCTCGATCATGAACTTGCGGATATCGGGTTCGTCCGGTGGCACCGAGCGCGAGACCTCGGCGGTCTTCAGGTCAAGCATGCGAGCGTTGAACTCGCGTGTGGCCTCCACACGCCTCTCATCCACGTACCGACGGTCGTCGATGCGTATCTTGACGGGCAGCATGCGCACGTGCGGGTTAGCCAGGATGCTGGCAGGCACTTCCGCCGCGGAGTCGATCACGATCCCGAGTCTCAACATCGCGTGTCTCCTGGCGCAGACGGATGCTGCGCTGGTGTTACATGCTAAGTCTGCAGAAACAATCGGTAAACGGGATTGTTGGTTTCTTCCACGTAGGGATAACCCAAGGTATCCAGGAACGCGTTGAATGCCTTGGTATCAGCCTGCGGCACCTGCAGGCCCACCAGGATGCGGCCGTAGTCGGCGCCCTGGTTGCGGTAGTGGAACAGGCTGATGTTCCAGCCCGGACGCATGAGGCTCAGGAACTTCATGAGCGCGCCCGGGCGTTCGGGGAAGATGAAACGCAACAGGCGCTCATCCTTGGCCAGCGACGAATGGCCGCCCACCATGTGGCGGATGTGTTCCTTGGCCAGTTCGTCGTGCGTGAGATCCAGCGTGGCAAACCCGTGCTTGCTGAAGTTGGCGGCGATCTTCGGGCTCTCGCCCTTGCCGTGGGTGGTCAGGCCGACGAACACATGGGCCTGCGCCGAATCGCTGATGCGGTAGTTGAACTCGGTCACGTTGCGCGCGCCGCCCGGCAGGTTGCCGATCAGCTCGCAAAAGCGCCGGAAGCTGCCGCGCTCCTCGGGAATGGTCACGGCGAACAGGGCCTCGCGTTCCTCGCCGACCTCGGCCCGCTCGGCCACGAAGCGCAGGCGGTCGAAGTTCATGTTGGCGCCGCACAGGATGGCGGCATAGGTCTCGCCCTTGGTCTTGTGCGTGGCGGCGTACTGCTTGATGGCCGCCACGGCCATCGCGCCGGACGGCTCGACGATGCTGCGCGTGTCCACGAAGATGTCCTTGATGGCGGCGCACACGGCGTCGGTGTCCACGATCACGAAATCATCCACCAGGCCGCGCGCCACGCGGAAGGTCTCCTCGCCCACGAGCTTGACGGCGGTGCCGTCGGCAAAAAGCCCCACGTCGGACAGCGTCACACGTTTTTTGGCGGTCACCGAACGCGCCATGGCGTCGGAGTCGGTCATCTGCACGCCAATCACCTTGACCTCGGGGCGCACGGCCTTGATGTAGTTGGCCACGCCGCTGATCAGACCACCCCCGCCAATGGCCACGAACACGGCGTGCAGCGGCCCCTGGTGCTGGCGCAGGATCTCCATGGCGATCGTGCCCTGGCCGGCAATCACGTCCGGGTCGTCGAACGGGTGCACGAAGGTCAGGCCCTGCTTTTTCTCCAGCGTGAGCGCATGGGTGTAGGCGTCCGAATAGCTGTCGCCATGCAGCACGACTTCACCCCCGAAGCCCTTGACGGCGTCCACCTTGACCTGCGGCGTGGTGACGGGCATGACGATCACCGCGCGCACGCCCATCCGGTGAGCCGACAGCGCGACGCCCTGGGCGTGGTTGCCGGCAGAGGCGCAAATGACCCCCTTCTTCAACTGCGCGGGGGACAGGTGCGCCATCTTGTTGTAGGCGCCGCGCAGCTTGAAGCTGAACACGGGCTGCTGGTCCTCGCGCTTGAGCAGGACCTTGTTGTGCAGGCGGCGGCTCAGGTTCTTTGCGGGCTCCAGGGCCGACTCCACCGCCACGTCATAGACGCGGGCGGTCAGGATTTTCTTGAGGTAATCGGCGGGCTTGAGATGCTTGGTCATGGGCCGCTGATGATAAAGGCCAAGAAAAAAGCCCCCGGGACTTGCGACCCGGGGGCTGAATCCACCAAAGGAGGAGGTGGAGGAGACAACCAGCGCATGAAGGAAAACCCTTATGCTTGGGGCCAGTATAGCCACGCTTTGCTGCGTCGCAACATCGCAGATGGTTTCACATTGAGACAAAGTGGACACTATTAGCGGAATTTATTCCGCGCAAGCAGCTTTGATAAAGGTACGATGAAATGATGGAATGCACGGTAAGCTGGACGGGCGCTTCGGGCGCGCGCTCCGGCATGGGGTTCCTGGCGGAGACGGGAAGCGGCCACACGCTGATGATGGATGGCGCGCCGGATGCCGCCAAGCCCGAAAACGGCGGACAGAACCTGGCGCCGCGCCCGATGGAAACCGTGCTGGCCGGCACCGGCGGCTGCACCGCCTATGACGTGGTGCTGATCCTCAAGCGGGGACGGCACGATGTGCGTGGTTGCTCGGTCAAGCTCACGTCCGAGCGGGCTGACACCGACCCCAAGGTATTCACCAAGATCCACATGCACTTCACCGTGAGCGGCAAGGCTATCCCGGCGACCGCCGTGGAGCGTGCCATTGCGATGAGCCACGAAAAGTACTGCTCGGCCAGCATCATGCTGGGCAAGACTGCCGACATCACTACCAGTTTCGAGCTGGCCGAGGCGTGAGCCGGGCCTGGCCGCGGCCAGGCCGGTCAATCAAACGTAGTGCGCGGTGGTGGTCATGACGCGCGCCGCCGCGGCCATCAGGCCCTTGACCGGGGCGGGCAGTTCGACGGCGCCGGCCGCCATCGCCTGATCCGCATGAGCGGCTTCGTCGTCTTTCATCTGCACCACGATGGCGCGCGATGCATGATCCTGTGCGGGCAGGCGCTGCAGGTGGCTCTGAAGATGGGCTTCGACCTGCCGTTCGGTTTCCACCACAAACCCCAGGCTGACGGCATCACCCATTCGTCCCGCCAGGAGGCCCAGGCTGAAGGCGCCCGCATACCACAGGGGGTTGAGCAATGAAGGGCGCGAACCCAGTTCGTCAAGACGCGCACGGGTCCAGGCCAGATGGTCTGTCTCCTCGTGGGCCGCCTGAAGGAAGTGGTCCCGCAAACGGGGGTTGGATGTGGCCGCCGCCTGCGCGGTGTAAAGCGCCTGGGCGCATACCTCGCCCACATGGTTGACCCGCATGAGCGCGGCGGCCAGGCGGCGTTCCCCTGCGTCCAGACGGGTTTCATCCGCCGGCACGACGGGGCAGGGGCGCGCCGCCCGAGCGGGTGCGAACAAAGTGCGCAAGGCGGCATCGGCCGCAGTCAGAAGCTTGTCCATGCGCCAAAGCTTACCCCCAGCGGGCGCGCCTGAGGGGGCTGGCGCCCCCGGCTGCCTTAGCGCAATTCAACGCCGCGCGCAACTGTTGCGCTCGATCAACGGCGCGCCATAAGGCTGTTGCAGGGGTGCAACGAAACCGGGCGGCCGGGGCTAAAAGCTTTGCGAAAGAAAGCCTGCTCTGTTGCAATACACCCAACTTCCCAAAAGGAGGTTGGCCCGGGGATCCGGTGGGAGCATTTTGTGTGCCCGCATGCAGAGATGAGCCTGTCGAACCGGAGCCCTATGTTTAACCTTGGAGAAACTTGCAATGAAAAAGTCCCTGATTGCTCTGGCCGTGCTGGCGACCGCCGGCGTGGCTTCTGCCCAATCTTCCGTCACCCTGTTCGGTATCGTTGATGCCACGCTGAAAGTCGGCAACGGCAGCGGCGCCGGTTCTTCCGACAAGACCCAACTGGGCAACTCGGGCTACAACTCCAGCCGTCTGGGCTTCCGTGGCACGGAAGACCTGGGTGGTGGCCTGTCCGCTTCCTTCTGGCTGGAAGCCGGTGTGACGAACGACGACGGCCGTGGCGCTGCAACCAACACCAACAACCAAGCTACCGGCGGCGCCGTGGCTGGTATCGGTGGCGGTCAAGGCCTGACCTTCAACCGTCGTTCGACGGTCAGCCTGGCTGGTGGCTTCGGCGAAATCCGCCTGGGCCGTGACTACACCCCCCAATTCTGGAACCTGACCGTGTTTGATCCGTTCGTCACGAACGGCGTGGGCACGACCCAGACCCTGAACTCCAGCCTGGGTGGCCCCGTCACCGTCCGCGCTTCCAACAGCATGGGCTACTTCCTGCCCCGCGATCTGGGCGGCTTCTACGGCCAAGTCCAGTACTACCTGGGCGAAAACAACCAGACCGGCGCTGCCACGGAAGACGACGGCAAGGGCGCTGGCCTGCGCCTGGGCTACGCTGCTGGCCCGGTCAACGTTGCTCTGGCTTTCTCCAGCACCAACTACGCCACCGGCGACGTCAAGACCACCAACATCGGCGGTCAGTATGACTTCGGCGTTGCCAAGGTCATGGCTCACTACAACCGTGACCGCGTGTCGGCCCCGGCCAACGTGACCCAGACCGGCTACCTGATCGGCGGCCTGATCCCCATGGGCGCTGGTGAAATCCGTCTGGCTTACTCGCGCAGCAAGAACAACGCTGCTGTGAGCGCCCGTACCAACAAGTACGCCATCGGCTACGTGCACAACCTGTCCAAGCGTACGGCTCTGTACACCACGTTTGCTCGCGTGAGCAACAGCGGTGGCGCTGCCCAAGCTCTGAACGGCGCCGTCACGGCTGTCAACAACAAGTCGACCGGCTACGACTTCGGTATCCGTCACAGCTTCTAATTGCCGGGCTGGCCTTGTGCCAGCTTTGCAAGAAGCCTGAAAGCCGCCCCTTGGGGCGGCTTTTTTATGGGAGCTGCCCTCTCGGGCGGTCCTGTTGTTGGAGTATCCGGGCGTGACAAGCCGTTTTGTTGGATGGATGGGAATGGCCCTGTGCCTGGCGCTGCTGGTCGGCTGCTCTGCCGTGCCCCGCACCCAACACGTGTCCGATCTCGCGGCGACGCCCTGGGCCCAGCAATCGGCGCTTCAGGATGGGCAGTGGCGACACTACGCCTTGCCTGGAAAGGCCAGTTCCAGCTTTTCCTATACCCGCAAGGACGGACGGGACGCGATGGCCGTGACTTCGGTCTCGTCAGCCAGCATGGTGCGCAAGGCGGTGCGTGTGGCGCCCGGGGATCTGGGCAAGGTGCGGTTCTCCTGGAAGGTGCCCGAGTTGATCGCACAGGCAGACATGGCGCTGCGGGATTCCGACGACTCTCCCGTTCGGATCGTGCTGGCCTTCGAGGGCGACCGCTCCCGGCTGTCGGCTCGCAATCTGGCGCTTTCGGAGCTGGCCCTGGCCCTGACCGGCGAAGAGATGCCCTATGCAACGTTGATGTATGTCTGGTGCAACCGGCGTGCACCCGGCACGGTCATCGTCAATCCGCGCACCGACCGCATCCGCAAGCTGGTGGTGGAGTCGGGCCCCGACAAGCTGAACCGCTGGCTGGACTATGAGCGCGACATCCGGGCGGACTACGAAAAGGCTTTTGGCGAAGCCCCTGGGGCGTTGGTGGGTATTGGCATCATGACCGATACCGACAACACGCGGTCGTCCACCGCCGCCTGGTACGGGCCTGTGCAGTTGCCTGGCGCGAAGCAGAGCCTCAGCGCGCGCTGACAGGCGCGGGCCCCTGTCCCCGGGGCTACAGGGCTTGCGGGAAACCCCTTTTGACGCCGCAGGCACGCATGCTGCATAGTCGGCGCTTTCCAATTCCAAGAGGGTTCCATGAAGCTCAAACTCGCGCTCATTTCTGCTGCCGCCCTGGCTGTCATCGCTGCCGCGCCCGCGCATGCGAAGACGTTCAAATGGTCCAGTGCCAGCGATATTCCGACGCTGGATATCCACTCGCAGAACAATGCGCTGGGCAATGGTGTGCACGCTGCGGTGTACGACTCGTTGGTCTACTACGACAGCAAGACGTTCAAGCCCGAAGCGCAGCTCGCCACGTCCTGGCGTGAGATGTCCCCCACGCAGGTGCGCTTCAACCTGCGCACTGGCGTGAAGTTCAGCGACGGCACGCCCTTCACGGCCGACGACGTCGTCTATTCCATCACCCGCGCCATGTCCAAGACGTCGAACTACGCCGTCTACACGCAAGGCATCGATCGTGTCGTGAAGGTCAACGACTCTACGGTGGACTTCATCATGAAGGGCCCCAACCCGGTGCTGCTGAACCAGCTGACCGAGCTGCGCATCATGAGCAAGGCCTGGGCCGAGAAGAACAAGTCGGTCGAGCCCAAGGACATCCGCACCAAGGACGAAACTTTCGCGCACCGCAATGCGATGGGCACGGGCCAGTTCATGGTCAAGGAATGGCAGCCCGACCAGAAGCTGGTGCTGGTGAAGAACCCCAACTACTGGGGCAAGAACGACTCCAACGTGACTGAAATCATCTACACGCCGATCAAGTCCGAAGCCACGCGCGTGGCCGCGCTGCTGTCGGGTGAAGTTGACTTCGTGCTGGACCCCACCCCCCAGGATCTGGCCCGCCTGCGCGCCAACCCGAACCTGAAGGTGATCGATGGCGTCGAGAACCGCACCATCTTCTTCGGCATGGACCAGTTCCGCAATGAACTGCCGGGTTCCAACATCAAGGGCAAGAACCCGCTGAAGGACGTGAAGGTCCGCATGGCGCTGTACCAGGCCATCGACAGCGACAGCCTGCACAAGGTGACGATGCGCGGCCTGAGCCAGCCCACCGGCACGCTCGTGGCGCCGCAGGTGGCCGGCTGGACCGAAGCCGTGCACAAGCGCTTCCCCTACAGCCAGGACGCCGCCCGGAAGCTGCTGGCCGATGCCGGCTATCCGCAGGGCTTCGAGGTTGACTTCGCCTGCCCCAATAACCGTTACATCAACGACGAGGAAATCTGCCAGGCCGTGACCGCCATGTGGGCCAAGGTCGGTGTGCGCGCCAAGCTGCGCACGCTGCCGCTGGTGACGTACTTCCCGATGATCCAGCGCTATGAAGCCAGCATCTACATGCTGGGCTGGGGCGTGCCGACGTTCGATTCGCTGTACAGCCTGCAGTCGCTCACGCGCACCGTGGGTACGGGCGGCGACGGCAACTACAACGTGGGCCGCTACAGCAACCAGCGCATGGACTATGTGGTGGACCGGATCAAGACCGAGACCGACCTGCCGGTGCGCAACCGCCTGCTGACCGAAGGCCTGCAGCTGTCCAACGACACCGTGTCGCACATTCCGCTGCACAACCAGATCATTCCCTGGGCGCTGAAGAAGAATGTGGACGTCGTGCACCGCGCCGACAACCGTCTGGACTGGCGCCTGATCAAGGTCAACTGACCGGGCGACTCTGGAAGAGGGCCGTGACAGGCGGCCCTCTTTCATGGCGCATTATTTTCTTTAAACCTAAAGGAAATCCCTGTGCTGGCATGGCAATTGCGCTGCTAGCATCGCCCATCCCGTCAGCGTAATCCGAATGTTCGCCTTCATCCTGCGTCGTCTTATCCAGGCCGTGATCGTGATGGTCACGGTCGCCTTCATTGCATTCCTGCTTTTTCAGTACGTCGGCGATCCGGTCGTGTTCCTGCTGGGCCAGGACGCCACGCCCGAACAGATCCGCGAGCTGCGTTCTGCATTGGGCCTGGACAAGCCGTTCTTCGTGCAGTTCTGGCACTTCCTCGTCAACGCGGCCCAGGGCGAGTTCGGCCTGAGCCTGCGTCAAGGCGCAAAGGTGTCGCGCCTGATTGCCGAGCGCTTCCCCGCTACGCTGGAGCTGGCGCTGGTCGCCGCCCTGATGGCGCTGGTCATCGGCATTCCGATGGGGGTGTATTCCGCTCTGCGCCGGGGCAGCTTCCTGAGCCAGGTGTTCATGACGATCTCGCTGCTGGGCGTGTCGCTGCCCACGTTCCTGATCGGCATCCTGCTGATCCTGGTGTTTGCGGTGGGCCTGGGCTGGTTCCCGAGTTTCGGTCGGGGCGAGACGATGCAGATCGGCTGGTGGACCACCGGCCTGCTCAAGGCCAAGGGCTGGCATCACATCGTGCTGCCGGCCGTGACGCTGGCGATCTTCCAGCTCACGCTGATCATGCGGCTGGTGCGCGCCGAAATGCTGGAGGTTCTGCGCACCGACTACATCAAGTTCGCGCGCGCGCGGGGCCTGTCCAACCGCGCCATCCATTTTGGCCACGCACTGAAAAACACGCTGGTGCCCGTCATGACCATCACGGGTCTGCAGCTTGGCGGCCTGATCGCCTTTGCCATCATCACCGAAACCGTGTTCCAGTGGCCCGGCATGGGGCTGCTGTTCATCCAGGCCGTCACATTCGCCGACATTCCCGTGATGGCGGCGTATCTGTGCCTGATCGCGCTGATCTTCGTGATCATCAATCTCATCGTTGACCTGCTGTATTTCGCCGTCGACCCGCGCCTGCGCCTGGGCAAGGCGGGAGGGCACTGATGCTGGCGCCCGTTTCCCCGGTCGTGCCCGCGCGGCTGAAGGCCAATGGCCGCGCGTTCGCGCACATCGCGCAGTTCCACCCCGAGCTCACGGCCCTGCGCCGCGACCTGCACGCGCATCCCGAGCTGGGCTTCGAAGAGGTGTACACGGCGGGCCGCATCAAGGAGTCGCTCAAGCTGTGCGGTGTGGACGAGATCCATGAAGGCATCGGCAAGACCGGCGTCGTCGCAGTCATTCGCGGCCGCCAGACAGCCAGTGGCCGCATGATCGGCCTGCGCGCCGACATGGACGCGTTGCCGATGACCGAGCACAACGACTTTGCCTGGCGCTCGTCGCGCACGGGCATGATGCACGGCTGTGGTCATGACGGCCATGTGACGATGCTGGTCGGCGCAGCGCGCTATCTGGCCGAGACCCGCAACTTCGACGGCACGGCCGTGCTGGTCTTCCAGCCCGGCGAAGAAGGCTTTGCCGGCGCCAAGGCCATGATCGAGGATGGCCTGTTCGACCGTTTCCCCGTCAACGCCGTCTATGCCATGCACAACTGGCCCGGCATGCGCCCGGGCACCGTGGGGCTGAACCCGGGAGCCATGATGGCTGCCGCGGACCGCATCACCATCGAGATCACGGGCAAGGGCGGCCACGGCGCGCACGCTTACCTCACGGTGGACCCTGTGCTGGTGGCCGGTCACATCATCACCGCGGTGCAGAGCATCGTGTCGCGCAACGTGCGTCCCGTGGAAGGCGCGGTCATCAGCCTGTGTGCCATGCAGGCGGGCGACCTGGGCGCCATGAGCGTGGTGCCCGGCAAGGCGGCGCTGGTGGGCACTGTGCGCACCTTCAACCCCGAGGTGCAGGACCTGGTCGAGCGCCGTCTGAATGAGCTGTGCAGCGCCGTGGCGCTGGCCTTCGGCGCGACGGCCAGCGTCCGCTACGAGCGCATCTACCCGGCCACGGTCAATTCGCCGCGCGAGGCGCAGTTCGCCGCCGACGTGGCGCAGTCGCTGGTGGGCGAGGACCATGTCGTGCGCGACATGGAGCCCAGCATGGGCGCCGAGGATTTTTCCTTCATGTTGCAGGTCAAGCCGGGCGCGTACCTGCGCATCGGGCAGGGCGGCGAAGGCAGCTGCTTCCTGCACAACAGCCGCTACGACTTCAACGACGACATCCTGCCATTGGGTTCCGCGCTGCATGCGGGCCTGGTTGAGCAGTCCATGCCGCTGGCGTGATCGTCATTCATTTTCCCCTCGTCATCCCGTCCACAAGGAGTCCAAGATGAAACTCAAACGCAATCTGATTCAGGCCGCCGTGATCTGCGCCATGGCCGCCGCCGGCGTGGCGTCCGCGCAAACCGTGCGCATCGCCAACCAGGGCGACTCGCTGTCGATGGACCCGCACTCACTGAACGAGTCGCTTCAATTGACGGTCACCGGCAACGTGTACGAGCCACTGGTGGGCCGCAACAAGGACCTGAGCCTGGCGCCCGCGCTGGCCACGTCGTGGAAGCAGACCTCGCCCACCGTTTGGCGTTTTGAACTGCGCAAGGGCGTGCTGTTCCATGACGGCACGCCGTTCAACGCCGACGACGTGCTGTTCTCGTTCGCGCGCACCCAGGTGGAAGGCTCCGACATGAAGAGCTACACCAACGACTTCAAGGAAGTGCGCAAGATCAACGACTACACGGTCGAGATCGAAACCAAGGCACCGTTCCCCATCCTGCCGGATGTGATTTCGCTGGTCTACATCATGAGCAAGAAGTGGTGCGAGACCAACCAGGCCACGCGCCCGGTGGACCGCCGCAAGGGCGTGGAGAACGCCGCGTCGTTCCGTGCCAACGGCACCGGCCCGTATCGCCTGCGTGAGCGCCAGCCTAACGTGCGCACCACCTTCGTGCGCAACGGCAACTACTGGGGCAAGATCGACGGAAACGTGAGCGAAGTCATCTTCACGCCGATCGGCAACGATGCCACACGCGTGGCCGCGCTGCTGTCGGGTGAAGTGGATGTCATGGAGCCGGTGCCCGTGCAGGATATCGACCGCATCAACGGCTCGGCCAACGCCCGTGTGTTGGCTGGTCCCGAGCTTCGCACGATTTTCCTGGGCATGGACCAGAAGCGTGACGAGCTGCTCTACTCGAACGTGAAGGGCAAGAACCCGTTCAAGGACAAGCGTGTGCGCCAGGCCTTCTACCAGGCCATCGACATTGACGGCATTCAGAAGACCGTGATGCGCAACGCCTCAAAGCCCACGGCGCTGATGGTGGGGCCCGGCATCAACGGCTTCACGGCCGAGCAGAACAAGCGTCTGGCCTATGACCCGGACGGCGCCAAGAAGCTGCTGGCCGATGCCGGCTACCCCAACGGCTTTGAAGTGACCATGAACTGCCCGAACGACCGCTACGTCAACGACGCGCGGATCTGCCAGACCGTGGCCGCCAACCTTTCGCGCATCGGCGTCAAGATCAACCTGGCGGCCGAGACCAAGGGCACGTACTTCCCCAAGATCCTGCGCCGCGACACCAGCTTCTACATGCTGGGCTGGACGCCGGGTACCTATGACGCGCACAACGCGCTCAACGCCCTGATGGCCTGCGTGGACGACAAGGGTGCGGGCCAGTTCAACCTGGGCAGCTATTGCAACCCCAAGGTGGATCAGCTCACCAAGGCCATCCAGTCCGAGACCGACAAGGCCAAGCGCGCGGCGATGATCAAGGAAGCCTTCGACATCCATTCCGCCGACATCGGCCACCTGCCGCTGCACCAGCAGGCACTGGCCTGGGGCCTGTCCAAGAAGGTGGAGCTTGTCCAGCTCGCGGACAACTTCATGCCCTACAAGTGGATCAGCATCAAGAAGTAAGTTGCTGAACCCGGCAGGCGCCCGCCGCGGCGCCTGCCGCGCTCTGGTCCCCCACGATGAAAAAAACAATTGCCCGCTGGCTCGACAGTGATGTCGGGTACAGCTTTCGCACTTCGCCGATGGCCATGGTGGCCGCCGCCATTGCCTTCGCCTGCGTGTTCTGCGCGGCGTTCGCGGGCCTGGTGGCGCCCCACAACCCGTTCGACCTCACCACGCTGGAGCTGAGCGACGCGCGTCTGCCGCCGGCCTGGTCCACGGGCGGAAGCACCAAATACCTGCTGGGCACCGACGACCAGGGGCGCGACATCCTTTCGGCGCTGTTCTACGGCGCGCGCATCTCGCTCGTGGTGGGCATCGTCTCGGTGATCCTGTCGCTGCTGATCGGTGTGGGCCTGGGCCTGCTCGCGGGCTTTCGCGGTGGCTGGATTGACACCGTGCTCATGCGCCTGTGCGACGTGATGCTGAGCTTTCCGCCGATCCTGGTCGCGCTGCTGATCGCGGGCGTGGGCCGGGCGCTGTTTCCCAATGCGCACGACACCGTGGCCTTCGGGGTGCTGATCGTGTCGATCACGCTGACCGGCTGGGTGCAGTACGCGCGCACGGTGCGCGGCTCCACGCTGGTGGAGCGCAACAAGGAATACGTGCAGGCCGCCCGCGTGACCGGCGTGGCGCCGCTGCGCATCATGGCGCGCCACGTGCTGCCCAACGTGATGGGGCCGGTGCTGGTGTTGGCCACCATCCAGGTGGCCACGGCCATCATCACCGAGGCCACGTTGTCCTTCCTGGGCGTGGGCGTGCCGCCCACGTCCCCGTCGCTGGGCACGCTGATCCGCGTGGGCAACGACTACTTGTTTTCGGGGGAGTGGTGGATCACCGTGTTCCCGGGCGTGATGCTGATCACCATTGCCCTGTCTGTGAACCTGCTGGGTGACTGGCTGCGCGACGCGCTGAACCCCCGACTGAGGTAAGCCGCGATGAGCCTTCTGGAAGTCAAAAACCTCGTCGTCGAGTTTCCGAACCGCCGCGGCACGCTGCGAGCGCTGGACGACATTTCCTTTGCCATCGCGCCCGGCGAAATCCTGGGCGTGGTGGGTGAATCGGGCGCGGGCAAGTCGCTGACGGGCGCGTCCATCATCGGCCTGCTGGAGCCGCCGGGCCGCGTGGCCAGCGGCCAGATCCTGCTGGAAGGCCAGCGCATCGACAACCTGCCGTACGAGCAGATGCGCCACATCCGCGGCCGCAAGATCGGCGCGATCTTCCAGGACCCGCTGACCTCGCTGAACCCGCTGTACTCCATTGGCCGGCAGCTGACCGAAACCATCCAGACGCACCTGCCTGTCAGCGCGGAAGAGGCCCGCAAGCGCGCCATCGGCCTGCTGGAGGACACGGGCATTCCGGCGGCGGCCGAGCGCATCGACCACTACCCGCACCAGTTCAGCGGCGGCATGCGCCAGCGCGTGGTGATCGCCCTGGCACTGGCGGCCGAACCCAAGCTCATCGTGGCCGACGAGCCCACCACGGCGCTGGACGTGTCGATCCAGGCGCAGATCATTACGCTGCTCAAGCGCATCTGCAAGGACCGTGGCGCGGCCGTCATGCTGATCACGCACGACATGGGCGTCATTGCCGAGACCTGCGACCGTGTGGCCGTCATGTATGCCGGGCGCATCGCCGAAATCGGCCCGGTACACAACGTCATCAACCGGCCGGCCCATCCCTACACCGAAGGCCTGATGGCCTCCATCCCCGACATGGAATCCGACCGCGAGCGCCTGAACCAGATCGACGGCGCCATGCCCCGCCTGAACGCCATTCCGCCCGGCTGCGCCTACAACCCGCGCTGCCCCAAAACCTTTGACCGCTGCAAGGTCGAACGGCCCGAGCTGATGGCCGCCGGCGCCACGCGCGCGGCCTGCTGGCTGCACGATGCCAACGGCATGGCAGGAGGTGCGCGATGAGCACGTCAACCGCACTGGTGCAGGCGCACGACCTGGCCAAGACCTTCGACGTGTCGGCCCCCTGGCTCAACCGCGTCATCGAGCGCCGTCCGCGCCAGCTGCTCAACGCCGTGGACGGCGTGAGCTTCGACATCGAAAAGGGCAAGACCCTGGCCCTGGTGGGCGAGTCGGGCTGCGGCAAGAGCACGGTGGCGCGCCTGCTGGTGGGCCTGTACGAGCCCACGCGCGGCGGCCTGACCTTTGACAACCAGGACGCGCACGCGGCCTTCAAGACGCCCGCTGGGCGCAAGCTGCGCCGGCGCATCCAGATGATCTTCCAGGACCCGTACGCGAGCCTGAACCCGCGCTGGATCGTGGAGGACATCATTGCCGAGCCGCTGAAGGAACACGGCATCCTGACCGACAAGGCACAGCTCAAGGCCCGCGTGGGCGATCTGCTCAAGTCCGTGGGCCTGTCGCCCCTGGACATGGTCAAGTACCCGCACCAGTTCAGCGGGGGGCAGCGCCAGCGCATCTCGATCGCGCGCGCACTGGCGACCGAGCCCGACTTCCTGGTGTGCGACGAGCCCACCAGCGCGCTGGACGTGTCGGTGCAGGCGCAGGTGCTCAACATCATGAAGGACCTGCAGAAAAAGCAGGGCCTGACCTACCTGTTCATCTCGCACAACCTCGCGGTGGTGCGGCACGTGAGCGACGAGGTCGGCGTGATGTACCTGGGCCGGCTGGTGGAGCTGGCGCCCAAGCAGACGCTGTTTGCGACGCCTCAGCATCCGTACACGCGCATGCTGCTGGACGCGATCCCCAAGATGCACGACACCGGCCGCCAGCGCACGCCCGTCAGTGGCGAGGTGCCCAACCCGCTGAACCCGCCGACGGGCTGTACGTTCCACCCGCGCTGCCAGTTCGCCAATGACCGCTGCAAGACCGAGCGGCCCGCATTGCTGAACCTGCGCGGCGTGAAGATCGCCTGTCACGCCGTTGAGGAAGGCCGCATTTAAGCGCGGGTGTTTTCTGTCGGCTCAGGACTGCTAACAGTTCTCTTTGGTTTCTCCGGGGAGAACGCCCGTCGCGGCGGGGCGGCGCTTTCGCCACCAGAGCCCGGTCCCCTTCGGGGCGAGCCGCTGCAGTACTCACGCTGGCGTGTTGCACGCCTAGCCTCCGTCCACACCCGTGCGCCAGCCTTCCGTGCTTCGCGCCCGGGCTCTTGATCGGTGGCGAAAGCGCCGCCCCACCGCGACGGGCTTCGGGCGAGCGTCTCAGAAGTCCGCAGTCCACTCGCTCGAACGCCGCAAGCCTGACGGGATGGCGCCCTGTTCGCGGCACCGATCAAGAGCCCGGGCGCGAAGCACGGACCAACGGGACGAGGCGTATTCCGGCGTGTTGAACGCAGCGATCCCGTTGGGAGTACTGCAGCGGCTTGCCCCGAAGGGGACCGGGCTCTGGTGGCGCGAACAGGGCGCCGTCCCGTCAGGCGTTTTCAGCCGGAGAAAGCTCGCAAATGGTGTTGACAGGCCTCAGGCGTAGCGCTTGCTGCGCAGGTTGTTCTTCATCTCGCGCAGCAGCGGCTGCAGGCGGCCGCCGCCGATGCGCAGCGCGACGGTCGTGGCCAGCACGTCGATGATCATCAGGTGCAGCAGGCGCGACACCATGGGGCTGTAGCGGTCGTAGCCTTCGGGGTGGTCGGCCGCCAGGTGGATCTGTCCGGCCGACGCCAGTGGCGAGCCGGTGGCCGTGATCACGATGGTGGTCGCGCCGTTCTTGCGCGCGATGTCGCAGGCGTCCATCAGGTCGCGCGTGCGGCCCGAGTTGGACACCACCACCACGCAGTCGCCCGGCCCCAGCAGCGACGCGCTCATGACCTGCATGTGGCCGTCGCTGTAGGCGATGGTGTTCACGCCCAGACGGAAGAATTTGTGCTGCGCGTCCTGCGCCACGATGCCCGAATTGCCCACGCCGTAGAACTCGATCCGCTTGCCCGTGGTGTGCGTGCCGGCCAGCGCCTCGGCGGCCTTTTCGATGGCGAAGGTCGATGCGTCGTTGCGGTACTTCAAGAAGGCCGCGACAGCGTTGTCGATGACCTTCACCAGCACGTCGCCGGTCTTGTCGTCGGCGTCCACGCTGCGGTGGATGAAGGGCACGCCCTCGCTCACGCTGCCCGCGAGCTTGAGCTTGAAGTCCGACAGCCCGTCGTAGCCCACGCTGCGGCAAAAACGCACGACGGTGGGTTTGCTCACGTGGGCGCGTTCGGCCAGCTCGCTGACCGGCAGGTTCGCGAACGCGCGCGGGTCCGCCAGCACCAGGCGGCCCACACGCTGTTCGGCGGGCGCCAGGGAAGGCAATGAGGCTTTGATGCGGTCTAGCATTCTTCGCTCCAGCAATGGCCGTCACGGGCGATCATGGCGCTGGAGGCGCTGGGCCCCCAGGTGCCTGCGGCATAGGAACGCGGGCCCGCTGCGTCGGCGCGCCAGTGCTCCTGCACGGGCTCGACCCAGCGCCAGGCTTCTTCCTGCTCGTCGCTGCGCACGAACAGGTTCAGCCTGCCGTCAATTACGTCCAGCAGCAGCCGTTCGTAGGCGCCGACGCGTTCCGTGCCGAACCGTGTGTCGAAATCCAGGTCCAGGTGAACCGGCGCAAGCGCCGAGGGCGCGCCGCGCGCGCGCTGGCGGCCGTCCTGCCCTTGCGCCAGCAGATGCAGCTCCAGCCCGTCGCGCGGCTGCAGGTTGATTACCAGGCTGTTGGCCGCACCGGGCGGCGCCTGGAAGATCGCGTGCGGGGCCGGACGGAAGTTCACCACGATGCGCGCGTCCCGCGCGGCCAGTCGTTTGCCCGTACGGATGTAGAAAGGCACGCCGGCCCAGCGCCAGTTGGCGATCTCGGCGCGCAGCGCCACGAAGGTCTCGGTGTGGCTGTCGGCCGCCACACCGGGTTCCTGGCGGTAGGCCGGCACGGTCACGCCATTCACATTGCCGCCCGCGTACTGGCCGCGCACGGCATGCTGCGCCAGGCTTTCGGGTGTCCAGGCCTTCAGCGACCGCAATACCTTCAGCTTTTCGTCGCGGATCGCATCGGCATGGGCGTTGATCGGCGGCTCCATGCCGATCGCGCAGACCAGTTGCAGCGCATGGTTCTGCACCATGTCGCGCAGGGCGCCCGTGCTGTCGTAGAACGCGCCGCGCTTTTCGACGCCCAGTTCCTCGGCGATGGTGATCTGGATGTTGGCGATGGTCTCGCGCCGCCACAGCGGCTCGAACAGCGCGTTGCCGAAGCGCAGCGCAAACAGGTTCTGCACCGACGGCTTGCCCAGGTAGTGGTCGATGCGAAAGACCTGCCGTTCGCTGAACGCGCGGCGCACCGTGTCGTTGATGGCGCGGTTGCTGGCCAGGTCGTGGCCGAGCGGCTTTTCCAGCACGATGCGGGTCTGCGCCGTGTTCAGCCGTGCGGCGGCAAGCTGTTCGCACACGGTGGTGAACAGGCTGGGCGCGGTGGCCAGGTACATGACCACGGTGTCGGCATTGCGCGACTTCAGCGACTTGGCCAGGCGCGCATAGTCGGCGGCCTGCGACAGGTCCATGCGCACGAAATGCAGCAGCGCGGCAAAGCGGGCGAACTCCTCGGGGCTGGGGCGCTTGGCGCCTTCGACCTCGTCAAAGCGCGCCTGGATCAGGGCGCGGTACTTCGTGTCGTCCAGATCATCGCGCGCCACGCCGATGATCCGGCCGCCTTCGGGCAGCGTACCGTGGCGGAAGGCCTGGAACAGGGCGGGCATCAGCTTGCGCCAGGCCAGGTCGCCGGTGCCGCCGAAAAGAACGAGGTCAAAACTCATGGTGCGTCGGTGTTGGATCGGTAATGTAACTTAGTTTCAGGTTGATCGATGACAAAGTTGTGAGTGTTTGGTGTTTTCCCGTATGAGATTTCAGAGGGAAGTGGCTATGCTTCGGCGGTAATCGAATTACTAAGAGGATCCCATGAAAAAGATTGCTATCGCAGCCGCCGTTGCCGCCACCACCTTTGGCGCCGCCGCCCAGCAGGGCCAGGTCAACATCATCTGCTCGGTCCAGGCCGAATGGTGCAACCTGATGTCCACCGTGTATGCGCGCACCACGGGCGTGAAGGTCAACATGACGGCCAAGGGCTCGGGCGAGGCCCTGGCCCAGCTCAACGCCGAAAAGGCCAACCCCAAGACCGATATCTGGTTCGGCGGCACGGGCGACCCGCACCTGCAGGCGGCCGAACAGGGCCTGACGCTGGAATACAAGTCCGAGCAGATCAAGGACCTGCACCCCTGGGCGCAGAAGCAGGCGGCCGATTCCAAATACCGCACCGTGGGCGTGTACCTGGGCCCGCTGGGCTTTGGCTACAACAACGAACTGCTCGCCAAGAAGAAAGCCAAGGCCCCCACGTCGTGGGCCGATCTGCTCAAGCCTGAGTTCAAGGGCGAGATCCAGATGGCCAATCCCGCGTCCAGCGGCACGGCCTACACCATGATCGCCACGCTGGTGCAGCTCATGGGCGAGGACAAGGCCTTCGACTACATGAAGAAGCTGCACCCCAACATCAGCACCTACACGCGCTCGGGCACGGCGCCGGTCAAGGCGGCGGCGCGCGGTGAAACCACGGTGTCCATCAGCTTCGTGCACGACGTCACGACCGAGGCGGTGAACGGCTTCCCGGTCGGCTCGGCCACGCCGTCCGAAGGCACGGGTGCCGAGGTCGGCTCCATGAGCATCGTCAAGAACGGACCCAACACCGAAGCCGCTAAGAAGTTCTATGAATGGGCGCTCACGCCCGGCGGTCAGCAGTTCGGCCTGGCGGCCAAGCAGTTCCAGCTGCCCAGCAACACCAAGGTGCCCAAGGACCCGCGCATGACGGATCCGTCCAAGATCAAGCTCATCAACTACGACTACGCCAAGTACGGCGCCAGTGTCGAGCGCCGCCGCCTGATCGCCAAATGGGAAAAGGAAGTGCAGAACCAGTCGCGCTGAACGCGGGGCCGGTCCGCACCGGCCCGCCCTGTCTTCACTCCGTTCCTCATCATGAATCGTTCCGTCAACAAGCCCTTGTGGCTGTGGATCGCCGTGGGCGCGCTTGCCTACCTGGCGCTGCCCTGGTATGCCATCCAGGACGCCAACGGCCTGCGCTTGATCCCGCAGGTGTTTTCGCAGGAGCAGGCCGGGAACGGCCTGTTGCAGGCCGCCCGCTACGGCCGGCCCTGGTTGTGGCTGGGCCTGCTGGGCCTGCTGGTTGCCGGGGTGGGCGCGCTGCTGCCTGCGGGGCGGCGCCAGGGCGTGGTGCTGATGGCCGGTGGCGGGCTCGGGCTGCTGGCCTTGCTGGCCAGCGGCTTTGCCATCGGCGCGCGCGGCTGGTCGTTCGAGGCGCTCACCGCAGCCTTTGGCGAGCTCGGCGCGCGCCAGCCCGGCATGGGCTGGGGCGGCTTCGTCGCACTGACGGCGCTGCTCATGCTGGCGGCGTTCGGCGTTGCGCGGCGTGGCTGGTTCAAGGGCGATCTGTTCGTGGCGGCCGCCGTGCTGGGCTGCGGCAGCCTGCTCACGCTGTTCATCATGTTCCCGGTGCTCAAGGCGCTGAGCGCGGCCTTCGTGACCGAGGACGGAGGGTTTTCGCTGGGTCTGCTGGTGGAGCGCGTGGCCAGCGAGCGCAACTTCGGCCTGGCCTGCGTGACGGGTGGCCAGCGCTGTGGCGTGGCCTGGAACACGCTGTTCCTGGGGCTCATGACGGCAGCCAGCACCACGCTGCTGGGCACGCTCATGGCGCTGATGGCCGAGCGCACGTCCAATCGCTACAGCCGTCCGCTGAACATCGTGGCCATGCTGCCCATCATCACGCCGCCCTTCGTGGTCGGGCTGGGCCTGATCCTGCTGTTTGGGCGCGCGGGCGTGGCCAACCAGTTCCTGGAATGGGCGTTCGGCATTCCGCCCACGCGCTGGTTCTACGGCTGGTTCGGGGTGTGGATCGCGCAGACGTTTGCCTTCACGCCCATCGCGTTCATGATCATGCGCGGCGTGGTGCAGGGTGTGGCGCCCAGCCTGGAAGAGGCGGCGCAGACGCTGCGCGCATCGCCGAAGCAGACCTTCATGACCGTGACGCTGCCGCTGCTCAAGCCGGGGCTGGCCAATGCCTTCCTGGTCGGCTTCATCGAGAGCATGGCCGACTTTGGCAACCCCATCGTCGTGGGCGGACAGTTCTCGGTGCTGTCCACGGAGATCTTCTTCGCGATCGTCGGCGCGCAGTACGACCAGGGCCGAGCGGCATCGCTCGCGTGGGTGTTGACGTTCTTCGCGCTCACGGTGTTCGCGATCCAGCGTGGCCTGCTGGGCAAGCAGAACTTCACCACTGTGTCAGGCAAGGGCGATGCCGGCATTGCCATGCCGCTGCCGTCCGGCGTGCGGCGGCTGGTGTATGGCATTGCATTGCCGTGGATGGCGTTCACGCTGGTGGTGTACCTGTTCGCGTTCGCTGGCGGCTTTGTGCAGACCTGGGGGCGTGACTACACGATCACGCTGAACCACTTCCGCACCGCGTTCTCGCTGGAATGGGGAGAGTTCGGGATCGTGTGGGCCGGCACCGCATGGAATTCGTTCTTCACCACGGTCAAGCTGGCGGCCATCTCGGCGCCCATGACGGCGGCCGTGGGGCTGATGATCGCCTGGCTGCTCGCGCGCACCGAATTCCGGGGCCAGGGCGCATTCGAGTTCTCGGCGCTGCTGGCGTTCGCCATCCCTGGCACGGTGCTGGGCGTGAGCTATATCCTGGCGTTCAACGTGCCGCCGTTCGAGCTGACCGGCACGGCGCTGATCATCGTGCTGTGCTTCATGTTCCGCAATTTGCCGGTGGGTGTGCGCGCGGGCACAGCGGCGTTCAAGCAGCTGGACCGTTCGCTGGACGAGGCTTCGCTCATGCTGCGCGCGGGCAGTGTGCAGACGCTGCGCCACGTGGTGCTGCCGTTGCTCAAGCCGGCGCTGGTGGCGGCGCTGGTCTACAGCTTTGTGCGGGCCATCACCACCGTGAGCGCCGTGATCTTCCTGGTCACGGCCGAGAACGAGCTGGCCACCACCTACATCATCGGCCGCGTGGGCAACGGCGACTATGGGGTGGCGCTGGCGTACTGCACGGTGCTGATCCTCCTGATGTCGGCGGCCACTGCCCTCATTCAATTCGTTGTCGGCGAACGCAAGCTCGGCCGACGCAAGGCCGGCGCCGGCCACAAAATCACCAACACACAAGGAATGCACTGATGAACGACTCAGGCATTGTTTTTCGCAACGTCACCAAGCGCTACGGCACCGATTCGTCGGCGCCGCTGGCGGTGCAGGGCATCAGCTTCGAAGTGCCGCGCGGCACGCTCACGACCATCCTCGGCCCCTCGGGCTGCGGCAAGACCACCACGCTGCGCATGATCGCCGGGCTGGAGTCGCCCACGTCGGGGCAGATCGTGATCGACGGCAAGGACGTCACTACGCTGGGGCCGGCCCAGCGCAATGTGAGCATGATGTTCCAGAGCTATGCACTGTTCCCCCACATGAACGTGGTGGAAAACGTCATGTACGGTCTGCGCATGTCCGGCAAGACGGCTGACGCCGCGCGCCCGCTGGCCGTGGAGGCGCTGCGCAACGTGGGCCTGGTCGGCTACGACGACCGCCTGCCCAGCGAGCTGTCGGGCGGCCAGCAGCAACGTGTGGCACTGGCCCGCGCGCTGGTGCTGGAGCCGGCCGTGCTGCTGTTCGACGAGCCGCTGTCCAACCTGGATGCGCGCCTGCGCCGCGAGATGCGTGAGGAAATCCGCGCGCTGCAGCAGCGCCTGCAGCTCACCGTGGCTTATGTGACCCACGACCAGAGCGAGGCGCTGGCCGTGAGCGACCAGATCATCGTCATGAACCATGGCCTGATCGCGCAGCGCGGCACGCCGCAGGACCTGTACGAATACCCGCAGTCGGAGTTCGTCGCGGGCTTCATGGGCGAGGCGATGCTGTTCCCCGCGACGGCGGATGCCGATGGCAATGTGTCGCTGGGGCCGCTGACGCTCAGGGCGCGCCGCGCCGTGGCGCCCGGTCCGGTGAAGGCCGCGGTGCGGCCCGAGGCCTGGCTGGTCCACCGCGATGGCGCCGGGCTGCAGGGCACCTGCACCAAATCCGCCTACCTGGGCAGCGTCCATGAATACACGTTCAAGACCGAGTTGGGTCAGATCTTCGTGGTGTCGCCCGACCTGAGCGACGTGCTGTCACCCGGCGACCAGGTGGGCCTGAGCCTGGCGGACCACGGCGTGTCCGTTGTGTCTGCGCCAGCCTGATCGGCTGCTGCGCTGCGTCACCTTGCGTCAGCGCAGGGCGACCGCGGGCGCGGCGGGTGTGCGCACGACGGCCGCCGTGTCGAACCCGGTTTCGCGCGCATAGTCCAGCAGCGCCTGCAGGCGCGCCGGCTCCAGTTGCGGCGCGCGCGACAGTACCCACAGGTACTTGCGGTTGGGTGTGCCGACCAGCGCCGTCTGGTAGTCAGCGTCGAGCTGCATGATCCAGTAGTCGCCCCAGACCATGGGCACCCAGTCCAGCCAGCGCGAGGCGAAGCTGACTTCCAGCCGGCCCGCATCGGGCTGGCCCTGCACGGGCACGACGCGCGCCATGCCTTGCGCAGACTCGGTGCGGCCATCGGCCTTGACGCACCGGTTGGTGACGTCGACCTTGCCGTCGGTGCGCACCTCGTACGTTGCCGACACCTGTCCCGCGCAGTCGCGCTGGAACCGGTTGGGCAGCCGCGCCTGCTCGTACCAGGTGCCGGCGTACCGCTTCAGGTCAACAGGGGCTACCACGGGCAGCGCGGTGGCGGGCGCGGGCGTGTTGATGTTGGCCTGGGTACCGACCGACATCGTGCTGGTGGACTGGGCGTGCGCGGCCAGCGCCAGCAGGCCGGTCAGCGCAAACAGCAGGGCGCCCACAACGGGCGTGAAAAGCAGGGTGTAAGGGCTCGATCGCATGCACCCAGTCTGCGCACGCGCCAGGCTACAGGCCATCGGCAAGGCCCGGCTTGGTTTGTCGGACGTGGCTTACATGCCGCGCCGGGCACGCGGGGCTGTTCGTAACGCGCACGAACACGTCGGCGGACGCCGGTCAGGCCGGATAATCCGGCCATGAACCAACTCGACGCGCTCAAACAGTTGACGACCGTGGTGGCCGACACCGGCGACTTCAGGCAGATGGATGCTTTCAAGCCGCAGGACGCCACGACCAATCCGTCCCTGATCCTGAAGGCCGTGCAAAAGCCGGACTATCAGCCGCTTCTGAAGGACACGGTCGCCGCGCACCGCGGCAAGCCGCTGGATGAAGTGATGGACCGGCTGCTGGTGCGTTTCGGCCGCGAGATTCTCAACCTGATCCCCGGCCGCGTGTCGACCGAGGTCGATGCCCGCCTGAGCTTCGACGCCGCCGCCACCTTCACCCGCGCCGAACGCATCATCGAGCTTTACCAGGCCGAAGGCGTGCCCACTGATCGTGTGCTGATCAAGATCGCCGCGACCTGGGAGGGCATGCAGGCCGCGGGCCGGCTGCAGCGGCGCGGCATCAACACCAACCTGACGCTGCTGTTTTCGTTCTGCCAGGCCGTGGTGTGCGGGCAGGAGAAGATCCAGCTCATCTCGCCGTTCGTGGGCCGCATCTACGACTGGTACAAGAAGCAGGCCGGCGCGCAGTGGGACGAGGCGGCCAACGCAGGCGCCAACGACCCCGGCGTGAAGTCCGTGCGCCAGATCTACAACCACTACAAGCACTTCGGCATCGCGACCGAGGTCATGGGCGCGAGCTTTCGCAACACGGGACAGATCACGGCGCTGGCTGGCTGCGACCTGCTGACCATCAGCCCGGACCTGCTGGCCCAGCTGGCCGCCAGCGACGCGCCCCTTGCGCGCACGCTGGACGCGGGCAGCGCACGCGCCATGAAGCTCGAACCCGTGAACTTCGACGAGGCGGGCTTTCGCTACGCGCTGAACGAAGACGCCATGGCGACCGAGAAGCTGGCCGAAGGCATCCGCGCCTTTGCGGCGGATGCGGTCAAGCTCGAACAGCTCATGCTGGCCGCGTGACCGGAGGGACCTGCATGAGCGCCGCATTTCTGGAGCGTCCGCGCTGCGACCAGACGTCCGCCTGGGCGGCGTTGCAGACGCAGCTGTACACAGCCGGCCGCAGCTTCGACCTGCGCCGGGCTTTCGCTGCCGACGCAGGCCGCTTTGACGGCTTCAGCCTGCAGGCGCCGCACGTCTTTGCCGACCTGTCCAAAAACCTGTGGGACGGCGCCACGCGCGACCTGCTGCTGGCCATGGCCGGGGAATGCGGCGTTGCCGGGCACCGCGACGCCATGTTCGCGGGCGAACCCGTCAACGCCACCGAACAGCGCGCGGTGATGCATTGGCTGCTGCGCGCGCCCGCCGGTTCGACGTTGGGCTCGCAGGCCCTGCGCGACGCGCATGCCCAGGTTCTGGCCACGCGGGATGCCATGCTGGCCTACGCCGACCGGGTGCGTGCCGACGACGGCATCACCGACGTGGTCAACATCGGCATCGGCGGCTCGGACCTGGGGCCGCAGATGGCCACGCTGGCGCTGCAAGGCCATGCGGCGCCGGGCAAGCGCTTTCATTTCGTGTCCAACGTGGACGGCCATGAGCTGGACGCGGTGCTGTCACAGGTGCGGCCCGACAGCACGCTGTTCCTGATCGCGTCCAAAACCTTCACCACGATCGAGACCATGACCAACGCGCATTCAGCGCGGGCCTGGTTCGACGCGCAAGGCGGGCGCGATGTGGCACGGCATTTCGCGGCGCTCACGACCAACGTGGCGGCGGCGGGTGAATTCGGCATCAGCACCACCTTCGGCTTCTGGGACTGGGTGGGCGGTCGTTACTCGATGTGGTCGGCCATCGGCCTGCCGATCGCCATGTCGATAGGCTCGGCGCGGTTCCTGGAAATGCTGGACGGCGCCCACGCCATGGACAACCACTTTCGCACCGCGCCGCCCGCGCAGAACCTGCCGATGCTGCTGGCGCTGCTGGACGTGTGGTATCGCAACTTTCACGGCTTTGCCAGCCGCAGCATCGCGCCGTACCACAGTGCGCTGCGCCGCCTGCCGGCCTACCTGCAACAGCTGGAGATGGAAAGCAACGGCAAGCGCGTGGACCTGCACGGCGACGCGCTGCAATTGCAGACGGCGCCGGTGCTGTGGGGCGAGCCGGGCACCAATGGGCAGCATGCCTATTTCCAGATGCTGCATCAGGGCACGGACGTCGTGCCTGTTGAATTCGTGGCCGTACGCCGCGCCACCCATGCCCTGGCGGGCCATCACGAGCAACTGCTGGCCAACGTGATCGCCCAGGCCCAGGCGCTGATGCTGGGCAAGACCGACGCCGGGGGGCACAAGCACTTCCCCGGCAACCGGCCGAGCACGATGCTGCTGCTGGACGAGCTGACGCCGCGCAGCCTGGGCGCGCTGATTGCGATGCATGAGCACCGCGTGTTCACCAGCGGGTCGCTGTGGGGCATCAACAGCTTCGACCAGTGGGGCGTGGAGCTGGGCAAGGTGCTGGCCAAGGACATCACGCTGCGGCTGCGCAGCGGGGATACGTCGGGCCTGGACGCGAGCACGGCCGGACTGGTGCAGAAACTGCGATCCTGAACCACGCAGTGGCACCTGTCGTGCGAAATAACATGCAGCGCGACGCCCCATGAAAAAGGCCGGCTTCACGCCGGCCTTTTTCATCTAGCTGAGCACCACCGTGAAATCGCGCAGCGATTTCACGGTGAAAGGGCTTACATGTCCATGCCGCCCATGCCGCCCATACCACCCATGCCGCCGCCGGGCATGGCGGGAGCTTCTTCCTTCGGTGCTTCGGCGACCATGGCTTCGGTCGTGAGCATCAGCGAAGCGACGGAGGCTGCGTTCTGCAGGGCCGTGCGGGTCACCTTGGTCGGGTCCAGGATACCCATTTCGATCATGTCGCCATAGGTGTCGTTGGCTGCGTTGAAGCCGTAGTTGCCCTTGCCATTCAGCACGGCGTTGACGACCACGCTGGCTTCGCCGCCGGCGTTGTAGACGATCTCGCGCAGGGGCGCTTCGATCGCGCGCAGCACCAGCTTGATGCCAGCGTCCTGGTCGGCGTTGTCGCCCTTGATGGCGCCAGCGGCCTGCTTGGCGCGCAGCAGCGCGACGCCGCCACCGGCCACGATGCCTTCTTCAACGGCGGCACGGGTTGCGTGCAGCGCGTCTTCGACGCGGGCCTTCTTTTCCTTCATTTCGACTTCGGTGGCAGCGCCGACCTTGATCACTGCCACACCGCCGGCCAGCTTGGCCACGCGTTCCTGCAGCTTTTCACGGTCGTAGTCGGACGTGGCTTCCTCGATCTGCACGCGGATCTGCTTGACGCGCGCTTCGATGTCGCCGGCAGCGCCTGCGCCGTCGATGATCGTGGTGTTCTCCTTGCCCACTTCGATGCGCTTGGCCTGGCCCAGGTCGGCCAGGGTCACCTTCTCGAGCGTCAGGCCCACTTCTTCGGCGATGACCTTGCCGCCCGTCAGGATGGCGATGTCTTCCAGCATGGCCTTGCGGCGGTCGCCGAAGCCAGGCGCCTTGACGGCCACGACCTTCAGGATGCCGCGGATGGTGTTGACCACCAGGGTCGCCAGCGCTTCGCCGTCGACTTCTTCGGCAATGATCAGCAGCGGACGGCCGGCCTTGGCGACCTGCTCCAGCACGGGCAGCAGGTCACGGATGTTGCTGATCTTCTTGTCGAACAGCAGCACGAAGGGGTTGTCCAGCAGGGCGGCCTGCTTTTCGGGGTTGTTGATGAAGTACGGCGACAGGTAGCCGCGGTCGAACTGCATGCCCTCGACGATGTCGAGTTCGTTGTCCAGGCTCTTGCCGTCTTCGACGGTGATCACGCCTTCCTTGCCGACCTTGTCCATGGCCTTGGCGATGATCTCGCCGATGGACTCGTCGCTGTTGGCGGAGATGGAGCCGACCTGGGCGATTTCCTTGCTGGTCGTGGTGGCCTTGGAGGCCTTCTTCAGCTGCTCGATCAGGGCGGCAACCGCCTTGTCGATGCCGCGCTTCAGGTCCATCGGGTTCATGCCGGCGGCCACGTACTTCATGCCTTCGCGAACGATGGCCTGGGCCAGCACGGTCGCGGTGGTGGTGCCGTCACCGGCGTTGTCGGACGTCTTGGAAGCAACTTCCTTGACCATCTGCGCGCCCATGTTCTGCAGCTTGTCCTTGAGCTCGATTTCCTTGGCCACGGACACACCGTCCTTGGTCACGGTGGGAGCGCCGAAAGAGCGCTCGAGCACCACGTTACGGCCCTTGGGGCCCAGGGTCACCTTGACTGCGTTGGCCAGGATGTTCACACCCTCGACCATGCGCGCGCGGGCTTCGCCGCCGAAGACTACGTCTTTTGCTGCCATGTTTGTTTCTCCAGAAATTAAAGGTTAATCAGTTGGGGACAGAGCGGCCGGGCGCTGCGCGCGTCAGCCGGTCAGTCCCGCAAAATCACTTGGTTTCGACCACGGCGAACAGGTCGTCTTCCTTCATGACCAGCAGCTCGTCGCCGTCGACCTTGACGGTCTGGCCCGAGTATTTGCCGAACAGGACGCGGTCGCCGGCCTTGACGTTCATGGCGACCAGTTCGCCCTTGTCGTTCTTGCGGCCGGGGCCCACAGCCAGTACTTCGCCCTGGTCGGGCTTCTCGGCGGCGGCGTCGGGGATGACGATGCCCGAGGCGGTCTTGGTTTCGCTGTCGACACGCTTGACGATCACGCGATCGGCGAGGGGACGAAGTTTCATGGAATCTCCTGGTTTTGGATGGGTTGGTAAAACAAAAGCACTGAAAGTCAGTGCTTATTAACTTGACGCCGCTGAGGTGTTAGCACTCAACAAAGGCGAGTGCTGATGATAAGGGGTTTTGTGTCCGTTTCAAGTCCGCGCTGTTTATGGATGG
>JAYRLC010000001.1:0-289709 GCA_041905405.1 Ramlibacter sp. | reverse complement strand
GCCGGGTCTTCTTGCGTTTGCCGGCGTACTCCGCGTCCGAAAAACTGATCTGGCTCATCGTGCAAGTTCCTTTGCATCAATCAACGCACGACGGCATGATCGGTGGACTTGTTCAGACCTTCCTTAACAATTCCATATAGCTTCCTGAGCTTTATCTTTCTCAAACCGACTGAGACTGACTAAGCGAATGTGATAGCCTTCCCCAACCTCCCCACCCCCTCCTCAATCTTCCCCACATCCGCCGTCGCAAAGCTCAGGCGCAGGGTCGCCAGATCAGGGTTGGTCGCATAGAACGGCGCCCCCGGCACAAACGCCACGCCCTGCTCGATGGCCTTCTTGGCAAAGTCATTGCCGTTGCTGACCTTGCCGCCCGCGCCCGTCAGCCGGGCCCACACGAACAGGCCGCCCTGCGGTTGCACGAATTCGATGGCATCGCCCAGCTCGCGGCGCAGGGCGTCGCCCATGGCCTTGGCGCGTTCGGCGTACACCTTGCGCACGTTGGCCAGCGTGGCGGGCATGCGGCCGGCTTTCAGGTACTGGGCGGCTGTGGCCTGGGCGAACGTGCTGGTGTGCGCGTCGCTGAACTGTTTGCACATGGTGGCCTTGGCCAGCAGTTCGGGCGGGGCGATCATCCAGCCCACGCGCAGGCCGGGGCTCAGCACCTTGCTCATGCTGCCGCAGTGGGCCAGAAGTTCACGGCTGCCGGGAACTGAATCGCTCAGCGCATAGATGCTGGGCGGCGGTGCGTCACCAAAGTACAGGTCGCCGTACGGGTCGTCCTCGACCACCAGGGTCTGGTATTTCACGGCCAGCTCCAGCACGCGCTTGCGGCGCTCCAGGCTCAGCAGCGCGCCGCTGGGGTTACCGAATGTGGGGATCAAATAGACAAACTTGGGCTTGTGTTCGGCGATCAGCGCCTCGAGCTTGTCGGTCTGCACGCCCTGCCCGTCGATGGGCGCGGTGATGATCTCGGCGCCGTACAGGCGAAAGCACTGGATGGTCGCCAGGAACGTGGGGCCTTCCACGATGACCTTGTCGCCGGGGCCGATCAGCGTTTTGCCCAGCAGGTCCAGCGCCTGCTGGCTACCGGTGGTGACGATCAGGCCGTCGGGCGTCAGGCCCTTGACGCCCTTGCTGCCCATGAAGGCGGCGAGCTGTTCGCGCAGGGGGTTGTAGCCCTCGGTCGCGCCGTATTGCAGCGCGGCGCCGGGGTCGTCGGCCAGGGCCTGGTTGGCGGCCTCTTTGATGCCCGCCACGTCGAACATGGCGCTGTCGGGGAACCCCCCCGCAAAGCTGATGATGCCGGGCTTGCCCAGCAGTTTGAACAGTTCACGGATGGCGGAGGTTTCGACGTTGTTCAGGCGGTCGGCGAAGGGGATGGGCATAGGTCTTGGTGGTTATGGCTACTGTCAATCTTTGGGATTCTCGCGCAACGGGTTGCAGGGTTCCTGCGTTGTCAGGGCGAAGCGGCGTTGCTCTGCAGGCTGCATCCGTCCGATCACGAAGTCTGGCTCTAATTCTTTCAGGGCATCGACCAGATCCTGCATCGGCGCCCTGGCTTTTTGGACATTGGCTTGGTTTGATTCCGGCACATACACCTCCCAGTGACTTGACCGAATCGAGTATCTATCAATCGCCTCCAAGCGCAAACGACCGGTTGTCCGCATCCAGCAGCACCGCCAGCGTCTCACCGCCGCAATGCTGCTGCACCAGCGCCGCCACCTCGGCTGCGGCGGCCTGCACCGTGTCGCGGCTGGTGGGCGGCAGGCCGTCGATGTTGAAGAACACGCCTTTGGTGTCCGGCAGCGTCTGGGTGCTGGCGGCCTGCCGCCAGGTCCAGCGGCGGGTCAGCACGCTGTTGCCGTCGGCAAACACGACCTCGCCCGGGGGCGGTGCTTCCACCGGGCTGCCATCGGGCGGGGCAAAGGTGTCGCCGTCTTTGGCCAGGCGCAGGGTCAGGCCGTGGCGCAGGTGGTCGGTCGGGTGGGCGCCGGCGGGCAGCAGGTATTTGATGGACACCAGGTTGCCGATGTCCACCAGCGTGTTGATGCCCGGCAGGCTGTCGGGCTTGAGCACGCGGCGCGCCAGGGATTCGATGGCGCTGCGATGCTCCGACGGCTTGGCGCCAAAGCGGCGGTACGCGTCGCGCCAGGCGGCGATTTCGGGCACCTCGGCCACGTTGCCGGTGATGCGCTCGCGCAGCGCGGCCTCGGCCTCGCGCAGCAGCGCGGTGACTGCGGAGGCACTGGGCCCGTTGGTGAAGCCACGGGCCACCACCACGCCGCGGCAGTAGCCGGGGTACTGTCTGAAGATGTCGGGAGAGATGCTGTAGGTCAGTGCGGTCATGCAGCGACTGTAGCGGTGCATTGCCCGCCAATTTTTACTCCTTTAAAGGAGTTATTTGACTTAACTACCTATAGATAGTAAATTGAGTTAACTACTTTTAAAGAGTAAGAATGCACCCCGTGAACATGTATCCCGTGAACACCCCCCAGCAGCTACGCACCATTCTGCGCACGTTGCGCCAATCGCGCGGTCTGACGCAAGAGCAGCTCGGCCAGATGCTGGGGGTCAGCCAGAAGCGCATTGCCCGGATCGAGGCCGCGCCCGAGCTCACATCCTTTGACCAGATTGCCCGCATGGTGTCGGCCCTGGGCTGCCACCTGGCTGTCAACGAACCGCCCAAACACCGCGTGGAAGAGCCCGCTCCCGGCAGCTACACCCCCACCTGGTGAAGTCCATGGCCACGTTCAGACGCCCCCGTACCGATCCACAGGACCGCATGCTCGCCGTGTGGAGCAACGGCGAGCGCGTCGGTACATGGCGCACCGACGGCGCCGAGCACCAGTTTGAATACCAGGACACATGGCGCAACTCCGATGCCGGGCGCTGGCTGTCGCTGTCCATGCCATTCACGCCCGACAACACCCCCCTGCGGGGCGACGTGGTGCGCCATTGGTTCGACAACTTGCTGCCCGACAGCGACGCCATCCGCAGGCGCCTGGCCGACAAGTTTTCTGGCGGTAGTGTCACGACGTTCGATCTGCTGGCGGCACTGGGGCGCGACTGCGTGGGCGCGGTGCAACTACTGCCCATCGATCAACCTCCGCTGGGTTTTGACCACATCGACGCACAGCCGCTGACCGACGCGGGGGTCGAGCAGCTCATCAACAACGCCGTGACGGGCGGCCGCGTGCTGGGTCAGGAGCAGCCGGACGATTTCCGCATCTCCATCGCCGGCGCCCAGGAAAAGACCGCGCTGCTGCTGCAGGGCGGCCAATGGCTCAAGCCGCTGGGGGCAACACCCACCACCCATATCCTGAAGCTGCCGCTGGGGCTGGTGGGCAACATCCGGGCCAATATGCACGACTCGGTCGAGAACGAATGGCTGTGCGCCAGGCTGCTTGCACTGTTCGGCCTGCCGGTGGCCCCGTGCGACATCGCCACGTTCGGCCAACGCAAGGTGCTGGTCGTCGAGCGCTTTGACCGTGTGCTGCAGCAGCCGCCCGGCAAAGCGCCCTGGCTGGCCCGGTTGCCCCAGGAAGATTTTTGCCAGGCCCTGGGCGTGGCCGGGCCGCGCAAGTACGAGTCCGACGGCGGCCCCGGCGTGCGCGACATCCTGCGCATTCTGGGCAACAGCACGCAGGCACCGCAAGACAAGCTGACCTTTGCCTGCGCCTTGCTGGCGTTCTGGCTGATGGCTGCGACCGACGGCCACGCCAAAAATTTCTCCATCCACCTGGAGCGCGGCGGCGGCTACCGCATGACACCGCTGTACGACGTGCTGTCGGCCTGGCCCATCATCGGCACCGGGCCCAGCCAGATCAGCCCGCGCCGGGCCAGGCTGGCCATGGCCCTGCGCGGCAAGAACGCCCACTACCACCTGCACGAGATTCAAACCCGCCACTGGCAGGCGCTGGCCCTGCAATGCGGAGTGCCCGGCGCGTTCGACCGCATGGTGGCGCTGGTGCTGCTGGTGCCGCAGGCGCTGGACGAGGCCCGCGCCCTGCTGCCCGCGGGCTTTCCCATGCGGGTGTTCGACGCCATCGCGCGCGGCATGCAGGCCCAGGCAGACCGTTTCATCGGGGGCCTTGACTAGAGTATTACTCTGGAGCAATACTCCAGACCATGACAACAAAGGCGGCCACGGCCGACGCCATCCTGGACGCTGCAGCGGGCGTGTTCCTGGCGCACGGCTTTGCCGCCGCGTCCATGGACCAGGTGCGCCAGGCCGCGGGCGTGAGCAACGGCAGCCTGTACCACCACTACCCGACCAAGTCCGCGCTGGCCGACGCGCTGTACGCGCACACGCTGCGCGGCTTTCATGCAGCCATGTTCGCCGCCATCGGCCCGCGCACGTCGGCGCAGAACGGGGTCAAGGGCCTGATCCGCGCCTATGTGCAGTGGGTGGTGGACCACCCCGGCCCGGCCCGCCTGCTGCATGAGCTGCGCCGCGGCGGCGCGCTGAGCGAGGGCGGCGAATGGGCCGGCGCCAGCGCCGAAGGTTTCGCCGTGCTGAAGCAATGGGTCGCCACGCGCGTGCAGGCGGGCGAGATGCGCGACCTGCCCTTCGGCCTGTGGATGGCGCTGGTGCTGTCGCCCGCCATGACGCTCACGCGCCAGTGGGTCACGCAAACCGAACCCGCCGTGCCGGCCAAGGTGCGCGCGGCCCTGGAACACGCGGCCTGGATGGCCGTGGCCCCCTGACAACCCATCACGATCACCCCAGGACCCACCATGCCCCCTGACGATTCCCACATGCTGGCCTGGGGCCGCAAGGTGCTGCATGAGCAGCCGTTCAGCCAGCTGCTGGGCGCGCAGCTGGATGCGCTGGCGCCGGGCCACGCCCAGCTGTCGCTGCCCGTCACGCCGCAGCTGCTGCAGCAAAACGGCTTCGTGCATGGCGGCGTGCTGGCCTATCTGGCCGACAACGCGCTGACGTACGCGGGCGGCTCGGTGCTGGGCGGCGTGCTCACGTCGGAGTTCAAGGTCAACTACCTGCGCCCGGCCACCGGCGCTGACCGGCTGGTGGCCGAAGCCGCCGTGGTAGGCAGCGGCCGCACGCAGGCCGTGTGCCGCTGCGACATCTTTCTGGTCAACGGCGCTGACCGCAAGCTGTGCGCCGCAGCGCAGGGCACGATCCGCAAAGTCGAGTAGTCATGACGCAGCGCGAATGTGACGAATTCACGAACAGCGCAAGCGAAACATTCTGAAACCCGCGAACGCGCTCGGTTGTATGCCGAAACCATTGACCGGTCACGCTCAATTGCACACCATCAACTTCAATGGTGTTCCCTGCTCCTCCTTTCGTGGCGAAAACGGCCGACGAAGAAGTCGAACGTCTTATTTGCGCCAGCGTCGCGACCGCGAACGAGGGTCTGTTCGCGCAGATGCAGGTGATCCGGCAGTCGTCTTTACGCCACAACGCACCGCTACACATACACGCCGCGCTGGTCTGCCAAAGCGGCTGGTTTGTGCACTGGGTTGAAGGCCCCGGGGACACGGCCCGCGAACTGTTGGGGCGGATCCGCAAAGACCTTCGGCACCATTCGCAGCGGGTGCTTCACCAAAGCCGCGGCGTGCGCTTTTTGCCCACGCCCTGGTCCATGATGCTGTACCCGTCCACCGAGTCTGCCGCCATGTTTGGCCAGCGCGTGACGCAGCTGCGCTATCTGATGGATCAGGGTCGCCAGTTCGCGCCCACGTCGGTGATCCGGCGGCTGTCAGGCCCCATGCAGTTGCCGGGCATCCCGGACCGCGAGGACCCCGAGGCCTATCACCGGGTGGGCGTGTGCTCGGCCGGCGCCAACGAGGCTTTCGACCTCGTGCGCTGGCTGGCCGACGCGCACGAAGGCGCGGTCAGCCGCCGCCGCGCCGCGGGCGAATCCGATCTGGACAGCAGCAGTGACTATGTGGACTTCCTGACCCATGACGAGCCCTGCCGCGTGATCGCCATTTCACGCCCCGGGCTGCAGCACGGCTTTCGCCGGGCGTTCCTGCCCGACTGGCCCCAGATGGTGTTGCTGTTCGGCGGCGACGGACGCCGCGACGCCGCGCTGATGGACCGGGTGCGCGACGCGTTCACCGGCCTGCCCTTCATGCCCACGCTGCTGTGCATTGCCCCGGACACCGACACGCACGAGCGCATGGGCGGCATGGCCCAGGCCGCCGGCATCCGCTACCTCAACATGGGGGTCATGTCACCGTCGGACTGCGCGTCGATCTGGCATGTGGTCAGTGAACACCTGCGCCATGTCGGCCCGCCGCCCAGTTCGGTGTGGGCCGTGCCGGAACCCCGGTTCGCCTAGGCGCTAGAAGCCCGCCGCCAGCCCGTCGCGCCGCGCGTCGCTGGCGGCCACATAGCCCTGCACCTTGGGGTCGCCCGCGCGCCAGATGAACTGGCCCGCGCCGAAGTCCTGGTAGTTGTCGTTGATCACTTCCATCACGTGGCCGCGGTCGGCCAGGCCCTGCACGGTGGACTTGTCCATCTGCTGCTCGACGTTGATCTCGTAGCCCGCGTTGTAGCGCCAGCGCGGCGCGTCGCAGGCGGCCTGCGGGTTCTGCTGGTAGTCCAGCATGCGCACCAGCGTCTGCATGTGGCCCTGCGGCTGCATGTTGGCGCCCATGACGCCGTAGCTCATGACGGGCTGGCCGTCTTTGGTCAAGAACGCGGGGATGATGGTGTGGAACGGCCGCCTGCCCGGCGCCACGATGTTGGCCGGGTTCAGCCCGCCGCCATCCACGCTGAACGCGTGGCCGCGGTTCTGCAGGCTGATGCCGTACGTGGGCTCCACGCAGCCCGAGCCAAAGCCCATGTAGTTGCTCTGGATGAAGCTCACCATCATGCCGTTCTCGTCTGCCGCGGTCAGGTAGATGGTGCCGCCCTTCACGGGGTTGCCCGCGCCAAAGTCCTGCGCGCGCTTCATGTCGATGAGTTTGGCGCGGCTGGCCAGGTAGGCCTTGTCCAGCATCTGTTCGGCTGTCACTTCCATGGCCGACGGTTCGGCCACGTAGCGGTACACGTCGGCAAACGCGAGCTTCATCGCCTCGATCTGCAGGTGCTGGCTGTCCACGCCGTCCACCGGCAGGCCCGCCACGTCGAACTGTTCCAGGATGCCCAGCGCGATCAGCGCCGCAATGCCCTGCCCGTTCGGCGGGATCTCGTGCAGCGTGTAGCCACGGTAGCTCTGGCCGATGGGCTTGACCCATTCGGGCTTGTACGCAGCAAAGTCCTTGGCCGTGATGCTGCCGCCGTTGGCCGCGGAAAATTTCTCGATCGCGTGGGCGATCTCGCCGCCGTAGTACGCCGCGCCCTTGGTCTCGGCAATGGCGCGCAGCCCGCGCGCGGCCGATTTGAACTGGAACAGCTCGCCCACGTTCGGCGCGCGGCCCCAGGGCAGGAACGCATCGGCAAAGCCCGGCAGGCCCTGCAGCTCGGGCGTGGCCGCGGCCCATTTCTGCTGCACCACCACGGGCAGCAGGTAGCCGCGCTCGGCGATCTCGATGGCGGGCTCCATCAGGTCGGCAAACGGCAGCTTGCCGAAACGCTCACTCATGGCCACCCAGCTCGCCACCGCACCGGGCACGGTCACGGCGTCCATGCCGCGCTTGGGCGGGGTTTTGGCATCGGCGCCGTATTTGCGCTTGAAGTAGTCGGGCGTCCAGGTGGCGGGCGCGCGGCCCGACGCGTTCAGGCCGTGCAGTTCCTTGCCGTCCCACAGGATGGCGAACGCATCGCTGCCCAGCCCGTTGGACACGGGCTCAACCAGCGTGATGGCGGCCGCGGCGGCAATGGCGGCGTCCACCGCGTTGCCGCCCTTGTAGAGCATGCGCAGGCCGGCCTGCGCGGCCAGCGGGTGCGAGGTGGACACGACGTTGCGGGCAAAGACCGGCAGGCGGGTGGAGGTGTAGGGGTTGTTGAAGTTGAAGTGCATGTCGCGTTGATGTTCAGTCGGCGGTGAGCTTGCGCTCGGCAATGATCTTTTTCCACTTGGCGCGGTCGGCGTCGGCCATGGCGGCGAATTTCTGCGGCGTGCCGCCCGCGGGCTCGATGCCCAGGCGCGCCAGCCGGTCCTTTACATCGGGCTCCTGCAGCGCCTGGTTGATGCCGTTGCTCACGCGGTTGACCAGATCCACCGGCAGGCCCTTGGGCCCGTACAGGCCGAACCAGGTGACGGACTCCCACCCCGGCAGCGTGTCCGAGATGGGCGGTACGTCGGGCAGCAGCGGCGAGCGCTTGAGCGACGTGATGCCCAGGGCGCGCAGGCGCCCTTCTTTCACATGCGGCAGGCCACTGGGCAGCGAATCAAACAGCACGTCGATCTTGCCGCTGACCAGGTCGGGAATGGCCAGCGCCGTGCCCCGGTACGGGATGTGCACCAGGAACAGCCCGGCCTGCGCCTTGAAATATTCGGCCGTCAGGTGCACCACGGTGCCGTTGCCGCTGCTGGCGTAGTTGAGCTTGCCGGGGTTCTTTTTGGCGTGCTCTATCCACTCTTTCACCGTGCGCGCCGGCGAGCTGTTGGGCACGACCATGATGCTGGGCGCGTCGCCCACGTGCGAGATCGGCGTGAAGTCGGCCACCGCGTCGTACGGCAGCTTGCCGCCGAAGCTGGGCCCGATGCTGTGCGTGCTGCTGGTGGCCAGCAGCAGCGTGTAGCCGTCGGCCGGCGCCTTGGCCACGATGTCCGATCCGATGCTGCCGCCCGCGCCGGGTTTGTTGTCCACCACGATGCTGGTGCCCAGCTTCTCGCCGAGCTTTTGCGACACGGCCCGCGCAAAGATGTCGGTCGCCCCGCCGGCCGGGAACGGCACGACCAGGCGAATGGGTTTGGTGGGCCAGGCCTGCGCGCGGACCGGCAGTGCGGCCAGCGCGGCGGCGCCCAGGATGAGGTTTCGGCGGGTGTTCATGCCGCCATTATCGAAAGCGCCAAAGAAAAGTAAAAGCGAATAATGTTTTACCTTCACTAAAGTATTTCTTTAGCGTTGGGTTAGCATGGCCGGCATGAGCAGCATCCGCCTTCTGCGCACCTTCATGGCCGTGGCCAGCGAGGGGTCGTTCGCCGCCGCCGCGCCGCGCGTGGCACTGACACAGGCGGCCGTGGGCCAGCAGATGCGCGCGCTGGAATCCGACTTGCGCCGCACCCTGTTCACCCGCCAGGGCAAGGCCGTGGCGCTGAGCGATGACGGCCGCGAACTGCTGCCCCAGGTGCGCAAACTGGTGGCGCTGTACGACCAGATGCTGACGACCGCACCGGCTGCGCAGCCCATGGCCGGCACGCTGAACCTGGGTGCCGTGGTGTCGGCCGTGCGCCCGCTGCTGCAGGCCACGCTGGCGCTCAAGGCGCGGCACCCGGCGCTGGACCTGCACGTGTCCGCGGCCAAATCCATAGAGCTGCTGGCGCGCGTGCGCTCGGGCGAGCTGGACGCCGCCATCTCGGTGCGCGAGCCTGGCCCCGCCCCTGCCGGCCTGACCTGGACGCCGCTGTACGCCGAGCCCCTGGTCCTGCTGGTGCCGCGCGCCCTGCCCGACGCCCCGGCGCGCGCGCTGCTGCAGCAGCACCCGTTCATCCGCTTCGACCGCAGCCAGCACACCGGCCAGCTCGTGGAGCGCGCGTTGAAAAAGCTGCGCGTCAAGCCCCAGGAGCTGCTGGAGCTCAACGCCATCGAAGGGATCGTGGATCTTGTGCGGTCGGGCCTTGGGGTCGCGCTGCTGCCCCTGCTGCGCGACGCGCGCTGGTCATCCGATACGCGGCTGCGCGTGGTGGACATCGCCGGGGCGGAGCGCCGCCAGATCGCGCTGGTTCAGACGCGCGGCGCGGCCAGCGGCGCCGTGGTGGCGGCGCTGGCGCGTGAATTCCTCGCGCCCGTACACTCCGCCGCATGAAAAGAGAGTTCATTGAGCCGTTCTTTGCCACGCTGAAAGCGGCGAATCCGCAGCCCAACACCGAGCTCGAATACACGAGCGTCTTTGAACTCATGGCCGCCGTGCTGCTCAGCGCCCAGGCCACCGACGTGGGCGTGAACAAGGCCACGCGCAAGCTGTTCCCCGTGGCCAACACGCCGCAGGCCATCCTGGACCTGGGGCTTGAGGGGCTGGAGGGTTACATCAAGACCATCGGCCTGTACCGCAGCAAAGCGCGTCACCTGATGGAAGCCTGCCGCATGCTGGTGGAGCTGCACGGCGGCCAGGTGCCAAAGACGCGCGAGGAGCTCGAAGCCCTGCCCGGGGTGGGCCGCAAGACCGCCAACGTGGTGCTGAACGTCGCCTTCGGCGAGCCCACCATGGCCGTGGACACGCACATCTTCCGCGTGGGCAACCGCACGGGCCTGGCCCCCGGCAAGAACCCGTACGAGGTGGAAATGCAGCTCATGAAGCGCGTGCCGCCCAGCTACCTGGTGGACGCGCACCACTGGCTGATCCTGCACGGACGCTATGTGTGCATCGCGCGCAAGCCGCTGTGCTACCGGTGCGCAGTGGCGGCCTATTGCGACTTCAAGCCCAAGACGCCGGCGCCTTGAGCTATTTCGTCTATCTGCTGGCCAGCGACCACAACGGTACGCTGTACATCGGCGTGACAAACGATCTGGTTCGACGCACGCATGAGCACCGCACGGACGCAGTTGCGGGCTTCACGTCGCGCTATGGCGTGCACCGGCTGGTGTGGTTCGAAAGCACACCTTCGATCGAGGCCGCCATCCGGCGCGAAAAGCAGTTAAAGAACTGGAAGCGCGAATGGAAGATTGCGCTGCTCGAGCGCGACAACCCGCAGTGGCTGGACCTGTACGACTCGATTCTATGAATGGATGCCGGGTCAAGCCCGGCATGACAGGGTTGTGCGCGCCGCCGCCCGCGCACGCTATAGGCCAGGGTCAAAGCCCCTGCCAGCCGCCCCCCAGCGCCTGCACCAGTGCCACAGCCGCCGTCTGGCGGTCGGCCTGCAACTGCACCAGCGCGCGGCGCGCGCTCTGGGCCGACGCCTGGGCAGCCACCACTTCGCTGAAGCTCACCTGGCCCGCGCGGTAGCGGTTGAGCATTTGCTGCTGGGCCAGGTCGGCGGCGCGCGCGGCCTCTTCGCGCAGGGCCTGCTGCTGTTGCAGCACGCGGGCCGCCACCAGCTGGTCTTCCACGTCCTGGAACGCCGACAACACGGTCTGGCGGTACTGGGCCGCCGCCGCCTCGTGCGCGGCGCGGGCGGCGTCCACTTGGGCGCCACGCGCACCGCCGCTGAACAGCGTCTGCGCCAGCGACGCGCCCACGGCCCACACCAGCGACGACGCGCTGAACAGGTCGCTGAAGCTGGGGCCGCCCGTGCCGATCGATGCGTTCAGCCCGATGTTCGGGTAGTACGCCGCCTGCGCCACGCCGATCAGCGCGTTGGCCTGCGCCACGCGGCGTTCGCGCGACGCGATGTCGGGGCGGCGCTGCAGCAGCGTGGACGGCACGCTGAGCGGCACCACCGGCACCGTGGCCTGCCACGCAGGCTGCGGCGCCAGGCTGAAGTTCGCAGGTGCCTTGCCCACCAGCACGGCGATCGCATGCTCGGCCTGCGCGCGCTGGCGCTGCAGCGTCAGCAGGTCGGCGCGCGCGTTGGCCAGCTGCGTCTGGGCCTGCAGCACGTCGGTGCGCGGGGCAATGCCGGCGTCGTAGCGGTTCTGCGCGATCTGCTGCGACCGTTCGTAGCCCTGCACGGTCTGCTCCAGCAGCGCGCGCTGCGCGTCGTACTGGCGCACGGCGACGTAAGCCACGGCCAGCTCGCCCTGTGAAGCCAGGCGCGCCGACGCCAGGTCGGCGGCGCTGGCCTGCGCCGATGCGCTGGCGCTTTCACCGGCCAGACGCAGGCGACCGAACAGGTCGGGCTCCCAGCTGGCGCCAATGCCCAGCTGATAGCTCGTGCGTTCGCCCGCTGCGCTGCCGCGCCCGCCGCTGCGGTCCGCGCCCAGGTTCAGCCCCACGGTGGGGAACATTTGCGCGCGCTGCACGGCCACCAGGGCACGCGCCTGGTTGTACGCGGCCACAGTGGCCGCAATGTTCTGGTTGGACACATTGACCTGCGCCGCCAGGTCGTTGAGCACCGGGTCGTTGAAGAGCGTCCACCAGTCGCCACGCGGCAAGGCGTCGGCAGGTGTGGCGGGCACCCAAACCTGGGACGCATTGCCCTGCGCTTCCTTGAACGCGGCGGGCACATCAATGGTGGGGGTCTGGTACGCGGGCCCCACGGCGCAGCCGGCCAGGGCCAGGGCCACGGTCAGCGCCGTCAGGCGGGAAACGGGTGTGAGCGTGTTCATGGCTTTCCTCATGCGGCGCCGGGGGCCGGCCCGGCGGGGGCGGCGATGTTGTGCGCCAGCGCCCGCTCGTTCGGGCCGCGACGGCGCAGCTTGTCCATCAGCAGGTAGATGACGGGCGTGGTGACGAGCGTGAGCACCTGGCTGGCGATCAGCCCGCCGATGATGGCCACGCCCAGCGGCTTGCGCAGCTCGGCCCCTTCGCCAAAGCCTATGGCCAGCGGCAACGCGCCCAGGATGGCGGCCAGCGTGGTCATGAGGATGGGGCGAAAGCGCAGCAGGCAGGCCTCGCGCACAGCCTGCACGGACGAAAGCCCCCGCGAGCGTTCGGCGTCCAGCGCAAAGTCGATGATCAGGATAGCGTTTTTCTTGACGATGCCGATCAGGAGGAACAGGCCGATCAGCGCGATGATGGACAGCTCCATGCCGAACATCAGCAGCGCCAGCACCGCGCCCACGCCGGCCGCCGGCAGCGTGGACAGCACGGTGACGGGGTGCACCAGGCTTTCATACAGCACGCCCAGCACGATGTAGATCACCACCAGCGCCGCCAGGATCAGCAATGGCTGCTGGCCCTGCGACTGCTGCGCGGCGCGGGCCGTGCCCTGGAAGCTGCCGCGCACGTTGTTGGGCAATGCCACCACCGCTTCCGCCGCGCGCACGGCGTCCTGCGCCTGCTGCAGGTTGTAGCCGTCGGCGATGTTGTAGCTGATGGTGGTGGCAAGCTCCGCGTCCTGGTGCTCGACCGAGCCGGCCGTGGGCCGTTCGGAAAACCGCGCGATGGCCGCCAGCGGCACCATGTTCATGGCCGCGCTGCTCAGGGCGCTGCCGGTGGATGGGTCGCGCAGCGCCGGGTTGATCGCGCTGGTGGCGGTGCCGGCCGTGCTGGCCGTGTTGTTGCCCGACGCCAGGCCGCGCGCGGGCACATAGATGTCTTTCAGCGATTCGGGGCTGCGGATGTACTGCGGCGACACGCCCATGATCACGCGGTACTGGTTGAGTTCGCTGTAGATGGTCGCCACCTGCCGCTGGCCGAAGCCGTTGTACAGCGCGTTGTTGACGTCACGCGACGTGATGCCCATACGCGCGGCGGACTCCTTGTCGACCTCGACGTAGCTTTCCACGCCGTTGTCGCGCTGGTTGGTGTCCACGTCCACCAGCGCGTCCTGCTCCTTCATGGCGTCGGCCAGCTTGAGCGCCCAGGCTTTCAGATCGGCGACGTTGTCGGCCTTCAGCGTGTACTGGTAGGTGCTGTTGCTGGACCGCCCGCCCATGCGCAGGTCCTGCGTGGTGTTCAGGAACAGGGACAGCCCCGTGATCTGCGCCAGCTGCGGGCGCAGCCGCGCGATCACGGCCTGCCCGCCCACGCCGCGCTCCTTCAGCGGCTTGAGGTTGATGAACATGAAGCCCCCGCCCGCGCGCGAGCCGCCCGTGAAGCCCACCACCGTGTCCACGGCCGGGTCGGCGCGGATGATGTCCACGATGGCGCGCATCTTGTCCTGCATGGCGCTGAACGAAATGCTCTGGTCCGCGCGCAGCCCGCCGCTGATCTGGCCGCTGTCCTGCTGCGGGAAAAAGCCCTTGGGCGCGGCCGTGAACAGCCACACATTCATGCCCACCACGGCCAGGAAGATCGCCAGCACCAGCCAGCGCGCGTGCAGCGCCCAGTCCAGCGTGTGTTCGTAGCCGCGGTGCACGCGGGCAAAGCCGGCCTCGGCCCAGCGCGCGAGCCTGCCCGGCGGCTTGTGCGTCTGCCCCGGCTTGAGCAGCCAGGCACACATCATGGGCGTGGTGGTCAGCGAAATGACCAGCGAGATCATCACCGCCACCGACAGCGTGACCGCGAATTCGCGGAACAGCCGCCCCACCTGCCCGCCCATGAACAGCAGCGGGATGAACACCGCCACCAGCGACAGGCTGATGGACAGCACGGTGAAGCCGACCTCGCGCGCACCCAGCAGCGCGGCCTTGAACCGGTCCATGCCGGCTTCGATGTGGCGGCTGGTGTTCTCCAGCACGACGATGGCGTCGTCCACCACGAAGCCGGTGGCCACCGTCAGCGCCATCAGGCTCAGGTTATTCAGCGAAAACCCCATGAGGTACATGACGCCGAAGGTGCCCAGCAGCGACACCACCGTGGCCACCGCCGGAATGAACGTGGCGCGCAGGCTGCGCAGGAACACGCTGACGACCAGCACCACCAGCACCACCGAGATGACGAGCGTGAGCTCCACCTCGTGCAGCGACGCGCGGATGGAGTTGGTGCGGTCGGACGCGACCTGCAGTTTCACGTCGGACGGCAGCTGCGACTGCAGCTCGGGCACCAGCGCGCGCACGCTGTCCACCGTTTCGATGATGTTGGCGCCCGGCTGGCGCGTGACCAGCACGATCACGGCCGGCTCGCCGTTGAACAGGCCCAGCGTGTTGATGTTTTCCACGCTGTCGGTGACCTCGGCGACGTCCCCCAGGCGGATGGACGCGCCGTTGCGCCAGGCCACGACCAGGTTGCGGTAGTCCACCGCCATGGCGCGCGCGGGCTTGCCGCTGTTGGCGGGGTCGCCCTTGGTCCCGCTGCCCGTGTAGATCTGGAAGCGCTCGCCCCCGCCTTCGATCGTGCCCTTGGGCCGGTTGGCGCTGCTGGCCTGGATGGCCGCGCGGATGTCCTCGCTGCTCACGCCGTAGCGGTTCAGCGCGAACGGCAGCAGGTCCACGCGCACCGCCGGCAGCGAGCCGCCGCCGATTTCCACGTCGCCCACGCCCTTCACCTGCGCGAGCTTCTGCTGCACGATGTTGGACACCGCGTCGTAGATCTGGCCGGGCGATTTGGTGCGCGACGTGAGCGCCAGGATGATGACCGGCGCGTCCGACGGGTTGGCCTTGCGGTAGGTCGGGTTGCTGCGCAGCGTGGACGGCAGGTCGGCGCGCGACGCGTTGATGGCGGCCTGCACCTCGCGCGCGGCGGCGTCGATGTTGCGGTTCAGCTCGAACTGCAGCGTCACCCGGCTGGAGCCCACGCCGCTGCTGGACGTCATTTCGTTCACGCCGGCGATGGTGCCCAGGCGCCGCTCCAGCGGCGTGGCCACGCTGGTGGCCATGGTCTCGGGGCTCGCGCCCGGCAGGCTCGCGCTGACCGACACAACCGGGTAGTCCACCTGCGGCAGCGGCGACACGGGCAGCACCATGAAGCCCGCAATGCCCGCCAGCGCGATGCCGATGGTCAGCAGCACGGTGCCGACCGGGCGGCGGATGAAGGGGCCGGACAGGTTCATCCGCGCACCTGCATGGATTGCGGGTCAAGCCCGCAATGACAACGGTTGTGGCTCATCGGGCTGTCATCCCGGGCTCGACCCGGGATCCATGCCGGCCACGCCAACGGCTTCCCAACCGGTCAAACCACAAATAAATCACCGGCGTCGTAAACAGCGTCAACAACTGGCTCAAAATCAGCCCGCCAAAAATCGCCAGCCCCAGCGGCCGGCGCAGCTCGGCGCCCTCGCCCCAGCCCAGCATGAGCGGCACGGCGGCAAACAGCGCGGCCAGGGTGGTCATGAGGATGGGCCGAAAGCGCAGCAGCGCCGCCTGGCGGATCGCTTCGTGCGGTGTCTTGCCTTCGGTGCGCTCGGCGTCGATGGCGAAGTCGATCATCATGATCGCGTTCTTCTTGACGATACCGATCAACAGGATGATCCCGATGATGCCGATCACCCCCAGGTCGTTGCCCGTGACCATGAGCGCCAGCAGCGCGCCCACGCCCGCCGACGGCAGCGTGGACAGGATGGTGAGCGGGTGGATGTAGCTTTCATACAGCACGCCCAGCACGATGTACACGCAGACGATGGCCGCCAGGATCAGCCACAGCTGGTTGGTCAGCGACGCCTCGTACGCGCCCGACGCGCCCAGGAAGGTCATGGTCACGCCCACGGGCAGGCCGATGTCCTTGGCCGCGGCGCGGATGCCGTCCACCGCCTTGCCCAACGACACGCCGGGCGCGGTGTCAAAGCCCAGCGTCGTGGCCGGGTACTGCGCCACGTGGGTGATCTGCAGCGGCGCGCGCCGCTCCTGGATGCTGGCCACGGCCGACAGCGGCGTGGGCGAGCCGCCGCTGGTGCGCAGCTGCACCATGCCCAGCGAGCCGGGCGAGGCATTGGCCTCGGGCTGCGCCTCCAGGATCACGCGATACTGGTTGGTCTCGGTAAAGATCGTGGACACGATGCGCTGGCCGAACGAGCTGTACAGCGCCTCGTCCACGGCCGACGCGGTCACGCCCAGGCGCGACGCCGTGTCGCGGTCCAGGTCCACGTAGACGGCGGCGCCGGTGGCATCGGCGTCGGACACCACGTTGCGCAGCGCCGGCTCCTGCTGCAGCCGCGCGGCCAGCTTGCCGGCCCACTGCTGCACCGTGGCCGTGTCGGCCGCCTCCAGCGACACGCGGTACTGCGTGGGGCCGGATTCGGCGTCGATGGTCAGGTCCTGCGTGGGCTGCAGGTACAGCGTCACGCCTGCAATGGCGCGCGCCCGCTCGCGCAGCCGCTCCATCAGGTCGTGCTGGCTGCCACGGTCGCCGCGGGCCTTCAGGTTGATGAGCATGCGGCCCGTGTGCAGCATGGTGTTGTTGGCCGCGTCCACACCGATGAAGGCGCTCACGCCCTGCACTTCGGGATCGTCGAGCATGGCGCGGGCCACCTGTTGCTGGATCTCGGCCATGCGCGGGTACGACACCGACTGGCTGGTCTCCACCCGCGCCTGCAACTGGCCCGTGTCCTGCGTGGGAAACAGGCCTTTTGGAATCCAGATGTACATGAGCGCGGTGAGAACCAGCGTGGCCAGCGCCACCAGCAGCGTGAGCGTCTGGCGCGCCAGCACCCAGTCCAGCCACACGCCGTAGCGGGCGATGACCGCGTCAAACTGCCGTTGCAGCCGCGCGCCCCAGCCGTTCGCGCCCGGCTCGCCGGCCCGGGGCTCGGCGCGCAACCAGCGCGCGGACATCATGGGCACCAGCGTGAGCGACACCACGGCCGAGATCAGGATGGTGATGGCCAGCGTCACCGCAAACTCGCGGAACAGCCGCCCCACCACGTCGCCCATGAACAGCAGCGGGATCAGCACCGCGATCAGTGACACCGTCAGCGAAATGATGGTGAAGCCGATCTGCGTCGCGCCCTTGACCGCCGCCTGCATGGGCGGCTCGCCTTCCTCGATGTAGCGGGCGATGTTCTCGATCATGACGATGGCGTCGTCCACCACGAAGCCCGTGGCGATGGTCAGCGCCATGAGGCTCAGGTTGTTCAGGCTGTAGCCCAGCAGGTACATCACGCCCAGCGTGCCGGTCAGCGAAATGGGCACGGCCAGGCTGGCGATGACCGTGGCGCGCAGGCTGTGCAGGAACGCAAAGATCACCAGCACCACCAGCACCACCGCCAGCGCCAGCTCGATCTGCACGTGCTTGACCGACGCGCGGATGCCCGTGGTGCGGTCGCTCAGCACCTCGACCTTCACGGTGCCGGGCATGCCCTGGGTCAGCTCGGGCAGGCGCTGCTTGATCGCGTCCACGGTGGCGATCACGTTGGCGCCGGGCTGGCGCTGCACGTTGACGATGATGGCGGGCTTGAGCTGCCCGTCCACGCCGGCCCAGGCGCCCAGCTTGGTATTTTCGGCGCCCTCCACCGCCTTGGCCACGTCGCGCACGCGCACGGGCGCGCCGTTGCGGTAGGCAATGATGAGGTTCTCGTAGTCCTTCGCCGCCACGAGCTGGTCGTTGGCGTTGATGGTGTAGGCGCGCGTCAGCCCGTCGATGCTGCCCTTGGCGCTGTTGGCGTTGGCGCCGCTGATGGCCGAACGGATGCCGTCCAGCGTGAGACCGTACGACGCCAGCGCGCGCGTGTCGGCCTGGATGCGCACGGCGGGCCGCTGGCCGCCGGACAGCGTGACCAGGCCCACGCCCGTGACCTGGCTGATCTTCAGCGCCAGGCGCGTGTTCACCAGGTTCTGCACCTCGGTCAGCGGCAGCGTGTCGGACGTGACGGCCAGCGTCAGCACCGGCGCGTCGGCCGGGTTGACCTTGGCATACACGGGCGGCGCGGGCAGGTCGGCCGGCAGCAGCGAGCCGCCCGCGTTGATGGCGGCCTGCACCTGCTGCTCGGCCACGTCCAGCGCCAGGCCCAGGCCGAACTGCAGCGTCACGATGGACACGCCGGCCGCGCTGGTGGAGCTCATGCGCGACAGGCCCGGCATCTGGCCGAACTGGCGTTCCAGCGGCGCGGTGACGGTCTGGGCCATGACCTCGGGGCTGGCGCCGGGGTACAGCGTCTGCACCTGGATGGTCGGGTAGTCGACCTGGGGCAGCGCCGACAGCGGCAGGAATCGCCAGCCCACCAGCCCCGCCAGCACGATGGCCAGCATGAGCAGCGAGGTCGCAACCGGCCGCAGGATGAAGGGACGCGACGGGCTCATTTACTGCCCCTGGCCGCCGCCACCCGCCCCCCGTTGCCGGAAGCGCTCCATGATCTGCTGCCAGCGCGCCAGCGCCTCGGGGTCGCCCTGGTCGATGCGCGCCAGCAGTGCCTGGCGCCGGGCACGTGCCTCGTCGTCCGGCGCGGACGCCAGGAAGCGTTCGCGCTGTTCGGCCGTGGGCTTGCCGGCGGCCGCAGGTGCAGCAGCAGGTGCGGCGGTCTGCGGCCGGCCGGCAGCAGCGGAGGCAGAAGCTCCCTGCCCCTGCGTACTTGACGGGGCAGCGCCGGGCGCCGCCTGCGGCGAAGGGGCCGGCGCACCGGCGGGCGCGGCCGCTTGCGGCCCGGATGCCCCGCCCTGTGGCGCGGACGCGCCCTGGCGGCGGTTCATGGCACGCTGTGAGCGCGGCGCGTCGCCGGGCAGCACCACGGGCGAGCCGTCCTTGAGCCGGTCGGCGCCTTCGGTGATGACGCGCTCGCCCGCCTGCAGGCCGGACGTGATCTGGATGCGGTCCACCGTGGCCGCGCCGCGCGTGACGGGGCGGATCTTCACGGTGCGGTCCGGCTGCAGCACGAACACGAACGTGCCCGTGCCGCCCTGGCGCACGGCGGCCACGGGGACCATCACCGCGTCCTTGATGGTGCGCACCTGCAGGCGCACGTTGACGAACTGGCTGGGGAACAGGGCCTGCTGCGCGTTGTCGAACCGGGCCTTGGCCTTGACGGTGCCGGTGGTGGTGTCGATCTGGTTGTCCAGCGACGCGAACACGCCCGTTCCCAGCACGGTCGCGCGCGTGCGGTCCAGCGCCGTGACCGGCATGCCGCCGCCGCGTTGCAGGTCGCCCGCCTGGTCCTGCGGCACCGCGAACAGCACGTCGATGGGGGAAACCTGCGTGATCACGGCCACGCCGTTGGTGTCGCCGCTGTTCACCAGGTTGCCCACGTCCACCGTGCGCAGGCCCACGCGGCCGGCGATGGGCGCGACGATGCGGGTGTACCCCAGATTCAGGCGCGCTGTGCCTTCATTGGCGCGATCGATCACCACGCTGCCTTCCAGTTGCTTGACCAGCGCGGCCTGGGTGTCGACCTCTTGCCGGGCGATGGAATCCTGAGACAGCAGCGTGCGGTAGCGTTCCAGCGTGAGTTTGGCGGCTTCGAGCTGAGCCTCGTCACGCTGGCGCTGGCCAATGGCCTGCTGCAGCGCCATTTCGTACTGGCGTGGGTCGATCTGCGCCAGCAGATCGCCCTTGCGCACCAGTTGCCCTTCCTTGAACGCCACCTGCAGCAGCACGCCCGACACCTGGGCGCGCACCCGCACGGTGGCCTGCGGCGTCACGGTGCCCAGGGCGTCCAGCGTGATGGGCAGATCGGCCTTTTCAGCCGCCGCCACGCCCACGGTCGTGGCCAGGCGGCCGGCGCCAAAGCCGCCACCGGGGCCACCCGGCCCGCCAGGCCCCATGCCGCCCGCCGCACCGGGGCCACCGGCTGCGCCGGGCCGCGTGTAGGTCCAGGCAAGCCAGCCCAGGCCCGCCAGCACCAGCAGCGCGATGAGCGCACCGATCCAGATCGTGCGCCGTCGCAGGGGACGCGGGTTGGTTGCCAGGGATGGTTCGCTCATGTTGTTGTTCCTCGTGACTCGGCCTTGCGTGGCAACCCAAGCATGCGGGAACCATGTGTCGCCCGCGTAAACCGCTTGTGGCTGGGGCGAAAAACCCGTACCGGCCGGAAATCCTAACTGCCCCGGCGTTTTTCCGCTGGCTTTCGCAGGGGCGGCACCGCCTTGTCCAGCGCAGCTACGGTGTGCCGGACGAAGGCCGCCAGCAGCGCACCGGGCTCGGCGCCATCGGCCAGCAGGAGCTGGGCCTGCCGCGCCGCGAAGACGGGCTGTTCCACCGCGATGGCCACCAGCTGGCCCGCCCGCACGGCGTGGGCGACCGACAGCTCGCTGGCCAGCGTGGGGGCCTCGCCCTGCAGGGCCAGCGCCAGCAACGCCGGGAAGTTGCCGCTGTAGATCACCTCATAGTGCAGCGACTGCTGGCTGCAGCCCGCGTCCAGCGCCTGCCGCACGGTCGTGCCCGCGTCCGGCAGCGCCAGCGGATGGCGCACCAGCTCGGCCAGCGAAATGCGCCTGTGGCGGGCCAGCGGGTGCGGCGGCGCAGCCACCGCCACCACGGGTGAGCGGCGTGCATGCGCGACCTTCAGGCCTTTTTGCGGCGACACCGCGAACTTCAGGCCCACTTCGGCCTCGCCGCGCAGCAGCCAGCGGCTGACGTCGTCGGGCGAGCCCACGCGCAGGTGGATGCTGGTGCCGGGGTGGGCCTGGCGGAACGTCGCCATGACCTGCGGCATGAAGCCCGCGGCAAAGCCTTCGGTGCAGGCCACGTGGACGCGGCCGGCCCGCAGGCCGGCCAGGCCGCGCACCTCGTCGGCCACGCGCTCAGTGTCCTGCTGGGCGCGGTGCACCCAGGCCGCCAGCCGCTCGCCGGCCTCGGTCAGCGCCATGCCGCGGGACTGCCGCTCGAACAGCGGGCAGCCCAGGCTTTCCTCCAGCTTGGCGACCTGGCGGCTCACGGCCGAAGGCGCCACGTGCACGGCCTGCGCGGCATCGGTAATGGAGCCGGTGCGCACCACTTCCATGAAGTAGCGCGTGGCGGTGGACAGCAGGGGTGGGTTCATGGCGTTTGCCGAAAAGGCAAGCGTGGCTTGCAAATTCTAATATTGTGAAAGCAGTGTGTCATTCATAGAATTTTTTGCAATGCACACCGACATGACGTCCCCCCACGATCCGGCGCGTGCCGAGCTGCTGGCCCGCCTGGCCAGCCACTTCGACGGCGGCGGTTTCCGCGACGAGCTGGCGCGCCGCATCGCGTGCCGCACGGACAGCGACAGCGGCCGCCCCAATCCGGCGCTGGACGCCTATCTGGAAAGCGAGATCGCGCCGGCGCTGCGGGCGCTGGGTTTCGAGCCCCAGGTGCTGCCCAACCCGGATCCCCGCGGCGCGGCGCTGCTGGTGGCGCGGCGGATCGAGGACCCGGCGCTGCCCACCGTGCTCACCTACGGCCACGGCGACGTGGTCAACGGGCAGGAAGGCCGCTGGCGGGAGGGCCTGTCGCCCTGGACCCTGCAGGTCGAGGGCGACCGCTGGTACGGCCGCGGCACGGCCGACAACAAGGGCCAGCATACGGTCAACCTGGCCGCGCTGCGCGAGACGATCGCCGCCCGCGGCGGCCGCCTGGGCTACAACGTTACGGTCCTGCTGGAGATGGGCGAGGAAGCCGGCTCGCCGGGCCTGCACGCATTCTGCGAGCGGCACCGGGACCTGCTGCGCGCGGACCTGCTGATCGCTTGCGACGGACCGCGCGTGTCGGCCTCGCGCCCCACGCTGTTTCTGGGCTCGCGCGGCGGGGTGAACTTCAGCCTGCGCGTGCGGGCGCGCGAACGCGCCTGCCACTCGGGCAACTGGGGCGGGGTGCTGGCCAATCCGGCCCTGGTGCTGGCGCATGCGCTGGCCACGCTGGTGGATGCGCGCGGGCGGCTGCTCGTGCCGGCCCTGCGGCCCGCCGCCATACCCGCGGCGGTGCGCACCGCGTTGCGCGGGCTGCCGGTGGGCGGCGCGCCCGGCGACCCCGCCGTGGACGAAACGTGGGGCGAGCCGGGCCTGTCGCCGATCGAACGGCTGGTCGGCTGGAACACGCTGGAAGTTCTGGCCATGGAGTCGGGCGCCCCGCAGCGGCCGGTCAACGCCATCCCCCCATCGGCCGTGGCGCATTGCCAGCTTCGCTTCGTGGTGGGCACGCCCTGGCAGGACGCCGCGGCCATCCTGCGCCGCCATCTGGACGCGGCGGGCTTCCCGCAGGTCGAAGTGGACGTCACCATGGCCGCCGCCGCCACGCGGCTCAACCTGGACAACCCCTGGGTGGCCTGGGCCAGCACCTCCATGCAGGCCACCACCGGCGCGCCGCCGGCCATCCTGCCCAACCTGGCCGGCTCACTGCCCAACGATGTGTTCAGCGAGCTGCTGGGCATGCCCACGCTGTGGGTGCCGCATTCCTACCCCGCCTGCGCGCAGCACGCCCCCGACGAACATCTGCTGGCCAGCGTCGCACGCGAAGGCCTTCAGCTGATGGGCGGCCTGTACTGGGACCTGGGCGAGCCCGGCGCCCCCTGGCCCGTGCAGCGCTGACCGACTTTCCCCTTTCAACCTCTCGGAGCTTTGCCCATGCACATGAACCGGCGCCACATCGCGCTTGCCGCCCTTTCCTCCGGCCTGGCCGCACTGCCCCTGCCGACGCTGGCCCAGGCCTGGCCGGCTCGCCCCATCAAGCTGGTGGTGCCGTTCCCGCCGGGCGGCGGCACCGACATCGCCGCGCGCATCGTGGCCGAGCGTCTGGCGCCGCGGCTGGGCCAGCCCGTGATCATCGACAACAAGCCCGGCGCCTCCACGGCCATCGGCGTGGTCGCGGTCAGCGCGGCCGATGCCGACGGCTACACGCTGCTGTTCTCGGGCTCCAGCAGCTACACCGTCAACCCGGCGGTGCGCACCCGGCTGAGCTACGACCCGTTCAAGCAGCTCACGCCGGTGGCCATGGTCACGCGCGCGCCGCTGGTGCTGGTAACGGCCGCCGACGGACCGCTTCGCAGCCTGAAGGACTTCACCGCAGCCGCCACGGCCGCGCCGGGCAAGCTGAGCTATTCCACCTTTGGCGCCGGGTCTGCGCCGCATCTTGCCGGCGAACTGCTGGCACAGGCTACCGGCGTCAAGCTGCTGCCCGTGCCGTACAAGGGCAGCGCAGAAGGCGCCATCGGCGTCATCCGCGGTGACGTGTCGGTGGGGGTGGACACGCTGGCCGCCGCACGGCCGCACCTGCAGGCCGGCAAGCTGCGCGCGCTGGCCGTGGTCAGCGACAAGCGGTCCACGCTGCTGCCCGGCGTGCCGTCGTATGGCGAGCTGGGCCTGTCGGCCGCCTTGCTGGACGCGTGGTACGCCCTGGCCGGCCCGGCAGGCCTGCCCACGACCGTGCGCGACACGCTGCTGCGTGCCCTGACCGCCGTGCTGGCGGAGCCCGACGTGCGCGCCAAGCTCGCCCAGCAGGCCATGGAACCAGCATTGCTCGGCCCTGCGGCGCTGCGCGAGGTCATGGACCAGGAGATCGCCCGCTACCGCGCCGTGGTGGCGCGGTCAGGCATGAAGCTGGACTGATGTCAGCCCGGAATGGGCCAGTACCAGGTTGAGGCCATCACGCCCTGCAACTGCGCGGCGTAAGCTGGCGTCAACTCGGTCTGCCCCATGGCAGGCATGGTCAGAGGGGCCATGGCGTTGGCCAGCGCCTGCACGCTGTCGTCGGCCAGCTCCTGGCCCGCTGCGATGAAAAGCTCCACGCGGTATTCCTGGCCAACGTACCAGTCCTGGATGGTCATGCGGTCGCCAGTGCCGATGATGCGCACCTCCAGGTCGTCGCCGATCTTGCGGAACCACAGCTGGCTGGCTGTCACATCAGAGCCGAACCACAGCACGTCGCGGTTAGTGACCCCGGGTCCGTAGTCCATCAGCACGTCGGCGCCGCCGCCGCGCATCAGGCGGAAGGTATCGTTGCCCTGACCGCCGTTCAGCAGGTCATTGCCGGCGCCGCCGTCCAGCAGGTCCGGGCCTGCGCCGCCCGTCAGAACGTTGGCGCCGTCGTTGCCGACCAGCTCGTTGCCCACGCCATTGCCCGTGCCGTTGATGTCGGCCGTGCCCAGCAGGGTCAGGTCTTCGACGTTATCGCCCAGCACCCAGGTGACCGCCGACCTGACTTCGTCCAGCCCCTGACCGGGCAGTTCGACCACCACGTCGCCGGCGTTGTCAACCACATAGATATCGTCGCCTGCACCGCCCACCATCGTGTCCATCCCTGCGTTGCCGTTAAGAATGTTGCGGCCCGCGTTGCCGTGAAGGGTGTTGTCCAGCGCGTTGCCCGTGCCGCGCAGGTTGCGGGAACCGGTGAGAACCAGGTTCTCGACCTCGGCATCCAGGATCCAGTGCACCGATGCCACCACGGTGTCCACGCCCCCGTCGGCCAGCTCGGTCACTTCGTCGCCCGCGTTGTCCACGTAGTAGGTGTCGTCGCCCGCGCCACCGATCAGTATGTCGGCGCCCGCGCCGCCGTCCAGCACGTTGGCCGCCGCGTTGCCCGTGATGGTGTTGGCCAGCGCGTTGCCCGTACCGTCAAGCGCGGCAGCGCCGGCCAGGGTGAGGTTCTCGATGTTGTCGGCCAGCGACCAGTCGATCACGGCCACGACGGTGTCGATGCCCACGTCGGCAGACTCCAGCGTGTCGTCGCCCGCGTTGTCGACATAGAACGTGTCGTTGCCGGCGCCGCCGGTCATGACGTCTGCACCGGCGCCGCCGTCCAGCACGTCGTTGCCGCTGCCGCCGAGCAGTTGGTCGGCGCCGCCGCCACCGTACAGCAGGTCGTCGTTGGCGCCGCCGCTGAGCATGTCAGAGCCGCCGCCGCCATGGAGCGTGTCGATGCCCGCGCCGCCATACAGGTTGTCGGCAACCGGCGACCCGGTGAGCGTGTCATTGCCCTCCAGGCCGTAAAGATCGCCCCCCTCGGGCGGGGCCTTCAGGGTGTCGTCGCCGTCCGTGCCATTGATGATCGGGTTTGCGGGTTCGCTCATGGAAGCTCCTCGGACTGTTGAATTTGTACCCAGGAGGTCCTTCGCATGAACCGCCTGTCGCAGCGGCTTGAATTATATTTAAAGTACTATTTTTTACAAGTACTAACAAATTAATGAATCCTTTTATATCTATTACCCGCCTTAACCGGGGATCGGCCACTCCCAGGTAGAAGCCATCACCCCACTGAGCTTGACGACCTGGTTCGCGGACAAATCCGTCTGCCCCGCCACCGGCATGGCCATGCCCTGCATGGCGTCCACCAGCGCCTGCACCTTGCCATAGGCCAGCGTGCGGCCGTCCCCGGCCTGAATCTCCTCCAGCTGGCGGGGCCGGCCCACGAACCAGTCCTGCACGGTCATGCTGTCCGCCGTCCCGATGATGCTGATCTCCAGGTCATTGCCCAGCTTGCGGAACCACAGCTGCGATGCCGACACATCCATGGGCAGGCGCAGCACGTCGTGGTTGCCCGCCGATGCGTCGTTTTCCAGGATGCAGTCGGCACCCCAGCCGCGGCCCATCAGGTAGGTGTCGTTGCCGGCGCCGCCCTTGAGCACGTCGGCGCCGCCCCGGCCGTCCAGCGTGTCGGCGCCCGCGCCGCCCGTCAGGGTGTTGACCCCCGCATTGCCCGTGATGACGTTGCCCAGCGCGTTGCCGGTGCCGTTGATGGCGGCCGTCCCCGTCAGGGTCAGGTTCTCGACCTCGGCGCCCAGCACCCAGCTCACTGACGCCCGCACCAGGTCCACCCCGCCGCCGGCCAGCTCGGTCACCACGTCGGCGGCGTTGTCCACCACATAAGTGTCATTGCCCGCGCCGCCGATCATCACGTCGGCGCCGGCCTTGCCATTCAGCGTGTTGTTGCCTGCGTTGCCGCGCAGTACGTTGGCCAGCGCATTGCCCGTGGCCTTGAGGTTGGCCGTGCCCGACAGGGTCAGGTTTTCGAGCTCGGCGCCCAGTGTCCAGTTCAGTGACGCCACCACCGTGTCGGCACCGCCGCCGGCCGCTTCCATGACGATGTCGGCCTTGTCGTCCACCAGGTAGGTGTCGTCGCCCGCGCCACCGCTCAAGGTGTCGGCGCCGGCGCCACCGTCCAGCACGTTGGCCGCTGCGTTGCCCGTGATGACGTTGGCCAGCGCATTGCCGGTGCCATTGAGGGCGGCCGTGCCGGTGAGCGTGAGGTTCTCGACATGATCGCCCAGCGTCCAGCCGATGGCGGCCATGACGGTGTCCACGCCCCCGCCGTCGGCCTCCACCACGACGTCGCCCGCCTGGGCCACGTAGTAGGTATCGTTGCCCGCGCCGCCGGTCATCGTGTCGGCGCCGCCCTTGCCGTCCAGCACGTTGGCGCCTGCATTGCCGGTGATGACGTTGCCCAGGTTGTTGCCCGTGCCATTGATGGAGGCCGACCCGGTGAGCGTCAGGTCTTCCACCTGCGCGGCCAGCACCCAGCTCAGGCTGGCCAGCACGCGGTCGCGCCCCCCACCGGCCAGTTCGGTCACCGTGTCGCCCGCGTTGTCCACCACATAGGTGTCGTCGCCCGCGCCACCGTCCATGGCATCCGCGCCGCTGCCGCCATTCAGCAGGTCGTCGCCGCCGGCCCCTGACAGGGTGTCGTTGCCCGTGCCGCCGTACAGGCGGTCTGCCTCGGCCTGCCCCGTCAACCGGTCGTCGCCGGCCAGCCCCACCACGTCGCCGCCCGTGGGCAGCGCCGTCAGAACGTCGTTGCCCGCCGTGCCAGTCACCGTGTTGACCTGCTGGTCGATGTAGGCCGACGTCCAGAGCGCGCCATTGGCAAACCGCACCTGGAACAGGCCGTTGCCGTCCACGGGTTCGAAGTACCCGGCCAGACGGATGGTGTCGCCGGTCGTCTTGTGGCGCAGCAGCACGTCGTTGCCGGAACGCGTCAGGGCGATGTCGGCGGCGGTGATGGTGGCGTCGAACTGCAGGGTGTTGAGGGTCTCGTCGTCGTACAGCTGCGAGCCGGCGTACAGGACCTTGACAGTTCGCTGCAAGTCATCCACCACGTCCTGGCCCCAGCCCGCAGAGAACCGGTAGGTGTCCGCTCCGCGCCCGCCCGTCAGCAAGTCATTGCCTGCGCCGCCGTCGAGCTGGTCACGCCCGTCGCCGCCATGGATCCTGTCATTGCCCGCGTCTCCCGACAACTGGTCGTCGCCGCCTTGTCCGTACAGATAGTCGTCGCCGGAGCCGCCTGCAAGCGCGCGGATGGTGCGGGTGGTGATCAGCAGATCATTGCCCGCCGTCGCATCCTGCAGACTGGTGCGGTCCAGCCCCGCTGCGATGGCCGCACGGGTCAGATACGTGCCGTCTGGCAGCCGCAGGGTGTCCAGCGTGGACCGGATGACGGTGGAGCCCGGTTGAAAGAAGTTGCGCACCGTCATCGCATCGTCGGTGCCGGCAAGGCTGATCACGAGCGAATCCCCTGCCTTGGCCAGCCGCAGGGCGCCGGCATCCGTTTCGCCGGTCAGCGAGATCGTTGAATGCACGTCCGGCGCAACCGTTCGGACGCGCACGAACACCACCGTGTCCTGGCCCCCGCCTGCGCCAAACACCACGTTGATGCCGCCCGGCAGGCTTTCGCGTGGGCCGTAAATCAGCCGGGCCTGGATCAGGTCATTGCCCGCTCCGCCATCGGCGCTCGCGAACTCGGTTTCGTCCAGATAGATGGTGTCGTCGCCCGCCCCGCCCAACGCGGTGCTGCGCCCGCCCGAAATGACCAGAGTGTCGTTGCCGTCGCCACCGTCGAGCAGGTCCACGGCAACGGGATACACGCGCGGGTAACCCGGCACTTCGCCTCCATAATTGAACAGCCGGTCGTCACCGCCCATGCCGCGGATAACGTTGGTCCCCCCGCTGCCGACAATGGTGTCCGCCCCAGCAGTCCCCACCACGTCGACGTCGCCGAAGTCAGCATCCAGATACAGGCTCTCCACGTGTTTCCACCGCTGATCCATGTCCAGCACACCCATGCTGGCCTGCGCTGCGCCACCGTACAGGTACACGGCATCCATGCCCCCTCCGTCCTGCTCGTCCAAGGTGTCCAGCACATCCAGGTGATAGGTGTCGTCCCCCGCCAGGCCGCGCAGATGGTTCGCGGCCGGATTCAGCTGACCCGACAACACGTTGTGCCACCAATTGCCCGTGCCTTCGATAGCATCCTGCCCCGTCAATGTGAGGTCCGCGATGTCATCGGGCAGCACGTATGAAATGCTGGCCTCAACGTTGCCATACGCGTAGAACAATGTGTCCTGCTGGATCGTATCGCCCGCATCGTCAACCACGAAGGTGTTCACGGCCGAGCCACCCAGCATCACGTCGGCGCCTGCACCTCCGTCAATACGTATGTGCTCGGAGTAGTCCCGATCGCCGTAACGCACGTCAATGACGTTGTCTTCGTCGTTGCCCGTGTACTGATAGCTCCAGTACGGTCCCTCGGCGGTCCAGTTGCTGCTGAACACTGCGTCAGCAACAACCAACGCTTCCACGTTGTCGCCCAGCACCACGGTGGCGTGGTTGGAATAGAGCGTGTCGTATCCCCCTTCCTCCTCTTCAACAATCACACCCCCTCGCTGGGATGCGGACGCAACGGTGTCCGTGTACCTGTCGTCGCCCATGCCGCCGTGGTATTCGTCGTTGCCGCCGTGGCCCTCCAGCCAGTTGTCCAACCCGTTGCCGTACAGGACGTTGTCGCCTTTTGAACCCGTGGCATTCAGCGCCAGCGGTCCCAGGTACAGAATCTCCAGGTTCTCCGGCAGCGTGTACGACACCGAACTGAACACCGTGTCCACCCCACCGCCGGGCGCCTCGGTGATCCTGTCGTAGGAATTGTCCACCGTGAACGTATCGTCGGCCGCCGAGCCGGTCACGTGGTTGGCAACCCCCGTCACGCTGGACCCGGCGCGTTCGACCATATCAGTCCGCGACCACACCGTGCCGTCGGCAAAGCGCACCTGCTGGACACCCTGCGCCGTATCGCCTTCGAAAAAGTCATACATCCACAACTGGGCACCGGTGTGAGCGATAGACAACACCAGCGCATCGTTCTGCAGATACAGGCCCCCTGCTTCATGCTCGCCCGTACGCAGCAACACCACATCCTGCGGGGCAATGCCAGCGTCCAGCAGGATGACGTCCGAGCCCAGGCGGTCCCGCACGACGTCACTATTCGAATGGCGTCCGAAGACGAACGTGTCATCGCCCAGGCCGCCATACAACCTGTCGTTGCCTGCGCCGCCTTCCAGTACATCGGCCCCACCATGGCCATACAGGTCATCATCGCCACCCATGCCGCGCAGCACATCGGACAGCTTGTCGCCCTGCAGGACGTCGCTGTCCTCGGTGCCGGTTGCATCAATGGGCAGGACAAGCCGTACCTGCAGCTCGAACACGTCTTGAGCCACCAGACCGTACGGATCGGTCGCCAGGACCCTCACCGCCAGCAGGGACGCATCCGGCGGCGTACCGCTGAAGGTGCGCGATGCCGGGTCGAACGCGAGCCACCCGGGCAACGCGCCGCCATCGGCCAGCGTGGCGCTATAAGTCAATATGTCACCCGCGTCCGCGTCGGTGAACGCGCCGGCCGGAATGGACCATGCAAACAACTCCCCTGCGCGAGCACTTTGATCAGTCAGCTGCTCAGCCACCACGGGAGCCAGGCTTGGCGCGGCGACCCTCACCCAGAACCCGCGTCCCGCCGCGCTGCCGTAGCTGTCGGTGGCCCACAGCACCAGTTGGAGGTCACCCATGTCAGCGCGGGACGGGGTGCCGCTGAGCTTCCCCGTGTTGGCATCAAACGTCAACCAGTCCGGCAGCGGCGAACCGTCCACGCGCTTGACGTCATAGGTCACCGAGTCCCAGGGGTCCGGGTCGGTCGCAATGCCCGCGGGAACGGTCCAGCTGAAGGCAGCTTCAGCACGCGTCTGCGCGGTAGCGATGGCTGCGTTGAACACCGGCGCGCGGTTGTTGGCGGCGCGATCGGCTTCCAGTTCGATGCGCGCCTGATCCCACGCCGTGCCGTCGGCAAACTCGATGCGGTCGATCTTGTGGTCGTACACGCGCGTTTCGTTGCTGTTCTGAACCGCAGCGCCGTAGTGGTTCGCCACGAACACATACTCGTCCGTTCCCTTGAGCTTGAGCAACAGGTTGTCGCCCTGCCTGCGAACCTGCAGGTCGGCCACGCCAATACCGTCACCAAAGCGGATGGTGTCCACGGCCTGGCGCACCAACGGGTCCGCCGTATCGCGCAACACGTCGGTGTTGGACACCGTGTCGGCTCCGTCGCCGCGGTTGAACACGTACACGTCGTCGCCAGCGCCCCCGCTGAGCCAGTCGCGGCCCTGCCCGCCGGCCAGCACGTTGGACCCCACGTTGCCGCGAACGGTGTTGTCCGCGGCATTGCCTGTCCCGTTGATGGCAGCCGCTCCGGCCAACTCCAGAACTTCAAAACCCGCACCCAGCGTGTAGCTGATGTGGGACCGGATCGCGTCCACATCGGCGCCCGCCGTCATGGGCAGGCCATCGCCCTGCGCCATGGCAAAGCTCGCCGCCATGGGCGCTGGTCCCCCGGGGTCCGCAGACTCCACCACCACGTCACCTTCGTTGTCGATCACATAGGTGTCGCTGCCCGCGCCGCCTTCCATGTAGTCCGCGCCGAGGCCCCCGTCCAGGTAGTCGTCGCCGTCGCCACCGTACAAAGTATCGTCGCCGCCGCGACCGTAGAGACTGTCATTGCCAGCCTCACCATCCAGGTAGTCGGCGACCTGAAACTCAAGAGCGACTTTGTCTTGCGCCTCATCGCCGTCCAGATAATCATCGCCCGCACCTCCGAACAGAACGTCACTGCCGCCGCCTCCCGTCAAACTGTCATTGCCGGCTTCACCGTCCAGATAGTCATTGCCGAACGCCACCGGGTCCGTGGCGGCAGCATCCTTGAGCCGATCGCCCGACATGTCGCCCCACAGATTGTCCGCGCCATCGCCGCCATACAGCACGTCGTTGCCGCCATCACCCTCCAGATAGTCGTCACCATCCTCGCCGTCCAGATAGTCGTCACCGTGGAACTCCAGCGCCAGAAAATACGGGGAGTCCGATGCGCTGCCCGAGTCGCCGAACAAGTTGTCGTTACCCGCTCCACCGAACAAGTTGTCTCCACGGCCGCCGCCGTTCAGTTGGTCGTTGCCTGCGCCCCCGTCCAGAAAGTCGCTGCCATGGCTGGCACCGGACACGGAGTTCAGATAGCCGCTCTTGAGCAAGCCGTCACCACTGATCACGTCGTCGCCAGCTTCACCCTCCAGCACGTCGTCACCGGCCAATCCATCGAGCTGGTCCTTGCCGTCGCCGCCCTTGAGGCGGTCGTGGCCCCAGCTGGCTATGACCCAATCGTCACCCGCGCCCGCGTCAATGGTGTCGCTCTGCGAGTCGGTCTGCGTCAGCGCCATGCCGCCCCACACGACCTCGTTGCCTTCCTCGCCAGGATAGGTGCCCCACATCGCGCCCCCCGACTGAAGCGCCTTGCCCCCCGGCAGACCCCAGTTGACCCACTGGTCGTCCGGGCCGAGCTGCTGGTTCGCGGCACGCACGTCCGCGCTGGAGCTGATGTAGTCGCTGCCGTCACCGCCCCTGATCACGTCGTCGCCTGCGCCGCCGCCGATCATGTCGTCACCGGCCCCACCATCGATCACGTCGTTGCCTGCCATGCCACCCAGCAGGTCGTTGCCGGTCAGGCCGTTGATCTTGTCGTTGCCACCCGTGCCATACAGGGTGTTGTCCGTGACGATCGGGTCGTTGCTGGGGACGGTCTCCATCCCGATCACTTCGCCCTGCTCGTTGTAGATGGGCCGCTGCGTGGGCTGGTTGCTGCCCGCCTTCAGGTTGCCCTGACCGTCGATCACGTAGTACAGCTTGTCGGTGTCCACCACCGTCACTTCCTGGCCGGCCGTGTTGTAGCGTTTGATGGGCAAGCCGGTGTTTTTCTCTGCCTGCACCACGTAGTCGCCGTTGAAGGTGCCTTCGGCCTCGCCGCTGTCGCGCAGGTTGATCTGCCAGGTGTTGCTGGTGGCGCTTTGTCCGTTGCCGCTGTAGCTCACGCTCAGGCTGCTGACGCCGTCGGCGTCCAGCTCACCTTCCTGTACCAGCGCGAAGCTCACCTGCGTCTGGCCTTCTGCCAGTGTGATCACAGCCCCGTTGGCGTCCACCGTCGTGTCGCCCAGGATCGCCTTGAATTTGTCGCCCAGCGCGCCCAGCGCCAGCGTGATCGTTTCGCCCGCCTTGGCCGCCAGGTTCAGGTACACGGTGAAGGTCTTTCCCGTACCCTCCGCGACGGTACTGCTGCCGTTCAGGCTGCCGGGATTGAAGCCCAGGGTTTTGAATACGTTGGCGCCACCGCCCTGCTGCACGGCAACCTTGGGCGTGGTGTCCAGCTTGATGCCCAGGTAGCCGCCGGCCTTGGCCTGTTCCAGGTTGAAGTTGTTGATGGTGATCGTGTTGGCCGTGTCCGTGCCTTTGACGATCGTGGCTTTGTGACCCGTCGCGGTTTGCTGGATGTACAGGCCCGCGTACACGCCGCCGCCCATGTCGAACGCGTAGCCGCCACGCGTGCCGGCGCCTTCGAAGGTGCCTGTCAAGGCCTTGTCGTCGATCTGCAGCGTGCCCTGGCCGTCGCTGTCCTGGACGGTGTCTTTGCCCCAGGTGCTGGTGAATTGGTAGGTGTCGGTGCCTTGGCCGCCGTAGAGCTTGTCGTCGCCGCCAGCGCCGTTCAGCACGTCCGCACCGTCATCGGCCAGCATCACGTCGGCCTGGCTGCCACCCGTGAAGGTGTCCGCCCCCGGACCGCCGATGAAGATTTGCGATTTGCTGGCATCAACGGCCTGCGCCGTCACCGCCGCCGTGCCCGTGTTGACGTTCCATTGCTGGTAGGTCGTCTCCACGCCATAAGCGCCGTGCGCGTTGGCGATGGGTTCGAACCACAGCTTGACGTAGGTAGCGGCTTTGTCCAATGCACCTGCAAAGCCCGCGCCCTTGGCTGTCGTGTACTGAAAAAGTTTCCCCGTCTGATTCAAAAACTCCTGCCCGCCGTAGCCTGTGTTCGAGTAGTACCACTCGATGCCCTGGGCAATCAGCGCGTCCTGCGCCTTGGCGTTCAGCCCGGCCAGGTTACCGCCCAGTTTGTTCAGATCGGCGGCGAAGTGGCTCAGCTTGCTGTTGCCGGGTGTTTGCTGCTCGCTTCGGATGAGGTCGATAAGGAAGTTTCGCGTTTGCAGGCCCTGCGTTTCCTGCGAATACAGCTTGTCAGACATGACAAGCGGCAAGCTTGATTGAACCGTGACTGTGGCCTGTCTGAAGGCGTCGCTCAACAATCCCGCCGTGAGCAGGGCCTGTGAGTGCATGGCAAACGCGCCCACATCGGCATTGCCAAACTGGATGGGCGTGTTGGCGGCGTAGACGGTGTTTGCGACAGTCCTGCCCACTTGGAGGAATTCGCCCACAGCGTAGTAGCTTTGGACGTTTGCCTCTCTGTTGGCGAAATGTTCAGCGGGTATGTAGTCCCTGATCGCCGAGGGTACGAATGCGCCAAGACTCGCGATGACGGAGTTGACGGTGAATCCGCTTTCCGCAGTTGACTGGAATGGCGCGGGGTCAAACACGGTCGCGGGCCGGTTGAACCAGATGCTCATGATGGAAGCAAGGCCTCCGCCCAGGCTGTGCCCCGTGAAGCTGATGTTGGAGCCTGCCGCGTCGGCCCCGTAGGCCTGCAAGACATTGGCATAGACCGCTGCGGCCTGCTTGGCCTGCGACGCGGCGAATCCGGCATAGAGCCCGATGTTGTTGCCGCCGTCCCAGCCCATCATTCCCGCCGCCCCGTCTGTGCCGCGATAGGCGATCACGACTTCGTTCGTAGCCGTGTTGCGGAAAACGCCGTAGGCGAAGCCGTCTGTGGTGGGGAGAGGGTTGGCAAGCTTTTCCCATGATGGGGGGTTCGTCGGCAAGTTTTCTTGGTTCACGACGCCGTCGTCATAAACCCTGAGAGAAAACAAAGCAGCAATTTTCATATCAATCATTTTTTCGTCCAATCCGGCCTTTGGTTCATGTCAATATCTGATTTCATAACGCAAGCGTCTGACTTGAATTGAGGATCAATTCGATAACCAGTTGGTGATTGCATTCGATATGTGGCGTCACGTTGCTCTCTGTCCTTCGCAAAGTAGCGGTTTTTTCTTTTCTCATCGATTTGTGGAATAGTCGCCATGACATTGGCAGAAAATCCGTAGAGCCAAGGCTCGATTTTTTCGGGCCAACTCCATATCTTTCCGTTGGCATTGGGCGAAAACTGGACGTAGTGGGGAGTTACGCAATAGAAGCTATTTCTTGAGTCCCATGCAAGATCTGCGGCTCGTGCTACTAAGGTCGGCGTCTTGCTTGGCGACACAACTATCCACAAGACATTTGCCCGCCCGAGATAGAAATACTCTTTCTCCGCATAGCTGAACGAGATAACTTGATCCCATGTCGGCTTCATGCTGATGTCAAACGGATTGCCGAAGCCGCCCTGCAGCTTCCACGGCATGCTGCGCTTCACCCAGATCGTCTCCCCCGTATTAAGAGGAACCTCCTCTTCCCACGTGATCGTTCTGTTCGTGGAGAAATAAAAGGCACCGTACAAGATCGGCAAGGCGAACAAGAACCAGGCGAGCTTGCTTTTGATCAGCTTCTTAAACATGACATCCCTTCGGTTGCTCTTTCGCAAGGGGAAACGTCTGAGGATGCATGGCAAACGCGCCCACATCGGCATTGCCAAACTGGATGGGCGTGTTGGCGGCGTAGACGGTGTTTGCGACAGTCCTGCCCACTTGGAGGAATTCGCCCACAGCGTAGTAGCTTTGGACGTTTGCCTCTCTGTTGGCGAAATGTTCAGCGGGTATGTAGTCCCTGATCGCCGAGGGTACGAATGCGCCAAGACTCGCGATGACGGAGTTGACGGTGAATCCGCTTTCCGCAGTTGACTGGAATGGCGCGGGGTCAAACACGGTCGCGGGCCGGTTGAACCAGATGCTCATGATGGAAGCAAGGCCTCCGCCCAGGCTGTGCCCCGTGAAGCTGATGTTGGAGCCTGCCGCGTCGGCCCCGTAGGCCTGCAAGACATTGGCATAGACCGCTGCGGCCTGCTTGGCCTGCGACGCGGCGAATCCGGCTTGCTGGAATTTCCGATCGAAGCAAGAAGTGGCAAGCGTTCTGCGAAAGCAAGATAGTGATCGCCGCAAGAGTTGCTGGAAGGAACGACGCTTGTTGCCCGCGCCCCCGTCCAGAAAGTCGCTGCCATGGCTGGCGCCGGACACGGAGTTCAGGTAACCGCTTTTGAGCAGGCCGTCGCCGTTCAGGATGTCGTCGCCCGCGTCGCCTTCCAGCACGTCGTCTCCGGCCAGTCCGTCGATCTGGTCCTTGCCGTCGCCGCCTTTGACACGGTCATGGCCCCAGCTGGCCATGACCCAGTCGTCACCCGCGCCCGCGTCGATCACGTCGCTTTGCGCATCCGTGGCCGTGGGACCGATGCCGCTCCAAATGACCACCTCCCCGTCACCGGGATACACGCCCCACATCGCCCCGCCCCCCCGAAGCGCCTTGCCCCCCGGCAGGCCCCAGTTGACCCACTGGTCGTCGGGCCCGCGCTGCTGGTTTGTGGCACCCACGTCCGCGCTGGAGCTGATGTAGTCGCTGCCGTCCCCGCCCTTGATCACGTCGTTGCCTGCCATGCCGCCCAGCAGGTCGTTGCCGGTCAGACCATTGATCTTGTCGTTGCCACCCGTGCCATACAGGGTGTTGTCCGTGACCATCTTGTCGTTGCTGGGGACGTCTTCCATCCCGATCACTTCGCCCTGCTCGTTGTAGATGGGCCGCTGCGTGGGCTGGTTGCTGCCCGCCTTCAGGTTGCCCTGACCGTCGATCACGTAGTACAGCTTGTCGGTGTCCACCACCGTCACTTCCTGGCCGGCCGTGTTGTAGCGTTTGATGGGCAAGCCGGTGTTTTTCTCTGCCTGCACCACGTAGTCGCCGTTGAAGGTGCCTTCGGCCTCGCCGCTGTCGCGCAGGTTGATCTGCCAGGTGTTGCTGGTGGCGCTTTGTCCGTTGCCGCTGTAGCTCACGCTCAGGCTGCTGACGCCGTCGGCGTCCAGCTCACCTTCCTGTACCAGCGCGAAGCTCACCTGCGTCTGGCCTTCTGCCAGTGTGATCACAGCCCCGTTGGCGTCCACCGTCGTGTCGCCCAGGATCGCCTTGAATTTGTCGCCCAGCGCGCCCAGCGCCAGCGTGATCGTTTCGCCGGCCTTGGCCCCGGCACTCAGGCTGACCACAAACCTGACGCCGCCGCCTTCAGCGACAGCTGTTTCCTTTCCGGCCAACGTGGACAGGTCCGCTGCGAGATTGCTCCAGAAGTTGCCTCCGCCCTGCGTCAGAGCTACCTTGGCTGGTTCGACCCTGATGCCCATATAGCCCTGCCCGCCCTGCGCCTTGGCCAAGTCGAAGTTCTTGATGGTGATGGCGTTGTTGGTATCGGTCCCTTTGACGATGGTGGCAGAGCCATCGCCTCGCACGGTCAACCAGATCGTCGGTCCATCGGCCGGGTCCAGCCTGTAGGTGCCGCGCTCTGCGGCGCCTTTGAAGAACCCCAACGCCGCGCCGTCCAGAAGTATCTGGCCCTGATCATCGCTGTCTTCGATGGTGTCGCGCCCCTCGCCCGTCTTGAAGCGATAGATGTCGTTACCCGCGCCGCCTTTGAGGGTGTCGTTTCCCGCACCACCAACCAATACATCGTCGCCTTCTGCGCCCTCCAGTACATCCGATCCGCCGTTGCCGATCAGCACGTCATCGCCCTTGTTGCCCTTGAGTGTGTCGTTGCCAGCCCCGCCCACCATCAAGTCCGCAGCGCCACCGGCAGAGCTGCCCGTCTGGTAGGGCAGCGTGTCCATGGTGCCGCCGTTATCGCCCGCAACGTAGATGTTGGTGGACAGCCATTGGGCATCCTGCAGCTTGTCTGCAAGCTCGGGATTGCTCGCCCTCAGGTCATTCAGGAAGATGGTTTTGGCGGGGTTGAGAGATTCGGTGAGCGTCTTGGTGCCGACCAGCATCGAATAGTTGCTAGCGGCGGCGGCAACCTGGTTCCCCCGTGTGCCTGCACTGCCGTCGGGGGAGAAGCCGTAGGCCTTTTCGTAGGCGATGATCTGCGCGCGGTGTTCCTGGATCGTCTGCAGCACCTCGCGTGCTTCAGCGACTGTCACGTTCGATGGGTTGTCGTAGAGGCCAAACAGCTCAGATTCAGCGAACCGCCGCTTGGCCCAGCCTTTGTCGAAGCCCTGATCGAAATTGCCCTGCTCGTCCTTTGTGGTACCTGCGACATCTGTCAGGGCTATGCCTTGGCTGTATTTGGAGCCGACGGAATTTGATTTGTAGCGGATCTGGTACCAGGCTTCGGCGCGATCACCCGCTTTAATGGCTTGGGTCAGCGCTGAAGGCCATGCGCCCAAGCCGTTGTAGGCAAGACTGACCAGAGCAATTTGCTCCCACGATCCTGCGTAGCCGGCGGGCCCTGCGCCGTTGGTGAATCCGAGCCTTGCGTCGGCCCTGTTGATATAGGGCACGACTCCAATTTCCATTACGGCTCGCATCTCTGCGTCGCCCGCGCTTCCCGCTGAGAATTCAAAGCGTGTGCGGGGTGAAGCAGTTCCCAAGTAAGCCGCATACTCCGGGGTTATCGCAGCCTTGGCCGCACGCTCGGCCATGATTTGATGCAGGGTTGGGATTTGGCTTGGGCCTGCCTTCAAAGCTGAGACGAGACGCGTCAGATAGGCACTTTCAAGCGCTAAGACGGCAGGAGGCGGTGGATTTTGGCCAGGCTCAAGCTTGAGCCCGAGTTGTGCAAATGTTTCGTCTCGAATAGTCTCATCACCAGTTGTAAGGTTGTACCCAACGCCCATGGTGATGACGCCGTCGCCTATATTTTTGGGGTCCCGATGGGGACCCTCGAACGTTGTCAGAACACCATAAATTTCTGCGAAGAAATTGCTTCCTGCCTTCTGAAACTTCATATCCTTCTTCCTAATTTTCTTACTTAATATCAATTGAATACGCGACTGATACTGCAGATCAAGGTCGTCGCTCGCCCGCGCCTTTGATGGTCCTGGACCCAGTAAATGCCCACGCCGCCTGTCGTTGCTGGACCCACGAAGTCTTCGGCGATTTCGTACCACCTGTTGCCATGGCGGAACGGATAGCGAAGATCCGGCCGTCGCCAATCTGACTTGGGGGCTTGCAAGTCACCGGAGAACAAGGTGCTGCGCACTTGTTTGCAGCGATTGGCTTCGCTTGCCGTCTTGTAAACCGCGACCAATGACACGTCACCTTCTTCTTGCCTGGGCCAAGGATTCGTCAAAAGATAGAGTTCAAAGGTCGGATCGCGCAGTCGCTTTAGCCATCCTTTTTCCCCATCCTCGTCCGGTGGCATGGTGCTGAACTGAAACTTGGTGCCAGGCTTGGGGCGCGGAGAGGAAAACGCCGCTTTCCAGTCTCGATAGTCCACGCCCCATGCAAGCGCAACTCGCATGTACAACGCCTTGTCCTCTTGCAGGTCGATCCGCTTCCAGCCCGGCAGAGTTACACCGGGAATACTGCGCAGAATGTCATAGCCGCATACAGGGCCTTGGGGCTTTCGTTCGCTGATTTCGTTCAAGCGCTTCAGCATTTCTTCGCAGATCACATAGCCCTTGCCTTCGATGAATTTGTAGTGCTGGCGAGCTGGTGTCGCCGCCAGCTCAGAGGACCTTGGCGCTGCTGAAGTGGCGGCAGTTTCGGGGTTGTCGGCGGCAATACTGGTCGAACAGCAGAGCATGATCGCAACGGCAATGCATACCGCTTCGACCATCACGAGAATTCCGCGGATTTCCTTAATGAATCTGGCGTTTGTCGAGTCAGGGCTAGACATGATTTCTCCTTCCATTTCTAGTTGCTTTTTATGTTGCAAGTCAGCTCGCCATATAGACGTCGCAACGGTTCACCCTTGCTCCACAAGCTCTTTTCATAAGGGAACCAATAGACAGCCAGATCAAAAGTTCCCGCCAAGCCTGGGTGCACGGTCTCCACAAGCTCATAGTTTTTTCCTTGGTATGAAAAAGGAATATGTCCAAGGACGGAACGGCCCCCGTTCAGCGTGGGCATCTTTTTATCTCCTGTGAATAGCTGGCTTGATGTCAAAGGACAACCAGGCTCCTCAGGAGTCGCCGCAGGCCACACTTGAACTAGCAGCACATCGTCGTTGTCAGAGCGTGAATTTGGTTGAGCAACGGAGAAGAACTCGGCTCCCGCATGGAGAGCCGCTATCCAATCCGCTTCCAATTCGATTTGAGAAGGCGTGATTGCGCGCTTCAGACTCATCCCGGTAGGCGGAGGTTCATTGAAAAAAATCTGGCTCCAGTCTTCCGGCCGTGTTCTTGTCGCTAAACGGAATCTCTTGTAAAGCTCCTTGTTTGCTTGCAGGTCCAGGCGCTCCCAACCAGGCTGGCTCACTCCCGAAATGCTCTGCAGCGCCCGAAGGGCACATACCGGCGTCTGCATTTCGTTCATTTTTTTGAGCAGGGCCTCACAAAGGGGGGCGCTGCTGCCGTCTATCAACAGATAGCGCTTCTTTGGCAGGAAGATCGGAAATTCGGATCCCGTCAAGCCGACCTCAGATGCAGCCTTTTCTACGGAAAAGTTCTTCACTGCAGGGCAGTCTTCTGATTTGCACTCAAGGTATGAAGTCAACTCCTTCTTTCGTTGCTCAGCCATTGACTGCTGGCACATTGCAATAGAAATTCGCCGAACGCTCCCACCGGTCCACAAAGTCGTATCGAAGCGGCATTGCGCGTCTCGATATTCGCTCCAAGCCGCCTGTGCCCTTTGCAAATCTTCTTGTGCTGTTGGCTCTTCAAGCCTCATGTAGAGTTCACGGTACTTCTCGGTCAAAGCGACGTCTGCCGTGTGGTGAGCATACGCAGCGCAGATGGCCATATCGCCGCTCGAACCGTCGCAGCCCTTGCCAACTTCTTCTCGCACTTCCTCGGCGGTATATCCAAACCTGGCCATCGACTGGATCACTCGTTCGTCCAGAACGACTTGTATTCTTTCTTCGTTAGCTGCGGTCACCGAACTGCACAGCGCGGCGGCAAAAATAAGCGCAAAGGTTCGCCGAAAATTTCTCAACCGAGTCGGTCCACCTTCAACGCTGCGGATGGGGGGATCAGAAAACCAGAAGATCAGCGATATAGAAAAAATCATCGGAAAGACGGTGTTGGGCTGTTGATTTTTCATAGGCAGTCCTGTGTAACGAACCCTAGTTCTAGGAAGCCAGATGTTCGTCTTCCGGCTCATCCCTGTATGCCCAGCCCGACTTGATGAGATAGAGGCCGATGAGAACCCAGGTGGTTGTAGCGACTGCGCCAACAATCCCAAAGGCCATATCTTTGGACTCGCTCGACGTGGGGCTCAGCGCCGACACCGCAATGGCGAATACAACAAAGCTCAGCGTCATGCTGATAACAGGGGACAGAGCAACCATCCAGATCATGCCCACCATCGCGCCGCGATCTGCCAGCCGAATGATGCAAGGCACCAAAACGGCAAATGGGCCGAAAAGCATCAGCGCTCCCATGGCGCCACCGCCCCCCCATGGTCCGACTCCTTTGAAGAGGAGGCTGACCATCAACCAGCACAAAACCCCGACGATCAAGCCCAGCAAGCCGGAAATGAAGCTGATGAAGCTATATATGCCCGACCGGGAACGCGTCGCAATCTGTGTGATACCGCTTTCGGCCGCGGCGCTATCGAGCGCTTTTTTTGCGGACGCTCGTTGCCGAAACGCCCCTTGAGGCCGATCCGTCGGACGCCAAGCAGCGTTTTCATTGAAGACGGCATCGCAGTTCCAGCAACGAGTGACCGCACTGGACAGCTCCGCAGAGCAATTGGGACAAAACACTTCAAACCTCCGCGCCAGTTTCAGTTCAATGAGTACTTATTGTTTTAATACTTAGATAGTATTTTTCTGGGCGCGAGCATACCCCATCCAGGCTGGACAGCGGTCATCTATTTCTGTGACTTATTCACAGTCGTGGCGCGCACCTGTCAGACAGGCAGGCGGCAGCCGCCCTGGAGCTCATTGCAAAGGCTGGCGCGGCTCTACCGGGTGATCGAGGCTTTACCGCAACGGCAGCGCCCTGCCTTCCGCCGCCGCCGGCGCATCCACCCGCAGCAGCCTCGCCAGCGTGGGCGCGATGTCCACCACCTCCACCCGCTGGTCCACGCGGCCGGGCTTGATCCACCTGGGGCCGTACATCAGGATCGGCACGTGGGTGTCGTACGCATGGGGCGAGCCATGCGTGGTGTTGGACGAGCTGGACGTCATCATCCAGTACGGTTTGAGCGCGTATTGCACGTCGCCCGACAGGTCGGCGTTCCAGCTTTTGGTCATCTGCGCGAAGTGCGGGTCGGCCATGCGGCTGCGCGCGGCGAGCTCGCTGCGCGTGTAGGCCGCGGCAATGCCGGGCTCGGCCAGCAGCAGCCCGCGCGCGGCATCGGCCACGGCGTCCAGCGACAGGCCGCGCTGCGCGATGAGCTTTTTGTCCAGCACCAGCGCCGACGCCGAGAAGTACAGCGCGAGCTTGGGCGTGTTGAATTGCTTTTCCAACCCCGCATTCACGCGAGCCAGCGTCTGGCTGCCGCTCTGGCGGCCGGCGGCGCGACCCTGGGCCTGGCTGACCTCGGGCGCGGGCATGAAGCCGTGGTCGGCCGTCAGCACCACGATGTAGTTGTCGCGGCCCACAGTGGCGTCCAGGTCGCGGAAGAAGCTCTGGAACAGCCGGTCCAGCTGCAGCATGTGGTCGTGCGACAGGCGCGATTCGGCGCTGTAAGCGTGGTTCACATAGTCGTGGCCCGACAGGCTCACGCTCAGGATGTCGGGCGCATCGTCCTGCCCCAGCTTTTCGCCGGCGATGGCGGCGCGCGCAAAGTCCAGCGACAGCGCGTCGGCGAACGGGCTGCGCAGGAGCGCGTTGTAGTAGTTGGGGCCGGGCTTGTCGTCGGCCGGCACGCCCATCATCATGGGCAACTTGCCGCCGCGCGGGCCGAACCAGGGCTGGCTGTCGGGGATGGATTGGGCATAGGCCGCATCGGGCAGCAGCGCCTTCCATTCGGTTTTGAAATAACGGTCGGCCGGCCTGGCGGCGTTGAACGCGTCGACCCACGCCGGGTGCGCCGGCATGTAGTGCGTGCTGGACGCGAACTGCCCGGTCTGCCCCATGTACATGTAGGCCGTGCCGCTCTTGCCGGCCGGCAGGATGGCGCCGCGGTCCTTGCCCGAGATGCCGATGACCTTGGACTGCGGGTTGGCACGGCGCAGCACGTCACCCACGGTTTCGACCCGCAGGTTTTTGGGGCTGGTGCCGTCCAGCGGGTTGGTTTTGTGGCCGATGTAGGTGTGGCGCGTGTCGCCGGTGCAGTACTCCATTTCGCCGGTGACGGGGTCACGCCAGTCGTTGCCGATGATGCCGGTGCGGTGCGGGTACGCACCCGTGAGCATGGTCGCGTGGCCGGCCGCCGTGACGGTGAACGCATGGCCGTAGTGCGCATCGGCAAACCAGGCCCCCCGCTCCAGAAAGCGCGCCAGCCCGTCGGGCGCCAGCTGGTCGCGGTAGCCCGTGACCTGGCGCATGGGCAGGCCGTCCACCACCATGAAGACGACCAGCTTGGGCGGCGGTGGCGGCGTGGGCGTGGCGCAGGACGCGAGCAGCACGGCCGCCAGGGCGGCGCCGGCCAGGCGAAAGTTGGTGGGGAGGTGTTTCATGCAAGCCACGCTACGCCGCCCATGCGGTCGGCGCAACGGGGCTTGCCCTCAAGCCTTTTGGGCGACCCCTGCCGACTCAAAGCTCGCCATCTCCCGCAGGATCGCGCAGGCTGACTGCAGCAGCGGCCAGGCCAGCGCGGCGCCCGAGCCTTCGCCCAGGCGCAGGCCCAGGTCCAGCAGTGCGCGGGCCGGCTGGTCGGGGGACGGCCCCAGGTAGCGCAGCATCAGCCCGTGGCCGCATTCACCCGAGCGGTGCGCGAACACGCAGCGCTGCGTGACGTGGGGCGCCAGGCGCTGCGCGACCAGCACGGCGGCGGTGGCGATGAAACCGTCCACCACGATCACGCGGCGCTCGGCCGCGGCCTGCAGCACCACGCCCACCAGCGTGGCGATTTCAAAGCCGCCGAACGCGGCCAGCACGTCCAGTGGTTCTTTCACCGCCGCGTGAAGGTCCAGCACCTGCGCCAGCACTGCTGCCTTGCGCGCGATGCCCGCGTTGTCCAGCCCCGTCCCGGCGCCCGTGCATTCCACGATGCCATGGCCCGTCAGGCGCGCCAGGATCAGGGACGCGGCCGAGGTGTTGCTTATGCCCATTTCGCCCAGCAGCACGGCGTTGCCGGGCAATTCGCGCAGCACCTCGCGTCCGTTGGCGATGGCCTGGGCGCACTGCGCGGCGGTCATGGCCGGTCCGTCGAGTGCATCGGCCGTGCCCGGCGCGATCTTGCGCACGAGCAGGCCGGGCGCGGGCGCAAAGTCATGCCGCACGCCGCAGTCCACCACCGTCAGCGCAATACCGTGCTGGCGCGCCAGCACGCTCACGGCCGCGCCACCGGCCAGGAAGTTGTGCACCATCTGCCAGGTCACATCGCTCGGGTACGCCGACACGCCGCGCGCGGCCAGCCCGTGGTCGCCCGCGCACACCACCATCTGCGGCTGCTCCAGCACGGGCGCATCCGTGCCCAGGATCAGGCCGATCTGCAGCGCCAGCGCTTCGATGCGGCCGAGCGAGCCCTGCGGCTTGGTTTTGTGGTCCAGCGTGTGCTGCAGGCGCTGCGCGAGCGCGGGGTCCAGAAGGTCGGGGATGTCGGGGATGGTCATGTGTCGATGAGCCCGGCCAGCACGCCGGGCGCGAAATGGGTGTCGATGTAGTCGGCCAGCCCGTCGAACACGCTGTCCAGTGTGGGCGCGGCGGCGCCAAACAGGGCGTGCAGCACGGCGGGGTCCTCGAACAGGCCGTGCAGGTAGCAGCCCAGCACGTTGCCGGCAGCGTTCTGCCAGCCCAGCCCGTTGTCCAGAACGGCATGCGCCACGTTGCCCGCCGCCGCCATGGCCGGGTGCTGCGCGGTCTGGCCGTGGTGGATCTCATAGCCCTGCACCGCCGTGCCCGACAGCGCCGCCCAGGGGCCCGCCACGGCACCGAACTGCGCGCGCGTGCGGCGGACGGTCTTGTCCGGGTCAAACACCGTCACCAGCGGCAGCAGCCCCAGCCCCGGCGCGTTGCCGTCGATGCCATGCGTGTCGATCAGTGCCTCGCCCAACATCTGCAAGCCGCCACACACGCCCAGCACCGCGCCGCCGCGCGCCGCATGCGCGGCCACGGCCGCGTCCAGCCCCTGCGCGCGCAGCCAGGCCAGGTCGGCGCTGGTGTGCTTGCTGCCGGGCAGCACGATCCAGTCGGCGGCTGCGCAGTCGGCTGGCGTGCAGGCCCAGACCAGGCGCACGCCAGGCACGTTCTTGAGCGGCTGGAATTCGTCCAGGTTGCTGATGCGCGGGTACGCGATGACGGCCACGGTCCGTTGCACCACACCCGCGGCACGCGAACGGTCGTCGAAGACGCCGTCTTCTTCGGGCAGGCCGTGCTGCCACCACATGGGCAGCGTGGCGACCGTGGGCACGCCCGTCATGTCCTGCAGCATCTGGGGCGCGGGCGCGAGCAGCGACGCGTCGCCGCGGAACTTGTTGAGCACGAAGCCGTGGATCAGCGCGCGTTCCTGCGGCGGCAACAGCGCCCAGGTGCCGTACAGGTGAGCGAATGCGCCGCCGCGGTCGATGTCGGTCACCAGCAGGCAGCGCGCCTGCGCATGCAGCGCCACGCGCATGTTCACGATGTCGCTCGCGTGCAGGTTGATTTCGGCCGGCGAGCCCGCGCCCTCGATCACGACCACGTCGCTTTCTGCGCGCAGGTCATCGAGCGCCTGCGCGATCACGGGCCATACGCTGGCGCTGCGGCCGCGCCAGGCCATGCGCGACAGTTCGGCGTTCACCTGGCCCATCAACACGACCTGGCTGCGCGTGTCGGCCTCGGGCTTGAGCAGCAGCGGGTTCATGCGCACGTGGGGTTCGGCCCGCGCGGCCAGCGCCTGGAAGTACTGGGCAGAGCCTATCTCGCCACCCGCAACGACCCTGGCGTTGTTGCTCATGTTCTGCGCCTTGAACGGCGCGACCTTCAGCCCCTGGCGCGCATACCAGCGGCACAGCGCGGTGGTGAGCCAGCTTTTGCCCGCGCCGCTGGTGGTGCCCAGCACCATGACACAACGGGCCGTCATGCAGTGGCCCCCTGGGACAGTTCATGGCAGGCGGACGCCAGCATGTCTTGCGACGCCGGCGGCAACACGCCCAGGCGCACCCAGCCCGGCAGCCCGAACGAAGTGGCGTCGCGCAGCTTGACGCCGCGCGCGCGCAACGCCTGCAGCGGCAGCGGCGCCGCAGGCCGCGCGCAGTAGAAATTGGCCACGCTGTCCATGCATTCCCAGCCCAGGCTGCGGCACAGGCCGAGCTGGCGCGCCTTCCACACGCGCAGGGTGTCGCGGCTGCCGGCCAGCCAGTGCTGCATGGCGGGCGCGCACCATGCGTCCAGCAAGGCCACGGCCTGCGCGCCCAGCGGCCACGACGGCGCCAGCGCCTGCAGTTCATGGGCATCCCCCTGCGCGTGCGCCGGGGCAATGGCGTAGCCACCGCGTACGCCCGTCAGGCCCAGCGCCTTGTTGGGCGACCACAGCTGCCAGGCGGCGTCCAGCGCGGCGGCGCCCCAGCCACAGGCGCCTTGCAGGCGCAGCGGGTCGTAGGCGCGGTCCAGCACCAGCGTCGCGCCGGCGGCCGGCGTCACCACCGGCACAGCAGCACCGGTCGGGCTGGCCGGGTCGCAGGCCCAGACCAGCGCGGCCTGGGCACCGATGCGTACCGCCAGGCCCTGTGCCCGCGCGGCGGCCGCGTAGTCGCCATACGCCTGAAGCGGCACGGCAACCGACACCACCCCGCGCCGCGCGGCCCAGCCCGTGATGCGAAAGATGAATTCGCTGGCGCTGCCTGCCGGCACGACGCGCCACAGCGCCACGCCATGAAACGCCGCCAGCCGCTCGCGCAGCGCCGTGTACGCCGGGTCGGGGTAGCGCGTGGGGTCGGCGCGGCGCACGGCGTCCAGCGCCGCAGGGCACGGGCCGCAGGCGTTGGCGTTGGTCGAGAAGTCGTGCGCCGGCGCGCCGAGCGCATCGGGGCCGCCGTGCACGCGCGCGGTCGGGTTCGTCATGCGCGGTCCCCCATCCACCACAGGGCCAGGCAGGCCAGGGCCGCCATCGCCATGACGGCGCGCGACGCGATCGCCGCGGCGCGCCGGGCGTCGCCGGCATCGGGCACGCGCCCCGTTTCATTCAGCACATACACGCCCGGCTTGCCCAGCCGCACGCCCAGCGCCAGCGCCATGGCGGCCATGGGCCAGCCGCTGTTGGGCGACGGCGTCAGGCGTGCCTCACCGCGCAAGCGGGCCGGTGCCACACCGCCGGCCGTCAGCGCCAGCAGCCCCGCCGTGATGCGCGCGGGCGCCCACGACAGCACGTCGTCGGCGCGCGCCGCCCACTTGCCGGCCCATTCCCAATAGCGGCCGCCACGCAGGCCGCGGTAGCCCCACATGGCATCGGCCGTGTTGGCAAAGCGGTAGGCGGCCGCGCCCGGCAGGCCCAGCAGCACGAACCAGAACACGGGCGCGACGACCGAATCGTTCAGGTTCTCGGCCAGCGATTCAATCGCGCTTTCGCGCACCTGGGCCTCGGTCAGTTGCGACACGTCGCGGCTGACCAGCTGCGCCAGTTGCGCGCGGCCGGCATCCAGCGATTCGGCCAGGGCCGATTCCACCGCCGCGACCTCGTCGCGCAGCATGCGCCAGGCCAGCATGGGCTTGAGCAGCAGGCCCAGCAGCGCGCCGGCCGCCACGCCCCACAACCATTCCACCTGCGTGGGCAGCAGCAGCATGAGCGCCGTCACCAGGCCCACCGCCAGATGCGCGCCCACCAGCACGGCCAGCACCCCCAGGCTCCACGCCAGCCCGCCGGCCCAGAACGCGCGCCAGTCGGCGCCATCGCGCGGCGCGCCGGGCGCGATGCGCCGGCCGGCCCACACCAGGTAATGCCCCATCCACACCACCGGGTGCCACCGCGCGCGCGGCTCGCCCCACCAGCGGTCGATGGCCAGGGCGGACAGCAGCGCGGCGATGGCGGCGGTCAAGCTCATGGGCTGGCGCTCAGTCCTCGATGCCGCGCTGCGCGGGCACGCCCGCATTGAACGCGTGCTTGACCTTGGTCATCTCGGTCACGGTGTCGGCCAGCTCGATGATCTCGGGCGGGCAGCGGCGGCCGGTCAGGCACACATGCACGTGCCTGGGCCGGTTCTTCAGCGTGTCCAGCACGTCGGGCAGCGGCAGCCAGCCGTAGATCAGCGGATAGGTGATCTCGTCCAGCACCACCAGAAAATGTTCGCCGGCCAGGATGGTGGCGCGCGCCTTCTGCCAGCCGTCGCGCGCGAGCTGCGCCGAATGCTCCAGGTCCTGGCTCTTCCAGCTGAAGCCGTCGCCCAGCCCCTCGATGGGAATGCCGATCTGCTCGAACATGCGGTGCTCGCCGAAACGCGCCGTGGGCACCTTCATGAACTGGTAAATCTGCACGGCCTTGCCGCGCCCGTGCGCGCGCAGCGCCAGCCCGAACGCCGCCGTGCTCTTGCCCTTGCCGTCGCCGGTGTTCACGATCACGATGCCGCGCCGCTCGCCCTCGGGCTTGTCATACGGCTTGGCGGAAGGTGGTGTTTCGATCTGCATCTTTATTGGGGGTCAGATTCCAATTATTTTCACTTCGGGATGGCGACCCACCCGTGCGCAAGCCGGTGGATGGCGATGCGCCCGCCGAAGACGTTTTCCATCGCGCGGTGCGTGGCCGCGTCGTCGCATGGCCCCTGGTGCGTCACGCGGCCGCCGTCCATGACGATCAGCTCGTCGGCATGCAGCGCGAACGGGATTTCATGCAACACGCTGACCACGGTTTTGCCCTGCGCCACCAGCCCGCGCACCAGGGCCAGCCAGTCGGCCTGGTGCGGCGGGTCCAGGTTGGCCAGCGGCTCGTCCATGAGCAGCACCTGCGCCTGCACCGCCAGCGCACGCGCCAGCAGCACGCGCTGGCGTTCGCCGCCCGACAGCGCGCCCAGCGATCGGTCGCGCCAGCTCCAGGCCTGGGTCGCGCGCAGGGCCTGCTCGACGGCCGCGCGGTCGGCATCCGAAGGCGGCGCGAGCCAGGGCTGGTGCGGCAGGCGGCCCAGCATGGTCACGTCGTAGGCCGACAGGTCGTCGGCGCCAGCCTCGCCCTGCCCCAGCCACGACAGCGTGCGCGCGCGTTCGCGCTGCGCCAGGTCAGACAGCGGACGGCCCAGCAACGCGACACTGCCGCCGTGGGGCAGCAGCCCGGCCAACACCTTGAGCAGTGTGGATTTACCGGCGCCATTCGGCCCGACGATCGCCGTCCAGCGCCCCGCCGGCAACGCCAGGTCGATCCCGTGCAGCACCGGCGTGCCGCCCAGCGACACGTGCAGCCCGGTGGCTTGCAGCGCCGTCGAATACTCGGGTGCGTGGACGCTCATCGCGACGCCCTTCCGCCCAGCCCGCCGCCCTTGTGCATCAGGTACAGCAGGTAGCCGCCGCCCAGCAACGCCGTGAGCACGCCCACGGGCAGCTCCTGCGGCGCGATGACCCAGCGCGCCAGCACGTCGGCCGCCATCAGCAGCAGCCCGCCCATGGCCGCGCTCAGCAGCACCAGGCGGCCGTGCGTGGTTTTGACGATGGAGCGCACCAGGTGCGGCGCGGCCAGCCCGACAAAGGCGATCAGCCCCGTCTGCGCCACCGCCGCGCCCGTGGCCATGGCCAGCACGGCCACCAGCAGCACGCGCATGGCGGCCAGCGGCACGCCCAGGCTCACGGCGGTGGATTCGCCCAGCGCCAGCCCGTCCAGCCCGCGCCCCATGGCCCAGGCGACGACGGCCGCCGGCAGCAGCGCCGCCGCCATCACGCCGCACGACGCCCAGCCGACAAAGCCCGTGCTGCCCAGCGTGAACGCCTGCATGGCCTGCAGCACGTCGGGAACGGCCAGCGTGACCAGGTCGCGCGCCGCGCCCAGCACCACACCCACGATCACGCCGGCCAGCAGGAGCCGCAGCGTGTGCTGCACGCCCCTGGCCAGCGTCAGCGTGAGCATGACGCCCAGCACGGCGCCGATGAAGGCCGCGCCCGTCAGGCCCACGCGCGTGATCCACTGCGTGGCGAACGGCGACACACCGAACAAGGCCAGCGCCACCGACACGCCCAGCGCCGAGCCCGACGCGCTGCCCAGCAGGTACGGGTCGGCCAGCGGGTTGCGGAACAGCCCCTGCGCCACCGCGCCGGCCAGGCCCAGCAGCGCGCCGGCCATCCACGCGCCCAGCGTGCGCGGCAGGCGGATGTCCCACACGATCTGCCACGCCACAGGGTCCTGGCGCGCCTGCAGCACGCTGGCAAAGCCCGTGCTGCCCACGCCCACGCCGACCGCCAGCACGGCGGCGGCCGCCAGCAGCAGCGCGGCGGCGAGCCACAGGCTGCGCGCGGCGGAGCCTTGGGCCTGGTTCATTGAACGACCGCCCCGCCCCTGGCCGCCGCACCTTTGTCGGCAATACACCGCGCCAGCAGCCGCGCGCCTTCGGCCATGCGCGGGCCGGGTCGCACCAGCACGTCGGATTCATCCGCCGTGAACACGCACACGCGCTGTTCGCGCAAAGCGCGCATGCCGGCCCAGCCGGGGCGCTGCGCCATGCCGGCCACATTACGCTGGCCGATCATGACGATGTCGGGGTTGGCGCGCACCACGTATTCGGGGTTGATGCGCGGGTACGGCCCCAGGTCGCGCGTGACGATGTTCTGCACACCCAGGCGCGCCATGTTCTCGCCGATGAACGACGTCTGCCCCGCCGCATACCCGCCCACGCTGACCTCGTAGTACACGCGCAGTTTTTTGGCCGATGCCGGCAGCGACTGCGCCGCGGCCAACACGCCCGCGTCGATCGCGCGCCAGATGCGCTGCGCATCGGGCACGTCCAGCAGCTGGCCCAGCTTGTCCATGACGCGCCGCGCATCGGCCGTGCTCCTGGGCTCCATGGCCAGCACCTTCAGGCCCAGCGATTCCAGCCGCTGCACGCCGCGCGACGACGTGGCCATGAGCACCACGTCGGGCTTGAGCGCAACCACGGCCTCGATGTTGGGGTCAATGCCGCCACCCACCTGTGGCAGCGTCTTCACGTGCGCGGGGAAGTTGGAATACCGGTCCACGCCGATGAGGCGATGGCACTGGCCCAGCTCGCACACCGTCTCGGTCAGCGACGGCAGCAGGCTCACAATGCGCTGGGGAGTCTGCGTCAACGTGACGGTGACACCGCGATCGTCTGTCACCTGCAGGGCCTGCGCCTGCCACGCGATGCAAACGCCTGCAAGGGCCAGCAGGACCATGAGCTTTTTCATGCCTTGTCTTTCAGAGTCAGCGGCAGGCCTGCCGCCATCAGGGTCACGCGGTCGCACGCGGCGGCGACCTGCTGGTTCAGGCGGCCCAGGGCGTCGACGAAGGCGCGGGTTTGCTGCCCCATGGGGATGACGCCCAGGCCGATTTCGTTGGTGACGAGGATGAGGGGGGTCGTTCGGGTGGTGATGGTTTGGGACAGGGCGCTGGCCCTCACCCCAGCCCTCTCCCAGAGGGAGAGGGGGCCGTTAACTCCCTCTCCCTCTGGGAGAGGGCTGGGGTGAGGGCCGCCCGCTGGCATAACGAGATTAGTCAACCACAACGTCAAACAATCCACCACCACCAGCGTCATTGCATCATCGTGCGCCGCCAGCGCCTCCACCAGCGCCACCGGCTCCTCCACCGTCACCATGCCCGGCACTCGAGCGGCCCGGTCACGCTGGTGGCGCGCGATGCGTTCGCGCATCTCGTCGTCCCAGGCCGTGGCCGTTGCGATGAACACCGCCCGGTGATCGGATGATGTCGCCAGCCACTGCGCCGCGAGCCGTTCTGCCCGCGCCGACTTGCCGCTGCGTTGACCGCCCAGGATCAGTTCACGCATGTTGTTTCGCCCAATCGACCATGATGCGCTGCAACTGCTCCACCCCGTCTGTCAACGCAGCCGGGCCGGGTTGCAGGATGTCGGCGGACTTGATCTCGAACAGCTGACCGTGCTTGACGGCGTTCACATCCTGCCAGCCGGTGCGCGCCGCGACCTTTTCGGCGCGGAATTTCTTGCCGCACCACGAGCCGATGATGATGTCGGGGTTGCGCCGCACGATCTCTGCGCCGTCGGCAATGATGCGGTGCTTGCCCAGGCTCTGCACCGCCAGCTCGGGAAACACATCATCCCCGCCGGCGATGCCGCACAGTTGCGACACCCAGCGGATCGCGCTGATGTGCGGCTCGTCCCATTCCTCGAAGAACACGCGCGGTCGGCGCGGCAGCGCGCGGCCCGCAGCTTCGATGTCGAGAAGACGCGTGCGCATGGCCTGCAGCAATGCCAGGCCGCGCTCCGCCTGCCCCACCATCGCAGCCACCTGGTACAGCATCGTAAAAATCTCTTCGACGCTGCGCTGGTTGAACACCGTGACCTGCACGCCATGCCGGATGAGCGCGCTGGCAATGTCGGCCTGCAGGTCCGAAAAGCCGAACACGCAGTCGGGCTCAAGCGCCAGGATCTTGTCGATCTTGGCACTGAGAAACGCGCTGACCTTGGGCTTTTCTTCGCGCGCGCGGCGGGGGCGCACGGTGTAACCCGAGATGCCGACAATGCGCGCCTGCTCCCCCAGCAGGTAAAGCCACTCGGTCGTCTCTTCGGTCAGGCAGACGATGCGGCGTGGCCCCTGGGGTAGCTGGTCAGGCAGGGTCGGCATCATGGCGCGCTATTTTGGTTGCCAGCGCAGCGTGAAATACACGCCACGACCCGGCTGGTTGTAGCCAAACGCGGTCTCATACTGGCGGTCGGTCAGGTTGTTGACCTTGGCCTGCAGGCTCCAGTCCTTTGCCACGGACCAGGTGGTGTACAGGTCCACCGTGGTGTAGCCGGCCATGGGGCGCGTGTTGGCCGCGTCGTCAAAGCGCGAGCCCACGTTCAGCACCGAGCCACCGAACGCCCAGGCGCCCAGGTGGTAGTCGGCGCCCAGCGTGACCTGTTCTTTCGCGCGGCGCGGCAGCAGCCGGCCGTTGAGCTCGTTGCGCGGGTCCAGCGCGTCGTACGACGCGCGCAGCGCCAGCTTGCCGACCTTGCCCTCGTAGCCCAGTGTCCAGCCGTCGATGCGGGTGCGCGGGATGTTGATGGGCAGCGTCGTGTTGGTCATGTAGCCGCGGATCCTGTTGTCAAAGCGCACGAGCTTGACCTCGTGCCCGCCTGCCGACCAGGTGATGCCGATGTCGGTGTTCTTGCCCTCTTCAGGTTGCAGCGCCGCATTGCCGAAATTGGGGAAGTACAGCTGGTTGAACGACGGCGCGACAAAGGTCGTTCCGTGCGAGATATTGGCGCGCCACGCCGGGCTGATGCGGTAACCATAGCCCACGAAGCCCGTGCTGCTGCCGCCGAACTGCGAGTTCTGGTCGCGGCGCAGGTTGGCCTGCCAGCTGTGATTGCCCTGGCTGCCGTTCAGCCCCACGAACACGGCGTTGATGGTGCGTTCGCGCACGGTGTAGGCGGTGGATCCGCTGACCTTCTGCGTGCGGTGCTCCAGCCCCGCCAGCACCACGCCCACGGGCGTGTCGATGTTGTTCTGCCAGGTCCACTGGTCCTGCTGCGTCTTGAAGTCGGTGGGCAGCGTGGCGGCCATGATGGCGTTGGACGTATCCGTGCCCTGGCCGTAACGCAGCTCGGTCTGCCAGCCGGGCATGACGCGGCCCTTGATGCCGACGTTGCCGGCAAAGCTGCGCACCGCCGTCTGCGCGTCGCGGCCGGGGCCGTCGTCGATCTGGCTCAGGCCGTCGGAATAGATCACGCTGGCGTCCGCCGACCAGGCGTCGTTGATCCGCAAGCCCAGCGATGCGTTCAGGGAGTCCTGGTCGAAGCCGTCGGTGTCGGAGTTGTAGTTGCCGAACTGCACGCGGGGGTTGGTCGACGAGAAGCCTTTTTCGCGCAGCGTCTGCACGCCCAGCGCATAGGTCCACGCGCCCTGCCCACCGGTCACGCCGGCCGCGGCCTGACGGTGGCTTTCACTGCCCACCGTGACCGACGCATACGGGTGCAGGCCCTGCTGGCCGCGGCGCGTGAAGATCTGCACCACACCGCCCACGCCTTCGCTGCCGTACAGCGCGGACGCCGGGCCCTTGAGCACTTCGATCCGCTCGATCATGTCCACGGGCACGGCGTCCCACACGGGCGTGCCGGCCGTGGCCGAGCCGTAGCGCACGCCGTCGATCAGCAGGATGGTGTGGCGGCCCTCGGTGCCGCGGATGAAGACGTTGGACGTCTTGCCGGGCCCGCCGTTGGAATTCATCTGCAGGCCGGCTGTGCGGGCCAGCAGCTCGGGCACGGTGCGGGCGGTGGAGGTTTCGATCTGCTCGCGCGTGACCACCACGACCTCGCTGACCAGTTCATCGGTGCGGGTGGGCGTGCGCGTGGCGGTCACCACGGTTTCACCCAGCGCCGCAACCTGCACGGGCGCGACGGTCTGGGCAAGGGACGGAAATGCGGCAGCGAAAACACCGGACAAAGCCAGCGGAAGCACGGCAAGCCGCGCGGGGGACACAGAGGTTTTCATCAGTAGCGATACAAGACAAATGCCCTCGCCGGCTTCCCCGCCGGCGCATGGGCGTCACGGCGGCGCGCACAGGGCGCACCGCCACCTTGTTGGCCGGTATCCGGGCTGGTGGAAGCAACTCCTGCCGCCTTCCCAGGCGCCTGTTCGACGCGCCCAGTGGCTTGAATGACAGAAGCGGGACCCGAGGGGCCCGTCCACTTACCGTTGCGGGGGCAGCGCAGGTTAGGCAGGCCCGTGAGTGGGCTGGCCCTCCTGCTTCCCGTTGAACTGCGGCATGTGAACCACACCGCGAGCACCAACCCGCACATTTTAGGGGCGTAACCAGTCACAAACCCTACAATCGTTTTCTGTATGGCCACACCAGCCCAAATCGACCAGCTTGCCGAGCGCGTGGAACGCCTGCTCGTGCGCTATGAGGAACTGCAGCGCACCAACGTGCTGCTGACCAGCCAGGTCGAGGCGCTCACGCAGGAGCGCGACTCGCTCAAGTCCCGCCTGTCCGCCGCCCGCGCGCGCGTGGACGCGCTGCTGGAACGCCTGCCCGACATCAAGAACGCCGCGTAATTTCCATGGCCACCAAGCAGCTCGAAGTGCAGATCATGGGCCAGAGCTACCTGCTCGGCTGCCCCGAAGGTGGCGAATCCCGCCTGCTCGAAGCCGTCGAAAAAGTCGACACCGCCATGTGCAAGATCCGCGACGCGGGCAAGGTCAAGGCGCGCGACCGCATCGCCGTGCTGGCCGCGCTGAACCTGGCGTTCGACGTGGCCGAACGCCCCGTGCCGCGCGACGAGCCACCGTCGTTCCAGGCCTCGGGCTTTGGCAACAGCGAGTTCGGCGGCAACGGCAATGGCCACGGCCATGACGTGGACGGCACCGCCGGCGTGCCCGACCCGCGCCTGGCGTCGCTGCAGCAGCGCCTGGACCGCGCGCTGGGCGACGACGGCCGCCTGCTCTGATCCCCGCGGTTTTGCAGCACGCACGTGGTGCGTTTTGCGTGGCGCGCAAGGCCCAATGCGCGTAAGATTGCACGTGTCTGCAGTGCATGCCGGGCTTTATATTTCCTTGAACCAATGCTCTTTGAGCACGGGCCTGGAACATCCCCTGGTGAGCGTGATCGTCTCGCGTCAGATGAACCCAACGCCAGGTTGACCTAGCCCACCTGAACCCCCGGTTCAGGATGCCGGTCCGGTGGCACTTGCAGACACCTTTCCTCTCCCCCTCCCCCCGCTTTCTCCATCCCCCCTCATGACGCTCGAACCCCTGCTCATCGTTGAACTCGTCCTGCTGGGCATTGGCACCGGCTTTCTCGCGGGGCTGCTGGGCATCGGCGGCGGCATGCTGATGGTGCCGTTCATCACCATCATCATGTCCATGCGCGGCGTGGGGCCCGACCTGGCGGTCAAGATGGCCATCGCCACGTCCATGGCCACCATCATCTTCACGTCGATTTCCAGCGTGCGCGCGCACCACAAGCGCGGCGCGGTGCGCTGGGACATCGTCAGACGCCTGGCGCCCGGCATCGTGATCGGCAGCCTGATCAGCAGCCTGGGCGTGTTCGCCCTGCTCAAGGGCAGCTACCTGGCGGTCTTCTTCGGCCTGTTCGTGGGCTTCTCGGCCACGCAGATGTTCCTGGACAAAAAGCCCAAGCCCACGCGCCAGATGCCCGGTACGGGCGGCCAGATTGCCGCCGGCGGCGTAATCGGCTTTTTGTCGGGGCTGGTGGGCGCGGGCGGCGGCTTCATCAGCGTGCCGTTCATGACCTGGTGCAACGTGGCCATCCACAACGCGGTGGCCACGTCGGCTGCACTGGGTTTCCCGATCGCCGTGGCCAACGTGGCGGGCTACGCCATCAGCGGCCAGTCCGTGCAGGGCCTGCCGGCGGGCTCGTTTGGCTACATCTGGCTTCCGGCCCTGGCCGTGATCGCGGTGGCCAGCGTGTTCACCGCGCCACTGGGCGCCAAGGCTGCCCACGCCCTGCCCGTGGGCAAGCTCAAGCGCGTCTTCGCCAGCATCCTGTACGTGCTGGCAGCCTACATGCTGTGGAAGGGTCTGCGGGGCTGACAACCCGGGCAGGCCTGTTTGACAGGTCAGTTTCAATCAATAAAATGACTTTTAAACCGCTTAATAGTCATTTTATTGATGCCAAAGAGTTCCCCGGCGCTTGCCGCCCTGCCCCAGCCGCCGCTTGATGCGCTTGTGGCGCTGGGCCTTCGGCTGCGTGCGCTGCGCCAGCAGCGCGGCCTGACGCTGCAGGAAATGGCGGCCCGGCTGTTCTGCACGCCCGCCACGCTGCGCGCGCTGGAGCTGGGCAAGCCCGGCACCAGCATCGGCCTGCTCGCCCATGCGCTGTGGCTGCTGGGGCAGGCCGACTCGCTGCAGGCCGTGGCACCGCTGGACGACTCCTTCGCGGCCGCCCAGGCCAACCGGCGTGTACGCCGCAGCGCAGGCGCCAGCGCACCGGGCGCCATCGGGGAGCTCGAACGTGATTTCTGAACGCGCCCTGTACGTGGGGCTGGCGACGCAATCGCGCGAGCCTGTGACGGCGGCCGGCCTGCTCAAGCTGTCGCGCCAGGGCGTCATGGAGTCGGGCGAATTCGCGTACGGCCGCCAATACCTGCAATCGCCGCAGGCGCAGCCGTTGAACCCGATGCGCCTGCCATTGCGGGATGGCGTCACGCCGTTGGGTCCACGCCGCCTGCGTGACGGCGGCGCGCTGCCGCTCACGCTACGCGATGCCTTGCCCGATGCCTGGGGCCGGCGCGTGCTGGAGGCGCAGCACGGCCGCGAGCTGGCCGATGCCGACGTGCTGCTGTTGACCAACGACGACCGCATCGGCGCCATGGTGTTCGGCGACAGCCTGCCGCTCAAGCCCGCGGAGCCGGTGCAGCCAGCGCACAGCCTGCAGGCGCTGGCCGATGCCGCGCAGGCCCTGGAGTCCGGCCGAGAGCCCAGCCGCGAGATGAAACGACTGCTGCAAGGCGGCGGCAGCCTGGGCGGCGCGCGGCCCAAGGCGACCTTCGTTCATGAGGGTCTGCGCCACATGGCGAAATTCTCCTCGCGCGGAGACATTCACGACGTGGAGGTGCTGGAAGCCGCCACGACGGCGCTGGCGCGGCTGTGCGGCATCACCGTGGCGGATTTCTTTTTGCAGCCGTTGCACCGCGGCCATGCGCTGGTGCTGCGCCGCTTCGACCGCGCAGGCCCCGTGCACGACGAGCGCCGGCTGCACTACCTGTCGGCGTCGGCCGTGCTCGATGTCCCCTACGAGAGCAGCGACGGCAGCTATGTGGCGCTGGCCCAGGCATTGCGCCGGATCAGCGCGGACCCGGTGGCCGACCTGCGGCAGCTGTTCCGCCGGATGGTGTTCAACGTCGCGGTGGACAACAGCGACGACCACATCAAGAACCATGGCCTGCTGTGCGACGGCGGCCATTGGCGGCTCGCGCCGGCGTTCGACCTGGTGATGCAGCTCGGCAACCTGGGCTACCAGTCGCTGGCCATCGTGCCGGGCCGGCTGGAGTCGCACATGGACCGCGTGCGCGAGGCGGCGCCACAGTTCGGCCTGTCGCCGGTACAGGCACAGGCCATCGCCGACGAGGTGGTGGAGACGGTGCACACACAGGCCGCCTGGGCATTGCAGGCCCATGGCGCTGGCAAGGCGCTGGTCGCGCAGGCCCTGGCCTGCCTGCAGCGCCAGGCCGATCTGGCCGGCCTGTGAGCCCGCGTCGTCGCCGAAAGGCGGCTTATGCGTCCGGCCGCACGCTGGCGGCCTTGGCCACAGTGGCCCACTTCTGCTGTTCGGCCTTGATGAAGCTGGCGAATTTTTCGATGCTGCCGCCGCCGTCTTCCGCGCCGAACTGGTCCATCTTTTCCTGCACGTCGGGCATGGCCATGACCTTGTTGATGTCGTCGTTCATGCGCTGGGCCATGGCCTTGGGCATCCTGCCCGGCCCCATCAGACCGTACCAGACCGTGGCCTCAAAGCCGGGGAAGCCCGATTCGTCCATGGTCGGCACGTTGGGGTGACCCTTGGCGCGCTTCAGGCGCGTCTGCGCCAGCGCAATGGCCTTGCCGCTCTTGATGTGCGGCGTGGCCGAGGTCATGGTCTCGAAGCAGTAGTTCACCTGCCCGCCAATCAGGTCGGTCAGCGCCGGGCCCGAGCCGCGGTACGGCACGTGCAGCGCGAATATCCTGGCCTGCAGCTTGAACATCTCCAGCGCAAAATGCTGGGCCGAGCCACCGCCGGCCGACGCAAAGCTGATCTTGCCGGGGTTGGCCTTGCACAGCGCGACCAGGTCCTTCACCGTCTTGGCGGGCTGGTGCTCGTTGCAGATCAGGATGTTGGGCGTCACGCCCACCATGCTGATGGGCACGAAGTCTTTTTCGGCGTCGTAGCCAAGCTTCATGCCCATGGCGGGCGCGAGCGCGTGGCTGTTGATGTGCGCCATGAGCAGCGTGTTGCCGTCGCCGGCCTGCTTGGCCACGTAGTCGGCCGCGATCACGCCGGCCGCGCCCGCGCGGTTTTCGATCACGATGGACAGGTTCCACATGGCCTGCAGCTTCTGCGCCACCACGCGCGCCAGCGCATCCGTGCCGCCACCGGGCGGAAAGCCCACGACGATGCGCACGGGCCCACCGGGCAGCGTCTGCGCCTTGACCATCGGCGCGGCCAGCGTCGCGGCCGCAGCGGCCGTGGCGGTGATGAGGGTTCTGCGTTGCATGGCTTGTCTCCTGTCGTTGTTAAAACCGTGGGTCCGGCCGGCCTGCAGCCGTCCTAGGCTGCCTTCGCCAGCGCATGCTGCGCCGGGTGGCTGGCAAAAAAGTCCATCGCGGCCTGCACGCCCGAGCCCGCAAGCTTCACGCCGCTGAGCTTCAGGCCCATCTCGCAGCCGGCCAGCGCGGCCATCAGCGTCAGGTCGTTGCAGTCGCCCAGGTGGCCGATGCGGAACATGCGGCCCTTGACCTTGCCCAGGCCCGTGCCCAGCGAGCAGTCGAAGCGGTCATAAATCAGTTTGCGCACGGCGTCGGCGTCCACGCCCTCGGGCATGATCACGCCGGTCAGCACGGGCGAGTACACCGACGCATCGGCGCACTGGATGGGCAGGCCCCAGGCGCTGACGGCCGCGCGCACGCCCTCGCCCCAGCGGATGTGGCGCGCAAACGTGGCATCCAGCCCGCCGGGCTGGTTCAGCAGCATGTCGCAGGCCTCGCTCAGGCCGTACAGCAGGTTGGTATTGGGCGTGTAGGGCCAGTAGCCGCCCTTGTTCATCTCGATGATTTCGTCCCAGGCCCAGAAGGCCTTGGGAAGCCTGGCCGTCTTGCTGGCCTCGATGGCCTTGGGCGACAGCGCGTTGAAGCTGATGCCCGGCGGCAGCATCAGGCCCTTTTGCGATCCGCTCACTGTCACGTCCACGCCCCAGGCGTCGTGTTTGTATTCGGCGCTGGCCAGGCCCGAGATGCTGTCCACCATGAGCAGCGCCGGGTGTTTGGCCGCGTCAATGGCGCGGCGCACCGCGGCGATGTTGCTGGTGACGCCGGTGGACGTTTCGTTGTGCACCACGCACACGGCCTTGATCGCGTGCCCCGTGTCGGCCTTCAGCCGCGCTTCGATCAGGTCGGCCTGCACGCCGCGGCGCCAGCTCAACGGCACACCATGCTCGGTGCCGGGCTGCGCCAGGAACTCGGTCTGGATGCCCAGCCGCGTGGCCATCTTGTTCCACAGCGACGCAAAGTGCCCGGTTTCGTACATCACGACCTGGTCGCCGGGGCTCAGCACGTTGGACAGCGCCGCTTCCCACGCGCCGGTGCCGGATGCGGGGTAGATGATGACAGGGTGTTTTGTCTGGAAGATTTTCTGGATGTCGGCCAGTACCTTCATGCCCAACGCGCCGAATTCGGGGCCGCGATGGTCGATGGTGGGCAGGCTCATGGCCCGCAGGATGCGGTCCGGCACGGGCGACGGGCCGGGGATCTGCAGGAAATGGCGGCCGGTGGGGTGGTAGTCGAGGGTCAGCATGTCTTGGGTCTCTGTCCTAAGGTGTCCAATCTAGCCATTTTTTGCATACAAAATTCATTTGTCAAGTTTTTTGCCGTCGATGTGACACTCGCTGCTTCGCGGCGAGCGGTAGCCGGCGGGGGGCGCGCCAACCATGTCACTGCAAAGCCACGTGGGCGGTGTGCGGGGCTGGGGGCGCCTCTGTGACGCCGAGCAGCGCAAGGGTGAGTGTCGGCGCGCGCAGCGCGCATCGTGCTCTGACTCACCGCAGCTGTTTGAACGGAATGGAGCGAAGCGCAATGCAGTGAGTTCTGCGGTGCGACCGATCCCTGAGCAGCGCAGGGAAGTCGCCGAAGGCGACCGTCACAGTGAAGCCCCCAGCCCCGCACACCGCCCACGTGGCTTTGCCACGAGGTCTTGAAACGCAACTTTTGACGAATACCAATTTTGCATACAAAATAACAAGCCATGACCGCAGAGATCATCTCCATCCCCCGCACGGCCCTGCACGACCAGGTGGCCCACCGCCTGCGCCAGATGCTGGTCGAGGGCACGATCGCCCCCGGCGCCAAGCTGAACGAACGTGAGCTGAGCGAAGTGCTCAACGTGTCCCGCACCCCCCTGCGCGAAGCCATCAAGATGCTGGCCGCCGAAGGCCTGGTGGAGCTGCTGCCCAACCGCGGCGCCATCGCCGTGGAGCTGACCGAACAGGACGTGCGCAACACCTTCGAGGTCATGGCGGGGCTGGAAGCGCAGTCGGGCGAGCTGGCGGCGCAGCGCATCACCGATGCCGAGCTGGATGAAATCCGCGCCATGCACTTCGAGATGATGGCCGCGTGGACGCGGCGCGACCTGTCCAACTACTACCGGCTCAACGCACTGATCCACAGCGCCATCAACGACGCCGCCAAAAACCCCGTTCTCACCGCTACCTACCGCCAGGTCAACGCGCGGCTGCAGGCGCTGCGCTTTCGCTCCAACCAGGACGAAGACAAGTGGAAGCGCGCCGTGGGCGAGCATGAAAAAATGGTCGCCGCACTGTCCGCCCGCGACCCGGCCGCCATGCGCCAGGTGCTGGTGGACCACCTGAACCACAAGCGCGACGTCGTCGTCGAGCAACTGCGCGCCGCCCAGCAACAGAACCGGAAAGCCAAGGCATGAACGCGCCGCTGCCCCTGAACGTCACCGCGGATGCCGGCGCCCGTGACAGCGCCTACGACACGGTCGCGTCCGTCAGCAACGAAGTCGCCGGCCGCCTGGCCGCGCGCCTGGCCAAAGAAACGCAGGGCGAGGTGCTGTTCTCGCCCGCCGACCGCGGTCGCTACGCGACCGACGCGTCGATCTACCAAGTCTTGCCCGTGGGCGTGTTCGTGCCCCGCAACGCGGCCGACGTGAAGATCGCGCTGGACATCTGCCGCGACCTGAACGTGCCCATCGTGCCGCGCGGCGGCGGCACCAGCCAGTGCGGACAGACCGTGGGCGCGGGCCTGGTCATCGACCACAGCAAGCACGTGCGCAGCATCGTGAGCTTCGACGCGGGCACGCGCACCGCCACCGTGGAGCCCGGCATGGTGCTGGACCACCTGAACACGGCGCTGAAAAAGCTGGGCCTGTGGTACCCGGTGGACGTGTCCACCAGCGCGCAGGCCACGCTGGGCGGCATGGCGGGCAACAACTCGTGCGGCAGCCGCAGCATTGCCTGGGGCAACATGGTGCACAACGTGCTGGGCGCCGAAGCCTGGACGTCCGACGGCGAGCTGCACCACTTCACCCGCTACGAGGACTGCACGGGCCGCGCGCGCGACCTGGGCCGCTGGGTGCGCGATCTGGCCATGAACCTGCGGCCCGAGATCGACCGCCACTGGCCCAAGGTGCTGCGCCGCGTGGCCGGCTACAACCTGGACATCTTCCACAACCAGAACGAAAAGCCGTACACCGCCGACGGCTCGGTCAACCTGGCCCACCTGCTGGTGGGCAGCGAGGGCACGCTGGCACTGACCAAAACGCTCACGCTGCAACTGGCCGAACTGCCGCGCGCCAAGGTGCTGGGCGTGGTGAACTTCCCGACCTTCTACAAGGCCATGGACACGGCCCAGCACATCGCGCGGCTGGGCGACGGCACGCTGACGGCCATCGAGCTGGTGGACCGCACGATGATCGACCTGTCGATGCGCAACCCGGCGTTCGCGCCCATCGTGCGCACGGCCGTCATCGGCGACCCCGACGCGATCCTGCTCGTGGAATTCGCCGGGCCCGACAAGGCCGCGCTGCTGCCGCAGCTGGACCGGCTGGTGCAACTGATGGGTGACCTGGGCCTGCCAGGGTCCGTGGTACGCATGACCGAGGACGTGCCGCAGAAAAACCTGTGGGACGTGCGCAAGGCCGGCCTGAACATCATGATGAGCCTGAAGGGCGACGGCAAGCCGGTGAGCTTCATCGAGGACTGCGCCGTGCCGCTGCAGCACCTGGCCGAATACACCGACGCACTGACCCAGGTGTTCCGCAAGTACGGCAGCAAGGGCACCTGGTACGCCCACGCATCGGTGGGCACGCTGCACGTGCGGCCCATCCTGGACATGCGTACCGACGGTCCCGACGGCGGCGCGTACAAGATGCGCGCGATCGCCGAAGAGGCTGCGGAACTGGTGCGCAAATACAAGGGCGCGTACAGCGGCGAACACGGCGATGGCCTGTGCCGTGGTGAGTGGATCGAATGGCAGTTCGGCCCTCACATCAATGAAGCGTTTGCGCAGATCAAGGACTACTTCGACCCCGCCAACCTGCTGAGCCCGCAGCGCATCGTCAACCCGCCGCGCATGGACGACACGCGGCTCATGCGCTTTCCGCCCAGCTACCGCGTGATTCCCCTCACCCCGGCGCTGGACTGGAGCGCGTGGAACGTGCAGAACGACCCGGTCACCGAGCGCACCACGGCACCCGGCACCGGCGGCGACCCCGCGCAGGGCCTGGCCAAGGCCGTGGAGATGTGCAACAACAACGGCCACTGCAGAAAGTTCGACGCCGGCACCATGTGCCCCAGCTACCGCGTGACGCGCGACGAGCGGCACGTCACGCGCGGCCGCGCCAACACGTTGCGACTCGCCCTCTCGGGCCAACTTCCCTCTCCCCCTGGGAGAGGGACTGAGGGTGAGGGCCTCGCCAGCGAAGCGGTAAGAGAAGTCATGGACCTGTGCGTCGGCTGCAAGGGCTGCAAGCGCGACTGCCCTACCGGCGTGGACATGGCCAAAATGAAGGTCGAGTTCCTGCACCACTACAAGGCGCGCCACGGCCACACGCTGAAAGACAAGCTGGTGGCCCACCTGCCGCGCTATGCCGGCTGGGCGGCGCGGCTCGCGCCGCTGCTGAACCTGCGCAACCGCTCCCCGTTGCTCGCAAATCTGGGCGAAAAATGGCTGGGCCTGTCGGCCCGCCGCAGCCTGCCGCAGTGGCAGCGCAAACACTTCTTCAACACGGCCCACACGGGCGCCACGCGCGAACAGGTGCTGGCGGCCGACAAGCCCGTGGTGATGTTCGTGGACACCTTCAACGGCTACTTCGAGTCACCCAATGCACAGGCGGCACTGCAGGTGCTGCAGGCGGCGGGCTACACGGTGCATGTGGCAGCGAAATCGTCGCAGGGGGGCGACGGGCACCTGTGCTGCGGCCGTACCTACCTGGCCACGGGCATGGTCGATCTTGCAAAAGAAAAAGCACGCGAGCTCATGGCCGCGCTGCTGCCCTTTGCGCAAAAGGGCATTGCCATCGTGGGTCTGGAACCATCCTGCCTGCTCACGCTGCGCGACGAACTGCAATCCATGGGCCTGGGACCGGATGCGCGCACCATCGCAGACCATGCGCTGCTGCTGGAAGAGTTCCTCGCCCACCAGGCGCAGGGCGGCAAGCTCGACGCGCTGAAGGCGCGCCTGAAGCCGTTGGACCAGCCCATCCTGCTGCACGGCCACTGCCACCAGAAGGCATTCGGCGCCGTGAGCCCGATCCTGGACGTGATCAAACTCATTCCCGGCGCCAGGCCCGAGCTGATCGACAGCAGCTGCTGCGGCATGGCCGGCAGCTTCGGCTACGAGGCGTCGCACCACGACGTGTCCCTGCAGATGGCCGAGCTGAGCCTGCTGCCCGCCGTGCGCAAGCAACCCGGCGCCATCGTGGTGGCCGACGGCACGAGCTGCCGCCACCAGATCCATGACGGTGCGCAGCGCGAGGCGATCCACGTGGCGCTGCTGCTGGCGGGGCAGCTGGACTGAGTCAGGTCAGGGCGCGCGCGAGCAAGGTGTACAGCGGAATGCCCACCAGCACGTTGAACGGAAAGGTGATCCCCAACGACGCGGCCACGGACAGTGCGGCGTTGGCTTCGGGTACTGCGATACGCATGGCAGTGGGCGCGGCGATGTAGCTGGCACTCGCAGCCAGTGTCGCCAGCACGGCGACGCCGCCCGTGCTCAGACCCAGCGCCACCCCCACCAACGCGCCAGGCACGGACAGCGCCAGCGGGGTGAGGATGCCAAAGGCCAGCAGCCGCAGGCCGTACTGGCGCACCTGCGCAATGCGCTCGCCGGCCACCAGGCCCAGTTCGAGCATGAACAGGGCCAGCACGCCCTTGAACGGATCCACGAACACGGGCTTGAGCGGCGCGGTGCCGGCTTCCCCCATGAAGGAACCGATCAACAGCCCGCCAGTCAGCAGCATGACGGAAGGACCGGCCAGCACGTCCTGCGACAGCCGTTTCCAGTCAGTGGGACCACTGCCCTGGCGGCGCGCCAGGAAGATCGCCGACAGAAGCGCCGGCGCCTCCATCACCGCGACCCACAATGCCGCATGGCTCTCGTAGGGGATGCCGGCCTGGCGCAACGCACTGGTTGCCACGGCAAAGGTCACGACGCTGACCGAACCATAGTGCGCCGCCAGGCTGGCGCTGTCCACGCCCGAAAAGCCCAGCCGCCGCAACAGCGGCACCAGCACGAAGGGGATGGCCAGGCCCAGCGCGACGCAGGCGGCAATCTGCGGCGCGAGCGTGGCCGCGTCCTGACGGCTGATCTCCACCCCGCCCTTCAGCCCGATGGCCAGCAGCAGGTAGATGGACAGGGTTTCATACAGCGCCTGCGGAACTTTCAGTTCACTGCCGGCCAGCCGGGCCACCAGCCCCAGCGCGAAGAACAGGACGACGACGTCGGGCACCATGGAGTATCTCCATCATCCTGAGTGACCGATGCGCGCAGGCTGGTCCGCGCCGCGCGTTTTCCACAGTGACACGACCACACCGCCCGCAATGAGCGCGGCCGTCACGCCCAGGCTGATCACGGGAGGAATCTTGCCCACGATGTTCACCAGGAAAATCTTGCCGCCGATGAACACCAGCACCAGGGCCAGCGCGTACTTGAGGTAGGCAAAGCGGTGGATCATGGCCGCCAGCGCGAAATACAGCGCGCGCAGCCCCAGGATGGCGAAGATGTTGCTGGTGTAGACGATGAACGGGTCGGTCGTGATCGCAAAGATCGCGGGCACGGAGTCCACCGCGAAGATCAGGTCCGCGAACTCCACCAGGCACAGTGCCAGAAACAGCGGCGTCACCCACAACACGCGCTCGCGTGTGACCGGGTGCGGCTCATGCACGAAGAACGCGCTGCCGCGCAGCTGCGGCGTCACGCGCAGGCGGCGGTGCAGCAGCTTCAGCAGGACGTTGTCCTTCAGGTCGGCCTGGTGATCGGCCATGAACAGCATCTTCACGCCCGTCAGCACCAGGAACGCGCCGAACACATAAAGCACCCAGGAAAACTCGCTGACCAGGGCCGCGCCCAGACCGATCATGACCGCCCGCAGCACGATCACCCCCAGGATGCCCCAGAACAGCACGCGGTGCTGCAGCTCGCGCGGCACGGCAAAGAACGAGAAGATCATGGCGATCACGAATACGTTGTCCATGGACAGCGACTTCTCGATCACGAAGCCCGTCAGGTATTCCATGCCGCTTTGCGCGCCCAGCTGCCACCACAGCCAGGCGCCGAACACGAGCGCCACGCTGATGTAGCCACCTGACAGCCAAAGGCTTTCGCGGATGCCGATTTCCCCCGCGTCGCGGTGCAAAACACCCAGATCGAAGGCCAGCAGCGTGGCCACCACGGCCAGGAACACGAGCCAAAGCCAGGTGGCCTGGCCGAGAAAGGGGGTCATGAGGAATTCGGTCATTGAAAGCACGGGTTATGGCGATAACCGACTCTAGATTGGCAATGCTTCGTCATATGCTCACTTTTATGCTCAAATCATCAGAAATTCTCGAATGATCAAGCAGATGAACTACAAGCACCTGCACTACTTCTGGACCGTGCTGCGCACTGGCAGCATTGCGCGCGCGAGCGAGCAGCTGCATCTCACGCCGCAGACGCTGAGCGGGCAGATCAAGCAGCTCGAAGCGCGGGTCGGCAAGCCGTTGCTGCGCAAGGCGGGCCGGGGCGTGGAACCCACGGAGACGGGGCGGCTGGTGCGGCGCTACGCCGACGAAATCTTCACCGCAGGCGCCGCGCTGCAGGACGCGCTCAGTGGCGCCGGACCGGCGGTGCCCTGGCGGGCCGCGTTGCGGGTGGGCGTGGTGGATTCCGTGCCCAAGACGATCGCGGGCCACGTGTTGCAACCCGGCCTGGACCAGCTGGCCGGTGGACGGCTCATCTGCCATGAAGGCAAACTGCAGCAACTGCTCGCGGCGCTGGCTGTGCATGAGCTGGACATGGTGGTGTCCGACGTGCCCCTGCCGCCAGGCATGGCGGTGCGTGCCTATTCGCACCTGCTGGGTCGCACGGGCACGGCCTTTTTTGCCTCGCAGGCGCTGTTGCGCCGCTGTGGGTGGACACCCCGACGCGCGTCAGGTGCGCTCAACCAGTGCCTGGCCGACCTGCCACTGATGCTGCCAGGGGCCGAATCCGCGCTGCGCCTGCGGCTGGATGCCTGGTTCGGCGTACAGGGCCTGGCGCCGCGCGTTGTGGCCGAATTTGACGACGGCGCGCTGGCCAAGGCGTTCGGACGGCAGGCCGCGGGCGCGTTCACCGGCCCGTCCGTGCTGGCCAGTGAAATCTGCGCGCAATACCAGGTAGCGTGCCTGGGTCATGCGCCTGACATCATCGAGGAGTTCTACGCGATCTCCCCCGAGCGGCGCATCACCCATCCGGCCGTGGCCGCCATCCGCAATGCCGCGCGGCATGCGCTGTTCGGCCAGCCGTCGTAAAGTCGCTGCATCCTGCTTCCTTCCCCAATGGCATCCATCACCATCCGCCCCGCCCTGCCCACCGACGAAGCCGCCTGGACCGACCTGTGGCGCGGCTACTGCGACTTCTACGCGGCCACCGTACCCGACGCCGTCACCCGCCGCACGTGGAGCCGCATCCTGGACCCGGATGCGTCGGTCATGTGCATCGTGGCCGAGTTGCGCGGCCAGGTGGTGGGCTTTGCCAACTGCGTGGTGCATGAAAACACCTGGGAACTGCAGGCCGTGTGCTACCTGGAAGACCTGTACGTGTCCCCCGACGCGCGCGGCCAGGGTGCAGGCAAGGCGCTGATCGAATGGCTGCGCAACGCGATGCGCGCCGAAGGCTGGGCCCGCCTGTACTGGATGACCCACAAGGACAACGCCATCGCACGCGAGCTGTACGACCAGTTCGCGCAGGCGGATGGTTTCGTGCGCTACGTGGTTCGCTGATGGCATTGCCATCAAATATGATGCAAAATCGCATCATATTTGAGAACAAACCCGCCATGAGAACCACTGTTTCAATTGACGACGCTTTGTATGAGAAGGCGCTCGAGGTCGCCGACCCCTCCATGGACAAGGCCGATCTGTTTCGCGAAGCCGTCAAAGTGTTCGTCAGGGTGCAAGCCGCCAAGCGGCTGGCGGCACTGGGTGCCAGCATGCCGAAGATGAAGGAAGTTCCCCGCCGCAAACAGGCCGCCTGATGAATGGCGTACTCGTTGATACGTCTGTCTGGGTCGACCATTTCCGGCAACACAACGAAGGGCTGGCTGGCTTGCTGACGCAGGACAGAGTGTTGAGCCATCCGATGGTGCTGGGTGAGCTCGCTTGCGGAACCCCGCCGGCGCGCACGCAGACTTTGTCGGATATTTCAATGCTGCAGACAGCACAGCAAACCAGCTTTCAGGAAACCATGGATTTTGTGGAACGCGAAAGACTCTACGGCCTGGGCTGCGGACTGGTAGACATCATGGTGCTGGCTTCGGCCCTCATCACCCCCGGCGCCGCGTTGTGGACGCTGGACAAACGATTGAGCGCGTTGGCCAAACGCTTTGGCATCCAGTACCGCGCACCAATCCACTGAGCTGCGTCATCAGGCGACAGGCGCAAACGCCGAAATTTGCAAATTGTGACGCGCGGCCGGCAGGACGCGAAGCCCGCCTACAGCGGCCGCGGCACCTGCGCGACACCATGGGGCATGCGCCGCCCAAGCCCCCTGTCCCTGCTGGCCGCCGCCAGCCTCTGCGGCGCGGCGCTGGCGGCGCACGGCCAGACGCCCGCGCACGACCTGCCCCAGGTGACCATTGCCGCCAGGGCCGATGAGAACCTGGTCGAGAAAAGCTACCGCCGCATGCTGGCCGGCATTGACCTGTTCGAGTCACGCCGCGCCCTGGCGCCCGAGGCCGCGTTGCGGTTCCGGTTGTACCCGCGCGAGCCCGGCACCGACATGCGCATGGCCACCGTGGACGTGATCGGCACGCGCACGATGTTCGCGGTCAATCTGGCGCCGGACCAGACCTTCACGCTGCCGCGCAACCCAGCGGCGCTGCAGGAGAACGCCGCGGTGGTGGCCAACCAGCGCCGCGCCAGCATGACCTGGCGCGCCGACATCCGCACGCCGGGCCTGCCACCCCATGTGCGCCGTCTGGGCGACCTGCGACTGGAATGCGAGGTGGGCATGGCGGCCGGCCTGGTGTCCGAGCCGCGCAGCTTCATGAGCCGCATCGCCAGCGCGCTGCTGGACACGCCCGACTACTGCCGGCGGGCCGACCCGCACTATCTATTCTTTGCCGAACGCCCGATCTTCGGCGTGACGCTGGTGGACGGCGCACGACGCGAAACGCTGGCGCTGGACCAGCTGTACGCCGCCGCCAGCGCCAAGCCCGACCTGGCCGACGAGCTGCCGCTGTGCGACTGCCGGCTGCTGGTGGACCGCACCTACTACCTGCCGCTGGACGACCGCAGCTGGAGCGACGACACGCGCGTGGAGTTCGACTACATGGACGACGGCCACCACGCCGTGGAGCTGCCCACGCAGCTGGGTGAGCCCACGGCCATCCGATTTGACAGTGGCTGGCAGGTGCGGGTGTGGCGGGCGCCCGCGCCACGCGGCGCGCAGCCGGCCGAGTTCATCGCGCTGTTCGACGCCGCGGGCGTGCCGCGCAAGGCACGGGTGCGGCCGCAGATCCAAACGGCGCGCTGAGGTGGACGCAACCCCGCGTCAGCTGACGACGCCGCACCAGACGGCCACCCGGTGCAGCGTATCGGCCCACAACGCCCAGGCCGCCACGCCCACCAGCACCGCGCCCGCCAGGCGTGTGCCCCAACCGTTCAGACGCGCGGTGCCCAGTGCCTTCATGCGCGCCACGAGCCACGGTGCCGCCAGCAACGGGCCGGCGCTGCCCAGCGCGAACAGTGCCATGGCGGCCGCGCCGTCCAGCGGGCCGCCCGCCAGCCCCGCCACCAGCAGCGCCGAATACAACAGGCCACAGGGCAGCGCCGCCCAGGACGCCCCCAGCGCGAACACCCCGCCCGGCCGTGCCGCCAAGGGCTGCACGCGGGCCCAGAGGCTGCGTCCCATGCGCACAGCCCAGGCCGGTTCGCGTCCGGTCATCAGCAGCGCGAGCCCCCAGGCCAGAACACCCAGGTGCATGAACATCCAGACGGGCCGAAGCGCGGCCGATTGCTGGCCCATCCAGGCCAGCGCCCCCATGGCCACGGCCGCCGCGGCGCCGGCCACGGCATAGCCCGCCACGCGTCCAGCCTGCAACGTGAGCGATGCACGCCACACGGCTCCGGCGGGTGCACCCTGCGCGCAGTTCGCCTGCGGCACGGCCGGCACCAGGGCGATGACGGGGCGGGCCGACGGCGCGCGGGCGGATGCCGCTGCACCTGCCACGGCGGCGCAGGGCGCCCCGCACATGGCCGCGCAATGGGGGCTGGCGGCCACGCCCATCAACAATGCGGTCAGCGCCAGCGCGGTCGACACGGCGTGGACGCCTTCAGATGATGCGCGAGAACTTCGCGCGGTTGCGGTCGGCCTGCAGGTAGCGGTCAAACACCATGGCCACCGCGCGGACAAAGAACCAGCCCTGGGCCGTCACCTGGATGCCCGTGTCGTCCACGGTCACCAGACCCTGGTCCTGCAACGCCTGCAGCTGCGCCAGCTCGGCCGCGAAATAGGTCTTGAAATCGATCAGCCAGGCCAGCTCGATGGATTCGAACACCACCTGGCCCTGGCACATGAGCGCCATGATGACGGCGCGGCGCGCCAGGTCGTCGCGGTTCAGCGCCAGCCCGCGCACCACGGGCAGGCGGCCCTGGTCGAGGTGGTCACAGTATTCCTCCAATGTCTTGGCGTTCTGGCTGTAGGTCGCGCCGATGCGGCCGATGGCCGATACGCCCAGGCCGATCAGGTCACAGTCCGGCTGCGTGCTGTAGCCCTGGAAGTTGCGGTGCAGCCGGCCCTGGCGCTTGGCCACCGCCAGCGTGTCGTTGGGCAGCGCGAAATGGTCCATGCCCACATACACATACCCCGCCGACAGGAACGCGGCCAGCGACTGCGACAGCATCGCCACCTTGGCCGCCGCGCCGGGCAGCTCGGCCGCGACGATGCGCCGCTGCGGCTTGAAGCGTTCCGGCAGGTGGGCATAGGCATACAGCGCGATGCGGCCGGGCCGCAGCTGCTGCACCTGGGCCAGCGTGCGCGCGAACGACTCCGGCGTTTGCCGGGGCAGGCCGTAGATCAGGTCGATGTTGACCGAGTCAAAGCCGATGGTGCGCGCCTCTTCCACCAGGTTGAACACCTGGCTGGCTGGCTGAATGCGGTGCACGGCCTTTTGCACGTCGGGGTCAAAGTCCTGCACACCGAAGCTCAGCCGGTTGAAGCCCAGCTCGGCCAGCAGCGCCAGGCGCTGGGCGGTGACGGTGCGCGGGTCGACTTCGATGGAATATTCCCCGCCGGGCGCCATCGCGAAGCTGCGGCGCAGCATGGCCATCAGTTCGCGCAGTTCGTCGTCGGACAGGAAGGTGGGTGTGCCGCCGCCCAGGTGCAGCTGGGACACGGGCTGGCCGGGCCCCAGCTCGGCCACGTGCAGGTCGATCTCGCGGCTCAGGTAGCGCAGGTAGGTCGCCGCCTTGCTCTTGTGCTTGGTGATGATCTTGTTGCAGGCGCAGTAATAGCACAGCGATTCGCAAAACGGGATGTGCACATACAGCGAAAGCGGCTGCGCCAGCGCGGCCGGGCCGGCGCGGCGTTGCGCGAGCGCCTGGGCATAGTCCGCAGCGCCGAAAGCCTCCACGAACCGGTCGGCCGTGGGGTAGGAGGTATACCGGGGACCGGACACGTCGTAGCGGCGCAGCAGTTCGGGCGAGACAGTTTCCATGGCTGCACTGTGCCGCGCGTCATGCCCCCTGCGCTTGATCTGCGTCAACCGGCCCTGCAGGGCGCCGGGGACAATTTGATGCAGATCATGCGGGCCTGCCCGTGCGAGGAAAACCCTGTGTCCACCCCTGTCCTGAAGCTGGTACCGACCACGACGGTCAATACGCCGGCCGCCCCTGCCCTCACGTCCATCAAGGTGGCCTGCTCGGCCTGCAACCTGCGCGAGCTGTGCATGCCCGTGGGTCTGAACGCCGAGGAGCTGGAGCGACTGGACGACGTGGTGGCCACGCGCCGCAAGATCCGCCGCGGCGCCGCCCTGTACCGCAACGGCCAGGACTTCAACGCGCTGTATGCGATCCGCACGGGGTTCTTCAAGACCTGCGTCACCTCGGGCGACGGGCGCGACCAGGTGACGGGCTTCCAGATGGCCGGCGAGATCATTGGGCTGGACGGCATCGTGAACGACCACCACACCTGCGACGCCGTGGCGCTGGAGGATGCCGAGGTCTGCGTCATGCCATTCGACCGCATCGGCGAGCTGTCGCGCGAGATCGGCGCGCTGCAGCGCCACGTGCACCGCATCATGAGCCGCGAGATCGTGCGCGAGCATGGCGTCATGCTGCTGCTGGGCACCATGCGGGCCGAGGAACGCGTGGCCGCCTTTCTGCTGAACCTGGTGCAGCGGTTGCACGCGCGGGGGTTCTCCGCATCGGAGCTGGTGCTGCGCATGACGCGCGAGGAAATCGGCAGTTACCTGGGCCTGCAGCTGGAAACCGTGAGCCGCATCTTCAGCCGGTTCGCGGCCGAGGGCATCGTGCAGGTACGCCAGCGCCACGTGCGCATCGTGGACGCCGACGCGCTGCGCGCGCTGGTCACCCCGCCGCCCTGCGCGCAATGAAACCGCGCAACATCCTCATCGTGCAGGGCCACCCGGATACGGGCGGCCGACACCTGTGCCATGCGCTGGCCGACGCCTATGCCGAAGGCGCACAGGACGCGGGCCACACCGTCCGGACCCTGGCGGTCGCGCACCAGGACTTCCCGTTGCTGTCCAGCCAGCAGGACTGGGAGCATGGCGCCGTGCCCCCATCGCTGGTGCCCGCGCAGGAGGACATCCGCTGGGCGGAGCACATCGTCATTGTCTTTCCGCTGTGGCTGGGTGACATGCCGGCCGTGCTCAAGGGTTTTCTGGAACAGGTGCTGCGGCCCGGCTTTGCCTTCGTGCGCAAGGACGGCAGCGCCACGTTCACCGAGAAGGGGCTCACCGGCCGCTCGGCCCGCGTGGTGGTGACCATGGGCATGCCCGCGCTGGTGTACCGCTGGTACTTCCGCGCGCACAGCGTGCGGGCGCTGGAGCGCAACATCCTGGGTTTCGTGGGCATGGGCCCGGTGGACGAGACGCTGGTGGGCAGCGCCGCCGGCCTGCGCGCCCAGGACGTCACGCGCTGGCTGTCGCGCCTGCGGTCGCTGGGCGCAAAAGCCGCCTGAACCGCATCCCGAGCGGGCTCAGTGCACGCGCAGCTCGAATGCGCGGGTAAGCCCGTCCAGGTCGGTGATGCGAACGTGCTTTTTGTCCACCTCCAGCAGCCTTTGCTGCTGGAAGGCCGAGAACGTGCGGCTCACGGTTTCCAGCTTCAGGCCCAGGTAGCTGCCGATTTCGGCGCGCGACATGCGCAGGTGGAACTCGCTGGCCGAGTAGCCGCGTGCCTTCAGCCGCTGGGACAGGTTCAGCAGGAAGGCGGCCAGGCGCTCCTCGGCGTTCATGCTGCCCAGCAGCATCATGAGGCTGTGCTCGCGCACGATCTCGCGGCTCATGAGCTTGGTCACCGCCTGCTGCAGGCTCGCGTGGCGCAGCGCCGCCTGCGCCAGGCTGGCGTAGGGGATGGCGCAGACCTCGGAATCCTCCAGCGCGATCGCGCTGGACGCGTGGCGGCCAGCGGCAATGCCGTCCAGCCCCATCAGCTCACCGGCCATATAGAAGCCTGCCACCTGTTCGCGCCCGTCGGCCAGCATCAGGCTGGTCTTGAACGTGCCGCTGCGCACGGCGTAGATCGTCGTGAAGTTGTTGCCTTCCATGTACAGGCCCTGTCCGGTTTCCACCTTGCGGCGGCCAAAGCTCAGGCTTTCCAGGTCCACCACCTCGTGCTGGCTCATGCCGCAGGGCAGGCACAGGTCGCGCAGGTGGCAGGTGGCGCACTGCGTCTTCAGGGGCGGTATTTCGGCCGTGCGCGAGGATGCAGGCTGAAAATGAACCGGCTTGGCGACAGGACGTTCGAGTGTGGCTGCGTTCATGGGATCCTCCGGGCTTTTTGTGTACGGGTTGTTCAGTGGTACGTCGTCGAAGACTGCAGGGCGGCAGCGCGCCGGACGGCGTCGGCCAGGTCGGCAAAGTCGGCGCTTTTGTCAAGGAAGCCCGACGCACCGGCGCCCAGGAATCGCTTGCGATAGATCGGGCCGGCGTTGTTGCTGAACACCACAAACGTGATGTCAGGGGCTACCGCGCGCACGGCCTGCAGCACCTGCAGGCCTGTGCCGCCTTCCAGCTGGACGTCCAGCACGACCACGTCGGGGTGGGTGGCCAGGATCTGTCGCGTGCAGTCGGCTGGCGTCGTGGCTTCCCCCACGATATGCATGCCGTGGGCGCCCAGCATCGCGCCCACACGGTCACGGATGACCTGCGAATCGTCGGCCAGGAAGACCTTGAGGGTGGATGCAGCGGTTTGCGTTGCCATGCCTGTACTGTCGTCTCACAGGCGCTTTGCCGCCATCGGCGGCCACTGAATTGGAGGCTCGGGAGAGTCCTAAATGCTGCTAGGACAACAATGGTCGTGCGTTAGGAATATTCCTAGCAGCCCGTCGCGTGCAGACGCATCACAACCGGCGGACTGGGCGGGACAGCCGGTCCACGCTGTGCCGCTGGGCAAGCCGCAAAGCTGCATCGGACCGTGCCGCTGTATTCACCGCGGCAGTAGCCGATGCAACGACAGCCGCGGGCGACAACACTGCAGCAGCGCCGGCAGGTACCCAGGGAGGTACATGAACGTTGACTATGTCGAAGTCCGCAAACTCCCTCGAGTCCAGCGACAGAATCCTGGCAGGGGAATTTTTGGGCACATTGGTACCGATCGCCGTACCGGCCCCGGCATAGATTGCATAGTGGGCATCGTACTTGCGCCCTCCCATGATCTCCCCCTCGAACACGAGGATTGCCCCAAGTGGTATGCGGCTGTAGTACACGTTTTGCTGGAAGCCGCTGCCGCGCCGAACGGCCGCGAGCCGGAACGACTGAGAAGGTCCCGGGATCACGGGCCCCACTCCGGGGCCAGGCGCTGGAACGTTCAGGCCTCCACACGCAAAGTCGATCGTGTCAATGAAGTCCCAACAGATCATGCTTCTGGTTGCCGCGCTTCCAATCAGCCGACGTGCCTGACCCAGCATATTCACAAGATGGGCTCCTGCCGGGAGCAAGGGCGGCGGCGTGGTGAAAATCCTGATCCTCAGTGCGGCTTCCATGTTGTGGACGGCCTGCCACCACAGATGGCCGTTCCAGTCTGCTACCGCCCCTTGCGTTTCGCAATCTTTCATTAGCTCCAGTTCGTGTATTTGAACGGTGGCAATGAACTCTGAAAATGACTGCAGGGAAAACTGGCTACCTTCGCGAAATTTCTGTTTGAACGCACCGCTACGGGGGAATACCGTGTCAAACAGGTTAAAGAAATTGTCCATGCTGAAGCGAAGCCCGGGGGATCGCTCTTCATTCAGAAATTCCCGCAAAAGCATCTATCCACTCCTCAGCCCGCGATTGACACGCGGAAAGTCGACTATTCGGTCAGTCCATGCCGCAGCGCATAGCGGATCAGGTCGCTCTGGTTCGCCAACCCCATCTTCTGCATCAGGTTGGCCTTGTGCGTGCTCACCGTCTTGACCGACAGCTTGAGCTGGTGGCCGATGTCGGTTACCGACACGCCGGCCGCCAGCAGGCGGAACACTTCAAATTCACGGTCCGACAGTGACTCGTGCGGCGCGGTACTGGCGCCGGGCATGGCGCCCAGCGCCAGTTGTTCGGCCACTTCGGCCGAGATCCAGGCGCCGCCGGCCGCGATCTTGTGGATGGCCTGGGCCAGCAGGGCCGGCGCGCTTTCCTTGGTCAGGTAGCCGCTCGCGCCCGACTTGATCGCGCGCACGGCGTACTGCTGCTCCTGGTGCATGCTCAGGACCAGCACGCGCAGCTTTGGCCGCTCTGCCTTGACCAGCTTGATCAGCTCCATGCCGCTGCGCCCCGGCATGGACAGGTCCAGCAGCAGCACGTCGAACGCCTGCTCGCGCACCAGCCGAAGCACTTCGTTGCCGTCACCGGCCTCGCCCGCCACCTCGAAGCCCGGTTCCGACGCAACGATGCGCTTGAGTCCCTCGCGTACGATGCCGTGATCATCGGCGATGACGATACGGGTCATGTCGCCTCCAACGCATCGGCACCACCCACCGGAATGGTCGCTTGCACGGTAGTGCCTGTGCCCGGCACGCTGTCGATCTGCAGCGTGCCCTTGAGCAGATGGGCGCGTTCACGCAGGCCCGCCACGCCCAGCGACGCCGCCTTGCGCGGCGCGCCCACATCAAAACCCCGGCCGTTGTCGCGCACCTGCAGCGTGACCTGGTCGCCCTCAAGCGTCACACGCACCACGACCTGCGTCGCCGCAGCATGTTTGGCCACGTTCACCAGCGACTCCTGCACGATGCGGAACACCGCGGTCGCATAAGGTTCCCGAAGCTCCATGCCTTCGTCCATCTCCAGCGTGCACGCCACCTGGTGACGCTGGGTGAAGTTCTGCACCGCCCATTCAATGGCCGCCGCCAGGCCCAGATCGTCGAGCACCAACGGTCGCAGATCGGCGGCGATGCGGCGCGTGGACGCCACGGCGCCATCCAGCATGGTCAGCATCGCAGCAATGCGGGTCTGGGCTTGTGCCGATTCGCCGCACAGGTTGTCTCGCACCCAGATGGTGTCCATTTTGAGAGCGGTCAGCGACTGCGCCAGTTCGTCATGCAGCTCGCGGGCCACGCGGGCCTTCTCCTGCTCGCGGATTGCGCTGGCCTGCGCGGCATACGCGGCCAGTTCCTCCTGCGCGCGGACGCGTTCAGTCACGTCGCGCAGGATCACGGTGTACAGCCGCCCTTCCTCGGTCATCAGCTGGGAGATGGAGGCTTCGACCGGAAACTCCTCGCCGCTCCTGCGTTGTCCGTGGACCAGGTTGTGGCCTCCCATGCGGCGCGAAGTGACGCCTGTGGCGGCAAAGCGGTGCATATGGCCGCCGTGCGCGCCGTGAAACCGGGTGGGAATGAGTTTGTTCAGATGCTGACCGAGTACCTCGCCCGCTGGCCAGCCGAAGATGATTTCGGCCGCGCGGTTGTACAGAACGATCTGCTGGGACTCGTCCACGGTGATGATGGCGTCCATCGCCGAATCCAGCAGCCCCGACAAGCGGGCATTGGCATGGTCGATCCGGGGTTGCGTGGAATTCGGCACGGTTTTGGGGCGTTGCGGTGGTGCCGCAAATCTACCGCAAACACCGGCCCGTGCCGGATGAGGCCCTTGTGATTACTGGTTGTCGGCGGGCGAGTTCAGCTCGTCAGGAGTCATGCCCAGCATCGCCGTCAACGCGCACCCGATCGCGCAGACCGCCCAGAAGCCGAAAAAGGCCGCGGTCTGTACCGTCTGGCGCGACAACCCCAGCGGCCGCCCGGCCCAATGCAGATCCTGAGGGTCCACCAGGGCAAACACCAGCAACTCCATCGCGCATGCGGCCAGAAAGGCCGGCCACACGATCCACATTATTTTTCGCATGGCCTTTGTCTCCTCAACACCGCGGCCTTCAACGGCTCTTGTCGCCGCGCGGTGCATCATTCACGGGCGTAGCGGCATGGTTGCGCCCCTGCAGCGCCGGCAAGAGGGTTTTGTTGATCTCGACGCCTCGTCGGTAATAGTCGGCATCCACCACGGTGTCGGCGTTGTGAACCGCGATCCAGGCAGTGACCAGGCCTGCCACGACCACCACGGCGGGCCCCGACAGGATCAGCCAGACCATGCCGTGGCGCCACCAGGGGCGCATTTGCTGTGATGTGTCGTTCATGGCAAGACTCCTCAGCGGGGAACCAGAAAAATGGACTTTTCGCTCACGTGGGCATCGCCCGTCGTGTCGTCGATATTGAATCGGATGGCATGCGAACCGGGCTGCGCGCTGCCATAGGGAATCTGCAGCCGCACCGCCACCCAGCGCGATTCCGCGGGGCCCACCGACACTTCAGTGTCGGTGGCCACCGTCAGGCCGTCCAGCCCGGTGGCCGTGATGCGGTACCGCTGCGGCGATTCGGTCGCGTTCATGACCTGCAGGCGGTAGACGTTTTCGAGCCTGCCGCCTTCGGCGATGCGCGACAGCGCGGCGCGGTCACGCACCACGTCCACCTTCAGTGGCGTGCGCAAGGCCAGGCTCGTCAGCATGGCAGCGCACACGGCCAGCAATATGCCGCTGTACAGCAGCACGCGCGGGCGCAACACGTGGCGCAGGATCTGCGCGCGCGTCCAGCCTTTGGCCACGCCGTTCTGCGTGGTGTAGCGCACCAGGCCGCGCGGATACCCCATTTTGTCCATCACGGTGTCGCACACATCGGCGCAGGCGCCGCAGCCGATGCATTCGTACTGCAATCCCTTGCGGATGTCGATGCCGGTGGGACAGACCTGCACGCACAGGGTGCAGTCCACACACTCGCCCAACCCTTTTGCCTTGAAGTCGACGCTGCGCGAACGGGCGCCGCGCGGCTCGCCGCGGCCGGTGTCGTAGCTGACGATGAGCGTGTCCTTGTCGAACATGGCGCTCTGGAAGCGGGCGTAGGGGCACATGTATTTGCACACCTGCTCGCGCATGAAGCCCGCATTGCCATAGGTTGCAAAGCCGTAGAAGAACACCCAGAAGATTTCCCAGGAACCCATGCGAGTCTGCAGAAATTCCAGACCCAGTTCCTTGATGGGCGTGAAATAGCCCACAAACGTAAAGCCCGTCCACATCGCCAGGCTGATCCACAGGAAATGCTTGGCCCATTTCTTGACCAGCTTTTCCAGCGACATCGGCGCGTTGTCCAGCCGCATGCGCGCGCTGCGGTCGCCTTCCACATGGCGCTCTATCCACAAGAAGATTTCCGTGTACACCGTCTGCGGGCAGGCGTAGCCGCACCACAGGCGGCCGGCCACCGCCGTGAACAGGAACAGCGACAGCGCCGAGATGACCAGCAACCCCGTGAGGTAGATGAAGTCCTGCGGGTACAGGACCAGGCCGAAGATGTAGAAGCGCCGTGCAGCCAGGTCGAACAGCACCGCCTGGCGCTGGCCCCATTCCAGCCAGGGCAACCCGTAGAACACCAGTTGCGTGACCACCACCAAGGCCCAGCGCCACCGCGCGAAGAGTCCCGTGACCGAGCGCGGGTAGATCTTCTCGTGCGCCGCATACAGCGACACTTCGCTCGCTGCGGCGGGCTCGGGCTGAATGGGGATGATCTTGCGCTGCGACACTTCGGGCTCTCAGGTTCAGGGCTTGGCCGTGTTGCGGTTGGACAGGCCCCACACGTAGCTGGTCAGCACATGGATCTGCGCTTCGGTCAGCTTGCCTTCCTGCGCGGGCATCTGGTTGACTTTGCCGGTCGTGATGATGCTCATGATGGCGTTCTCGCCCCAGCCGTGCAGCCAGACGCCGTCGGTCAGGTTGGGCGCGCCCAGCGCCTGGTTGCCCTTGCCGTCCATGCCGTGGCAGGCGGCGCAGGCGCCGAACTTGGCCTTGCCCAGCGACGCGCGCAGCGAATCGTGCGGGCTGCCGGAAAGGCTAAGCACGTAGTTGGCCACGTTCTTCACGTCGTCGGGCGACCCCACGGCCGCGGCCATCGGCGGCATGTTGCCCGTGCGGCCCTTGGTGAGGGTTTCCTTGATCTTGTCGGGGGTGCCGCCATGCAGCCAGTCACCATCGGCCAGGTTGGGAAAGCCCTTGCTGCCGCGGGCGTCAGAGCCGTGGCATTGCGCGCAGTTGTTCATAAACAGGCGCTCGCCAATGGCCATGGCCTGCGCGTCGCCGGCGGCCTGCTCGGGCGGCATGCCGGTGTAGCGGGCGTACAGCGGCGCTTCGGCTGCCGTGGCCTTGGCCACCTCGGCGGCATGCTGGCCGGCCGAGGACCAAGCCAGCTTGCCCTGGTACGTGCCCAGGCCGGGGTAGGCCACCAGGTACAGCAGCGAGAACACGATGGTGATGACAAACATCCACACCCACCAGCGCGGCAGGGGGTTGTTCATCTCGCGCAGGTCCCCGTCCCAGACGTGGCCGGTGGTGTTGTCGGCGTCGGCCATGACCTTCTTGCGGCCGGTCACCCACAGCAGGATGACGCAGGCCAGGATGCTGACCAGCGTGAGGCCGGCCACGTAGACCGACCAGAAGTTGCTTGTGAAGTCGCTCATGATGCTTGGGTCCTGTGTTCAGTCCTGCTCGAACGGCAGCCGGGCCGCTTCCTCGAAGCGGGACTTGTTGCTGCGCGCCAGTGCCCAGGCCACGATCCCCAGAAAGGTCACGAAGCAGGCCAGCGTGGCCGCGATGCGAAGCGTGTTGACGTCCATGTTCATGTCCTTGCGGTTCAGTTGGCCGCGGGAGCCGCAGCTGCGGGCGGGCTGGACAGCGCACGGCCCATGATCTGCAGGTACGCAACCAGCGCGTCCATCTCGGTCTTGCCCTTCACGTCGTCCGCGGCTTTGGCAATCTCGGCGTCGGTGTAGGGCACGCCCACGGTGCGCAGGGCCTTCATGCGTGGCGCCATGACGGCCGGGTCAACCGTGCTCTTGTCCAGCCACGAATAGGCGGGCATGTTGGACTCGGGCACCACGTCACGCGGGTTGTTCAGGTGGATACGGTGCCAGTCGTCGCTGTACTTGCCACCCACGCGGGCCAGGTCGGGGCCGGTACGCTTGCTGCCCCACTGGAACGGGTGGTCGTAGACGAATTCGCCGGCCACCGAGTACGGCCCGTAACGCAGCGTCTCGGCGCGGAACGGACGGATCATCTGCGAGTGGCAGTTGTAGCAGCCTTCGCGCAGGTAGATGTCACGGCCGGCCAGCTGCAGCGCGGTGTAGGGTTTGACGCCCGCCACCGGCTCGGTGGTGGACTTCTGGAAGAACAGCGGCACGATTTCGACCAGGCCGCCGACCGCGATGACCAGAAGGATCAGCACGATCATCAGGAAGTTGTTGGTCTCCACCTTCTCGTGGGTGAAGCCGGTATTGGGGTTTTGTGCAGACATGATGTGTGTGTCCTTGTCAGGCGTGGGCCGTGACGGCGGGAATGGGCGCGTTCACGGACCGGCCGGTGATGGCCGTCATCCACACGTTCCAGGCCATGACCAGCATGCCCAGCAGGTACAGTGCGCCGCCGCTGACGCGGATGACGTAGAACGGGAAGGTCGCCTTGACCGACTCGACGAAGGTGTAGGTCAGCGTGCCGTCGGCGTTGATGGCGCGCCACATCAGGCCCTGCATCACCCCGGCGATCCACATGGCGGCGATGTACAGCACGATGCCGATGGTGGCGGTCCAGAAGTGCAGCTCGATCGCCTTGACCGAATACATCTTCTTCTGCCCGAACAGGCGCGGGATCAGGTAGTACAGCGAACCCATGGACACCAGGCCCACCCAGCCCAGCGCGCCGCTGTGCACGTGGCCCACGGTCCAGTCGGTGTAGTGGGACAGCGCGTTGACGGTCTTGATGGACATCATCGGGCCCTCGAACGTGCTCATGCCGTAGAAGGACAGCGACACGATCAGGAAGCGCAGCACCGGGTCGTCGCGCAGCTTGTGCCAGGCGCCGGACAGGGTCATGATCCCGTTGATCATGCCGCCCCAGCTGGGCGCCAGCAGGATCAGCGAGAACAGCATGCCCACCGACTGCGTCCAGTCCGGCAGCGCCGTGTAGTGCAGGTGGTGCGGGCCGGCCCACATGTAGGTGAAGATCAGCGCCCAGAAGTGCACGATGGACAGTCGGTAGCTGTACACCGGACGCTCGGCCTGCTTGGGGATGAAGTAGTACATCATTCCCAGGAAACCCGCGGTCAGGAAGAAGCCCACCGCGTTGTGGCCGTACCACCACTGCACCATGGCGTCCTGCACGCCGGCGTAGGCGCTGTAGCTTTTCATCCAGCCGGCCGGAATTTCGGCGCTGTTGACCAGGTGCAGGATCGCGACGGCCAGGATGAACGCGCCGAAGAACCAGTTGGCCACGTAGATGTGGCGCACGCGCCGCATGCCGACCGTGCCGAAGAACACCACCGCGTAGGCCACCCACACCAGCGTGATGAGGATGTCGATCGGCCATTCAAGTTCGGCGTACTCCTTGCCGGTCGTGTAGCCCAGCGGCAGGCTGATGGCGGCCGCCACGATGACGGCCTGCCAGCCCCAGAAAGTGAAGGACGCCAGCTTGGGCAGGAACAGCCCCACCTGGCTCGTGCGCTGCACCACGTAGTAGCTCGTGGCAAAAAGCGCGCACCCGCCGAAGGCGAAGATCACCGCGTTGGTATGCAGCGGCCGCAGCCGCCCGTAGGACAGCCAGGGTATGCCGAGGTTGAGTTCGGGCCAGGCCAGCTGGGCGGCGATCAGCACCCCCACCAGCATGCCGACCACGCCCCATACCACGGCCATCAATGAGAACTGCCGCACGACGGTGTCGTCGTAGACGGCTGTTTGTTGCGTTTGAGTGTTCATCGGGCACCTTTTGTCGTATCGGTATCAGTGTCGGCTGCAGGCCGTCGGGGCGTGTTGATGAAAGTCAATCGCCTTCAAGAATGCGGGCGCCTTCGCTCTCGACACCCTCGAACTGGCCGCGCCAGACAGCCCACCACAGGGCGCCCAGGATCAGCAGAGCGAGCGCCACCGACAGCGGAATGAGCAGAAAAAGAATGTCCATGTCAGTTCCTTGAAAGCTGCGCCGTCACGCCCGGGGGGCGCGCGCCAGCCGTGCGGCATTGAGCACGACCGCCAGCGAACTGGCCGCCATGCCCAGGCCCGCCAGCCACGGCGGCATCCAGCCCGCGACGGCCAGCGGCACGCACACGGCGTTGTAGAGGGCAGACCACAGCAGGTTCTGGCGCACCACCGCCTGCGTGCGACGCGCCTGTTGCATGAACAGGGACACCGCCCCCAGCTGTCCGCCGGGCACGACCACGTCTGCGCGCGACTGCGCCACCGGGGCGGCCTGCCCCACCGTGATGGACAGGTCCGCGCAGGCCAGCACCGGGCCGTCGTTCAGCCCGTCACCCACCATGCCCACACGATGGCCCTGCGCCTGCAGTCCGCGTACATGTTCGAGCTTGCCCTGCGGCGAGCGGCCGCCAAACGCCTGGTCGATCCGCACCCGCCAGGCCAGGCGGGCCACATGGTCCGCGCGGTCACCCGACAGCAGCTGAAGGCCCAAGCCCAGCGACCTCAACATAGCCATGACGCCCAATGCGTCGGGACGCAGCGTCTCGTCCAGATCGAAGGTGGCCAGCCAGCCGCGCTCATCGGCCAGGTGCACCTGCAGCACGCCGTCCACCCGGGCCGCATCTGCCATATCGCACAGCGTGGCGGACCCGAACCGCAGCGCCAGCGCCTGGCCTGCCGGCCCGGTCACCACGCCCTGCACACCCTGCCCAAGGACCTCATGCACCTGCGTCGCTGTCGCCAGCGTTTTACCGGGCAACTGCTGCGCGGCATGCGCTGCAATGGCGCGCGATGCGGGGTGCAATGAATGCCCCGCCAGCGCCGCCGCCAGGGCAAGCGCCTGCAATGTGTCGGCGCCGTCGCGCGTACGTACACAGGTCACCGCCATGCGGTCCTGGGTGAGCGTGCCCGTCTTGTCGAACACCAGCGTATCCAGCGTGGTCGCGGTTTCCAGCGCCTGCAGCCTGCGCACCAGAATCCCGCGGCGCGCCAGCGCGCCAGCAGCAGCCAGCGTGGCTGCCGGCGTCGCCAGCGACAACGCGCAGGGACAGGTCACGATCAGCACGGCCACGGCCACGCTGATGGCATGGGCCGGGTCGGTGCGCCACCACCAGGCCGCGGCCGCTGCGGCGGCCATGAGCACCCCCACCAGGAACGGCCGCGCAACGCGGTCCGCCAGTACGGCCAGGCGCGGCTTGCCAGCGGCCGCCTCGCCCATGAGCGCGACGATGGCGGCATAGCGCGTGTCCTCGCCCACCCGGTCCAGCCGCACGACGACGGGCGCCGACAGGTTGAAGCTGCCCGCGATAACCATGTTCGCCATGCCGGCCTCCGCACCGCGCGGCAGCGGCTGCGATTCACCGGTCAACAAGGCTTCGTCCACGGTGGTCTGGCCATCCAGCACCGTGCCGTCGGCCGGAAAGGCTTGGCCGGGCAGCACACGCACAACATCACCGGCCGCCAGGCGCCGCACGGCCACCTCTTCAAAACTGCCGTCCGGGCTGCGCCGCAACACACTGTCCGGCAGGCGACGCGACAGCGCGTCCAGTGAACCCGCCGTGCGGTCACGCAGGCGCTGCTCCAGCAGGCGGCCACTGAGCAGGAAGAACACCAGCATGGTCAGCGAATCGAACCAGACCTCGGCGCCCCAGGGGCCCGTCGGGTCGAACGTGGCGGCCGTGCTGGCCGCGAACGCAATGAGGATGCCCAGCGCCACGGGCACATCCATGCCGATCGTGCGCCGGCGCAGGTCACGCAAGGCGCTGGAAAAGAAGGGCCCGCAAGAAAACAGCAGCACAGGCAGCGTCAGAACCCAGGACGCCCAGCGCAGCAGTTGCGCGGCTTCGGCGGTCATCTCGCCGGGCGCGGCAATGTATGCCGGCACCGCGTACATCATGACCTGCATCATGCAAAAGCCCGCCACCAGCCAGCGCCACAGCATCATGCGCTGCGCGCGGGCCCGGATGTCGCGCTGGGCAAGGTCCGTGGCGGGCAGCGCACGGTAGCCCGCGCGCGCCACGGCGTCGAACCACTGCGACGGACGCGTGGCGCCTTCAGACCAGACCACGCGCGCCATGCCGCTGGCGCCGTTGACCGACGCCTCGCGCACGCCCGGCACGCCGCGCAGTGCCTGCTCCACCGTGAGCGAGCAGGTGGCGCAATGCATGCCGTCAATGGCCACGTGAGACTCCCAGCAGCCGTCACCGCCCCGCTTCGCGCCAGGGCGGCTGAATGACTCCCACCCTGCCCGGTCGTCCAGCACCGCCAGCGCATTGCGATCCGCCACCGGCGAAGCGCGGGTGGCAGCCAGGCCTGTGGAGGTGTCCAGGGGAACATGAGCAATCATGCCCGCAAGGCTAAGGGGCACCCCTCCCGAAACGCTTGACGTGGATCAAGCGCGCAGGCCCCGGCGCGGCCTATGCTGATTTCATCAACTCAAAGGAGCCCATGTCATGTACGACCGCATCCTCGTTCCCACCGACGGCTCGCCGCTGTCCAAAAAGGCCGTCACGGCCGCCATCGACCTTGCCGCCCTGTGCGGCGCCGAGTTGGTGGCACTGAAGGTAGTGCCCCGCTACCCCATGAGCTATTTCGAGGGCTCCGTCGCGCTGCCGCCCGACGAGGTCGGCCGCATCGAAAAGCAGTGGTCCCAGGACGCGCAGGCCGCGGTGGACACCGTTGCCGCGGCCGCGCTGAAAAAGGGTGTGAAGGCGCGCGCCGTCACGGCACGCTCCGACCTGGTGGCCGAGTCCATCATCGCCGCCGCCAAGAAGCACAAATGCGGCCTGGTGGTGATGGCGTCGCACGGGCGCAAGGGCATCAAGCGGCTGCTGCTGGGCAGCGAGACCCAGCATGTGCTGACCCATTCGCACGTGCCGGTGCTGGTGCTGCGCTGAGCCATCCCCTCCGTACAACCAAAGGACCTCGCTCATGAAAATCCTGCTGGCTGCCGACGGCAGCCCCTTCACCAAAAAAGCCCTGGCCTGGCTCACGGTCAACCAGCCGCTGGACGCCCAGAACGACGAACTGATCGTGCTGAACGTGCAGCCGCCCGTACCGCCACGCGTGAAGTCCGTGCTGGGTGCCGAAGCCGTGCGCGCTTACCACAAGGAGGAGGCGCTGAAGGTCACGGGGCCCATCGAACGCTTCCTCAAACGCCACCCTCTTAAATCGCGCGTGAGCTGGGTAGTGGGCCATGCGCCCGATGAAATCCTGCGCCTGGCCCAGCGCGAGAAGGTCCACCAGATCGTGATGGGCACGCACGGCCGCAGCGCCCTGGGCCGCGCCCTGCTGGGCTCGGTGGCGCAGGGCGTCGTTGCAGGCAGCACGGTGCCGGTGCTGCTGGTGAAATAAATCACGCGTTCACGCACGCGCCTGTGAAAGCCCGGTAAACGCCGGGCTTTTTTTTGCCCATCTCGTACACGCTCTGTAACAATATACGTTTGTGCGAACGTAATTTTGTTGGGTTGTTCATGAGTTCGTTGGTCGCCCGTTGCCTGCTCGCCCTTTGCGCCTGGCTGGCGCTGCCGGCCTGGGCGCAGGTCTGCGCCATTCCGGGCAAGGACGGCCCCGCCGCCACGCTGTCAGGCGTGGTCAACACCTACTACCCCGGCACCGCCAACGCGCTGGCCGGCGCCACCACCATCAACGTCGGCACGGCACGTGGCACGCCCGCGCTTGCGTCCGGCGACCTGGTGCTGGTGATCCAGATGCAGGACGGGGTGAACACGGGCAATTTCGGCACTGCGTTGGCAAGCTACGGCACGGCGGCCAGCACAGCCGGCACCTACGAATACGCCTTTGTACTGACGTATGGCGCCAATGTCGTCACACTCAGCGCGCCACTGGTCAACAGCTATCGCAACGCGCAGACCGCCGGCGCGGCACGCCAGACTTTTCAGGTGGTGCGCGTACCTCAGTATTCACAGGCCACGGTGCCGGCCGCCAATACCCTGACGCCCCTGCCGTGGGACGGCACCACGGGCGGCATCGTCGCGTTCGACGTCGCGGGGACACTGAACCTGGCCGGCACCATCAATGCCAGCGGCTACGGCTTTCGCGGGGGCGCAGGCCGCGTTCTGGGCGGCGGCGGCACCAACGCCACCAACAGCGTGCGCTATTCCAGCAGCAACAACAACGGCGCCATGAAGGGCGAAGGCACGGCCGGCACGCCGCGCAACACCTACGCCACCATCGGCGGCACCTACACCTGGGCCGGCACCGGCGGGGACTTCTACCCCAACGGCGACAAGGGCTACGGGGCTCCCGGCAACGCCGGCGGCGGCGGCAACGACGGCGACATCAACGGTAATTCGATGAACGCGGGCGGCGGCGGCGGGGGCAACGCGGGTGCCGGAGGCCAGGGTGGCAACACCTGGAGCAGCAACCTGGACGTGGGCGGACGCGGCGGCAACGCATTCACGCCCGCGGCCAACCGCATCGCCATGGGCGGCGGGGGCGGCGCGGCGTCCACCAACAACGGCGACGCCAACCACGCCACCTTCTCGGGTGCGTCCGGCGGCGGCATCGTGCTCTTGCGGGCCGGGGCCTTCAGCGGCGCGGGCACGGTGAATGTGGCGGGCGCCAACGCGCCCACGCCGGTGTCAGGCTGCTGCGACGACGGCGGCCCGGGCGGCGGCGCGGGCGGCTCGGCCGTGCTGCTGGCCGCCAACAGCGCCGGGTTGTCGGCCATCACGGTCAACGCGCGTGGCGGCAATGGCGCGCCCACCCCCAACAACTCGGGCGACCACGGCCCGGGCGGCGGCGGCGGCGGTGGGGCCGTGCTGTCCACCGGCGCAGTCGCCGGTGCGTCCAGCGTCGCTGGGGGCACACGCGGGGCCGTCACCTGGAACGCGGCCAACGGCAACCCTGGCGCGTTGCTCACCGCACAGGCCTTCACGGGCGGCGACGGCGCGTCGGCGGGCGCGGCCTGCCTGCCACAGGTCACCGTGACCAAGCGCACCACCACGCCCAGCCGCACGCTGCCCGGCGACACGCAGGCGCAGTACCAGGTGCGCGTGGAAGTGTCGGGCACCTCCGGCGGCATTACCGGTATGGCTGTGCGCGACGACCTGCCAGACCCGTTTCTGCTGACCGGCACGACAGCGGCGTCCAGCCAGTACCTGGCGCTGGGCCCCGCCAACGCGGCGGCCACGGGCACGTCCACCGTGCAGCTGGGCACGCCCGGCGGCACCACGGCCAACAGCTACACCGTGGGCGGCGGCGGCGTGGTGACGCTGACCTTCAGCGTCACGCTCGAAGGTGCCATCCCCGCGACCTACCAGAACCCGGCCATCGCGATCTTCAGCGACCCTTTGCGTTCGGTGGCCACGGGCACCACGAGCGTCGCCTATGACGAGGCATCGTCCACCGGCGAGGACGTCACGGTGGGCGGCTCGCTGTCGTCAGTCACCTCGTTCGACACCCTGTGCCCGGCCGGCGTATCGCAGGAAATCACGGCCACCAACTACATCAGCAATGGCGACTTCGCCGATACCAGTGCATCGCCCGGCGCGGGCGCAGGCGTGGGCTGGGCAGGTCTGAACACCGAGCCAGCCAACAACAACGTGGCCTACCAGATCGGCCTGCAAAGCGACACCGCCGGCGCGCCCGACCTGTACCAGAGCCCCTTCCCCGGCAACGCCGCGCGCGACATCGCGGGCAGCAACGTCTGGCTGCTGGCCAACGGCAACTCCACGGGCGGCACGGCCGCCGACCGCATCTGGTGGAGCCAGACCGTCAGCGGCCTGACGCCGGGGCGCACCTATACCTTCATCGTGCATGCGTCCAGCCCCGTGTCCGGCAACCAGAACGGCGGCAACGCACAGCGCCCCAACCTGCGGCTGCAGGTCACACAGGCCGCGGTGCAGAACTTCACGCTGGGCGTGGTGCTCAACGACACGGCCGCGGCCGACACCTGGCGGCTGTACCAGGCGTCGTTCGTGGCGACGCAGGCTACCGCGACGCTGGAAATCAACAACACCGTCGTCGCCAACACCGGCGAGCGGCGCGGGATGTTCGCGCTGGCCCAGCCCACGTTGCGGCTGTGCGCGCCCATCGTCAACGTCAGCGTGGCCAAAACCAACCTGACCGGCGCCGTCACGGCCGGTGGCACCACGTCCTACCAGATCACGGTGACCAACTACGGCCCCGGCAGCGCCGACGGCAGTGTCCTGACCGACGACCCGGGCGACGGCCTGGAATGCACCCAGGTGCAATGCGCAGGCACTGCCGGCGGAGCCACCTGCCCGGCCGTGGGCGCAAGCCCCGGTGAGCTCGCCATTGCCAACTTGCTCGAGCCGGGAGACGGCGTGGTGCTGCCGTCGCTGCCGGCGCCCAGCACGGTGACCTTCACGCTGCGCTGCGACGTGGACGCCACGGGCGACTGACTGCACCCGCCTGCGCGGCGGTGGCCTACACGCCACCGCGCCAGCGCCCCACACCGGCTGCAACCCCGGCTGCCTAGACTGCCCTGAACGAAGCGCAGTCGGGCCGGTGCCCGCGGGGACATCGCAGCATGAACTGGAAACAATGGCTGGGCCGCATGGCCATGGGGCCGATGAAGCGGGCCCTGCCCGCCATGGGTGACACGGAACGCGCGGCGCTGGAGGCTGGCACGGTCGGCTTCGAGGGCCGCATCCTGGCCGGCGAGCCCGAGTTTGACGCGCTGATCCGCACCGGACCCGCCAGAATTTCGCCCGAGGAGCAGGCCTTCCTGGACATGGAAGTGCACACGCTGTGCAGCATGCTGGACGACTTTGCCATCGACCAGGCGCGCGACCTGCCGCCGCACGTGTGGCAGTACCTTCGCGACCACCGGTTCTTCGGGATGATCATTCCGCGCGAATGGGGCGGCCTGGGTTTCAGCCACCAGGCCCACGCGGCGGTGGTCACGCGCATTGCCACGCTGAACATTTCGGCGGCGGTGACGGTGATGGTGCCCAACTCGCTGGGCCCCGCTGAACTGCTGCTGCGCTACGGCACCGACGCGCAGAAACAGCATTGGCTGCCCAGGCTGGCCGGCGGGACCGAACTGCCCTGCTTCGGGCTCACGTCGCCCTACGCGGGCTCGGACGCGGCTTCGATCCCCGACCAGGGCATGCTGGTGGAACGCGAGATCGAAGGCCGGCGCGTGCGCGGCTTCGTCGTGAACTTCTCCAAACGCTACATCACGCTGGCGCCGGTGGCGACCGTGGTGGGCCTGGCGTTCCACGCGGTCGATCCGTCACGGCCCGAGGGCGAGCGGGAACGCGGGATCACCTGCGCGCTGGTGCCCGTGCCGCAGCCGGGCATGACCATCGGCCGCCGCCACCGGCCCATGAACGGCGCGTTCATGAACGGGCCCATCGAGGGCACAGACGTGTTCATCCCCATGGACTGCATCATCGGCGGCGAGCCGCAGGTGGGCAAAGGCTGGCGCATGCTCATGGAATGCCTGGCCGCGGGCCGTTCCATTTCACTGCCCGCGCTGGGCGCGGCCACGCAGCAGGCGTCGCTGTTCGTGGCCAATGGCTACGGACGCATCCGCGAACAGTTCGGACTGCCGATCGGCCGCTTCGATGCCGTGGCCGGCGTGCTGGCCGGCATGGCGACCGATCTGTACGCCACCGACGCCGCGCGCCGCTACACGGCGGCGGTGCTGGACAGGGGCGAGCAGCCCAGCGTGGCCGGCGCCATTCTGAAGGTGCAGCTGACCGAGGCCGGGCGTGCCAGCGTGAACCACGCCATGGACATCCTGGGCGGCAAGGGCATCATCAGCGGCCCGTCCAACCTGCTGTCGGTGGCGTACCGGCACATGCCCATCGCCATCACGGTGGAAGGCGCGAACATCCTCACCCGCTCGCTCATCATCTTTGGCCAGGGCGCCGTGCGCTGCCACCCGTGGGTCATGCGCGAGATGCAGGCCGTGCAGGCGGGCGACCCCCAGGCGCTGGGCGAGGCGCTGGCCGGCCACGGCGCGCACGTGGCGCGCAACCTGTGGCGCAGCCTGTTCGGCGCGCCCCTCAAAGGCACGCCGCCCGATGCGCTGGCGCATGAAGCGCGCATGCTCGCGCGCCTGTCCGCCAAGTACGCGCTGAGTTGCGACCTGGCCATGGGCCTGCTGGGCGGCCGGCTCAAACGGCTGGAGCTGCTGTCGGCCCGGCTGGGCGACGGCCTGGCCCACCTGTACCTGGCCAGCACCTGCCTGTGGCGCTACGTGTTTGATGCCCGGCATGAACTGTTGCCGTTCGCGCGCGCGGCCATGCGCACGCAGCTGGACCGCGCCGAAGAAGTGCTGGCCGACCTGTACGCCAACCTGCCCGCGCCGGGCCACCGCCTGCTCGGCCGTCTGGTGATGAGCCGCACGTCGCACCTGGCGCCGCTGCGCGACACCGAACTGCTGGAGCTGGCCGCGCTGCTGCGCACCGACCCAAAGATCGTGGCGTGCCTGTGCCCCGACATGGCGCGCCCCGGCAGCGGCGGCCTGCTGCACCTGATGGAGGCCCTGGAATTGGCCGACCAGCTGGGTCCCGAGGACGTGCAGGCGCTGAACAAGCTGGTGCGGCGTGCCCGGTCATTCGAGGAGGCGGCCAACGACATGTCGCGCCCCACACTGGCGCTGGCGTACCTGCAGGCAGCGGACCGGGTGATCCAGGTGGATGACTTTCCGGCCGAAGCGGACTGAGCCTTCGCGCGCGTGGACAATGCAGCAAGGAGCCACACCATGTCCACCCATCCCGATACCGTCAAAGCCTTCGCCCCCACCGGCGCGCTGCGCGCCTCCATCAACACTGGCAACCCCATCCTGGCGTCCGCCGGCCCAACGCCCGGCACGGCCACAGGCGTGTCGGTGGACCTGGCGCAAGGCCTGGCCGACCGGCTGGGCGTGCCGCTGCAACTGGTGGTCTTTGACACAGCGGCCAAGTCGGTGGACGCGGTCACGCAGGAGCAGGCCGACATAGGCTTTTTCGCCATCGACCCCAAGCGCGGCGAGTTCATCCAGTTCACGGGCCCCTACGTGTTGATCGAAGGCTGCTACGCCGTGCGCAACGAGTCGCCGCTGCAGCACAACGACGAAGTGGACCGTACCGGCACGCGCGTGGTGGTCGGCCAGGGCAGCGCCTACGACCTGTACCTCAGCCGTGAACTGAAGGCCGCCACGATCGAGCGCGCACCCAGCTCACCGGCCGTGGTGAGCCACTTTCTGGCGCACGGCGGCGACGTGGCTGCCGGCGTCAAACAGCAGCTGGAGGCCGAGGTGCAGCGCGCGGGCGGCATGCGCATGCTGCCCGGCCACTTCATGGTCATCCGCCAGGCCATGGGCTGCCCGCGCAGCCGGGGCGACGCGGCCGCGAGTTTTCTTGCCGGCTATGTGGAAGACATGAAGACCAGCGGTTTCGTCGCGCAGGCGCTGGCCCGCCACGGCATCAGCGGCGCGGCTGTGGCACCCGCTACGTCGCCCGCAGCCTGATCAGCAACTCCGCCAGTTCCGCAAACCCGTCGCCGCTGCGCGCCTGCGTCACGTACGCGGGCAGCGCGTCCATGCGGCCGACGAAGTCGCGCACGTTCGCCACGCCCACGGCGTTGGGAAAGTGCGCGAACATGGGCGCGTCGTTGGGTGAATCGCCCGCGTAGATGAACCGCTCGCGGTCGGCGTCCAGGTCCACGCCGTACAGGTCGCGCAGGACCTCGCGGCTCATCGACAGCTTGTCGTAGCTGCCGAACCAGCCATTCACGTGAATGGAGCTGACCTTGGCCGTCATGCCGGCCGCCTCCATGATCTGCACGATGCGGGCCACCCCCGCGTCACCGATGTGCGGCACGTCCTCGCAGAAGTCGATGGCCAGGTCGTACAAGCGGCAGAACTGGTCCGACGCGAGCGCGGTGCCGGGCACCTGGGCCAGCACCTGCTGCGCCACGGCATCCAGCTTCTGCCGGTTGGCGCGCAGTTGCCCGGCGTCCAGGCTGTGGCGCACGTTCAGCTTGCGCGTGGCGCGGTCGTACCAGTAGCAGCAGCCGCCGTTCTCACCCACCACGGCATCCACCGGCCACATGCGCGCAATGTGGTCGCACCAGCCGGCCGGGCGGCCCGTGGTGACGATCACGCGCAGGCCGCTGTGCTTCAGCGCTTGCAGCGCGGCATAGGCTGTGGCCGTGAGCGCCCCCTCGGTGGTGATGGTGTCGTCGATGTCGGTGATGACGGTGTGCACGGCCGCGGCCTGCGCGGCGGTGAACTGCCCGATGGGGGTCAATGACATGGGCGGCGGTCAGGACGTGAACAGCGCCTTGTGCTGCTCGCGCAGCAGGTTCTTCTGCACCTTGCCCATGGCGTTGCGCGGCAGTTCCGGCACGACGAAGCAGCGTTTGGGGATCTTGAAGTTGGCCAGTTTGGACTTGAGCGCCGCAACGATCGCATCGCCCTGCAGCGCCGCGCCGGGCTTGGGGATTACCACGGCCACGCCCACCTCGCCAAAGTCCGGGTGCGGCACGCCCACCAGCGCGCTTTCGGCCACGCCGGGCATGTCGTTGATGTAGCCCTCGATCTCAGCGGGGTAGACGTTGTAGCCGCCGCTGATGATCAGGTCCTTGCTGCGGCCCACGATGGTGACGTAGCCACGGTCATCCACCCGGCCCACGTCGCCGGTCTTGAAGTAACCATCGGCCGTGAACTCTTCCTTGTTCTTTTCGGGCATGCGCCAGTAACCCTGGAACACGTTCGCCCCCTTGACCTGGATACCGCCGATCTCGCCGGTGGGCATCTCGCGGCCGTCGTCGCCCTGCACGCGCAGCGACACGCCCGGCAGCGGGAAACCCACCGTGCCGCCGCGGCGCTCGTCCTGGCCGTTGTAGCGCGCGTCAGCCGCATAGGGGTTGGAGGTGAGCATGGCGGTTTCGCTCATGCCGTAGCGCTCCAGAATGGTGTGGCCCGTGCGGTCTTTCCATTCGTTGAAGGTTTCGATCAGCAGCGGCGCCGAACCCGCGATGAACAGGCGCATGCGGCGCGCGGCGTCCCGGTTCAGCCCCGGCTCCGCCAGCATGCGCACGTACAGCGTGGGAACGCCCATGAACACCGTGGCCCGCGGCATGAGCTCGATCACCTTTTTGGGATCGAACTTCGACATCCAGAACATCTTGCTGCCGTTCAGCAGCGCGCCGTGCAGCGCCACGAACAGACCGTGCACGTGAAAGATCGGCAGTGCATGGATCAGCACGTCACCTTCCTGCCAACCCCAATAGTCCTTGAGCATCACGGCATTGCTCAGCAGATTGCGGTGGCTGAGCATGGCGCCCTTGCTGCGCCCCGTGGTGCCGCTGGTGTACAGGATGGCGGCCATGTCGTCGGCCTGCTTCACGGCGATGGTGTGCTGGTCGCTGCAGTGCGCAGCGCGCTCCAGCAGCGTGCCGGTGCGGTCCTCATTGAGCGTAAAGACGTTCTGCGTGCCGGCCTTGAACGCGATCTTGCTGACCCAGCCAAAATTTTTGCCGCTGCACACCACAACCGACGGCTCGGCATTGCCGATGAAGTATTCGATCTCGGCGCTCTGGTAGGCGGTGTTCAGCGGCAGGAACACATAGCCCGCCCGCAGCGTGGCCAGGTACAGCACCATGGCCTCGACCGACTTCTCCACCTGCACGGCCACGCGCGCGCCTTCGGGCAACTTCAGCGACCTGAGCAGGTTGGCGATCATGGCCGTCGCGCGGTCCAGGTCGCGCCAGGTGTAGGTCAGCACCGGCTGCCCGGGGTCCGCGGTTTCCACGGCGACGCTGTCCAGGTCGGCGGGAAAGGCGGCGCGCAGCGCGGCGAACAGGTTGGCATTGGGTGCGGTCATGGCAGTCAGAAAACAGGTTGTCGTTTTTCAAGGAAGGCACTGATGCCTTCGCGGTGTTCGGCGGAGTCGGCGTAGCCGTAAGCCGCGTGATTGTGCCCCTGCGCACCGCCCAGGCTGCGCAGGGTCTGCTTGTTCAGCCGCGCGGCCTGCGGCGCGAGCGCGGCAACGCGGCGGGCGCTGTGCAGCGCCTGCGCGGCGACGTCGGCATCGGGCACCACGCGGCTCAAAAAACCACGCTGCTTCATCTCGGCCGCGCCCAGGGCAGCCGCCTCCAGCAGCATTTCGCGCGCGGTCAGTTCGCCTGCAGCCCGCGCGACCAGCTGCGCCTCGCGCGGCGCCATGGGAAAGCCCAGGCGCGCGATCGGTGCACCGAAGCGCGCCGATTCGCCCGCAATGCGGATGTCGCAGGCACTGGCAATCTCCATGCCCGCGCCCATGCAGGCGCCTTCGATCTGCGCGATGACGGGTACGTCGCAGTCGAGCACGGCCTGCAGGCCGCCCCACACATCGTCCTCGTGAAAGGCGCGCAGCGACGCTTCCTCAAAGCGGAAAGCCGGGTATTCAGAGATGTCGCCGCCAGCGCAGAACGCGCCGCCCTCCCCGCGCACGATCACGCAGCGGGCATTGCCCGCGTGCAATGCGGTGAATACGCGGCGCAGCTCGCGCCACATCGCGCGCGACATGGCGTTGAGCTTGCCGCGGTGGCTGAGGGTGACGGCCGCGATGCCATCCAGGTCTTCAACGCGGACGTGTCCCGTCATGCGCTCTTTCGCCAGCCCGTTCAATCGGGCGTGATGCCGGCCGTCTTGACCACCGCGGCCCAGCGCCTGATTTCGGCGTTGATGAAGCTGCCGAACTGCTGCTGCGACAGGTTGGGAAACTCGGCCCCCTGGCTCGCCCACACGGCCTTGAGTTCGTCCGACCCGATGGCCTTGCGCATTTCCTCGACGATGCGGCCCTGCATGTCGGCGGCAGTGCCCTTGGGTGCCCACAGGCCGTACCAGGTGGTGACGGTGTAGTCGGGCAGGCCCACTTCAGCCGCGCAGGGCACGTCCGGCAACGAAGGGTTGCGCTTGCCGCCCGACACCATCAGCGCCTTGATGCGGCCGCCCTTGATGTGCGCGGCGCTGGAGCCCAGGCCGTCGAACATCATGTCCACCTGCCCGCCCACCAGGTCACGCAGCGCCGGGCCCGCGCCGGTGTACGGAATGTGCGTGATGAAGGTTTTGGTCTGCTGCTTGAACAGCTCGCCGGCCAGATGATGCGAGGTGCCCGCGCCGGCCGATCCGTAGTTAAAACGGCCCGGGCTTTTCTTGACCAGCTCCAGGAACGACTTGAAATCGGGCGTGGTGATGTTCTTGGGGTTGACCACCACGACCTGCGGCACGCTGGCGGCCAGCACCAGGGGCACGAAGTCTTTCTCGAGGTCGTAGTCCAGCTTCTTGTACATGGACGGCGCGATCGTGTGGTGCACTGCGCCCATGAACAGGTTGTAGCCGTCCGCCGCCGCTTTGGACGCGATGGTCGCGCCCAGCGTGCCACCCGCGCCGCCGCGGTTTTCGATCACCAGGTTCTGCCCCGTGTTCTTGGCAAACTGCGCCGACAGCGGCCGCCCGAACGCGTCGGTGCCGCCACCGGCCGCGAACGGCACGACCATGTTGACCGGCTTGGCCGGCCAGCGTCCCTGCGCCATGGCCAGCGGGCCGAAGCCCAAAGCGGCGCTGGCGGCGGTGGCCGCGCGCAATACATCACGCCTTGAAAGGCTGCTTGAACTCATGGTTTTGTCTCCTGCTTGTGGTTGTGAACGAACGGATTCAACGCTTCAAAGATACAGGTCCTCGATGGCGCCTGAAATCGGGACTTGCCCCTGCGCAAGCTGCGCGCGGTGCCGGTCCAGGCGTTTCAGGTCATACAAATAGTTCACCATGAGGCCATAAGACTGCTTCAGGCCCTTGGGCGACGGATCGCCATACCAGTTCAACCGCTCGACGCGCGCGCCGTTACCCAGGTGAAAGCGCGCCACCGCATCCAGCGGCTTTCCTTCGCGCCATTCCTTGCCCAGGTAGCGCGCAGCCCAGCCCATGAGGGCCTGGCGCTCGGGCGATTTTTCTTCAAGCTGCGCCACGTTGTCCCATGCGGCGACCAGCTCGGGCGGCGCATTTTTGGCAAGCCAGGGGCGCAAGCCAGGAATGGGTGACAGCGTGGCAAAAGTCTTCAGCCGCGGGAACTCCTGCTTGAGCGTGTCCACCACCACCTTGATCAGCGAATCGCCAAAGCTCACGCCCCGCAAGCCGGTCTGCGTGTTGCTGATCGAATAGAAGATCGCCGTCGTGGCCTTCTTCAGATCGGCCGGGGCGGCGGACTCGTCCAGCAGCGGCGTGATGCTGCCCGCGATGTCGTCGATCAGCGCCACCTCCACGAAGATCAGCGGCTCGTCCGGCAGGCGCGGGTGAAAAAAGCCGTAGCAGCGCCGGTCGCTGTCCAGCCGGTTCTTCATGTCGGCCCAGCTGCGGATGTCGTGCACCGCCTCGTACTTGATGAGCTTTTCGATCAGCGATGCAGGTGAATCCCAGCTGATGCGGCGCAGGTCCAGAAAGCCCACGTCGAACCAGGTGGAGAACATGTACTCCATCTCCACGTCCAGCGCGAGCAGCCGCTTGTCGCCTTTCAGGTGCGGCTGCAGCTCGGCCCGCATGTCCACCAGGAACCGGATGCCGTCGGGGTTGACGCTGAAGCGTTGCAGCAGCCGCCGGCGAGGCGACACGGTGGCGCGGCGGAACAGCACTTCGGCCGCCGCCTCATCGGGTGTGCCAACCGCCGCAGCGTACTGCGCCTGGGCCTTGCGCGCCTTTTCGGGATCGGCCGTGAACTGCTCGCTCATCAGCAGCCACATGTCGCGCCGCTGATCGGGCGTGGCCTGGGCATACCAGCGCGCCACTCCCTGCGCACGCCGCCCGCCTTCCACCTCGCTGACCGCAGGGTCCACGATGGCGCGCAGCTCATCCAGCGTGCGGCGCAGCACGCGAGGCGACAGCGCCTCTTCCTTCTTGCGCAGCGTGGCGCGCAGGCGTTCGCGCGTGGACCTCGGGCCGCCAGTTGCCGGCTCGGGCATCAGCATGGAAACGCTGCGGTGGATCCACGCGGGGGTGTTCATGCGAGCCTCGACTTCTGGTTGCGCGCGACTTCGCGCAGGGCCACGCGCTGGCGCGTGAGGTGGGTGCGCATGGCGGCCTCGGCGCCCTCGGCGTCGCGGGCCTTCAGCGCGGCGAACACCGCCAGGTGCTCGGACAGGCTCTGCTCCAGCCGGCCCGGCGCGTGCAGCTGCTGCAGCCGGGCGAGCTTGACGATCTTGCGCAGGTCGCCGATCACGCTGGCCAGCCAGCGGTTGTTGGCCAGCGTGATGATGGCCTCGTGGATGGCGAAGTTGGCGTCGTAGTAGTCGTTGATGCGCTTGGCACGGGCGTGTTTGCCCAGGCGGTCGTGCAGTGCCTCCAGTGCCTGCAGGTCGGCGTCGGTCGCGTTGCGGGCGGCTTCGAACGCGCAACGCCCTTCAAGCAACGCGATCACGGGGAAGATCTCGTCCAGGTCCTGCTCGGTCACCTCGTTCACGAAACAGCCGCGGCGCGGCTCGTGGCGCACCAGCCCCTCGGCCGTCAGCACCTTCAGCGCCTCGCGCAGCGGCGTGCGCGAGATCTTCATGTCGTCGGCCAGCTGCACTTCGTCCAGGAACGCGCCAGGGCCGAATTCGCCCGAAAAAATGCGGTCACGCAGCGCGGCGGCAACTTCATCGTGCAGTGAGTTCTGGATCAGGCGCATGGGTGACGAACGCGTAATTTTCTGTAATTACGCATAATTATCACCAGTACCAACCCGCCTGTGCGGGAAATTTACCTATGGAAACTACCTAGCGGGTGACGCGGACGGGCGGCGCCGGCTGGCGGCCGAACCACACCCACAGCCCCGCGCCCCCCACGATCATGGGTACGCACAGCCACTGGCCCATGCTCATGTTCAGCGCCAGCAGGCCCAGGAAGTTGTCGGGCTCGCGGAAGAACTCCGCAACGAAGCGGAACACTCCGTAGCCAAACAGGAACGCCGCCGCCACCTGCCCCGTGCGGCGCGGCTTGCGCGCGTACAGCCACAGCAGCACGAACAGCAGCAACCCTTCGAGCAGGAACTGGTACACCTGCGACGGATGGCGCGGCAGCATGGAGCCGCTTTGCGGGAACACCATGCCCCAGGGCAGCGCCGGGTCGCTGAAGCGGCCCCAGAGTTCACCGTTGATGAAGTTCCCTACGCGCCCCGCCGCCAGCCCCGTCGGCACACAGGGCGCGACGAAGTCCATGACCTGCCAGAACGGCCGCTGGCGCGACCGCGCAAACCACCACTGCGATGCGATCACGCCCAGCATGCCGCCATGAAAGCTCATGCCGCCCTGCCAGATGAAAAAGATTTCCAGCGGGTGCGACAGGTAGTAGCCCGGCTTGTAGAACAGGCAGTAGCCCAGCCGGCCGCCCGCCACCACGCCTAGCACCCCCAGGAACAGGATGTCTTCCACATCCTTTTTACTCCAGGCCCCCGGCCCGGTGATGGACGCGAACGGCTCGTGCCGAAGGCGGCGCAGCCCCAGGAACATGAACAGCCCGAACGCGGCCAGGTAGGTCAGGCCATACCAGTGGATGGCCAGCGGCCCCAGTTGCAGGGCCACGGGATCGATCTTGGGGTACATCAGCATGGCGGCGATTGTGCATGACCGGGAGGACGGACCCCACCGCTCGGCGGCGGCCAACCGACCACGATGGAAGCCTTCGGCCGGCTACGCACCCGCCAGTTGCCCGCGCACGAAACCCGCAAAACGCTGCAGCACCGGATGCTCGCGGCTTGCGTCCCAGACCAGGCTGGTCTCGCAGGCTGGCACAGCCTTGCCGCGCGGCCCGGCGATGCGCCGGTACACCACCCCCGGCCGCTGAAACTGGCGCACGCTGTCGGGGACCCAGGCGACGCCCAGCCCGGCGGACACCAGGTTGACGATGGTCTGCATCTGGATGGCTTCCTGCGCGATGTGGGGCGAACGGCCCGCCGCGTGGTACAGGCCAAAGACAGCGTCGTGCAGCGAAGGCACGATGCGCCGCGGAAAGATCACGAGCGGCTCGGCCATCACACGGGCCAGCGGCAGCGACGCCGCTGCCGCCAGCGGATGATGATCGGCCAGCGCCAGCACCAGCGGTTCGCGCGCGATCAGCATGTGCCGCAGCTGGGGTGGCGCAAAGCCGGGCGAATGCAGCATGAAGCCCGCGTCGACCTCGCCGCGCGCAAGCGATTGCAGTTGCACGTCGCCGGTTGCCTCGATCAGCTCCAGCGCGACGCCGGGACTGTGCTCGCGAAACGCCCTCACCCATTGCGGTAGTTGCGCGAAACCCACCGTGGACACGAAGGCCAGCCGCAGCCGGCCCACCTCGCCCGCTGCCGCGGCCCGCGCGTGCTGCGGCAGCGCCTGGGCACGTGCGAGCAGGTCACGCGCCTCGGGCAGCAGCGCGGCGCCCGCCGCCGTCAGGGCCACACTGCGCTTGGTGCGGTCGAACAGGCGCACGTCCAGGTGGCGCTCCAGGAGCGCAATGGCCTGTGTCAGCGGCGGCTGCGTCATGTGCAGGCGCCGCGCCGCATGGCCGAAGTGCAGCTCCTCGGCCACGGCCACGAACTGTCGCCACAGGCGCAATTCGATCAGTGCATCATTCATATCCCCTGCATATTAATTGATCGCTACAAATAGATTGGACCCGCCGTGGACCCCGGCGCATACTCTGCGCTGCATTCAACCCACGACGAGACAGCCAATGGACACCAAACCGATCCAGATCAATTCGCGCAGCAAGAACATCACCGAGGGCAAGTCCCGCGCGCCCAACCGGTCCATGTTCTATGCCATGGGCTACCAGGAAGGAGACTTCAAGAAGCCCATGGTCGGCGTTGCCAACGGCCACAGCACCATCACCCCCTGCAACAGCGGCCTGCAGAAGCTGGCCGACGCGGCCATCGCCGGCATCGAAGAAGCCGGCGGCAACGCCCAGGTGTTCGGCACGCCCACCATTTCGGACGGCATGGCCATGGGCACCGAGGGCATGAAGTACAGCCTGGTCAGCCGCGAGGTCATCAGCGACTGCATCGAAACCTGCGTGGGCGGCCAGTGGATGGACGGCGTGCTGGTGGTGGGCGGCTGCGACAAGAATATGCCCGGCGGCCTGATGGGCATGCTGCGCGCGAATGTGCCCGCCATCTACGTGTACGGCGGCACCATCCTGCCCGGCAAGTGGAAGGGCCAGGACCTGAACATCGTGAGCGTGTTCGAGGCCGTGGGCCAGAACGCCGCCGGCAACCTGAGCGATGCCGACCTGCGCGAGATCGAGATGCGCGCCATCCCCGGCTCGGGCTCATGCGGCGGCATGTACACCGCCAACACCATGTCGTCTGCCTTCGAGGCGCTGGGCATCAGCCTGCCCTACTCGTCCACCATGGCCAACCCCCACGACGAGAAAATGAACTCGGCGAAAGAATCCGCCAAGGTGCTGATCGAGGCCATCAGGAAGGACATCAAGCCGCGCGACATCGTGACCAAGAAGGCCATCGAGAACGCCGTGGCGGTCATCATGGCCACGGGCGGCTCCACCAACGCAGTGCTGCACTTCCTGGCGATCGCGCACACGGCCGGCGTCGAATGGAGCATCGACGACTTCGAGCGCATCCGCAAGAAGACGCCGGTTATCTGCGACCTGAAGCCGTCGGGCAAGTACCTGGCGGTGGACCTGCACCAGGCCGGCGGCATTCCGGCGGTGATGAAGGTGCTGCTGGATGCGGGCCTGCTGCACGGCGACTGCATGACCATCACGGGCAAGACCATTGCGCAAACGCTGGCCGACGTGCCCGCGCTGCGCGCCGACCAGGACGTGATCCGCCCCATCAGCAACCCGATGTATGAGCAGGGCCACCTGGCCATCCTCAAGGGCAACCTGTCACCCGAGGGCGCGGTCGCCAAGATCACGGGGCTGAAGAACCCCGTCATCACCGGCCCGGCCCGTGTGTTCGACGACGAGCAGTCGGCGCTGCAAGCCATCCTGGACGGCAAGATCAAGGCTGGAGACGTGATGGTGCTGCGCTACCTGGGCCCCAAAGGCGGCCCCGGCATGCCCGAAATGCTGGCCCCCACGGGCGCGCTGATCGGCGCCGGCCTGGGCGAGAGCGTGGGCCTGATCACCGACGGCCGCTTCTCGGGCGGCACCTGGGGCATGGTCGTGGGTCACGTGGCACCCGAGGCAGCGGCGGGAGGCACGATCGCTTTCGTGAACGAGGGCGACTCCATCACCATCGACGCCCACAAGCTGGTGCTGGAGCTGAACGTGCCCGAGGCCGAGCTGGCCAAACGCCGCGAAGGCTGGAAGGCCCCGCAGCCGCGCTACACGCGCGGCGTGCAGGCCAAGTTTGCATTCAATGCCGCCAGCGCCAGCAAGGGCGCGGTGCTGGACAACTACTGACCTGCGCCAACCCAAAGCAAAGAGCCCCGCAGTGCGGGGCTCTTTGTCTTTGTGCAGCGGTGTCAGCGCTTCTTCTTGGGACCGGTGCCCAGGCCCAACTGCTCGCGGTTCCTGTCGATGCGTTCCTGCTTGCGGGCATTCTCGCGCTCCATGGTTTTCTTCTTGGTGTACCCGGATGAATCAGCCCACCACCACCAGACCACGGCCATGCCGAACGGCGACAGCACCACCCACCAGGCCCAGCCCGCCACAGGGCCAATTTCCAGAAACTTCATGGCCAGCAGTGCAAGACCGATCAACAGGAAATACATACCTATTTACTCCATGAACCGGCTGCTTACCTGCTTTACCCAAACGACAAAGGCAGGTCAACCCCGGTCACTACAATTGCGTTGAAGGAATGTAACCCAACCCACGAGGAAACCAATGAAACGTGCCCTGTTTGCCATGGCTGTTGCCCTGACCGCGACTGCCCCCGCCTTTGCCGACCAGGCACTGGCCACCGCCAAGAACTGCATGGCCTGCCATGCCGTGGACAAGAAACTGGTCGGCCCATCCTACAAGGACGTGGCTGCCAAATACGCCGGCGACAAGGCCGCCGTCGACAAGCTGGCCGCCAAGATCGTCAAGGGTGGCTCCGGCGTGTGGGGCCCCGTGCCCATGCCCGCGAACGCCCAGGTCAATGACGCAGAGGCCAAGAAGCTGGCCGCGTGGGTGCTGACGATTAAATAAGCCCCCCCCGAAGCGGCCTGCGGCCGCCTCCCCCCAGGGGGCGCCACCAGTGGACCGGCGGAGCCGGATCCACGGTGGCACTGGAACAGAAAAGCCCGCTTTCGCGGGCTTTTCTACGAGTGCGTGGTGCTCAAAGTTTTTCGGCGAGCTGGTCGAGGATGGCGGGGTTCTCCAGCGTGCTGGTGTCCTGCGTGATGGCTTCGCCCTTGGCCAAGCTGCGCAGCAGGCGGCGCATGATCTTGCCGCTGCGCGTCTTGGGCAGGTTGTCGCCAAAGCGGATGTCCTTGGGCTTGGCAATGGGGCCAATTTCCTTGGCGACCCAGTTGCGCAGCTCGGTGGCGATCTGCTTGGCTTCTTCACCTGTCGGGCGCGAGCGTTTGAGCACGACGAAGGCGCAGATGGCCTCGCCCGTCAGGTCGTCGGGGCGGCCCACGACGGCGGCTTCGGCCACCAGGTCGGTCTTGGCCACCAGGGCCGATTCGATTTCCATGGTGCCCAGGCGGTGGCCCGACACGTTCAGCACGTCGTCGATACGGCCTGTGATGCGGAAATAGCCACGGTCGGCCGAGCGCACCGCGCCATCGCCCGCCAGGTACAGCGTGCCGCCCATTTCTTCGGGAAAGTAGCTTTTCTTGAACCGCTCGGGGTCGCCCCAGATCGTGCGGATCATGGACGGCCAGGGCCGCTTGACCACCAGCATGCCGCCCGAGCCGTTGGGAATGTCCTTGCCCGTCTCGTCCACGATCGCGGCCATGATGCCCGGCAGCGGCAATGTGCACGAGCCCGGCACCAGCGGCGTGGCGCCCGGCAGCGGCGTGATCATGTGGCCGCCGGTTTCGGTCTGCCAGAACGTATCCACGATGGGGCAGCGTTCGCCGCCCACATGGCGGTAGTACCACATCCAGGCCTCGGGGTTGATCGGCTCGCCCACCGAACCCAGGATGCGCAGCGTGGACAGGTCCCAGTTCTTGGGGTGGACCTTCTCGTCGGTTTCCGCCGCCTTGATGAGCGAACGGATCGCCGTAGGCGCCGTGTAGAACACCGTGACCTTGTGCTTCTCGATCATCTGCCAGAAGCGGCCCGCATGCGGGAACGTGGGAACGCCTTCAAAGATGACCTGCGTGCCGCCTGCCGCGAGCGGGCCATAAGCCACATAGGTGTGTCCGGTGATCCAGCCGATGTCGGCCGTGCACCAGAACACGTCGGACGGCTTCAGGTCGAAGGTCCAGTCCATCGTGAGCTTGGCCCACAGCAGGTAACCGCCCGTGGAGTGCTGCACACCCTTGGGCTTGCCGGTGGAGCCGGACGTGTAGAGGATGAACAGCGGATGCTCGGCGTTGACGGGTTCGGGCGCGCATTCGGTGCGCTGGCCCTTGAGCACGTCGTCAAAGGTCTTGTCGCGGCCCGCCACCATGTTGCAGGCGGTCGGCGTGCGCATGAACACCAGGACGGTCCTGAGCGTGTCGCAGCCGCCCATGGCGATGCCGTCGTCCACGATGCTCTTCAGCGGCAGTTCCTTGCCGCCGCGCATCTGGTAGTTGGCCGTGATCACGGCCACTGCGCCCGCGTCGATGATGCGTTCCTGCAGGGCCTTGGCGCTGAAACCGCCGAACACCACGCTGTGCGTGGCGCCGATACGTGCGCAGGCCTGCATGGCGATCACGCCTTCGACCGTCATCGGCATGTAGACGATCACGCGGTCGCCCTTCTTGATGCCCTGGGCTTTCAGCGCGTTGGCGAACTGGCTGACTCGGGCCAGCAGCTCCTTGTAGGTCACCGTGGTCACTGCACCATCGTCGGCTTCAAACACGATGGCGGTCTTGTTTTCGACCGGCGTGCCGATGTGCTTGTCCAGGCAGTTGGCGCTGGCGTTGAGTTCGCCGTCCTCGAACCACTTGTAGAACGGCGCATCGGACTCATTGAGCGTCTTCGTGAACGGCTTCGTCCATACGACGTTGTCCCGGGCCAGGCGGGCCCAGAAGCCTTCGAGGTCGGCGGCCGCCTCGTTGCACAGCGCGTTGTAGGCGTCCATGCCGGAAATGCGGGCGCCCTGCGTGGACGCCTGCGACGGCGGAAAGACACGGTTTTCGACCAGCACCGACTCGATGGCACTCATGAGTTTGTCTCCTCAGGTTGACGGTTATTCGCGGCAGGAATTGGGCGGTAATGTCAGCGCTGGCACTTACAGGCCACTGACTGGCGCAATCCTTACAAATTTACTCCAGCAGCGCCCTGTCACACGGTCCACCTACAATCCTTAGCACCGTAGTTACCCCAGTGCCCCAGCATGACCGCCCCCGTTGACCCGACCATCAAGAAGACGTCCCCGTTGCGCCCCCTGCCCAACCTGATCTTTGCCAGCCGCTGGCTGCAGTTGCCGCTGTACCTGGGCCTGATCGCCGCGCAGGCGGTGTACGTGGTGCACTTCCTGGTCGAACTGGAGCACCTGATCGCGGCCGCCTTCGGCAGCCAGACCGCACTGCAGGCCCTGGTCACCAGCATCGGCTACAAGACTACAGCCCCCATCACCTCGCTGAACGAAACGGTGATCATGCTCGTGGTGCTGGCGCTGATCGACGTGGTGATGATCTCCAACCTGCTCATCATGGTGATCGTGGGCGGCTACGAAACCTTCGTGAGCCGCATGAACCTTGAAGGCCACCGCGACCAGCCCGAATGGCTGAGCCACGTGAACGCGTCGGTGCTCAAGGTCAAGCTGGCCACCGCCATCATCGGCATCAGCTCCATCCACCTGCTCAAGACCTTCATCAATGCCGACAACTATTCGGACCGCGTGCTGATCGCGCAGACGGCCATCCACATCACCTTCCTGCTGTCAGCCATCGCCATTGCCTACACCGACAAGCTGATGTCGGGGCCGGCCAAGCACTGAGTCGAAGGCCCCTCAGCCGGTCATCTGATCGGCACGCACCCACTGGTCGAACTGTTCGGCTGTCACATAGCCCGTGGCGACGGCCGCCTCGCGCAGGCTGGTGCCCTCCTTGTGCGCCTTCTTGGCGATGGCCGCGGCCTTGTCATAGCCGATGTGCGGGTTCAGCGCCGTCACCAGCATCAGCGAACGTTCCACCAGCTCGGCGATGCGCTCGCGGTTGGGCGTGATGCCCACTGCGCAATGGTCATTGAAGCTCACCATGCCGTCGGCCAGCAGGCGAACGCTCTGCAGGAAGTTGTGCGCCACCATGGGCCGGAACACGTTGAGCTCGAAATTGCCCGACGCACCGCCGATGTTGATGGCCACGTCGTTGCCCATCACCTGCGCGGCCAGCATGGTCAGCGCCTCGCTCTGCGTGGGGTTGACTTTGCCCGGCATGATGGATGAGCCGGGCTCGTTTTCCGGGATGCTCAGCTCACCGATGCCGCTGCGCGGTCCGCTGGCCAGCCAGCGCACGTCATTGGCAATCTTGGTCAGGCTGGCCGCCAGGGTCTTGAGCGCGCCATGGGCATTCACCAGTGCGTCCACGCTGGCCATGGCCTCGAACTTGTTGGGCGCGGTGACGAACGGCAGGCCCGTCAACCGGGCCAGCTCGGCCGCCACGGCCACAGCATAACCTTTGGGTGCGTTCAGCCCCGTGCCCACCGCCGTGCCGCCCAGCGCCAGCTCGCACAGGTGCGGCAATGCGGCGCGCACGTGCGCCTCGCCATGCGCGAGCTGGGCCGCGTAGCCCGAAAACTCCTGCCCCAGCGTCAGCGGCGTGGCGTCCTGCAGGTGCGTACGGCCGATCTTGACGATGGCGTCGAACTCCAACGCCTTGGCCGCCAGCGTGGCGCGAAGTCTGTCGATGCCTGGCAACAGGCGGTGCGTGATGGAATCGACGGCCGCCACATGCATGGCGGTGGGGAACACGTCGTTGCTGGACTGGCTCTTGTTCACATCGTCATTGGGGTGGACCTTGCGGCCCTCGCCCCGCTCGCCGCCCAGCAGTTCGCTCGCGCGGTTGGCCAGCACTTCGTTCACGTTCATGTTGGTCTGCGTGCCAGAGCCGGTCTGCCACACCACGAGCGGAAACTCCGTTTCGTGCTGGCCGGCAATCACCTCGTCCGCCGCGGCGACGATGGCGTTGGCCTTGGTCGCATCCATCAGACCCAGCGCCTGGTTCACGACCGCCGACGCCCGCTTGACCTGCGCCAGCGCGCGGATGATCTCGCGTGGCTGCCGTTCGCCAGAGATGTCGAAGTTCAGCAGCGAGCGCTGCGTCTGCGCACCCCACAGGCGCTCTGAAGGAACCTCGATGGGGCCGAAGGTATCGCGTTCAATGCGGGTGTTCATGGCGTGTCCGTCCCGTGTCAGGTGACCTGTCAAAATACAGGGTTGCCCCGTACCGTAGCAGAACTCCCCGCCCTACCATGACCACGACCATCAAACAAGCAGACCTGATCGAATCGATCGCCGCCGCCCTGCAGTACATCAGCTACTACCACCCCGCCGACTACATCGCCCACCTGGCCCGCGCCTACCAGCGCGAGCAGTCGCCGGCGGCAAAAGACGCGATCGCGCAGATCCTGACCAACAGCCGCATGAGCGCGACCGGCCAGCGTCCCATCTGCCAGGACACAGGCATCGTCAACGTGTTCCTCAAGGTGGGCATGGACGTGCGCTGGGAAGGCTTTACCGGCAGCCTGGACGACGCCATCAACGAAGGCGTGCGCCGCGGCTACAACCACCCGGACAACACGCTGCGCGCCAGCGTCGTGGCCGACCCGCAGTTCGCCCGCAAGAACACCAAGGACAACACGCCCGCGGTCATCTTCACCGAGATCGTGCCGGGCAACACGGTAGACATCACCGTTGCGGCCAAGGGCGGCGGCAGCGAAAACAAGAGCAAGATGATCATGCTCAACCCCGGCGACAGCGTGGTGGACTGGGTGCTCAAGACCGTGCCCACCATGGGCGCCGGCTGGTGCCCGCCTGGCATGCTGGGCATCGGCATCGGCGGCACGGCCGAAAAGGCCGTGCTCATGGCCAAGGAAAGCCTGATGGACGACCTGGACATGTACGAGCTGCAGGCCAAGGCCGGCCGCGGCGAAAAGCTCAGCCAGGTCGAGGAACTGCGCCTGGAGCTGTACGAGAAGGTCAACGCCCTGGGCATCGGCGCGCAGGGCCTGGGCGGCCTGACCACGGTGCTGGACGTCAAGATCAAGATGTATCCGACCCACGCCGCGAGCAAGCCCGTGGCCATGATCCCCAACTGCGCCGCGACCCGCCATGCGCACTTCGTCATGGACGGCTCGGGCCCCGTGTACCTGGACGCGCCGTCGCTGGACCTGTGGCCCAACGTGCAGTGGACGCCCGACACCCAGAAGAGTAGGCGCGTCGACCTGAACACGCTGACCAGGGAAGAAGTCGCAAGCTGGAAGCCCGGCGACACGCTGCTGCTGAACGGCAAGATGCTGACCGGCCGCGACGCCGCGCACAAGCGCATCAAGGACATGCTGGCCAAGGGCGAGAAGCTGCCCGTGGACTTCACCAACCGCGTGATCTACTACGTCGGCCCGGTCGATCCGGTGCGCGATGAGGTCGTGGGCCCCGCCGGCCCGACCACCGCCACGCGCATGGACGGCTTTACCGAAATGATGCTGGCCGAAACCGGACTGATCGCCATGGTCGGCAAGTCCGAGCGAGGCCCGGTCGCCATCGAAGCGATCAAGAAGCACAAGAGCGCGTACCTCATGGCCGTGGGCGGCGCGGCCTATCTCGTGTCCAAGGCGATCAAGGCTGCCAGGGTCCTGGGCTTTGCGGACCTGGGCATGGAAGCGATCTACGAGTTCGACGTGGTGGACATGCCCGTGACAGTGGCCGTGGACGCCGGCGGCACCAGCGCCCACATCACGGGCCCGGCCGAATGGCAAAAGCGCATCGCCACAGGCGAATTCAAGAATATTCCCGTCGCCGCGGCTTGAACCAGGACGCACCCGTCGGCGTCTTTGACAGCGGCGTCGGCGGACTGAGCGTGCTGCGCGCCTTGCGCGCGGCATTGCCCGGCGAAGACTTCGTCTACATGGCGGATGGCGCGTACGCGCCGTATGGCGAGCGTGGCGATGCCTTCGTGGCCGACCGCTCGCTGTCCGTGTCGCAGCAGTTGCAAGATGCCTACGGCGTGAAGGCTTTGGTCGTCGCCTGCAACACCGCCACCGCGTCGGCCATTGCCCTGCTGCGATCCGCGTGGCCCCTGCTCCCCATCGTGGGTGTCGAGCCAGCCCTCAAGCCGGCCGCAGCCCTCACCCGCACCGGACGCGTCGGCGTGATGGCCACGCGCGGCACGCTGGCCAGCGACCGGCTGCGTACGCTGGCCGATTCCCTGGGGGAGCGAACCCACTTTGCCCTGCAGCCATGCGATGGCCTGGCGGACGCGATTGAACAGGATGACGCCCCGCGCATCCAGACGCTGTGCCAGCAATACACCGCGGCACTCGGCCCATTTGGAACGGAACCGGGACAGATCGACACGCTGGTTCTGGGCTGCACGCACTATCCCTTTGCGGCGCAGGTGCTGCGCCGCCTGGTGGGGCCGCATGTGCACATGCTGGATACCGGTGACCCCGTGGCGCGGCAGACGCGCAACCTGCTCTCGCACAACGGCTTGCTGGCAGCGCGTGAAAGGGGGCGCCTGACCTTGCGCAGCACCGCTGACGCGGCCACCCTGCACCGGGCGGCAGCGCGCTGGCTGGACCTTCAGGCAGACGCCTGAGCGTCTGCCGCCAGCGCCGCGGCACGGCCACGCTGGACGTCCACCTTCATCAACAGCGCAAGCCCCACGACGAACAGCAGCGCCGTGGACAAAATGGCCGTGCGCTGGTTGCCCCCCGTGGCCCAGGTGATGGCGCCATAGGTCAGCGGCCCCACGATGCTGGCCAGCCGGATGGCGAACGTCCACAGGCCGTAAAACTCCCCCAGCTGGCGCTGGGGCGCAAACATGCCCGCCATGGCGCGCCCGGCCGACTGGCTGGAACCCATGCACAGCCCGGCAATGGCCGCGGCGTACCAGAACCCGCCCTTGGTCGTGGTGATGGCGGCGATCACGCAGGTGGCGATCCAGCCCACGAGCGTGACACCCAGGGCCAACTTGTGCCCCACACGGTCCTGGAAATAGCCCCAGGCCAGCGCGCCCCCGGCGGCCGCCAGATTGAGCACGAAAATCAACACCATGGTTTCCTGCGGCTTGAAGCCGATCACCTGCTCGGCATAAATAGCCGCCAGCGCGATGGCCACCGCCACGCCCCCCTGGTAGAACACGGCGCAGGCCAGCAGCCACATGAAGTCACGGTAGTTTCGCGCCTGCGCAAACGTAGTGCGCAGTTGCAGCAGCGAGGCCCGCAGGCCACTGTGTTGCAGCGCCGCCGGATTGGGCACGGCCCGCTCGCGCAACAGCCGGAACGTCACCAGGGAAGCCGCGCCGTAGATGGCGGCCGTGACCAACATGGTCACCGGCACGAACCGGTCAGCACTGATGCCCTGGCCCTGAGCCCAGATCACATAGCCCAGACACACACCCAGCGCCAGCATCCCGCCGAAATAACCAAAGCCCCAACCCCATCCGCTGACCTTGCCCAGCGATTCAGTACGCGCCAGTTCCGGCAGGAACGCCGCCGTCAGCGACTCGCCCCAGCTGTAGAAGGTGTTGGAAACAATGATCAGAACAATGGCCAGCGCCACGCTGCCCGGGCCAGCCAGCGCCAGTGCGGCCGTCGCCGCCACGCAGCCCGCGGTGACCAGCATCAACAGGCGCTTCTTGGCAGCCCGCAGGTCTGCGTAGGCGCCGATGCTGGGCATGGTCAGCATGACGATGGCATACGACACGCTGAGCGCGGCCGTCCAGGCAAAGGTGGCCCATTCAGCCTTTTGCGCGATGCCCCCGACGAAATACGCGGCGAACACCGCGGTGATCACGACGGTCGTGTAGCCCGAGTTCGCAAAGTCGTACATGGCCCATCCGAACACCTCGCGCTTGCGCACGCCGGGGCGAAGGGCATCCTGCGGAAAAAGGGCCATGTCTGTCTCCTGAAGCGGAGCACAGCATAGCCGAGCAGCGTGTCAGTGCAGATGTCGCGGCCGGCGTCCGCCACCGTGACCTGCGCCGCCGGAGCCGCCAGAACCCCGCGGGGGGCGGCCGATCTCCAGCGAATTCACCAGCGCATCGAAGCGCTGGTTGAACAGCTTGTCGATCTCGGCCACGACGCCGCCAAGTTCGGAGCCGTCGAAGTGGCGCTCCATCATGTTCACCACATCCTGCACGAGCAGGTCGCGTTGCACCTGCATGATGGCTGCAGGGGTCGGCCCCACGAAGAGCATCACGAAATCGTCGCGCGATTCGGCGTCGGGGGCTTCCTCTTCCTCGTCGAACTCGGCGTCGTAGAAGGTAACCTCGATGGCGGCGCCTTCCTGCGCAAGTTCATTGAGGCTCATGCACATCTCGTCGAGCGACTGGCGGAAGTCCTCGTCGCCGGCCACCGTCCAGCACATCTGCAGCAGGTGCTGGTGGGCATCGAACTTGATGCCGGGCTCTTCCTCGTAGCTGCTGTGGGCCCCATCGGCCAGCGATTTGGCGCCCGCATATTTCCACAACGGCTTCAGTGCGTCCTGGATCTGGCTGAAGGTCACGTCTGCGCGCAACGGAACGTCGCCATGGACGTGAATTTCAAACGGTGCGTTGTAGCGTGTCATGGCCTGCTTTCATCTGGTGCCCGGAACCGGGCTCGAACCGGTACGCCGCCTATTCAGCAAGCGGCGGATTTTAAGTCCGCTGTGTCTACCCATTTCACCATCCGGGCTGCCGGTCTATTGTCAAACAAAACAGCCCCGGCAACGGGGTTGACGGGGCTGTGATCTGGAGGCGCGAACCAGAGTCGAACTGGTCTAACCGGATTTGCAATCCGGGGCATAACCGCTTTGCTATCGCGCCAAATCCTTTCGGCAAGCACCTTTCGGATTTCACCGACAAAAAAGGGAAGCCGTAGCTTCCCTTTTGGAAAAATCTGGAGCGGGAAAAGAGTCTCGAACTCTCGACCTCAACCTTGGCAAGGTTGCGCTCTACCAACTGAGCTATTCCCGCGTCGAGACTGAAATTATAGCGTAATTTTTCGACCTTTCGCAAGCATCCTCAATGTTTGATGGATGCCGGCGCATCGGGCGCCTTGGCCATCGGCGCCGCAGCCACGGACTCTTCTTCAGGCAGCGGCGTGGGCAGGCGCTCCAGGGCGACTTCCAGCACCTTGTCGATCCACTTCACAGGCACGATCTCCAGCCCGCTCTTCACGTTGTCGGGGATCTCCTGGAGGTCCTTCTTGTTCTCTTCGGGGATCAGCACGGTCTTGATACCGCCACGCAGCGCGGCCAGCAATTTTTCTTTCAGGCCGCCGATGGCCGTCACTTCGCCGCGCAGCGTGATTTCGCCGGTCATCGCAACATCGCCCCGAACGGGAATGCCAGTCAGCGCCGACACGATCGCGGTCGTCATGGCGATGCCCGCGCTCGGGCCGTCCTTGGGCGTGGCGCCGTCAGGTACGTGGATGTGCATGTCGTTCTTCTCGAACACATCGTCCTTGATGCCCAGGCCCCGCGCACGGCTGCGCACCACGGTGCGGGCCGCGGCCACGGATTCCTTCATCACATCACCCAGCGATCCGGTGCTGGTGATCACGCCCTTGCCGGGCATGAGCGCGGCCTCGATCGTCAGCAGGTCTCCGCCAACTTCGGTCCAGGCCAGGCCCACGACCTGCCCCACCTGGTTCTGCTGCTCGGCGCGGCCATAGGTGAACTTGCGAACGCCCAGGAAGTCGTTGAGGTTGTCCGCCGTCACCACCACCTGCGGCGTCATCTTCTTGAGCTGCAGGCCCTTGACCACCTTGCGGCAGATCTTGGACAGCTCGCGCTCCAGCGAACGCACGCCGGCTTCACGCGTGTAGTAGCGCACGATGTCGCGGATGGCTTCTTCGGTGATCTGAAGCTCATCCTCCTTCACGCCGTTGTTGGTCATCTGCTTGGGCGCCAGGTACTTCATGGCGATGTTGGTCTTCTCGTCCTCGGTGTAGCCCGACAGGCGGATGACTTCCATGCGGTCCAGCAGCGCCGGCGGAATGTTCATGGAGTTGGACGTCGCCACGAACATCACGTCGCTCAGGTCGAAGTCCACTTCGACATAGTGGTCGCTGAAGGTGTGGTTCTGCTCGGGGTCCAGCACTTCCAGCAGGGCGCTGGACGGGTCGCCCCGGAAGTCCGTTCCCAGCTTGTCGATTTCGTCCAGCAGGAACAGCGGGTTGCGCGTGCCCACCTTGTTCAGGCTCTGCAACACCTTGCCCGGCAATGCGCCGATGTAGGTGCGGCGATGCCCGCGGATCTCGGCTTCGTCGCGCATGCCGCCCAGGGCCATGCGCACGTACTTGCGGCCGGTCGCCTTGGCGATCGATTGGCCCAGCGAAGTCTTGCCCACGCCCGGAGGCCCCACCAGGCACAGGATGGGCGCCTTGACCTTGTCCACGCGCTGCTGCACCGCGAGGTATTCGAGGATCCGGTCCTTGACCTTGTCCAGACCGTAGTGGTCTTCATTGAGCACGTCCTCGGCGTTGGCCAGGTCATGCTTGATCTTGGTCTTCTTGGCCCAGGGCAGGCCGGTGAGCACGTCAATGTAGTTGCGCACCACGGTCGCTTCAGCGGACATGGGCGACATGAGCTTGAGCTTCTTGAGCTCGGCATCGGCCTTCTTGCGCGCATCCTTGGGCATGCGGGCCGCCTTGATCTTTTTCTCGATCTCTTCGATGTCCGCGCCTTCCTCGCCCTCGCCCAGCTCCTTCTGGATGGCTTTCACCTGCTCGTTCAGGTAGAAATCGCGCTGGTTCTTTTCCATCTGGCGCTTCACGCGGCCGCGGATCTTCTTGTCGACGTTCAGGATGTCGACTTCGCGTTCGATCTGCTCGAACAGGTTCTCCAGCCGGTCCTTCACGTCCGCCAGGTCCAGCACCACCTGCTTGTTGTCCAGCTTGAGCGGCAGGTGCGCCGCAATGGTGTCGGCGAGCCGGCCCGGATCGTCGATGCTGGAAATGGAGGTGAGTATCTCGGGCGGGATCTTCTTGTTCAGCTTGACGTACTGGTCGAACTGCTGCATCACGGCGCGGCGCAACGCTTCGATCTCGCTGGACTTCTGCTCCGCCACAGCCATGGCAGCCACGGGCGTCACCGTGGCCGAGAAATGGCTTTCACCATCCTCGATGTGTTTCACGCGCGCACGCTGCTGCCCTTCGACCAGGACTTTCACCGTACCGTCAGGCAGCTTCAGCATCTGCAGGATGGTGGACACGCAGCCCACTTCGAACATGTCGGCAACCGACGGTTCGTCCTTGGCGGCAGCCTTTTGCGCGACCAGCATGATGCGCCGCTCGGATTCCATGGCAGCTTCGAGCGCCTTGATGCTTTTGGGCCGGCCGACGAACAGGGGGATGACCATATGGGGGAACACCACCACATCGCGCAGGGGCAACAGCGGCAGGTCGATGGGATCGGCAGGCAGGGGAATGTGACCGGACATGGATATCCTTTTCGTTACCTGTTGAATATCGGCTGGAAACGGGGATTTTCAACCCGTCCGCACAGCATTGTGGCGGCCAAGGTTGAAGGCGTGTAAAAAATCACTGGCTGAGTCAGCCTGGGGCGCGACGCAAGCGGCAATAGAAGGCCCGCTCAGGCCTTTTTTGCCGCCTCACGATAGACCAGCAGCGGGGGCTTGTTTTCGTCGATCGTGGTTTCATCCACCACGACCTTGTCCACGTTGACGGCATTGGGCAGCTCGAACATCGTGTCGATGAGCGACTGTTCCAGGATGGACCGCAGGCCGCGCGCGCCGGTCTTGCGGTTCAGCGCCTTGCGGGCAATCGCCTTGAGCGCGTTGGGACGGATTTCCAGGTCCACACCCTCCATGGCCAGCAGCTTGCCGTATTGCTTGACCAGCGCGTTCTTGGGCTCGGTCAGGATCTGCACCAGCGCGTCTTCGGACAGTTCGGCAAGCGTCGCCACCACGGGCATGCGGCCCACCAGTTCAGGGATCAGACCGAACTTGATGAGGTCTTCGGGTTCGACTTCGCGGAACACCTCGGTCAGGCTGCGCTGCTGTTTGCTGCGCACGGCCGCGCCAAAGCCGATGCCGGAGGCTTCCGTGCGGTTCTCGATGACTTTTTCCAGCCCGGCGAACGCCCCGCCGCAGATGAACAGGATGTTGGTCGTGTCGATCTGCAGGAAGTCCTGGTTCGGATGCTTGCGACCGCCCTGCGGGGGCACGCTGGCCATGGTGCCTTCGATCAGCTTGAGCAGCGCCTGTTGCACACCCTCGCCCGACACGTCACGCGTAATGCTGGGGTTGTCGGACTTGCGCGAGATTTTGTCGATCTCGTCGATGTAGACGATGCCACGCTGCGCGCGCTCGACCTCATAGTTGCAGCTTTGCAGCAGCTTCTGGATGATGTTTTCGACGTCTTCCCCGACATAGCCGGCTTCAGTCAGCGTGGTGGCATCGGCCATGACGAAGGGCACGTCCAGCATGCGGGCCAGCGTCTGGGCCAACAGCGTCTTGCCTGAACCGGTCGGCCCGATCAGCAGGATGTTGCTCTTGGCGAGCTCGACATCGTCCTTCTTCGCCTTTTCCTTGTGGCGCAACCGCTTGTAGTGGTTGTACACCGCCACCGCCAGCGTGCGCTTGGCCGCTTCCTGGCCGATCACGTAGTTGTCCAGGTTGGACTTGATCTCGGCCGGCGTCGGAAGGTCGCCACGGCCTTCGCGGGTTTCTTCGCCAACGGGCAATTCGTCGCGAATGATCTCGTTGCACAGGTCGATGCACTCGTCGCAGATGAACACGGACGGTCCGGCGATCAGCTTCTTCACCTCATGCTGGCTCTTGCCGCAGAAGGAGCAATACAGAGTCTTTTCGCTGGTTGTGCCTTTTTTATCGGCCATGTGTGCGATGCCTTGTTACGGGGGTTTCTGGATGATAACCAAATAAAAACGGCGCCTTCTGTTACAGAAAGCGCCGCCGGGATGACCTTTGAGAGACGCCGCTCAGGGCCGCTTGGCGATCACCTGATCCACCAGACCATAGTCTTTGGCCTCGTCGGCGGTCAGGAAGTAGTCGCGCTCGGTGTCGGCGCGGATTTTTTCCAGCGGCTGGCCCGTGCGCTCGGCCAGGATGCGGTTCATCTGCTCTTTGGTGCGCAGGATGTCGCGTGCATGGATCTCGATGTCGGTTGCCTGGCCGCGCGCGCCGCCCAGCACCTGGTGAATCATGATCTTGGAGTTGGGCAGCGAGAAGCGCTTGCCCTTGGCGCCGGCCGCCAGCAGGAATGCGCCCATACTGGCCGCGAAGCCGCAGCACAGCGTCGACACGTCCGGCTTGATGAACTGCATGGTGTCATAGATGGCCATGCCGGCCGTGACGCTGCCGCCGGGGGAGTTGATGTAGAACGAGATGTCCTTGTCGGGGTTTTCGCTTTCAAGGAACAGCAGCTGGGCCACCACCAAGTTGGCGGTCTGGTCATTGACCTCGCCCACCAGGAAGATCACGCGCTCCTTGAGCAGTCGCGAATAGATGTCATAGGACCGCTCGCCGCGGCCGGACTGTTCGATGACCATCGGGATCATGCCGAGGGCCTGGGTATCAAGTGCGCTCATTGTTTGCTCCGTTCAGCCTTTACTGTATCCAAAAAAGCAGATGGGGCTTGTGCCCCGGACTGCAAGTCCGCACAAGCCCCATCGCTGCCGGGGTCCGGAAGGTCAGCCCTGCTGGCCCATCAGTTCGTCGAAGGAAATGGATTTGTCCACCGTCTTCGCCTTGGACAGCACGAAATCCGTCACATTGTTTTCGATGACGATCGCCTCGACCTCGGCCATACGGCGGTTGTCGCTGTAGTACCAGCGCACCACGTCAGCCGGCTTCTCGTAGCTTGCGGCCAGTTCTTCCACATGGGCCTTGACTTGCTCGGGCTTGGCTTGCAGGTTGTTGGAACGCACCAGTTCGGCCACCACCAGGCCCAGGCGCACGCGGCGCTCGGCTTGCGGGCGGAACACGTCGTCGGGGATCGGGGCCTTGTCGGCGTCCTTGATGCCGCGCTGCTTGAGGTCGGCGCGGGCGGCTTCCACCATGCGGTCCATTTCGGACTGGACGGCGGCGTTGGGCAGGTCGAGTTCGGCCTTGGCCACCAGCGCGTCCATGACGGCGCCTTTGTTCTTGGCCAGCAGGCGGAACTTGACTTCACGCTCCAGGTTTTTCTTGATGTCGGCGCGCAGGCCGTCAACGGTTTCGTCGGCGATGCCCAGGGATTTGGCCAGGGCTTCGTTCACTTCCGGCAGGTGAGCGGCTTCGATCTTGTTGACGGTCACCAGGAAATCAGCCGTCTTGCCGGCCACGTCCTGGCCGTGGTAGTCGGCAGGGAAAGCCAGCGGGAAGGTTTTGCTTTCGCCCGACTTCATGCCACGCACGGCGTCCTCGAACTCCTTGAGCATCTGGCCTTCGCCGACCAGGAACTGGAAGCCTTCGGCCTTGCCGCCCTGGAAGGGCTCGCCGTCGATCTTGCCTTCGAAATCCACGGTGACGCGGTCACCGTCCTGGGCGGCGGCGTCCTGCGCGCGCTGGGCGAAGGTGCGGCGTTGCTTGCGCAGGATGTCCAGCGTCTTGTCGATGGCGGCGTCGCTCACTTCGGCGTTGATCTTTTCAACCTCGGCGGTGGTCAGGTCGCCGATCTTGACCTCGGGGTACACCTCGAACACGGCGTCAAAGGCCAGCTCGCCTTCAGGTGCGCCTTCTTTTTCGGTGATGCGGGGCTGGCCGGCCACGCGCAGCTTGGCTTCGTTCGCCGCGCTGGCGAAGGCCTCACCCACCTTGTCGTTCATGACTTCGTAGTGGACCGAATAGCCGTAGCGCTGCGCCACGACGTTCATGGGCACCTTGCCAGGACGGAAACCGTCCATCTTGACGGTGCGCGCCAGGCGCTTCAGACGCGAGTCGACTTCCGACTGGATGACGTTGACGGGCAGCGTCAGGGTGATCTTGCGTTCGAGCTTTTCGAGGGTTTCAACGTTCACGGCCATGATGGTTCTCTCTTGGGTCAATTCTCTGTTTCTGGTGCGCGGGGGGGGACTCGAACCCCCACACCATTGCTGGCGTCAGGACCTAAACCTGGTGCGTCTACCAATTTCGCCACCCGCGCGGTTCAGGTGATTCAGAAGCGAGGGTGACTGGACCGGATCGACCGGCCACCCTTTATAGGTCAACCGCGTATTCTAAGCTGTGGCCGGGAGATGCTCGAACCGGGCCCCGCGCCACTCATCGAGCGTGCGGGGCGCGGTCTTGGCTTGCCCAGCATCCTCGAGCCCGCTCACCCGGGCCCGCCCATCCGGCACGCAAAGCATGTCGATGGAGCAGATACCCGTAAATTCGTCATGCGGCCACGCCCCGAAGTTCTGGGGGTTGAACAGCGGTGTGATGTAGTGCCAGCATTGATAGCCCTGCGACAGGAAGTAGTCTCGCAGCCGCGCCCTGCCATCGCCACCAGGTCCCACGGATTCGACAAATACAACCGGACGGCAACGCTGCAATGTCTGCGCGCAGCCTGACAGCATTTCGAACTCAAAGCCCTCGACGTCGGCCTTCAGGAAGTCCAGGCGATCCAGCTTCAGGCTGTCGATCGTCCGCAGCGGCACCATGCGCATGGCGAAACCGTCCCGGTAAAGAAGGCTCACGCCCCCGAAGTTGTTCGGATGATGGATATCGGCCTCCATCATGTCGGTGAAGCCGTCCGTCGCGCCAACAGCGCTCTGGTACACCCGCGTATTCGTGCAGCCGTTGGAAATCAGGTTCGCGCACAGCAACTGGTGGATGTGGTCTTGCGGTTCAAACGCATGCACGCACCCGGTGTCACCCGCCAGCCGCGACAACGGCACGGTATGCGTGCCGATATTCGAGCCCGCCTCCAGCACAACGTCACCAGGGCGCACGATCTGGCTGAAGAGATGGACCTCGGCCTCGGACCATTCTCCATAAAGATGCATGGAGCGCCCGATGTAGGTGTCGTTGACGTTGTAAAAGAAGCGGCCGTGGCGACCTTCACGATGCCGGATGATGCTCATCGGGCCATGCTACTACCAAATTAGTCACTTCCCTGGATCAGGCCGGAGCCGGCCGCCGCACACGGAACCATGCGGCATACATGGCCGGCAAGGCCAGCAAAGTCAGGACCGTGGCCACGATCAGCCCGCCCATGATGGCCACGGCCATTGGCCCCCAGAACACGCTGCGCGACAGCGGGATCATCGCCAGTACGGCGGCCGCAGCCGTCAGGACGATGGGCCGCAGCCGGCGCACGGCCGACTCCACGATGGCGTCCCAGGCCGCAATGCCGCGCGCGCGGTCCTGCTCGATCTGGTCGATCAGGATGACCGAGTTGCGCTGGATCATGCCCATGAGCGCGATCACGCCCAGCAGCGCAACGAAACCAAAGGGACGGTTCAGCACCAGCAAGGCCCCCGCCACCCCCGCGATGCCCAGCGGCCCCGTCAGGAAAACCAGCATGGCGCGGCTGAAGCTGTGCAGTTGCAGCATCAGCAAGGTGAAGGTCAGGAACAGCATGATGGGCACGCCCACCACGATGGACGACGAGCCCTTGGAGCTTTCCTCGACCGCGCCCGCGACCTGGATCGCATAGCCGGCGGGCCATTTGGCTTCCAGCGCACGCAGCTGCGGCAGCAGTTCCTGCGTGACGGTGGCACCCTGCAGGCCTTCCACGATGTCCGACTGCACAGTGATGGCGTAGCTGCGGCCTTCGCGCCACATGACGCCGGGCTCCCACATGAACACCGGCTTGGCGATCTGCGTGAGCGGTATCGGCTTGCCCGATGCGGTGGGCAGATAGCCGTTGGCCAGGTCCGAAATGGCATTGCGCTCGTCCAGCGGCTGGCGCAACACGATGTCGATCAGTTTGTCGCCCTCGCGGAACTGGCCGACGGTGCTGCCGGCAAGATTCGTGCGGGACGCCTGTGCAATGGACTGGCTCGTCACGCCCAGCGCGCGTGCCTTGGCCTGGTCGACCTCCAGCCGCAACACCTTGACCGATTCATTCCAGTTGTCGTTGACGCCGCGGGTGTTGGGGCTGGCGCGCATGGCGGCCTTGACCTGGTCGGCCAGCTCACGCAGCACCTGGGGCTCGGCGCCCACCACGCGGAACATGACCGGGTACGGCACCGGCGGGCCGTTGGGCAGCAGGGTCACGCGGCCACGCACTTCAGGGAATTCCTGGGCCAGCAGCGCGGGCAGCTTCACGCGCAGGGCCTCGCGCGTGCGCAGGTCCTGCGGCATGACGATGAGCTGCGACACGTTGGTCTGCGGAAAGACCTGGTCCAGCGGCAGGTAAAAGCGCGGCACGCCCGAGCCTACCCAGGTGCTCACGGCGGTGACGCCGTCTTCCCGCATCAGGCGCTGTTCCACGCGGCGCGCGACTTCTTCGTTGGCCGCAAAGGCCGTGCCCTCGGGTGACCACAGCGCGACCAGGATCTCGGGCCGGCTCGAATCCGGAAAGAACTGCTGCTGCACCCGTCCCATGCCCACGATGCCCAGCGCAAAGGTCAGCAGCGTGGCGCTGATAGTGATCCAGCGGTGCTGCACGCACCAGTCCACCGCGCGGCGAAAGCCCCGGTAGAACGGCGTGTCGAAATGTTCCTCGTGATGGGCCGACACGGGTTTGGCCTTGAGCAGCAGCGTGCCCAGGTACGGCACGAAATACACCGACACGAGCCAGCTGAGTACCAGCGCGATCACCGTCACGGCGAAGATGGCGTAGGTGTATTCGCCCACCGCCGATTTGGCCAGGCCGATGGGCAGGAAGCCCGCCGCCGTGATGAGCGTGCCGGTCAGCATCGGCATGGCGGTCACTTCGTACGCGAAGGTCGCGGCGCGCACCTTGTCGTAGCCCTCTTCCATTTTGCGCACCATCATTTCCACGGCAATGATGGCGTCGTCCACCAGCAGGCCCAGGGCAATGATCAGCGAGCCCAGCGAAATCTTGTGCAGGCCGATGCCCCAGTAGTGCATGGCCAGGAAGGTCACGGCCAGCACCAGGGGGATGGTGATGCCCACTACCAGCCCCGGCCGGATGTCGATGTAGTAGCGCCTCCACAACGGCAGGCCGGGCTCGGGCCGTTTGTGAAAGCCCAGCGCGATGAAGCTCACCGCCAGCACGATCACCACGGCCTCCACCAGCACCTTGACGAATTCGTTGACCGACGTCGCCACGGCGCGCGGCTGGTCCTGCAGCTGCACCAGCCGCAGCCCGGCGGGCAGGCCGGACTCGATGCGCGCGGTCGCTTCGCGCAGCGACTTGCCCATAGCAATGATGTCACCGCCCTTGGCCATGGACACACCCAGCGCGATCACTTCCCGGCCCTGGTGGCGCACCTTGATGGCCGGCGGGTCCACATAGCCGCGCTTGATCTCGGCGATGTCGGCCAGGCGCAGCTGGCTGCCTGAGCTGCCGCGGATCGGCATGTTGCGCAGGTCGTCCACCGCGTTGAACTGGCCGCCCACGCGCACCTGCACCACGTCCACCGGGGTCTGCACGGCGCCGGCGCTTTCCACCGCGTTCTGCTGCCCCAGCTGGGCCAGCACCTGGTTCATGTCCAGCCCCAACTGGGCCAGGCGCTTCTGTGAGATCTCGACGAAAACCTTTTCGTCCTGCACGCCAAACAGTTCGACCTTGGCCACGTGCGGTACACGCAGCAGGCGCTGGCGCACCTCGTCGGCCTGGGCCTTCATCTCGGCGTAGCTGAAGCCGCCGTCGGACTCCAGCGCGTAGATCACGCCGTACACATCGCCGAATTCGTCGTTGAAGAACGGCCCCTGGATGCCGCCGGGCAGCGTCAGGCGCATGTCGCCGACCTTCTTGCGGACCTGGTACCAGACGTTGGCCACCTCCGAGGGCTGCGACGAGTCCTTGATCTGCAGGATGATCTGCGATTCGCCGGGCTTGGAGTAGCTGCGGATGATGTCGGCGTACGGCACTTCCTGCAGCGTGCGTTCGATCTTGTCGGTGACCTGTTCGGCCACCTGTTGGGCCGTCGCGCCGGGCCAGTAGGTGCGCACCACCATTGCGCGGAAGGTGAAGGGCGGGTCCTCGTCCTGCCCCAGCTGGAAGTAGGCCGCGAAGCCCAGCAGCATCAGCACCACCATCAGGTAGCGGGTGAGCGCCGGATGGTCCAGCGCCCAGCGGGACAGGTTGAAACCTGCTTTGGGTTCGGTCTGCGTCATGGGCGGCTCACTTCGCCGCCGGCTGGGCGTAGATGGTCACTTTCTGGCCGGGTTGCAACACGTGCACACCGGCCGCCACCACCTGCATGCCCGGCGTCAGGCCTGCCGCGATCACGGCCTGGTTACCGTCGGCCGTGGCCAGTTGCACAGGCTGCGAGCGCACCGTCATCGTCGCCTTGTCCAGCACCCATACCGACGTGCCCTTGCCTTCCTGGCGCAACGCGCTGGTGGGCAGCTTCAGCACCTGCAGGCCGCCATGGCCCAACGCGGCCGGGATGACATAGGCCGTGGCACCCAGCGCGGGCGCGTCGCCGGTCGGCAACGACACCTTCACGGGGAACGTCCGCGTGACGGGGTCGGCACTGGCCGCCACCTCACGCACTTTGCCCGTCACGCTGGCGCCGGCAGACCACAGGCGCACGGCCACGTCCGAGCCGGGCCGGATTGCGGCCACCTTGTCCTCGGGAACCGAGAACACCACATCGCGCGGCCCGTCCTGTGCGATGCGCACCACGGGCGATCCGGCGGTGACGACTTGGCCCGGTTCGGCTTCGATGGCCGTGATGACGCCCGACACATCGGCCACCAGCGTGGCGTAGCCCGCCTGGTTGCCCTGCGACGCCAGCTGGGCCTGCGCCTGTTCGAGCTGCGCCTGCGCGGCCTTGAGCGTGGTTTCGCGGCGCTCCAGTTCGGCACCGCTGATGAAGTTCTGCTCCTTCAGCGCCTGGAAACGCTTGAAGTCCGCCGCGGCCAGGTCCCGATTGGTCTGTGCGGCAGCCACCTGGGCGCGCGCCGCGTCGGCGGCCAGCCGGTAGTCCTGCGCGTCCAGCTGGGCCAGTACCTGCCCTGCCTTCACGCGCTGGCCCAGTTCGGCCTGACGGCGCACGATCTTGCCTGCCACCCTAAAGCCCAGCCGCGACTCCACGCGCGGCCGCACTTCACCTGCAAACTCGTAGCCGGAATCGAACGCGGACGCCCCCACGGTCACCAGTTTCACGGCCCGCACCGGCTCGGGCGGTGGCGCCGGCTTGGAACAGGCTGCCAGGACAAGGGCGGCGCCCAGCGTCAGAAAAGCAGTTCGCCGGGATGGAAAGTGCAGGTTGGCCATGGCAGAAGCAGTAAGAAAGGTACGCGGAAGTACGCGAAATTCATCCGTCAGCCCGTTAATGACTGACTGGTTAGTAATCTAGGAAAAACCGCCAGCACTGTCAAGCGACAATCGCGACCGTCCCATGCACGCCACACCGCCCGCCGCTTCCATGCGCCCCGCCCTTGGCCAATTGGCCCTGCTGCGCGGCGTTTCACGCTCGTTCTACCTGTCGATCCGGCTGCTGCCCGCGCCGCTGCGGGAGCCGGTGGGCGTGGCGTATCTGCTGGCCCGGGCGACCGATACCGTCGCCGATACGGCCGAGCTGCCAGCGCCCGATCGCGCCAGCGCGCTGACGACTCTGGCGGCCGCCATCGACGGCGACCTGGCCGCCCGTGCGGCGCTGGCCGGTCCCATGGCGGCTTTCGCGGCGCGGCAGCACGATGCCGATGAACGCGCGCTGATCCTTGCGCTGCCGCAGTGTCTGGCCTGGCTTGACGTGCTGGACGCCGCCGACCGCGCGGACGTGCGCACGGTGCTGCGGCACATCACGCGCGGCCAGACACTGGATGTGCAGCGCTTCGGCGCGGGTGGCCCCGTGCACGCGCTGGCCAATGCCGCCGAGCTGGAGGAATACACCTGGCTCGTGGCCGGCTGTGTCGGGGAGTTCTGGACCGACCTGTGCGTGCGCCACCTGCCGGACTTTGCAACGCTGCCGGCGCAGGACATGCGGGCGCTGGGCCGTGCGTACGGCAGCGGCCTGCAGCTCATCAACATCCTGCGCGACGCGGGCGCCGACCTGTCGGCGGGCCGTTGCTATCTGCCCGCCGACGCGTTGACCGCAGTGGGGCTGGCGCCGCGGGACATCGTCGCGCAGCCTGAAAGGCTGATGTTCATCTACACGCACTGGCTCGGCGAGGCGGGTCTGCGGCTTGAGCAGGGCATGCGCTATTGCGGCGCGCTGCGCCACCGCCGCCTGCGGGCCGCCAGCGCCCTGCCCGCGCTGCTGGGCGCCCGCACACTGGCGCTGCTGCGCCAGGCCGGGCCACAGGCGTTGGCCACGCGCGTGAAGGTGCCGCGCGCCGAAGTGCGCCAGATCCTGCTGGGGGTGGCGCTGACCCTGGCGGCCAACGGGCCCCTGCAGGCGCGCTTCCGGCGCCTGGCGGGTTGAGAGCGATGGGACAATGCCGCCCATGACACCGCAACAGTACGTGCAGGACAAGGCCGCCGCGTCGGGCAGCAGCTTCTATTACGCCTTTCTTTTCCTGCCCCAGCCGCGCCGCGCGGCCATCACCGCGTTCTACGCGTTCTGTCGCGAGGTGGACGACGTGGTGGACGAGGTGGAGGACGCCGGCGTCGCCCGCACCAAGCTCGCCTGGTGGCAGGGCGAAGTGACCCGTGCCTACGCAGGCAACCCCTCCCATCCGGTCATGCAGGCGCTGATGCCGCTGGCCGCCGGCCACGGTATCGAGGCGCGCCACCTGCTGGCCGTGATCGAAGGCTGCCAGATGGACCTGGAGCAGACCCGCTACCTGGACTTCACGGGCCTGTCACGCTACTGCCACCTGGTGGCCGGCATCGTGGGCGAGGTATCGGCCGGCATCTTCGGGCAGACCCAGCCGCAGACCACGGAATACGCGCACAAGCTGGGGCTGGCGTTCCAGCTGACCAACATCATCCGCGACGTGGGCGAGGACGCCCTGCGCGGGCGCATCTATCTGCCCGTCAACGAGCTGCAGCAGTTCGACGTGAAGGCGCATGAAATCCTCAAGCGCACGTATTCGGACCGGTTCACGGCGCTGATGCGCTTTCAGGCCGGGCGGGCCCACCGCTACTACGACGAGGCGCTGGCGCTGCTGCCGCCCGCGGACCGGCGGGCACAAAAGCCGGGGCTCATGATGGCCAGCATCTACCGCACGCTGCTGCGCGAGATCGAGCGCGATGGTTTTCGCGTGCTGCACCAGCGCGTGAGCCTAACGCCGCTGCGCAAGTTCTGGCTTGCGTGGAAAGTGCAGGCCCTCGGCCGGCTGTAGCCGGCAGCTCGGCCGCTCAGTCGCGCAGCAGTTCGCACAGTTCCGTCAGGTTGGTCAGGATCATGTGCGGCTGCGCGTCGTGCGGCCACAGGTTGTCGGCGCGGTTGACCCATGCGGCCTGCATGCCGCAGTTCATGGCGCCCAGCACGTCCAGCATGACGTCGTCGCCGATGTGCAGTACATCACCTGGCATCACGTCCACCGCGCCAGCGGCAGCGTGGAAGATGCGCGGATCAGGTTTGCCCACACCAAATTCGCGCGCCGAGATGGCAGCGCGGAAATAAGCGCCCAGACCCACGCGATGCACGTCGGCGTTTCCGTTGGACAGGCTGACCAGCGGATAGCGCGATGCCAGGAACTCCAGCGCGGGCCGCACGTCGTCAAACAGTTCAACACGCTGGCGTTCGGCAAAGAACACCTCGAATGCGGTTTCGGCCAGCAGCGGGTTTTCACCGGCCCGGTACAGCGCCAGGCGGATCGACTCGCGCCGGACGGCGCTCAGGTCGTTCTTGAGGTCGGGCCGGTTGGCGGCCATGTAGTCGCGGATCTCGCGCAGCGCGGTGGGGCTGGAGAACAGCGCCGCGGCCATGGGCGCGTTGTCGTTGAGCCAGTCGTGCAGCACCTTTTCGGCGCGCTCGATCGTGGGCCAGATGGGCCACAGCGTGTCATCCAGGTCCAGCGAGATGGCCTTGATCTTGGAAGGATCGAGCATGGTCGGGGAGAATACATCATGACCTTCGCTTCCCCCTATCGACAGGAGCCTGCCCATGCCCACGGGCAGCCGCAGCGCACGGCCGTGCTGCTGTGCAACCTGGGAACACCCGACGCGCCCGATGCGCCCTCCGTGCGCCGCTACCTGGCCCAGTTCCTGAGCGATCCGCGCGTGGTGGAAATCCCGCGGCTCGTCTGGCTGCCGATCCTGCATGGCGTGATCCTGCGGGTGCGGCCCGCGAAGTCCGCGCAGAAGTACAAGGGCATCTGGCTGCCCGAAGGCTCGCCGCTGCTGGTCTGGACGCAGCGACAGGCCGAACAACTGGGCACGGCGCTGGCGGCGCGCGGGCACGACGTGACGGTGCGTTGCGCCATGCGTTACGGAAACCCCGGCATTGCGTCGCAGCTTGATGCGCTGAAGGCCGAAGGCGTGTCGCGCATCCTCGTCCTGCCGGCCTATCCCCAGTACAGCGGCACCACCACCGCCAGCGTTTGCGATGCAGTCTATGACTGGGCTGCCCGCACGCGCACCATCCCCGAGCTGCGGTTCGTGCAGCGCTACCACGACGACGCCGGCTACATCGCCGCGCTGGCCACCCGCATCCGCGCGGGCTGGGACGAGCATGGCCAGCCCGAGCAACTGGTCATGAGCTTTCACGGCGTGCCCGAGCGCACCCTGCACCTCGGAGACCCCTACCACTGCGAATGCCACAAGACCGCCCGCCTGCTGGCCCAGGCCCTGGGCCTGGGCGCGGACCGCTACCGGGTCACGTTCCAGTCACGGTTCGGCAAGGCCAAATGGCTGGAACCCTATACCGAGCCGACGCTCGTCGCGCTGGCGCACTCGGGAACGCGGCGCGTGGACGTGGTCTGCCCGGGGTTCACCGCCGATTGCCTGGAAACGCTGGAAGAAATCAACATGGAAGCGCGCGACGCGTTCCTGCAGGCCGGCGGAAAGGAGTTCCGCTACATCCCGTGCCTGAACGACAGCCCCGCATGGGTCGATGCACTGTGCAGCATCGCGGTGGACCACCTGGCAGGCTGGCCCACGCGGCAAGCGCCCGACCCCGCGGCGCTGCAGGCCAGCCGCGCCGCCGCGCTTGCGCTGGGCGCACCTCAGTGACTGGATAGCAGGTCCCGCTCGCGCACCGATTCGATGAAGCCCGCGACGGCGTCCAGTTGGGACGCCACGTTCAGCGCAGGGGCATGGCCGCAACCCGGCACCTCGATCACGTGCGCCAGGCCGCGCGCGCCCGGGCCGCGGCGGCACATCTCGTCGGTGGTCCCGGGCAGCACCAGATCGGAGTCCTCGCCGCGCAGGCACAGCACGGGGATCGTGAGCGCGTCGTAGTGCTCCCACAGGTCATAGTCCGTGGGGTGGTCGATGAACTGGCGCACCATGGCCGGGTCGTAGTGCGGCGTGACACGGCCATCCGGCAGGCGGCGCGTGGAGGTTTCAGTCAAGCGTCGCCACTGCGCGTCACTGAGCCAGCCATAGGGCTTGTAGACCTGGCGGAAGAACGACTCCAGCTCCGCGATCGTGGCAAATGCCGGGGGGCTGCCCGCATACGCCTTGATGCGCTCCACGGCCGGCGCCGCCAGGCGCGGCGCATTGTCGTTGAGCACCAGGCTCTTGATCCGGCCTTTCAGCTGCGGCTGGAACAACCCCGCCGCGCACACCGTGCCGATCGCACCGCCCATGGACGTGCCGACCCAGTGCGCCTCGTCCACCTGCAGCCTGTCCATCAGGTCTGCCGCGATGCGTGCGTAGAACGCCAGGCGGTATTCGTTGTGCGGGTCCACCGCCCACTGGCTCAGTCCGCGGCCGATCGTGTCGGGGCAGATCACACGCCAGCCGCGCGCGCTCATGTGCGCCGCCAGCTCGTCCATGTCGCGGCCGGTACGGGCCAGGCCGTGCCACGCGATGAGGGTCCGGTCATGCCCGGCGCCCCATTCGGTGTAATGGATTTCGCGCCCTGCGCAGGTCACATAGCTGGATGTAGGTGCCATGGCCGTTCCTCTGCCTGGTTGTTGTATTCGTTTTCGTTGTTGCGCAGGCCGCCCGCCTTACTTCAGCAGTTTGCCGCTGCTGCCGATGACGGTGACCTCCACATACCGCGACCCCACCCGGTTGTCGGGTGAGTAGCTGACCGTGACGCCGCCCAGGTCCCAGGCGCCCAGCGTCTCAAGCGCTTTGGCGACCTTGGCCCGCGTGGGCTTGGGGCCGGCGCGGCGCAGCGCCTCGACCAGCACCTTGGCACCCAGGAACTGTTCGAAGCTCGTGTAGTTCACGTGCTCGCCAGGCGCATGCTTGGCCAGCAGCGCCTGGTATTCGCGGATCACGGGCAAGTTGGGCATGTAGGGATACGGCACCACCTGGCTGATGCCCAGGCCGTGCGCGTTCTTCAGGCCCGCGAGCTTGACCAGCTCCGTGGGGTCCACGACCGAGATGTTGTACAGCTGCGCGCCGCCGCCCGATTCGCGGTAGCGCTTGATGAACGCAGCCGTGGGCTTGTTGATGGAAATCATGATCACGGCCTGCGCATCGGATGCCTTGATCTTCTTCACGGCGTCGTCGACCTTGTCGGTGTTGCGCTCGTAGCCCGCGGCCACCGTGACCTTGAGGCCGCGCTTGGCCAGCGCCGCTTCCACGCCCAGCAGGCCCGCCTTGCCGAAACCGTCGTCCTGGTACATCACGGCCACGCGGTTCATGCCCAGCGTGGTGACCTGCTGGACCATGTGCTCGGCCTCGTCCGCATAGCCCGCGCGCACGTGGTAGATCCAGGGGTTGAACGGGCTGCGCAGCGGCTCCCCGCCGGTGTAGGGCGCCACCAGCGCCGCCCCGCCCTGCTCCAGCACCCCATCGGCCAGCAGCTTGCCCACATTGGCGGTGCCGGCAAAGCCGTAGAGCGCCACCACGTCAGAACGCGCCAGCAGTTCCTGTGTGAGCCGCACGGTCTCGTCGACCTTGTAGCCATCGTCCACGACGAGCTGTTTGATCTTTGCGCCGTGAATGCCGCCGCGGCTGTTGATGTGGTCGAAATAGATCTTGCCGCCCAGCACCATCTGCTGGCCCGTGCTGGCGAGCACGCCCGACAGCGGCGCGACCTGGCCGACAACGATGTCCTGTGCGGTGGCGGCCAGCGCCGCTCCCGCGAGCGCCACGGCGGCGCCCAGCTTACCCAGTGATCTCCAGAAGCTCATGGTTTGTCTCCGTCATTTGCGGGATGGCTCCCTGGAGCTTGCGGCACGAAGCCGCCCCACAACGCCGGTGGGGAAGTAGTAAACCGACAGCACGAACAGCAGGCCCAGCCACAACAGCCAGCGGTCCGGCGACAACAGCGCGGACAGCAACGGCACGCCCGACGCCGCGCCGCTGGCCAGCTTGAGCAGGTCCTGCAGGTAGCTTTGCGCCACCAGGAACACGACCGAGCCGATGGCCGCGCCATACATGGTGCCCATGCCGCCGATCACGACGATGAGCAGCACGTCGATCATGATTTCGAAGCTCAGCGACGTGTCCGGTCCGTTGTAGCGCAGCCAGAGCGCCAGCATCGCGCCGGCCAGCGTGGCGAACAGCGCCGACAACACGCTGGACGTGGTGCGGTAGACCACCACCCGGTAGCCGATGGCTTCGGCGCGGAACTCGTTCTCGCGGATGGCCTGCAGCACGCGGCCGAACGGCGAGTTCACGATGCGCAGCAGCGCCAGCAGCAGCACCAGCGCCGTCGCGAACAGCAGGTAATACGTGAGCAGCCGCCCGTCCACGCTCACGCCCAGGAAGGGCTCGGGCAGGAACTCGGTGCTGGGCATCAGCAGCGCGGGCAGCTTGAAGCTCAGGCCGTCCTCGCCACCCGTCAGGTCCGACAGCTGGGACGCGAGCGTCTGGAACGCCGCCGCCACGGCCAGCGTGATCATGGCGAAGAAGATCGCCCGCACACGCAGCGAAAACAGGCCGATGGCCAGCGACAGCACGAACGACACGGCCAGCGACGCGCCCAGGCCCAGCAGCAGCGACTCCCAGCTCGCGCCCAGGCGCGTGCTGACAATGGCGATGCCATAGGCGCCTATGCCAAAGAACATCGTGTGCGCAAAGCTCACGATGCCCGTGTAGCCCAGCAGCAGGTCGAAGCTGGCCACCAGCACGATGAACACGAGCACCTTGGCCGCGACCGACAGCGCCTTGACGCCGGGGAAGATGAACGGCGCGAACGCCAGGCCCAGCAGCAGCACGACCAGAATGGCGGCCAGCACCTTGCTGCGGGGGTAATCGTTGGAAAGAATGCGGTTGAACATGGTGTGCATCCCTTCAGCGGTTGGTCACGGGGTACACACCCTGCGGGCGCCACAACAGCACCGCCACCATCAGTGCGATGTTGGAGAACAGCGCCACCTTGGGCGCCAGAAAGCCGGTGTAGTTGGCCATCAGCCCTACCAGCAGCGCGCCGATCAGCGCACCACCCGTCGAGCCCAGCCCACCGATGATGATCACGATGAAGATCAGGATGTTGACCTGCGCCCCCATCTGCGGCGTCACGCTCTGCTGGTACAGGCCCCACATCACGCCGCCCAGGCCGGCCAGCGCGCTGCCCACCACGAACACGCCCACGAACAGGCGGCGGATGCGGTAGCCCAGCGACTCGACCATCTCGCGGTCCTGCACGCCGGCACGGATCAGCAGGCCGATCTTGGTGCGCGCGAGCGTCCAGGCCAGCAGTGCGAACACCGCCACGCCCACCAGCACCGCGAGCAGCCGGTAGCGCTCGATGGACGCGTCGCCCAGCAGCAGCGAGCCGCGCAGCGCCTCGGGCATGGGCAGCGCGATCTGCTGCGGACCCCAGATCACCTTGATGAACTCTTCACCGATGATCATGCCGCCCATGGTGATGAGGATCTGCTTGAGGTGCTGTCCGTACACCGGCCGCACGATCACGCGTTCGAACGCAACGCCGATGGCGCCCGCCACCAGCATGCCCACGGTCATGGCCACAAGCAACGCCACGAGGTTGCGCCACAGCTCGGCCGACTGCGTCCAGTCGCCCATGCCGGCCAGCACCGACGTGGCGACGTACGCGCCCAGCGCGATGAACACGCCGTGGCCGAAGTTCAGCACGTCCATCAGGCCGAACACCAGCGTCAGGCCCGAGGCGATGATGAAGATGATCATGCCCATGGCCAGGCCCGCCACGGTCAGCGTGAGCCAGGTCGAGCCCGAACCGATGAGCGGCAGGGCCAGCAGTGCCAGGGCGGGCACCAGGGCCAGCGGTTTCCAGTCGAAATCAAGGTTCTTCATAGCGCGAGCCCCAGCAGGGAGGTCTGGAGTTCTTCGTCGTCGGCCAGCTCTTTCATCGAGCCCGCATGCACCACGACACCGTTGTCCATGACGGCCACGGTGTCGCCCAGGCGCTTGGCGAAGTTGAAGTTCTGCTCGACCAGCAAAATCGTCACGCCGCTGGCCTTGAGCTGGCCGAAGGCGTCGATCATGTTGTTGATGATCGCGGGCGCCAGACCCTTGCTGGGCTCATCGATGATGAGCAGCTCGCGCGGCTCCACGATGGCGCGCGAGACGGCCAGCATCTGCTTTTGCCCGCCCGACAGCTTGCCGGCGGGGTGGTTCCAGAACTTCTCGACGGCCGGGAACAGGCCGAAGATCCACTTCAGCCGAGCCTCGTCCATCTGGCCCGCATGCCTGGCACTGCGCGCGGCCAGCAGCATGTTCTCTTTCACCGTCAGGTCCGCGAAGATGCCCATGTTTTCGGGCACGTACGCGATGTTCATGCCGGCGATCTGCGGCGTGTTCAGCTTCGTGATGTCGCTGTCGTTGAAGCGCACGCTGCCCTGCGAGGCCTGCCACAGGCCCATGATGGTGCGCAACGTGGTCGTCTTGCCGGCGCCGTTGCGGCCCAGCAGCATGGTCAGCTGCCCGCGCGGCACGGCGAGATGAACGCCGTGCAGGATGTGGTACGCCCCGATGTGCGTGTGCACGCCGGACAGTTCGAGGAGGTTGTTGCTCATGCGGCCTCCTTGGCAACGCCCAGGTAGGCCTCTTGCACGACGGGCGAAGCGATCACCGTCGCCGGGTCGCCGTCGGCCACCAGCGTGCCGTTGTGCAGCACGATGATGCGGTCGGCCAGCTCGCGCACCACGTCCATCTTGTGCTCCACCAGCAGGATGGTCTTGGTCTTGTCGTTCTTCAGCTTGCGGATGAGATTAAGGATCACGGGTGCCTCGGCCGCGTTCATGCCGGCCGTGGGTTCGTCGAACATGAACACGCTGGATTCCAGCGCCATGAGCAGCGCCACTTCGAGCTTGCGCTGGTCGCCGTGCGGCAGGCTGGCAACGGTCTGCTGCTGCTTTGCCGTCATGGACACCGCGTCCAGGATTTCCAGCGCGCGGTCCGTCAGCGCCGTGTGGTCGCTCCAGATGCTCCACAGGTTCAGGCCGCGGCGATGCCGGCCCTCGCGCGTGGCCTGCACGGCCAGGCGAACGTTCTCCAGCACCGTGAGGTTGGGGAACAGGTTGGTGAGCTGGAAGGCCCGGCCCAGGCCGGCGCGCGTGCGCGCCGACGGGGTCAGGCCCGACAGGTCGCGGCCGTTGAGCGACACGGTGCCGCTCGTGGCCTTGAGCTGGCCGGAGATCAGGTTGAAGTACGTGGTCTTGCCCGCGCCGTTGGGGCCGACGATGGCGGTCAGTGTCCCGGGCTCGAAAGCGCAGGTCACGTTGTTGACCGCCACGTGGCCGCCGAAGCGGATGGTCAAGTCCCGGGTGGCTAGCAGACTCATGATCTCCTTTGCATGCTCGGTGGTCGCGTCAGGGGCAGGTGCCAATCACGTAGTAATTGGCACCTGTCATCTTGAGCGTGGTGATGGTGAAGGTGTTCCACAGGCCCATGTTCTGGTTGGACCCCTTGGCGTAGGTATACCCGCCCGATTGTGTCGCCCGTCCGGCCGTCGTGTGCGCGTAGTTGCTGGACGTGTAGCAGGTCGCGGGCGGCGGCGCCGTGCCCGTTGTGGTGCCCGTGGCGGCGGCCGATGTGGCGCCCTCCACCCCGTTGGCGTCGGCGGCGCGCACCGTCCAGCTGTACTGCGTGGCAGCGGCCAGGCCTGTGTCGGTGAAGTTCGTGGCCGTGACGGGAAGCGCGTTGGTCTTGTTGGCGTTGCGGTACACGTTGTAGCTGGCGGCGCCGGACACGGCGTTCCAGGTGATCTTCATCGTGGTCGTGGTGGCGTTGGACGTGACCACGCCCGTGGGCGCCGCCAGCGTCGTGGTGCCGCCACCACCACCCGAGCCGCTGCCCGAGGACACGCGGTCCACCATGGCCTTGATCGCGGCCATCTGCGTGCCGGCCTTCTGCGCAAAGTTGGTGCCGTACCAGCCGATCCAGTCCCAGCAGGCATTGGGGTTGGCCAGCGAGCCGCTGGCCGACGTGCTGCGGCTGGTGTTGTCGGTCTTGGTCTGCGGGAACAGCACGATGATGCTGTTGGTGTCGGCCCAGCGGCTGTAGCCCGTGTTCTTCACGAACTTGTCACCGATCTTGTCGGTGCTCTGCTGGCAGCCGTGCAGCGCCACGTGCACCTTGCACTGGCTGCCGCTGGCGCAGTTGGCCGGCACATAGGCCCAGCCGGTCGCGGCCATGCCGGGGTTGGTGGTGAACTGCGTCTGGTTGAACTCGATGTAGTTGCCCGCGGCTGGCGCGTTGTTGCGCGCATTCAGCGTGCCGTAGAACTTCTGCAGCACGGCCTTGGCGCCGTCGTAGCTGCAGTTGCTGATGTAGGGCGACGCGGCGCTGCCGCAGCCGTTGTTGCCCGTGGAATCAAAGTCGGTCGGGAACGTGTGCGACGCGCCCGAGCGCACCACATGCTCCAGGTTGGCGGCCGTCACACCGTTGTTGGTGTACTGCGTCTTCAGCGCCGTCACCGGATTCTGGCCCACGGTGGTGTCGCTGGTGCCCACGAACAGGTACACCTTCTGGTTCGCGATGTTGGACTTGTTGTCGATCGCGCCGCTTGAGCTGTAGCTGTTCATGCTGTTTTGCATGTTGGTCAGCTGCGTGCTGCTTATGCTGGCGTTGTACATGCAGGCCGTGTAGTTGTTCAGCCCCGCGCACATGTAAGGGCCGGCCGCGAACACGCCCACGCCCTTGAACAGCGACGAGTAGGCAATGCCCAGCTGGTTGGCCATGAAACCGCCCGAGGACAGGCCCGACACCGTGGTCTGGCTGGTGTCCACGTTGTAGGCGGGCAGGTTGATGGCGGCAAAGGCCGCCCCGGAAGAAAGCGCGGCACAAGCAGTGGCCATGGCCGCCAGCGTACGAACCAATTTGAACGTCATGAGTTTGTCTCCTGGAGAGTTTTTGAAAAAAACATCACCTGCCCCCGTGTATCCGGGGGTTCCTCATAGAACGGGCACAAAAAAAGGGGCGGCCGCCCCGCGGAGCACACCCCGGCGCCGGTCGCGCCGGGGCTGCCCCCAACCGGTCAGCGTTTGTTGCGGATCGGGATGTTCATTTCCTCGGGCTTGATCTCGCGGACCAGCTCGGGCACGCCCCAGGCGAATGCCGGGTCAGCCTTGATGCGGAAATGGAACATGCTCTGCATGGCCTGGTGATCTTCCTTGCGGAAGGTCATCTTGCCCTTGGGCGTGTCAAAGCTCATACCTTCCATCGTGGTAATGAGCTTGTCAGTGTTGGTATCGCCATTGGTCTTTTTCAGCGCCGTGACGATGGCCATGGCCGCCGAGAAGCCGCCCGCCGTGAAGAAGTCCGGCGGCTGCTTGAACTCCTTGTAGTGGGCCGACACCATGGCGTCGTTCACCGGGTTCTTGGGGATGCCGAAGTAGTAGTACAGCGCGCCTTCCATGCCGGGGAAGTTCTTGTACGCGACCATGGCCGGCAGGATGTTGCCGCCGGTAGCGAGCTTGATGCCGTAGCGCTTTTCCAGGTCCAGGTCGGCGATCTTGGGGAACGGCGTCGGGCTGCCCGACCAGCCCACCGACAGGTACTTGTTGCCCGGCTGGTCCTTGAGCTTGTCGATGATGCGCTGCAGGCCGGCGGTGAAGTCGGTCGTGCCCACGGGCAGGTATTCCTCGTGAACGATCTTGGCCTTCTTGGTGAATTCCTTGGCGGCCTTCACGCCGTCGCGGCCGAATGCGTTGTCATTGGCCAGCACGGCCACGACGTTGCCCGGCTGGTCCAGCGCGGCGGCGTTGGCGGCGGCGTCCTGCGACGAGTTGCGGCCGGTGCGGAAGATGTATTTGTTCCACTTGTCGCCGGTGATGCTGTCGGCCACGGCGGGCTCGACCAGCAGGACCTTCTTGTATTCCTCGGCCACCGGGAGCATGGCCAGTGCGACGGGCGATGCGGTCGGGCCGACGGCGATGTCGACCTTGTCGTCGGCATAGGCGGCAGCCAGGGCTGCCTTGCCCACGTCGGGCTTGCCCTGATCGTCCTTTTCGATGACCACGAGCTTCTTGCCGTTGACGGTCATGGAGCCGCCGGTGGCGTAGCTCAGCCCCATGTTGAAGCCGACAATGGTCTGCTTGGCGTAGGCCTCCAGCGGCCCCGTCTTGCTGGCGATGATGGCAATCTTGATGTCCTTGCCCTGAGCCTGGGCGAAGGGAGCTGCGAACGCGGTGGCAGCCAGTGCGGCCATGGCAACCCAAGTGCGACGATGCATGAGAGGTCTCCTGTTTGTAGTGAAAGGCAAAACGTTCGCACCACTATTGCACAGGATGTGCCAGGCTGTAAGTGATTGATTGGTAAAGAATTTATATCGCGGACGAATCAATTTGTCTGAAATTCAGACACTCTATTCTGTCTGAAGTTCAGACATTGTCTAAAATTCAGACAATACTCTCCAGCCGCTCGTAGAGTTTGGCCCGCGAAATCCCCAACAGTTTGGCGGCCGCCACTTTGTTGCCGCCGGTGGCGGCCAGGGCGGCGTCAATAGCCCGGCGCTCGACTTCGGCGACTTGTTCCGCCAGCGGGCGCAGTGCGGCGTCCGCGGCCACCTCGTTCACCCCAGCACTCAGTGCCGCCGGCGCGATCTGCTTCACACCAGCCTCGCGCAGCACTTCTTCAAGCACCGCAGTTTCGATGTGCTGCGAATCGCTGCGTAACGCAGCCTGCTCGAGCACATTGCGCAGTTCGCGGATGTTGCCGCGCCAGACCTGGGCCTGCAGCAAAGCCAGAGCCTCGGGGCTGAGCTCGGGCGGCGCGGAGCCACTGCGGTGCGACATGTCCTCGCCCAGCACCTCGACCAGCGCGGCGATGTCGCTGCGCCGCTCCCGAAGTGGCGGCACGCGCACGGGCAGCACGTTCAGGCGGTAGAACAGGTCCTCGCGGAACTTGCCCTCGCGCACCAGTGCGCCGAGGTCGCGCGAGGTGGCAGCGATCACGCGCGCATCGAACGGCACGAGCTTGTTGGAGCCCAGGGGCTCGATCTCGCCCTCCTGCAGCGCGCGCAACAGCTTGGCCTGTAGCGCCTGCGGCATGTCGCCGATTTCGTCCAGAAACAGCGTGCCGCCGTCGGCCAGCTTGAACTTGCCGTCGCGTCCCTTGCGGTCGGCGCCGGTAAAGGCGCCGGGCGCCGTGCCGAAGAACTCTGCTTCCAGCAGCGTGTCGGGCACGGCCGCGATGTTCACGCTGACCAGTGGCCCCCGCGCACGCGCCGACGCGGCGTGGATGGCGTGCGCCAGCAGCTCCTTGCCAGTGCCCGTCTCGCCCAGCAGCAGCACGGGGCTGGACGACTGCGCGGCGCGGCGAGCCTGGCGCTTGACCTCCACCGCGGCGGGGCTGGCCCCCACAAAGCTCGCAAACGTGTATTTGGTGCGCCGCTGCGTGGCCAGCTCGCGCCGCGCGTCGTCCAGGTCGCGCTGCAGCAGCGCAAACTTGCTGATCAGCGGCTGAAGCGTGGTTTCGGGGTGGTCGAACAGCACGATGCCGATCGCCCCGATCAGCTCGCCGCTGGCATCGTCGCGCAGCGGAATGCGGCTGACGACGAAGGTGCCGGCCTTGTTGGTCAGCAGGTCGATCAGGATGGCCTGGCCGGTCTCCAGCACGCGGCGCATCTGCGTGTTGGGCACCACGTCCTCGACCATGTGGCCCACGAACTGGTCCACCGACGAGAAGCCCAGGTCGGGCAGGAAGCGCTTGTAGCCGTCGTTGATCCAGACAATGCGCCCGGCCCGGTTGACCAGGAACATGCCCTGGCTGACGCTGGAAAACAGCTGGAACATCGACCGCGCCGCGAGTTCCAGAATGCTCTGGGCATCACGCGGCAGGGTATTGTCTTGCTCCATGCGGGGATGTTAACGCGGGCGTTGCACGATCCGCCCTTCTTGCTCCCTCTCCCTCTGGGAGAGGGTTGGGGTGAGGGCATGCGGCGTGTCATTCGTTGCACCCTTCACTCGCACCTTGGGTGGCGAGCGCGCCGGGCGTCCATGCCGACGAGATGGAGTTGAAGAGAGCCTTGGCGCTGCGCAATGACATGTGATGGCCACCGTGGCCGAGCCCCGATACTTGTGGCGTGGCGGCTGGCCACACCCGGGCGTAGCGCAGGATTCGCGCTGCGTACACAAGTCGCGCGTGATGCGATGGGGGGAGCGAGGAGCCGGTTGAACGCTACAAGAACATCTGCGCGAGCTCGGAGCGGAGAACGGGTGTGGACGGCCGGCGCGCTGGCCACCCAGGCTTCGAGTGAAGGGTGCAGCAAACGATACGCTGTAGGCCCTCACCCCTGCCCTCTCCCAGAGGGAGAGGGAGCCTGATGCACCGCTCCCAAAGGGAGCGGCAAAAGAAGATCAGCCGGCCGCGAGTTTCGCGGCACGCCGCTTCATCACGCGCGGCAGGATCAGCACGGCCAGCACGATCACGATCAGCGTCAGCGACATGGGCCGCTGCACAAACACGGCAAAGCTGCCTTCGCCGATCGAAACGGCATTGCGCATCTGCGCTTCGGCCAGCGGGCCCAGGATCATGCCCACCACCACCGGCGCCGTGGGGAAGTCGAAGCGGCGCATCAACACGCCCAGCACGCCGATGGCGTACAGCAGGAACAAATCGAACGCGCTCTGGCGCATGCCGTAGGCACCCACCGTCGCAAAGATCAGGATGCCCGCGTACAACTGCGGCTTGGGGATCTTCAGCAGCTTGACCCACAGGCCCACCATGGGCAGGTTCAGCACCAGCAGCATCAGGTTGCCGATGTACAGCGACGCGATCAGCGCCCACACCAGCGCCGCCGACGTGGTGAACAGCTGCGGCCCCGGCTGGATGCCGTAGTTCTGGAACGCGCCCAGCAGAATGGCCGTGGTGTTGGACGTGGGAATGCCCAGCGTCAGCAGCGGAATGAGCGCCGCCGTCACCGTGGCGTTGTTGGCGGCCTCGGGGCCGGCCACGCCTTCGATGGCGCCTTCCTTGCCGAATTCCTCGCGGTCCTCGGGCTTGGCCAGTTTCTTTTCCGTCGCGTAGCTCAGGAACGTGGGGATCTCGGTGCCGCCGGCCGGAATACAGCCGAACGGCGTGCCGATGGCCGTGCCGCGCAGCCAGGCGGGGATGGACCGCTTCCAGTCGCGCCCGGTCATGTGGACCTTGCTCATCCTGTTCTGGGTTTCTGCCGTGCGGCCTTCGAACAGCGCGGCATACATGACCTCGGCCACGGCAAACAGGCCCACGGCCACCAGCACGATCTCGATGCCATCCATGAGCTCTGCCTTGCCCATGGTGTAGCGCGGCTGGCCCGAAATCTGGTCCAGTCCGATACAGCCCACCGCCAGCCCCAGGAACAGCGCCGTCATGCCGCGCAGCGTGCTCTTGCCCAGCACGGCGCTCACGGTGGTAAAGGCCAGCACCATCAGCATGAAGTATTCCGGGGGTCCGAGCTTGACGGCAAACTCCGCCACCCAGGGCGCAAACAGCGTCACGATCACCGTGGCGATGGTGCCCGCCACAAACGAGCCGATGGCCGCCGTGGCCAGCGCCGCGCCGGCGCGACCGCTCTTTGCCATCTTGTTACCCTCCATGGCAGTGACCATGGTGGCCGTCTCGCCAGGCGTGTTCAGCAGGATGGAGGTGGTGGAGCCGCCGTACATTGCGCCGTAGTAGATGCCGGCAAAAAAGATCATGGAGGCGGTGACGTCCACCTTCGCGGTGATAGGCAGCAGCATGGCCACCGCAACGGCCGGACCAATGCCCGGCAACACACCCACGGCAGTGCCAAGCGCACAACCCACGAAACACCACAGCAGGTTGCCGACGGTAATGGCAGAGGCAAAGCCCTGCATCAATGCGTTCAGGGTGTCCATGGTCAGAGCCAGCCCGTTGATGTGAGACCGGGCAGATTGATACCCAGGAACTGCGTGAACATCCAGTACACCGGCGCCGAGATGACCGCGCCTGTGAACACGTCAGTGGCCCATGCACGCGGGCTGTTGGCCCCGGCCTGCCCCGCCGCGCGGCGCAGCCCCTGCACCGCCAGCAGGTAGCACAGCGTGCAGCTCAGAATGAAGCCGATGGCGGTGATCAGCGCCGCGTTGGCCAGCAGGCCGGCCGACACCCAGATGAACGCAGGCCAGTAAGCCTGGTCACCCGCGGACTCGTCCATCTGGCGAAAGCCACCGGTGCGCGCCTCCCAAAGGATCCAGGCGCCGCACACGGTCAGCACCACCGCCACCACCCAGGGCAGGAAGTTGGGGCCGACGCCGCCGTAGCCGGCGTCACCGGGAATGGCGAGCGCACCGGCCGCCAGGGCCAGGCCGATCAGCAGCACGCCGGCGCCTACCAGCGTCTGCGGCCACGGGTTCAGGGCTTGTTGTGTCATGGTTTTGACTTGCTTTGCCGGGGCAATGGTCCAATGAAAAAAGCCGCGCGGCCCCTGCGGGCCGACGCGGCAGGTTCAGCCTCTGGCTCAGATCATGCCGGACTTGACCATGGTGGCACGCAGACTTGCAAAGTCGCGGTCCACGAATTCGCCAAAGGCGTCGCCGGTCAGCACGGCAGGCGTCCAGTTGTTCTTGTCCATGGCCTCCGTCCAGGCCTTGCTCTTGATGGCCTTGTTGATCGCGTCGATCAGGTCTTTGCGCTGGGCGGGTGTAATGCCGGGAGCGCCATAGACGCCACGCCAGTTGCCGATCTCGACGTTCACGCCCTGCTCCTTCAGCGTGGGCACGTCCACGCCCTTCAGCCGCGTGGCAGAGGTGACAGCCACGGCGCGCATCTTGCCGCTGCTGATGTATTCGGCAAACTCGCTGTAGCCGCTGCCGCCCACGGTCACGTTGCCGCCCAGGATGGCGGCGGTAGCTTCCCCGCCCCCACGGAAGGCCACATAGTTGATCTTGGCCGGGTCCACGCCCACTTCTCGGGCGATCATGGCCGCGGCGATGTGCTCGGTGGAGCCGCGCGAGCCGCCGCCCCACTTGACGCTGCCGGGGTCCTTCTTGAGCTGGGCAATCACGTCGCCCATGGTCTTGAAGGGGGAATTGGCCGGCAGCACGAACACGTTGTATTCGCTGGTCAGGCGCGCCAGCGGCGTGCACTGCGTGAGCGTGACCGGCTGGCGGCCAGTGATGATGCCGCCCAGCATCACGGCGCCCATGACCATCATGGCGTTCGGGTCGCCCTTCTGGTTCAGGAACTGGGCCAGGCCCAGTGCGCCGGCTGCGCCTCCCTTGTTCTCATAGGTGACGCCGTCGGCGGCCTTGGCATCCTGCAGGGCCTTGCCGAGCGCACGGCCGGTCGTGTCCCAGCCGCCGCCGGGGTTGGCGGGGATCATCATCTTGATGTTCTGGGCTGCGCTGGCGGTCAGCGGCAGCGCGCCTGCAGCGGCCAGTGCGGCCATGGATTTGAGGAATGTATCGCGACGCATGAAGGGTCTCCTTGGGTTTTCTGCGAACTTCACCATGATGCGCCGATTGCCTGTCAATCGGCTGTCCGGCGCATTGGGGAAAGTACTAGAGTCGTCCCCGTATACGCTTGCCATCTGCTCATGAAACTACTGCTCGTCGAAGACGACCCGTCCATGCAAGCCACGCTACAGCGCACGCTCAGCCGCCGCGGCATGGAAGTGACCTGCTGCGGCGATGGCCGCCAGGCGCTGGCGGCATGGCAGACAGGCCGGCCCGACGTGGTCATGCTGGACCTGACACTGCCCGGCATGGACGGGCTTCAAGTGCTGGAGCAGGCGCGCCGTGGCGGGCTGGCCACGCCGGTGCTGATCCTGACGGCGCGCGGCACCGTGGGCGACCGCATCATCGGCCTGAACACGGGCGCCGACGATTACCTGCCCAAGCCGTTCGACCTGGACGAGCTCGAGGCACGCCTGCGCGCACTGGGCCGCAGACGCGCACAGGATGCAGGCAACACGACTGCCGCTGGCGTGCATGCCGTAGGCGACCTGCGGTACGAGCGCGACAGCGGCGCGATCTACCACCGCGACGAGGTGCTGGAGCTCACGCCGCGCGAGCTCGCGTTGATGCACGCGCTCATGGCAAAGCCGGGCCACGCTGTGTCCAAAGAGCGGTTGTTCGAGCTGGTATTTCCCGGCGAGGCGGAGGTGCAGTACGAAGCCATCGAGGTCGTGGTGTACCGGCTACGCAAAAAACTCACGCACACGGGCGTGACGCTGATGACGCTGCGTGGCCTGGGCTACCTGCTGAAGGCCGCCACTTGAGCCGGCACTCGTCCCGACCGTTGTCATTGCGGCGCTACCTGCTGCTGGGCATCCTGCTGCCCATCGGCCTGTTCGTGGTGATCAACACGGTGAGCCTGTACCGCCAGGCGCTGGACGCGATCAACGTGGCCTACGACCGCACGCTGCTCGCGTCGGCCAAATCCATCGGCGAGCTGCTGGACGTGGAGGGCTATGACGAAGCCGCTCGGCTGCGCGTGACGGTGCCCTATGCAGCGCTGGAAGCCTTCGAGGCCGACAACCAGAGCCGCATGTTCTACCGCGTGTCCACGCTGGGCGGCGAGATGGTGTCGGGCTTTGCGGAGCTGCCCGTGTGGCGCGGCACCCTGCCATCACGCAATACGTACGCAGCACTCGTGGACTTTTATGATGCGCGTTTTCGTGAGGATCCGGTACGTGTGGCGGTGCTGTTGCAACCCGTGGCCAGCGCCAATGGCCGGGGCATGGCCGTGGTGCAGGTGGCGGAAACGCTGGAGCTGCGCCAGACGCTGGCGCGGCGCATCCTGATCGACACGCTGTGGCGCCAGGCCGTTCTGGTCGCGGTGATCGCGCTGGTGGCGGTGGTGGTGGTGCAGCGTGCCACGCGCCCGGTTCGCCGTCTGAGCGCCGAGTTGCAAGCGCGACCCGAGGGCGACCTGAGCCGGATCGACGCCGCCGGGGCGCCCCGCGAGCTGCTGCCACTGGTGGATGCAACCAACCAGGTGATGGAACGATTGCAGCATCTGCTGGACCACCAAAAGCGCTTCGTGCGTGATGCGTCACACCAACTGCGCACACCGCTGGCCGTGCTCAAGACACAGGTCCAGTCGGCGCTGCGCGGCGACGTTCAACCGCGACAGGCCCTGGAAGAGATCAACCTCACTGTGGACCGCGCCACCCAGCTGGCTAACCAGATGCTTGCATTGGCAAAGGTGGAGCAACTGCGCCAGCAGGCCGATGGGGGCGTGACGGACCTGGCGGAAGCTGTCAGAAATGTGGCATTGGAAGTCTCTCCACTGCTGGCGGACAAGGACATCGACTTCGATATCACCACCGTTACGGCACCGGTCCATGCCCACGAATGGATGCTGCGCGAGCTGGCGCGCAACCTTCTGCACAACGCCATCAAGCATTGCCCACCCGGCGGCGCGCTGTCTGTTCGCGTGTTGGCCGATGCGCACCACGTGGCGCTGACCGTGGCCGACAGCGGGCCAGGTATCACCGATGAACTTCGCGCGCGCCTGTTCCAGCCGTTCTCCGCCGGCGACGTTCGCAGCGGATCGGGCCTGGGCCTGGCCATCTGTCATGAAATCGTCGCCGCGCTGGGCGGCACCATTGCGTTGGATAACCGGGAAGCACACGGTCGCGTCAGCGGCCTGGACGCCACGGTGCGGCTGCCTCTAACTGCCCCCGCAGACGCGTGAAGCAGCGCACAATCCGGACACGAATGGACAAATTGCGTATCGACAAGTGGCTATGGGCGGCGCGCTTTTTCAAGACGCGCTCGCTGGCCACGGACGAAATCAACAAGGGGCGCGTGAAGGTCAACGACCAGGATGCCAAGCCCGCCCGCGAAGTCAAGCCGGGCGACACCGTCACGGTGCGCCAGGGGCCAGTCACGCGGGTGGTCGTGGTGCGTGCGCTCAGTGGCGTGCGCGGCCCGGCACCCGTGGCGCAGCAGCTTTTTGAAGAGACGGCCGAGAGCCTCGCCGCGCGTGAACGCGCGGCCGAGCAGCGGCGCTACGCCCCTGAGCCGGCGCATGCCATTGCCCAGGGCCGGCCCACCAAGCGCGACCGTCGTGAACTCTCGCAGGTGCAGGCTGAGTGGGACGACCGATGGAGCGCGGCGTTGCCGCCCACGCGCCGCTGACGGTCCGTCATCCGGCACGACTTCTGCTTCGGGCTTTCACTATGGGCGGCTTTGGTGCACTGTGGTGTACTGAGTGCTTCCCTTTCCAGTACATGCATATCACGCAAGGAGTATCCGCATGACCCTCAAGCAACTGGTTACCGCCGTTGTTGCAGCCGTGGCGCTCACGGGCGCCGCGCAGGCGCAGCAGTTCTTCCGCATCGGCACGGGCGGCACGGCCGGCACCTACTACCCCGTGGGCGGCATGATCGCCAACGCCGTGTCCCAGCCCGGCAAGATCGTCGCCACCGCACAGGCCTCCAATGGCTCGCTGGCCAACGTGAACGCAGTAGCAAGCGGCGCGATGGAAGCCGGCTTCTCGCAATCCGACGTGGCCACCTGGGCCTTTACCGGCACCGGCGCGTTCGATGGCAAGCCCAAGGTCACGGACCTGCGCATGATCGCCAACCTGTATCCCGAAAGCATCCACCTGGTCGTCAAGAAAGGCTCCGGCATCAAGACCGTGGCCGACCTGAAGGGCAAGCGCGTGGCGCTGGACGAGCCCGGCTCGGGCACGCTGATCAACGCCCGCATGGTGCTGGCGGCCTATGGCGTGAAGGAAAGCGACATCAAGCCCGAATACATCAAGCCCAACCAGGCCGGCGACAAGCTCAAGGACGGCGCTCTGGACGCGTTCTTCTTCGTGGGCGGCGCGCCGGCCGGCGCCATTGCCGAGCTGGCTTCGGGTGGCGCGGGCATCGAGCTGGTGCCGCTGACCGGGTCGTCGGCTGACGGCCTGCGCATGGCCAACCCGTACTTCGCCGTGGACACGATCGCCGCCAACACCTACAAGGATGTGCCGGCCGTGCAGACCCTGGCCGTGGGCGCGCAGCTCGTGACCAACGCCAAGGTCGACACCGAGACGGTCTACCAGATCACCAAGGCTATGTACAGCGACGCCGCGCAAAAGGCGCTGCAGGCCGGCCATGCCAAGGGCAAGTTCATCACCAAGGAGAACGCGGTCAAGGGCGTGGGCATCCCCTACCATCCCGGCGCTGAAAAGTTCTACAAGGAAGTCGGCCTGATCAAGTAACGGCCCTCCCCCGAAGCGCCTTCGGCGCCTCCCCCTCAAGGGGGCGCCCCCTGTGGCCCGGCAAAGCCGGTTCCACGGGGGCCCTCGAAAAAGAAAACCGCCCCTTCATGACCGCAGCAGCACTCGACGACAAACAACTCCAGGAGCTCGAGGAAAAGTTCGACCCCGAGATGCGCTTCCGCCCCTCGGTGCCGCCGGCCACGCAGATCATCAAGTGGCTGCTGATCGCGCTGTCGTGTTTTCACTTCTACACGGCGGGCTTCGGCCTGCTGCGCGAGACCACACACCGGGGCGTGCACCTGGCCTTCGTGCTGGGGCTGATCTTTCTTGTGTTTGCCGCCACCAAAAAGGCGCATGACCATCCGTCAAAGCCGGGGCTGCTCGCGCCCGGCGGCGTGCCGCTGGTGGACTGGCTGCTGGGCCTGGCCTGTGCGGCCAGCGTGCTGTACATCCCCTGGGTGTTCGAGGACCTGGCGTTTCGCGTGGGCAACCCGAGCATGGCCGACGTGCTGTTCGGCTCCATCCTGTTCATCACGCTGCTGGAGGCCACGCGCCGCTCCATGGGCTGGCCGCTGCCGCTGATCGCCATCGGCTTCACGCTGTATGCGCTGTTCGGCTCGTACTTCCCCGGCCTGCTCAAGCACGCGGGCGCGAGCTGGTCGCAGATGATCAACCACCAGTACCTCACGAGCCAGGGCATCTACGGCGTGGCAGTGGGGGTGGTGGCTACCTATGTCTTTCACTTCGTGCTGTTCGGCGTTATGGCCACGCGCATCGGGCTGGGACAGCTCTTTCTGGACATCGCCTCCAGCGTGGCGGGCCGTTATGCCGGCGGGCCGGCCAAGGTCAGCGTCTTCGGCTCGGCCATGTTCGGAATGCTGTCCGGCTCGTCGGTGGCCAACGCCGTCACGGTCGGCTCGCTCACCATACCCGCCATGATCCGCGTAGGCTACAAGCGCGAATTTGCCGGCGCGGTGGAGGCCGCCTCGTCCACCGGCGGGCAGATCACGCCGCCAGTGCTGGGCGCGGCCGCCTTCCTGATGATCGAATTCCTGAACGTGCCCTACCAGACCATCATCGCGGCGGCGGTGATCCCCGCGTTCATGCACTTCTTCGGCGTGTTCATGCAGGTGCACTTCGAGGCCAAGCGCTACGGCCTGCGCGGCCTCACCGACGAGGAAATGCCCAGGCTCAAGGAATCCCTCCGCCAGCGCTGGCCCACACTGATACCGCTCGTGTTGCTCATCGGCATCCTGGTGTCGGGACGCACGCCGTACCTGGCGGCATTCACCGGCATCACGTCCTGCATGATCGTGGGCCTGACCACGCAGGTCAGCGGCAACACCGCGAAAAACTGGGGCCTGATGGTCGTGCTTCATCTGATGCTGGCCGTCATCTCATTCGGCAATCTGGGGCAGCACAGCGAATGGATCAAGCTGGGCATCTTTGTCGTCGGGGCCGCGGTTGCGCTGGCCGCCTGGAAGCTGGGCGGTGTGACCGGCCGCATCCCGCATGGCGTGCTGGTAGAGGCTTTCGAAACCGGGGCCAAGTACGCGCTGGCCGTAGGGGCCGCCGCAGCCACGGTGGGCATCGTGATCGGCGTGGTGACGCTGACCGGCGTGGGCTTCAAGATCAGCTACATCATCACCACCTGGGCTAGCGCCATCGCTAGCGGGTTGTCCGCCGTCGTCCCGGCCTTCCTGGCCGACACCAAGAGCCTCACGCTCTTTGCGGCGCTGGTCATGACAGGCGCGGTCTGCATCCTGATGGGCTGCGGCATCCCCACCACGGCCAACTACATCATCATGGTGACGGTCGCTGCGCCCACGCTGGTGCAACTGGGCGTGGAGCCGCTGGTGGCGCATTTCTTCGTCTTCTACTACGGCGTGCTGGCCGACATCACACCACCGGTTGCGCTGGCCGCCTACGCGGCCGCTGGCATGGCGGGCAGCGATCCGTTCAAGACCGGCAACACTGCATTCCGGCTCGGCATGGCCAAGGTGCTGGTGCCGTTCGTGTTCGTGTTCTCGCCGTCGTTGCTGCTGGTGGCCAAGGGCTTCACGTGGTTCGACTTCTGGCTCACGTTCCTGGGCTGCGTGTTTGGCATTGTCGTGATGGCTGCCGCGCTCAGCCGGTTCTTCCTGGTGGAGATGAAGCGCTGGGAGCAGCTGGTGTGCATCGTGGCGGCGCTGCTGCTGATCGCGCCGGGCCTGACGGTGACCCTGGTGGGCGTGGCCATCACGGTGCCCATGCTGCTGCGGCAGCTGGCGGCGTGGCGGCGCCTGCAGCAGCCAGCAGCGCCCGCCTGAGGGCCGCGTCCCACGGGCGTGTCGGCGGTCTCTGACGCGGGCTGTCGGACGCCAACCATTTGTGGACGGCGGGCGCGCCAAACGCCCACGAAACACGCAGCATTGCCCATACTGCCGCTACGTTTTGCATCCGACCCCAAAGGAGTCATCATGAAAAAAACCATTTGTGTTCTGCAGCGCGTGACCGCCATCCTGGCCGTGACGGCTGCCTCGTACGGCCTGAGCGCGCATGCGCAGACCGCCAATGTGGGCGTCAACGCCAACGCCAGCGTCGGCACGAAAGCCACATCCACCGTCGGCCAGAAGGTGGACAAGGGCGTCGAGGCCACCAAGAACACCGCCAAGAAAACGGCGGAGTTCACCAAGGACGCCGCGCACGACGCGGCCGATGCCACGCGCCGCACCGGCAACAAGATCGCCGAGAAGATCCCCGGCACCGACGCCAACGCACGCGTGAAGGCAGAGGCAGCGGCGGATGCGGCGGTGAAGAAATAATTGCCGCAGCCCCTTTGGCGGGGACAAAAGAAAAACGCCCCTTACGGGGCGTTTTGCATTTTTGGCGGAAACGGAGGGATTCGAACCCTCGATGCGGCTCTACACCGCATACTCCCTTAGCAGGGGAGCACCTTCGGCCTCTCGGTCACGTTTCCGGGTCGGGCGATTATCTCACGACTCGCGCCGCAAACTCACGCTGCGGGCTGGTCCAGGTCGAATGCCTTGTGCAGGGCGCGCACGGCCAGCTCCATGTACTTCTCGTCGATGACGACGGACGTCTTGATTTCGCTCGTGGAGATCATCTGGATGTTGATGCCCTCTTCGCTCAGCGAGCGGAACATCTTGCTGGCGATGCCCACGTGGCTGCGCATGCCGATACCCACGATGCTGACCTTGCAGATCTTGGTGTCGCCTTCAATCGTGTCCGTGCCCAGCGCCGGCAGGACCTTGGCCTTGAGCAGGTCCACGGTCTTGGCGTAATCGTTGCGGTGCACCGTAAAGCTGAAGTCGGTCTTGCCGTCCTTGGAGATGTTCTGGATGATGACGTCCACCTCGATGTTGGCGTCGGCCACCGCACCCAGGATGTTGTAGGCAATGCCGGGCTTGTCGGGCACACCGAGGATGGACACCTTGGCTTCGTCACGGTTGAATGCGATGCCGGATACGACGGCTTGTTCCATTTGTTCGTCTTCCTCAAAAGTGATCAACGTGCCGGATTTGGCCTCTTCGTTGATGTCGATGTCCCACGGGGTGAAGCTGGACAGCACGCGCAGCGGCACCTTGTACTTGCCGGCGAATTCCACCGAACGGATCTGCAGCACCTTGGAGCCCATGGATGCCATCTCCAGCATCTCTTCAAAGCTCACGGTGTGCAGGCGGCGCGCCTCGGGCACCACGCGCGGATCGGTCGTGTAGACGCCGTCCACGTCGGTGTAGATCAGGCATTCGTCGGCCTTCATGGCGGCGGCCACAGCCACCGCCGATGTGTCGCTGCCACCGCGGCCCAGCGTGGTGATGTTGCCGCCGTCGTCGATGCCCTGGAAGCCCGTGACGATCACCACGCGGCCGGCGGCCAGGTCGGCGCGCACCTTCTTGTCGTCGATGGATTCGATGCGGGCCTTGGTATAGGCGCTATTGGTCTTGATGGGAACCTGCCAGCCGGCATAGCTGACGGACTGCATGCCCTCGGCCTGCAGCGCGATGGCCAGCAGCGCGGACGATGCCTGCTCGCCGGTGGCGGCCAGCATGTCCAGCTCGCGGGCGGTGGCGTCGGACGATTTGGCGGGGGCAAGTTCTTTGGCCAGGCCGAGCAGGCGGTTGGTTTCGCCGCTCATGGCGCTGGGCACGACAACCATCTGGTGGCCGGCGCGCGCCCACTTGGCCACGCGCTTGGCGACGTTACGGATGCGCTCGGTCGAGCCCATCGACGTGCCGCCGTATTTGTGAACGATCAATGCCATTGGAAAAATGCAGGGAAGGACAGACGCGGCGGATTGAAGAGAAGTCCCGTGTTCGGCAGCGGGCCGCTCCGCGCAAAACCCCGGGATTATACCGATGCGATGAAGGCGATCCGGTCCCCGGTCCTCTCCACAAAACCCGCCCCCACCTTCAGCCGGATGCGATGTCCGCGCGTGGTGCAGGCGTCCAACTGGTCCAGCAATTCGTCCAGTTGGGCGGCGGTCGGTGCCGTGCCGTGCCGCAGCCGCAACCAGTGGCGCAGCACGTTGGCGGCGCGCGCGGGGCTCAGCGCACGCAACGGCGCAAGGGCCGGCGGTTCGCCGACCGCCTGCAGGTCGGCATGCGCCAGTTCGCCCAGCAGTTCCTGCGCCTGCGCGGCGTGACGGGCCGACCGTGCAAAGGTGTCGCGAAATCCCGGAAATGCCTGCTCCAGCGCGGGCAGCACGACCTGCCGGATGCGATTGCGTGTGAAGCCGGGGTCGGCGTTGGTGGGGTCCTCGATCCAGCGCATGCCCGCAAGCGCCAGCCATTCCCGCAGGGCCATACCGGAAAGCCCCAGCAAGGGCCGACCGAAAGTCATGCCGTGACGTTCGAATAGCGCTGGCATGGCGGCGAGCCCCGGCAGGCCCGCGCCCCGGCTCAGTGCAAGCAGCACCGTCTCCACCTGGTCGTCGGCATGCTGGGCCAACAGCACCTGGCGCAGTCCGCTGGCCTGGGCTGCGCTGGCCAGCGCGTGGTAGCGGGCCGTGCGCGCGGCGTCCTCGGGGCTCTGGCCGGCGGCGTGGCGGCCATCCACCCGCAGCACCTGCAGCGGCACGCCCAGCCCGGCGCAAAACGCCTCGCAATGCAGCGCAAAGCCGTCGGCCGCCGCCTGCAGCCCGTGGTGGATGTGAATCGCATGAACCTGCCCCGGCCAGCGCGCCGCACTGGCGATCAACAAGGCGGTGGAGTCGGCTCCCCCGCTGTAGGCCACCGCCAGCGGCAGCGCGGCAGGCCAGCTCTGCAGTGCCGCCGCCGCGGGCGACACCGCCGGCAACGTATCAGCGGGCGTCGGCCTTGGTGTCGCTGAAGCGGCCATAGCCTTGCAGCCGCTCATAACGCCGGTCCAGCAGCTCGCGCACCTTCAGGTCGCTGACCTGGCGGTACGCGTCGTTCAGGGCCCGCTTCAGGAACGCCGCCATCTGGCGGTGGTCGCGGTGGGCGCCGCCCACGGGCTCGTTCACGATCTTGTCCACCAGGCCCAGCGCCTTGAGGCGGTGCGCCGTGATGCCCAGGGCCTCTGCGGCATCCTGGGCTTTCTCGGAGGTCTTCCACAGGATGGATGCGCAGCCTTCAGGGCTGATCACCGAGTAAATCGAGTACTGCAGCATCAGCACCTGGTCGGCCACGGAAATCGCCAGCGCGCCGCCGGAGCCGCCTTCGCCGATGATAATGGTGATGATGGGCACTTCCAGCTGCGCCATCTCGTAGATGTTGCGGCCAATGGCTTCGGACTGTCCGCGCTCCTCGGCGTCGATACCCGGGTACGCGCCGGGCGTGTCCACGAAGGTGAAGACGGGCAGCTTGAATTTCTCGGCCGTCTTCATCAGGCGCAGCGCCTTGCGGTAACCCTCGGGCTTGCTCATGCCAAAGTTGCGCAGGCCGCGCTCCTTGGTGTCGCGCCCCTTCTGGTGGCCAATGACCATGCAGGCGTTGCCGTTGAAGCGGGCCAGCCCCCCCACGATGCTCAGGTCGTCCGAGAAGTGCCGGTCGCCATGCAGTTCGATGAAGTTGGTGAAGATTTCGCCCACGTAGTCCAGCGTGTAGGGCCGCTCGGCGTGGCGCGCGATCTTCGTGATCTGCCAGGGCGACAGGTCACTGTAGATGTCCTTGGTGAGCTGCTGGCTCTTCTTGCTGAGCTGGTCTATTTCTTCAGAGATATCGACCGCGGATTCGGTCTGCACGTAGCGCAGTTCTTCGATCTTGGTTTCGAGCTCCGCGATGGGCTGCTCGAAATCGAGGAATGTTTTCTTTGCCAAGGTTTTGCTCCTTGTGTGTTGGCTTGCGCCCGCCGCGCGTCAATACGCTACGGGCAGCGGGTCCAGCGAGCGCCAAATATACCAAGTTGCGACGCTGCGGTAGGGCGCCCAGGCGGCTGCCACCTCGCGCGCGTCGCTGCGGCTGACGGGGTCGCCGGAAAAATAGTTGCGGCTGATGCCGGTGAGCAGGCCGATGTCGTCCAGTGGCAGAACGTCCGGACGCATGAGGTGAAAGATCAGGAACATTTCGGCCGTCCAGCGGCCGATGCCGCGGATGGCCACCAGCTCGGCAATGATGGCCTCGTCGTCCATCCCTTCCCACGACTTGACGTGCACGGCGCCCGAATGGAAATGAAGCGCCAGGTCAACCAGGTATTCGATCTTGCGTGCGCTCAGCCCCGCGGCGCGCATGTCATCCACCTTGAGCTTGAGCACGTTGGCCGCGGTCATCTTGCGCGGCAGCTTTTCAAATCGGTCCCACACCGTCTGCGCGGCCTTGACCGATATCTGCTGCCCCACGATGCTGCGCGCCAGCGTGGTGAAGGCATCTCCGCGCGACTGCAGGCAGGCATCGCCGAACTCCGGGATGAGCCGCTTCATCACGCGGTCCTTGCGGGCCAGATGGCGGCAGGCGTCTTGCCAGTAGTCCGGCGTCGCAAGTTGAACCGGCGTTTCGGCCGGTTTGCGCGCGGCGCTCATGGGGCGGCCTCCCAGGTGGTGCCGGCGGCCGAGTCCTTCAGCACGATGCCCCGCGCCAGCAGGTCGTTGCGGATGCGGTCAGCCTCCGCAAAATTCTTGGCTTTCTTGGCTTCGGCACGGGCGGCGATCTGCAACTGGATCGCCGCGTCGTCCAGGCCGGCGCCCGCCTGCAGGAACGTGCGCGGGTCTCCCTGCAGAATGCCCAGCGTCGCGCCCAGGGCCTTGAGCAAGCCGCTTGCGGCGGCGGACCGCCCACGGTTGGCCTCGGCGGCCAGCTCAAACAGGACGGCCACGGCCTCGGGCGTGCCGAAATCATTGTCCATGGCGGCCTTGAATCGCGCGGCCAGCGGGTCTGCCCAGTCGACCGCCACATCGGCAGGCGGCACGGCGTCAAGCGCCGTATACAGGCGCCTGAGCGCACCACGCGCATCTTCCAGATGCACGTCGCTGTAATTCAGCGGACTGCGGTAATGCGCCCTGACGATGAAAAAGCGGATGGTCTCGGCATCGAACTTTTCCAGCACCTCGCGGATGGTGAAGAAGTTGCCAAGGCTCTTGGACATCTTCTCGTTGTCGATGTTCACAAAGCCGTTGTGCATCCAGACATTGGCCAGCGGCTTGCCGTTGGCACCTTCGCTCTGGGCGATTTCGTTCTCGTGGTGCGGGAACTGCAGGTCCGCGCCGCCGCCATGGATGTCGAAGGTCTCGCCCAGGGTCGCACAGGCCATGGCGGAGCATTCAATGTGCCAGCCGGGCCGCCCGGGGCCCCAGGCGCTGTCCCACCGGGCATCGCCCGGCTCCGTCGGCTTGGAGGACTTCCACAGAACGAAGTCCAGCGGGTCGTCCTTGCCATCCAGCACGGCCACGCGCTCGCCCGCATGCAGCTCGTCCAGCGACTTGCCCGACAGTTTGCCGTAGCCGGCGAACTTGCGCACCGCGTAGTTGACGTCACCGGACGGCGCCTGATACGCAAGCCCCTTGTCCTGGAGCGTCTTGACGATGGCCAGCATCTGCGGCACGTAGTCGGTCGCGCGCGGGTCATGGTCGGGCCGCTGCACCCCCAGCGCATCAAAGTCGCGGTACATCTCGCCGATCATGCGGGTCGTCAGCGTCTTGATGGGCTCGCCGTTCTCCACGGCGCGACGGATGATCTTGTCCTCGATGTCCGTGATGTTGCGCACGGTGGTCACGCGAAAGCCCGAGGCCTTGAACCAGCGCTGCACCACATCGAAAGCCACCGCGGACCGTGCATGGCCGATGTGGCACAGGTCGTACACCGTAATGCCACACACATACATTCGTATATGGCCGGGTTCTATCGGCGAAAACTCCTCCAGATCACGCGACAGCGTGTTGTAGATGCGCAGGCTCATGAATGGTGGCAGGGGCGCTGGCCGCAGTACGGGGCACGCGCCGGAATTCGCAGTTTGTTGGGGTCGTTGGGGAGCGCGCCGGGGAGTGAAATCCGCACCCCCTCAGCTACAATCCGCCGCAGTATATAGCCCCGTCTTCGGGCTTGTCACAAGCGCTCGACCGTCAAGAGGTTTTATGGCCCACGCCCGTTCCCCGGTTTCCAAAGCTTTGCGCCTGCTGGCGCTGGCCGCCCTGTTCAGCCTGCCGCTGGCCCACGCCGACGAGTATGGCGACGTCGGCCAGTTGCTGCGGTCGGGCAAACTGCCCGAGGCGTTGGCCAAGGCCGACCAGTTCCTGGCCACCAAGCCGCGCGATCCTCAGATGCGCTTCCTCAAGGGCGTGATCCAGACCGAGTCCGGCAAACCCGCTGACGCCATCACCACCTTCACCAAGCTGACCGAGGACTATCCCGAGCTGCCCGAGCCCTACAACAACCTGGCCGTGCTCTACGCAGGCCAGAGCCAGTTCGACAAGGCGCGCGCCGCACTCGAAATGGCCATCCGCACCAATCCGAGCTACGCCACGGCCCATGAAAACCTGGGCGACGTCTATGCCAAGCTGGCCAGCCAGGCCTACAGCAAGGCGCTTCAGCTGGACGCCAACAACACCGGCGTGCAGCCCAAGCTGGCACTGATCCGTGACCTGTTTGCGCCGGGCGCCAAGGGCCAGCGGCCCGCTGCGGCGGCCCCCGCCGCAGCGCCTGCGGTGGTGGCAAAGGCACCTGCCCCAGCGCCCGCGCCGGCCCCTGCTGCCGCGCCCGTGCCCGCGCCTGCGACAGCGAAGGCCCCCACACCTGCGCCTGCCCCGGCGGCCGCAGCGACCGGCGGCGACAGCGCCGCCAAGGATGTTGAAACCGCCGTGCGTGGCTGGGCCAGCGCCTGGGCGGCCAAAGACATGGGCGGCTACCTGGCGGCCTACGGCAAGGAATTCAACCCGCCGGGCAACCAGGACCGCAAAGCCTGGGAGGAAGAGCGCCGCGCCCGCATCGTGGGCAAGTCGCGCATCAGCGTCCGCATCACTGACCTGGACATCTCGGTCAATGGCAATCGGGCCACCGCCAAGTTCCGCCAGGCCTACAGTGCAGATTCATTGAACGTTTCCAGCCGCAAGACACTCGACATGGTCAAGGCTGGCGACCGCTGGGTCATCGTCAAGGAATCCACGGGCTGATGACCCACCTGTGGCCGGCTGAGCTCCCCGGCATGGCTGCCGTTGCAAGGCAGCCTCTTTTTTTGAACTGATGGAAAAGTCCGCATGAAACGGGCGTCACTTGCTGCTGGACTGGCTTGCCTGGCACTGCTGTTGCAGGCCGGCCCCGCCGACGCCAACGACAGCAACAAGAAAAAGCGCAAGAAGCAGTCGTCCGCCACCCAGCAGGTTGCCAAACAGCGCAGCAAGGCCGCTGCTGCAGCTACGCCCCGGCCCGTTGCGCGTTCCGAGGTGCGGGACGGCGAAACCGAAGCCCGCCTGATCGAGGTCTACCGGCTGATCGGGCAGGCCCGGGGACGCGAGGCCCTGCACAAGGCCGAAGCGCTGGTGCGCGACCACCCCAACTTCCAGCTCGCCCAACTCGTCTACGGCGACCTGCTGGCGGGCCAGGCCCGGCCGCTGCGCATGCTGGGTGACGTGCCCGACACCACCGCCAAAGCCGGCGCCAATCTGCTGGCCGAACTGCGCGACGAGTCCCAGGTGCGCATGCGTGCCCTGCGCGAGCGCCCCCCGCCGGGGACGATCCCCTCGCAGTTCCTGGCGCTGTCGCCGCGTGTCAAGCACGCCATTGCCGTGGACGCCTCCCGCTCCCGGCTTTACCTGTTCCAGAACAGCACGACCGGGCTGAAGCTCGTGGCCGACTACTACATTTCCGTCGGCAAGCTGGGGATCGAGAAAGTGGTCGAGGGCGACCAGCGCACGCCGCTGGGCGTTTACTTCATCACCAGCAACCTGGACCCCAAGTCGCTGAAGGATTTCTACGGTTCCGGCGCCCTGCCCATCAATTACCCCAACGCCTATGACGTGCGCCGTGGCAAGACCGGCAGCGGCATCTGGCTGCACGGCACCCCGCCCAACCAGTTCTCGCGCGCGCCCAAGGCGACCGATGGCTGTGTCGTGCTGGCAAATCCCGACCTGGAACGCATCATTGGCACGGTGGAAGTGCGCACCACCCCTGTTGTGATCGCGCCCCACCTGCAATGGGTTGCGCCATCTGCTGTCCGGACCGACGCGCAACGGTTCGAGGATGCGCTCAACGCCTGGCGGGCGGCCAAGTCCAGCGGCAACGCGGACCGGACGCTCAGCTTCTACGCGGCGGACTTTTCTGCCGGCGGCAAGAACCTCACGCAGTGGGCCCCCAGCCTGCGCACCGAGGTCGAGCGCCTGCAGGGACGTGAGATCGAACTCAAGGACCTGACCTACCTGCGCTGGACCGACACCGCGGACACCATGGTGGTAACCTTTGGCGAGGTCGCCAGCGGCGCGCGCAGCGGTGCCACCAAGCGGCAGTACTGGGTCCGGCATGGCCAGCAATGGAAGATTTTCTACGAAGGAGTGACAGGATGAACGCATCCCTGATCGCGATGACGCGGCGTGCGGCATCTGTTGTGCTGATGTTCGGCGTTGCCTCGGGCGCCGCGGTTGCGCAGGACGCGCCCAAGGTGAAGTTCACCACGTCGGCCGGCGACATCGTGGTGGAGCTGTACCCCGACAAGGCGCCCAAGACCGTCGAAAACTTCCTGCAATACGTCAAGGACAAGCACTACGACGGCACGATCTTTCATCGGGTGATCGACAACTTCATGATCCAGGGCGGCGGCTTCAATGCCTCGTACGTCGAGAAGAAGACCCGCGCCCCCGTCGCGCACGAGGGCCGCGAAGCCCTGGCCAAGGGCGGCCCGAAGAATGTGGTGGGCACGCTTGCCATGGCGCGCACCAACGACCCGAACTCCGCTTCCTCGCAGTTCTTCATCAACGTGAAGGACAACGCCTTCCTGGACCCCACGCCGATCCCGCCGGGGGACCCGGTGGCGAAGTTCGAATACGGCGGCCGCGTGTACGAGAACATTCCCCGCGCGCAGCTGATGGCGGCACCGCAGCTGTACGGCTACACCGTGTTCGGCAAGGTCGTGAGCGGCATGGACGTGGTCAACAGGATCAAGGCCGCGCCAACAGGCCCCGGCGGCCCGTTCCCGTCTGACGTGCCCAAGACCACGGTCACCATCAACAGCGCTTCCATCCTGAAGTAACCAACAACAAAAGGCATCACCATGAGCAATCCCAAAGTCGAACTTCATATCGCCAAGCTGGGCGTCATCACGCTGGAGCTGGATGAAGCCAAGGCGCCCAAGACCGTGGCCAATTTCGTGAGCTACGTGACCAAGGGACACTACAACAACACCATCTTCCACCGCGTGATCCCCGGCTTCATGATCCAGGGTGGCGGCTTCGAGCCCGGCATGAGCCAGAAGCCCACCGACGCGCCGGTCGACAACGAAGCCAACAACGGCCTCAAGAACGACAACTACACGGTCGCCATGGCACGGACCCAGGCGCCGCATTCCGCCACGGCCCAGTTCTTCATCAACGTGGCCGACAACGGCTTTCTGAACCACACCGCACCGAGCATGCAGGGCTGGGGATACGCCGTGTTCGGCAAGGTGGTGGGCGGCGCCGACGTGGTCGACAGGATCAAGGCCGTCAAGACCGGCCGCAAGGGTTTTCATGACGACGTGCCCAACGACGACGTGGTGATCGAAAAGGCCGTGCTGGTCTAAGCCCCTGCCGATGTCCCCGACTGTGCCCCGGTTCGCCGAGCTTGCCGCTCCCGCGAACTGGCGCACGGTCGAATTCATTTCAGACCTGCATTTGCAGGCGTGCGAGCCGGCCACGTTCGACGCCTGGCGCGGCTACATGGCCGCGACGCGGGCTGACGCGGTTTTCATGCTGGGCGACCTCTTCGAAGTGTGGGTAGGCGACGACGTGCTGTCGCAGGCCGGCTTTGAGGCCGATTGCGCTGCGGTAATGCGCCAGGCCGCCACACGCTGCACCCTGTTCTTCATGCATGGCAACCGCGATTTCCTGGCGGGCAGCAGCCTGATGACCGCCACGGGCGCCAAGCTGCTGGACGACCCGACCGTGCTGACATTTCAGGCACAACGCTACCTCCTGACCCATGGCGACGCGCTGTGCCTGGACGATCATGACTACATGGCGTTTCGCGCCCAGGTTCGCGCCCCCCATTGGCAACGGGAATTTCTGGCCCGCCCACTTTCCGAGCGGCAGGCCATCGCACGGGGACTGCGGGATGCGAGCGAATCACGCAAGCAGTCCGGCCTTGACTACGCTGACGTGGACGCCGACGCCGCCCGCAGCTGGCTTGCGGCGGCGCACGCACGAACGCTGGTCCATGGCCATACGCACAAACCAGCGGTCCATCCGCTGGGCGATCAGACGCAGCGCGTTGTTCTGAGTGACTGGGATGCGGCTGCCAACCCCGCCCGACAGGAAGTGCTGCGACTGGATGCGGGCGGCCTGCACCGCCTGACCCTGGCCTGATGTTCGGCTGGCTGCGCAGGCGCCGCGCGCCACCATCCATTCCCGATACGTTGTGGCAAGGCGCGCTTGCGCGCTACCCGTTTCTCGCCCGGCGCCCCGAATCTGAATTGCTTCAGCTTCGAACATTGACGCAGCGCTTCCTGGCCGACAAGGAGTTCCATGGCGCGCAGGGCTTTCAGATCACCGACGAGGTCGCCGTGGATATCGCCGCCCAGGCGGTGCTGCCGGTATTGCACCTGGGCCTGAACTGGTACGACGATTTCGTGGGCATCGTCGTGCACCCGGACGAAGTGGTGGCGCGCCGCGAGACCGTGGACGATACCGGCGTGGTGCACCACTACGACGAAGTCCTTGCCGGCGAGGCCATGGAGGGAGGCCCCGTCATGCTGAGCTGGCGCGACGTGGCCAGCGCCGGTGACGCCGCGCATGAGGGCTACAACGTGGTCATCCACGAATTCGTCCACAAGCTGGACATGCGCGACGGCACGCCCGACGGCTGCCCGCCCATGGCATCAGCGCAGGCAAGGCGCGACTGGCTCGCCGTGCTGCAACCGGCCTACGGAGCCTTCCGCGAAAAGGTCATCATTGCCGAGCGTTTCGGCGGCGAGCCGACCTGGCTGGACCCCTATGGCGCCGAATCCATTGACGAATTCCTGGCCGTGACCAGCGAAGCCTATTTCGTCAGCCGCGACCGGTTTGCGCTGGAATTTCCCCCGCTCGTGCCGCTGCTGGATGGCTTCTTCCGGCCTGCGCGGGGCTGAGCCCCTGGTGCCTTAATCGCGCAACAGCGCCTTCAGCACGTTCTGCAGCCGGCGGGCCGATTGCGCGTCGTGCGTACTGGCCAGTACCCTGGCAGCATCCTGCCCCCAGGTCTGACGCGGCGAAGGATCGTTGCGCCGCGTGAGCAGCTGAAGCTGCAACGCACGGCGGGCGTTGATATGTTCCGCCGGTGTCGGCACCTCAGCCGCCATTTCCAGCCGCAGCAGGGCTTCGGACGCATCGCCGGCCGCCGCAGCGCCCACAGCTTGCACCCATGCCCCGCGCACACCCGGCGCCACGGCACGGCCCAGTTCCTGCTGCGACGGAACCTGGTCGGCCGACCGCTGCTCCCAGGCCGCGAGCAGTTGCGTCAGGGCTTCCCCGTGCGCCTGCGCGGCCAGTTTCCTGAGCGCGGCCTGTGCGTGGTCCAGCGCGTCGCGCTGGGCACGGAAGGCTGCATCGCCCAGGCGCGGCCCACGATCCTCGTAGGCGCCACGGTCTCCAAAACGGCCGCCCCGACCGTCACGGCCGTCCCGGTCATCCCGGCGCGGCTCGAAACGGTTGTCAGTGCCACGTCCGCCCGCGGCGCCTTTGCGGTCGCCGAACCTGCCGCCACGGCTGGGAGCAGCCGGCTCGGCCTTTTTCATGCCGGGCCGGTCATCACCCCGCATGGCCACCACCGGACGGGGGGCCGGCTTGGGCGCAGGCGCCGCTTCGGTTGCGTCCGGGGCCTGCCCGGCCGTTGCGGTGTTGCCCTCCTGGCTTGCCGCCGGCGCGGCCGGCTCAACAGCCTGCGTCGGCGTAGCCGCGGGGGCCTGTGCCGTCGCCTGCGCCCGCAGCGCGGCTTCCACGGCAGCCATTGCGGCGCGAATCTTCTGCGCGTCGCCACTTGCATTGGCCGCTTCCAGCGCCTTGGACGCATCCAGGACGGCGCGGTCGCGCTCGCTCAGCGCCGCGGCCGCCTTGTCGCGCTCAGCCCCCTTGCGGTTGAATGCGTCGTCAATCGGCTTGCGGAAAGCGTCCCACAATTTCTGCTCATGCTTGCGATCCAGCGGCACGCCCTGGGCTTCAGCCTGCCAGCGCTGCTGCAACGCCTTGACGGCGTCGATGCGCATGACAGGCGCCTCGCCCAGCACCTTGGCCTCTTCAATCATGGCGTGTCGGCGTTCCAGGCTCTGCTTTTGCATGGCATCCAGGGGCGCCAGCGCGGCCTTGAACGCGTCTTTCCATTGCGTCTGCATCTCGGCAAAAGCCTTTTCGCCGAGATGGCCCGCTTCGCGCCAACGGTCGCTGAACTGGTGCAGGACGCGGTTGAAGCCTTTCCAGTCGCCGTCCCGGGCCGTCTGATTGTCGGCGGCCCAAGCCTTGAGCTCCTCGATCAAGGCAACCCGCTGGGCCTTGTGTTCGGCAGCCTCTGTCTTGACCTTGTCCAGCCAGGCTTGCACCACTTTGTAGGCTTCGTTGCAGGCCTCGTCAAAGCGCTTCCACAGCGCATGGTTGGGCGGGCCGCCCTGATCGGTCTGTTTCCATTGCTCGCGCAGCGCGCGCAGGGTCTCCTGCATCTTGCGGCCGCCAAAGCGCGGCTTGGGCTCTGCGGGCGCGGTCCCCGCTTCCGGGGCTGCTGGTTTTTCAAAAAGGGCCTCGGCCTTGGCCACAAGTTCCTGGCGCAACTGATCCGCGCGCCAACGCTGCCAGCCTTCCAGTTCGCCCGCAGCAGCCAGTGCGGCATGCGCCTGATTTTCAAGCTTGTCGTCGATCAGCTTGCCGTGGTCTTTCAGGGCGTTGCGCAGTTGCGCTGCGGCGCCCGCGCTGGCCTTGCCGTGACCTTCGGCAATTTCCTTCTCCAGCGTCTGCAGCGCTGCGCGCACAGCCTGCACGGCCGCGGCACGGACCTGGGGGTCGATCGCGGGCCGCGACGGACGCGGCGCGGCTGCCTCCACCGGCAAGCCGCGTGCCGCCCGCAGTTCGTCCGCCCAACCGGGCACGGGCGGCAAGGTCGCCGCAGGGTCCTGCGCCGCAGCCACTGCGAGTGCCAGCGCGCCCTGGAATGCCTCCCACACGACCTGCAACTGCGCACGGGACGCGTCCAGCAGCGACGGGAACTTGCCGTCCAGGCTGGCCCAGTTGCCATCTGCCTGCAGGGCTTCGGCCTGCGTCTGCCAAGCCGGCACGTCGTTGTGCAGGGACTCAGCCGCGGTCTGAGCATCACGCCAGGATTTGGTGGACAGGATTTCGATCCGCTGCGCGAGCAGCACCGCTGCCTCACGCTGAACCTGCACCCGATGCTGCAGGTCCTCGACACCTTTCACGCGTTCGGCCAGTTGCGTTTTCAGGCCAGCCAGCGGCTCCCGCGACAGCGGCGCCCCCGCCTTGGCTGCATCGCGCTGCCAGGCCATCGCGTCGGCGATGTTGAGCTTGGACAGTGCCAGCAAGGCGTGGGCCTTGTCGGCCCACTCGGCGGCAATGGCTTCCTGACCCTTGCTGCGGCGGATTTCATCGAGCTTTTCGCGCAGAGGCTTGGCTGCCCCCTTGTCCCGGGCACTCAGTTCCTTATAGACATCCTGCATCTGCTCCGGCGTGGGATCCCCTGCGAGCCAGTCACGCACGCGGGCGGCACGCTCGCCTGACGTCGGAGCGGAAAAGGCGCCCCCGGTCAGGATATCCAGCGTTTGGGTGTCGGTATTTTTGGAGGTGGCTTGGGTCACTGCAGATTTTTCATCGATACGGCCGTCAGACGGCGAAGCCGCCATTCTCGCCGATGGCACCCCATCATGAAGAAAGCCCGGACGGGTCCGGCCTGAAGCCTGCCCCGCCGGGCTTGACGGCTGGCACAAAGCCTTTCGCCGTCTGGGTGCGCGGCAGGGAGAGTCGGGTCCCGCGCCGCGGCGAAGGCAACGGATTGCCTCCATGAATGGCCGGGGCTGCTTCGCCGCACACCCGGATGGCTGGGCGGCTGGCTCCTACCGGCTTGATGCTTGAATGCTCAAGCCCTGCAAACTTATTCGACGAAACCGACTTGTTCAAATCGCCTTTTCAATGACGACGAGCCAGCCCATTGCCGTTCTTTCCTTGACAACCTGAATAGAGGCGCATCCCCAGCTGCCGTCCGCCAGCCGCACACCAACCCGGAAGACGCTGCATCGCGCTGCACGCTGCGCCACACCAGCACCCCGTGCTACCCATCCGGAAAATTACTGGTAATTTATCCATATTTCTAAATGTAATATTTGGAATAAAAAATCAATTCATCATGATTGACTGAGTATTTGGATTCCCTCAGAATCCGCCCAGTCCCAGAAAACTAGGGACAACCCGAACCCGCTGCCGACCCCGGCTAAGTCAAATCGCTGCAAGATGTCCAGAGGACGACGCAGGATTCTGATGGCGTACCAATCCAAACGAGGAGCCTGAGTGATGTGATGCTGTATTGAACAGCATGACCGCTTGGGCCCGCGCGTAGAAAGGAAGTGCTATGACAGCGTTAGGTCAAATCGCCCAGGGCTTGCGAACCTTCGCATCCGACGTCGCCCAAGGCTTTTTTGAGATCACGCACAACGGTTTTGCCCTCGTCGGCCTGACCGTCGTGTTTGCCGTGATCACCCTGACTGCCCGGCCCGACTTGCGTCAGGCCGGAGAAGTGAAACTCATGAGCTGGCTGCAGGCGCGCCAGATTGCCGCCTTGGGCATGGAAGTGGAAACGGACGCGATCGACCGCGCCACCGCGACCAATCCCAAAAGCCTGCCCAAACAGCAGGCCGCCGTCGCGTTCTGGCTGAGCCGCAAATACCGCGTGGCCCCCGAGCCGCTGGGCGCGCTGGTGGCTGAAGCCTATGACATTGGCGCCCGTACCAAGCTCGACCCGACCCTGATCCTGGCCATCATGGCCGTGGAATCCGGTTTCAATCCGTTTGCCCAGAGCCCTGTGGGTGCCCAGGGCCTCATGCAGGTCATGACCGGTGTCCACAGCGACAAGTACGAGAGCTTTGGCGGCAAGCTGGCCGCCTTCGATCCGGTCACCAATCTGCGCGTGGGCGTGAAGGTGCTGCAGGAGTGCATCGCCCGGGCCGGTTCGCTGGAGGGCGGTCTGAAGTTCTACGTCGGCGCGGCCAATATGGAAGATGACGGCGGCTACGCCGGCAAGGTCATGGCGGAGCATCAGCGTCTGCTGCAGGTCGCCACAGGCAGGTCCGTTCCGGTTCAGGCGCCGTCTGTGCAGCCCATCCCGGTGTCCGCGCCTCCCCTGCCGGCGCCCTCGGTTGAGAAGGTCGCCGCTCTCGCCAGTTCCTGAACGTTGCCGGTGCGCTCGGCTACACTAGCTGGGTGCGCGACTGGCGATAGGCGCGGCATCATCGTTGATGCCGCTGCGGACGTGGATGACCACTGGGAAGCGCACCGCCCCGGCGCAAACGGGGCGATCAGCCGTTCGCCTGGGCAGCCCTGGTTTCACTCAGGGACCAACGTCTAAGGACTGCCGCACCATGTACGACCGCAAAATTCTTGTCGAACAGACCGACCCCGAACTCTGGGCCGCCATTCAGGCCGAGAACGCCCGCCAGGAACACCATATCGAGCTGATCGCGAGCGAAAACTACGCTTCGCCCGCCGTCATGGCGGCTCAGGGCACCCAGCTCACCAACAAGTACGCCGAAGGCTATCCCGGCCGCCGCTACTACGGTGGCTGTGAGCATGTGGACGTAGCCGAGCAACTGGCCATCGACCGCGTCAAGCAGCTCTTTGGCGCGGATGCCGCCAACGTCCAGGCCCATTGCGGTGCCTCCGCCAATGAAGCCGTGTTCCTGGCGTTCCTGAAGCCCGGCGACACCATCATGGGCATGAGCCTGGCCGAAGGCGGCCACCTCACCCACGGCATGGCGCTGAACATGAGTGGTAAGTGGTTCAACGTCGTGAGCTACGGCCTGAACGAGAAAGAAGAAATCGACTACGACGCGATGGAGCGCAAGGCGCACGAGACCCGCCCCAAACTGATCATCGCTGGCGCTTCCGCCTACAGCCTGCGCATCGACTTTGAACGCTTTGCCAAAGTGGCCAAGGCAGTGGGCGCCATCTTCATGGTGGACATGGCCCATTACGCCGGCCTGGTAGCAGCTGGTGTCTATCCCAACCCGGTGCCGCATGCCGACGTGGTGACGTCTACCACCCACAAGAGCCTGCGCGGCCCGCGCGGCGGCATCATCCTGATGAAGGCCGAGCATGAAAAGGCCATCAACAGCGCGATTTTCCCGGGCCTGCAGGGCGGTCCGCTGATGCATGTGATCGCCGCCAAGGCCGTGGCCTTCAAGGAGGCCCTGTCGCCCGAGTTCAAGGCGTACCAGAAGCAGGTAGCGAAGAACGCCGTCGTGGTGGCCGAGACGCTGGTACAGCGCGGGCTGCGCATCGTGAGCGGCCGCACCGAAAGCCACGTCATGCTCGTCGATCTGCGCGCCAAGGGCATCACCGGCAAGGAAGCCGAGGCCGTGCTGGGCAGCGCTCACATGACGATCAACAAGAACGCCATTCCCAACGACCCGGAAAAGCCGATGGTCACCAGCGGCGTGCGCATTGGCACCCCGGCCATGACCACGCGCGGCTTCAAGGAAGAAGAAGCCCGGGCCACCGCCAACCTGATCGCAGACGTGCTGGACAACCCGCGCGACGCGGCCAATATCGATGCGGTGCGCACAAAGGTCAACGCGCTGACGGCCCGTTTCCCGGTCTACCGGTGAGCCAGACATGAAATGCCCGTTCTGCAGCCATGCCGAGACCCAGGTGGTCGAGACGCGCGTGTCCGAGGACGGGGACTTCATCCGCCGGCGCCGTCAATGCGGCGCCTGCGAAAAGCGTTTCACCACCTATGAGCGGCCGGACGTGAACTTTCCGGCCGTCGTCAAGAAGGATGGCCGCCGCATTGAATTCGAACGCGGCAAGCTGCTGGCATCCATGAACCTGGCGCTGCGAAAGCGCCCCGTCAGCACGGAGCAGATCGACAGCGCCATCGAGCGCATCGAAGAGAAGCTGCTCAACCTGGGGATCCGGGAAATCCCGTCCACACGCATCGGCGAACTGGTCATGCGTGAGCTCAAGAAGCTGGACAAGGTCGCCTATGTGCGCTTTGCCAGCGTCTATCGCAGCTTTGAGGATATCGACGAGTTCAAGACCCTGGTGGACGAAGTAAGGCGCTGAAGCCTGCTTCCGGTTTACTTCCAGCAGTCAGCATCGGAAAGGCCTGTGCCCTGCCGGGTCTTCACACCCGTACTCGTCAACTGCAGCGCGCCGCAGTCATCGGCCTGTATGGGAGTCGCCACCAGCGTAAATCCCGTGCCAGAAGCCCACGTGACGGACACGTTGTAGTTGACTGAGCCTGCCGGTGCACCTGCGGGGCTCACTTTGAGCCGCTGGGGAAAAGTAACTCCCAGGTTGTCGTTGTAGGTACTGCGGGCTGAGTACAAGCGCTCCATGAATTGCGCCCCCTCCAGCAACGTGGCCCGGGCATCCGCCCGCTTGCCCTTGGCCATGTAACTGGTGTAGGCGGGCAACGCAACCGCTGCAAGGATTCCCACAATCACCACAACGATCATCAGTTCGATCAGTGTGAACCCCTTGTTCCTGAGTATCCGCATCGTTGTTCCTCGCACCTGTTTCACCGGATTGGCGGGTTGATGATACGACGCCAGGTCCGGTCAACCGTTGCCGGCGAGACCGGGGGATGCGGCGGGTCACATGTTTCTCCGGGCGGCGGCACGGGCGGCGTGCTGGAGCAATTGGGCTCAGGCTCAGGCGGGGGCGGTGGCGGCTGCGGCAGCGTCGCCCTGACCTGGCCTGTGGTGTTCTGGATACTGATCTCCCCGACGGTCGAGCCCGTAAGGATGGCGTCCACGCCATCCGCGTTGCTCTCATAACCGCAACTGGCCTGGTCGGACGAATCGACGACCCCGTCCCCGTTGGTATCAAACACAGCGGATGCTGAGCAACTGCCGGTTTCCACGGGATACAGGAAGTTCGCGCCCCTGCCGGAAGCATTCTCGCAGGGCGCAATATTTTGCGCGGGTGACACGGTACTGAACAGCACAAAGCGCGCATCAGCCTTTTGCGGCGGATAGACGGTGCGCAAACCCGGATATCCTGTAACCGCCAGATCAATAAACCAGCCTCGCTTGTTCTCCCAATCGATGGTCGGTCCACTGATGTTGAAGAACGTGCTTCCCGAAGCGCCGCCGGTTCCGCCGAACGTTGAAATCGTCCGTTCGACGAGGTTGCTGCGCGTGAACGGCATCGTCAGTGCTTCCGGCTGCTTGTCCCGTATGCCGTACATCGTCTGAACCGTGCTGGAGTCGGCATCCGCTTCGGTAATGAGCTTGCCCGACCCGAACACGACGATCTTGCCGCCCTGGCTGTGATCAAACAGCACGGGCGGCTGAATGATCGATTGAACCGTTCCACTGGATGTGGTGGCGCTGGCCATGGCGGCGCCACCGTTGGCGATGGCAAAGCCACTGGCAGCCGCACTGGAATACTCAAACTTCCATAGCTTGCCCTGCAAATCCCCGGCATAAAGATTCACGATCTGGCCGGATTCGTTCTTGAGAACTGCAACACCGCCCAATCCATTGTTTGAAACGGTAGGGGCCACTGCCAGCTTCTGAACCGCACCTGTTGCCACGTCCACGACAAACAGAAAAGCCTTGCCGCTGGCTCCGCCATAGCCATTTCCGAAGACTGCAACCCACTTTCCGTTAGGCAGTACGCCTGCTTCAACCGGAAAAAGTACATGACCCAACTCCGATTCGGACAGGGAGTTCACCTCCCACCGGATCGTGTTCGTTCCCAACGCTGTTGGGTCCGTGATGTCCAAGGCATACACACCACGCCCACCGGCCCCTAGAGAGCCGAAGAGATAGTTCCGCCAACCCGTTGTGCCAGACGTGAGGTACACATCGACATCACGCAATGGCCCATCCACAAAATAGGTGTGATAGTTATCCGTCGTGCCGTATGTTCGGGACGCAAGATTGGCCAGGTTGGGGTAGACGGCTCGGGGAACGTAGGCAAATATCTCCTTGCCGTCTTCCGACGGGCTGGCGCCGCGCGTCTCCTTGAAGGCATGCAACATGCCGTCGTTGCCACCGACATAAAGCACTCCAAACCTGGTTTTCTTGACGCCGTTCACGTATGCGCCGTAGCTGCTGCCCACAGTCGGAATATTTGCATTGGCTGAATCAGAAGCGTCCTTGGCGAATACCGGATTGGTATTGATGAAATCACCCAGAATGGATTCGCGCTCGCGATAGCCCGAGGGCCCTTCGTTTGAACGGTCTCCCCGAATGAAATCAGTCAAGGTTCCGGTGTTCAACAGCCCCAGAGACGTCTTGCCGGCAACACTAAGGTTGGACCAGTTGAACTGCACCCGGGGCACCGTGAGCGCCGGGTCCATTGTCACGATGTTTCGCAGGTTCCAGGCAGGCAACTTGTCCTTGGCGCCCCAAACCTTTGCACCGGTCTGGCCCAGCGCGTCCAGCACAAAGGCCTCAACGTCACCCGTCCAGGCGGCTGTCTTGTAGCGCGGAATGTACTTGCGGTTGCCAGCTTCCAGAACCGTGGCGGCCGTCGCAACGCCTGCCTCCAGCAGTTCGCGCTCGGAGGCGCGGGAAATGGCAGAGCGCAGCGCAGCCGTCAACTCCCCGGGATTGCTGGCAGTGAAATACTCACCACGTGTATTCACTGCGGCGTGCCAGAGATCGTCGATCTTGTCGGTTCCCCAGGATTTAGAGCCTGAAGTCAACGCCGGCAGATCCACGGCTGGATCCAGTTGTCCACGCAGACCAAGACTGACCGTGAAGAGGGTCATCGCTTGCCAGAAAGACGGGTCATCCGCCGTAGGTTGGACCTTGTTGTCTATACCTGAAGTCCCCGCGCGCAGGTCACTCTTCCAGAAGTACAACGCAACATCAGCCAATGTATTGCTTTCACTATCCCGATAAGGGCGAACTGCCGTGTACTTGAACGTACGCCCCCCAACACCGGTGATGGTCGTACCGTCAGCACCATCCACGTTTCCAAGATTAGGGAGTGTCAAAGGCGCATTGGTATCGTTCCAGTAGCCGTCCGTGACCAGCACCTGATAGGAACGGCGGCATGTCTTGTGGGGTGCGCTGCTGTTATTGGCCGGGTCGTCCGACCAGGGACCACGGTTGTCGTTGCGCATGAAATACTGACCCACGCCGTAGACTGCCTGCCGCAGTGGTGTGCCGCCGATCAGTTCCTGGTCACGGATCCAGTCGACGAGCGCCGTCGTCTGCGTCTGGTTGTAGTCGCGGACCCCCTGCTCCACGATGTGCGTTGACACACCGTCGACCGTACTTGAGCCTTTATGAATCCGCCCCCAGCCCAGCCGGAATTTGTTGTCCATCCCCACAAACGCTTCCGGTATGGCAGCCTGTGCCAAAAGTAGACGCGACCGGTAGTACTGGAACCAGTTGGCAAAATTCTGCTGCTCTTCGGCGCGGGTGCACGCGGCCAGCAGGCAATCGGTTCGATTGGGATACTTCGTGAATGTTGTGAGCGCGGTCCCCGCATTCAGGTTGAAAAAGTCATAGTTGCTGGCCGTGTTGGGGTTTTTGAAGACGCCCGACGTTTTCTGCAGTCGGTAGTAAATAGCTGGGTTGTACGACCGGTTCGCCGAGTTGCAAGTCGTCGTCCCGGCCGAGTCTGCCGCCGTGCACCAGGTTGTATTGACGTTACCAACCGTCGAAAGATTTGCAGTGTTGGGGGACGTCGTATTGATCGGGTCGAATCGGACGGCCGTAAAGCTCGCATTGGCCATGCGAGTACCGTCCGCCTTGATCCATGGCTTGTACCTCACCTCCGGGTTGTAGTAGATCATGTTCACATCGGGTGAACGCATTTGTCGCTGGAACACGTTGCTCGAGTCGCCCGTGTTGCCCAGTACCGTTCCCTTGTGAGTACCAGAGTACTGCCGCGGATCCGACGGATGCATGATCAGACCGTCATCGTCCGGGAAGTTGACCGTGTAGGTCGCGACCTTGAACTGACGCTCCGGCATGTACTGGTAAGCCATGGAGCCCGACTCGTCAAGGTTCAGAAGTACGTTGGGTTTGACGTTGCCGCCGTCACGGCTGAGCAAAGGCTTTTGCGCCGGCGCCTGCGCCCAGGCCGAGACAGATGCCATCAGCAAAGACGTCAGTAGCGGCAGGATCAGCGCCGAACGAAAGTCAGACCCGGAAATTGGCGTGCGCATGAACGATCCCTTTCACTAATTGCCTGTCGTGGACTGCAGCCAGACGACAGAACCCGATAGCGTCGTGCCATTCGTCGAATCGGCTGAGTAACCTGTGCTGAAGCCCCTGGCGGTGATGACCAGCGTGGTAGAACCTGATGCGTAGGTGACCCGCTCGACCAGGCACTCAGGCGCCTTGGAAGGCGTGGTGCTTCCATCCGTAGCATTACTCCAGATGTTGCTATTCAACGCATACGGAGGATCTGTAGCCCCGGCCAGCCAGGTCGCTGTCTGACTCCACAGAACAGTGGACACGGTCGTGGACGGAGGGTCCCGAAGAACTCCAACGGGCCGGGACGCCGAAGGAAGCGCCATCTGCCCTTCGCAATACCGCAGGGCCATTTCCGCATACTGCTGTGCGTTGCTTTCCAGGCGCAGGTTGTTGATGATGCGCTCACCAGATGTCGCATTGCGCATTGAACTGGCTGCGGACAGGCCAATCACCACCAGCATGATCAACACCACAATCAACGTCGTGCCACGCTGTGCGGCCGCACGGGATAGAGAAATAGGGTGTTTACGCATCAGAACCCCATGCGATTGCGCAGCGCCACGGTCGTAAAAAACGCCCTGTACATCCGGCGATCCGTGGGTGTTTGAGAGAGGTTGCCACAGTCGTTGTAGTTGGCCAGCCCATTGGTGACGTCTTCGCTTGAGAACACAGGCTCCGCGGTCCGCATCAGAAGACAAATGCGCACGCTCACAACCTTGGCCCAATCGCCGGCAGCGGCCTCGGATGCCAGAATGTAATAGCTCGGTTGCCGGGTCGTCTTGTCGCCCTCAGCCCACAACGGCGCAATCCCATACCAGACCTGCATGGCCTGCACGTCCTGCACGATCGGCAACGCACCAGCGGCCGACTGGCTGGCACATTGAAGATTGCCGCCTGAGACGAAGTACCTGTTGCTGGTGAGCCAAATATTGCCGAACGTTCCGTCAACGGTGAAGGTGATGGTATTGCCCTGACAATCCACCGGCACGTTGCCGGAAACAGGTGCGGTCGCGGTCGTTGCCTGGTAAGTGACCTGGATTGCCGCTACGGTGTCGGTGCCGCAGGTAGGCGCCGTGCCTCCCACGTCCACAGCTGCGGTGGGGTTCGAGAACCCGGTGCTGCACCCAAAAACAGGACGGGGAATCGCGGGTTTGTCGAATACCGCTACGCCACTTGTCACGCGCTTGCCCTGCGGCTCCGCATAACCCGCCATCTGGACGTCCCTGCTGAGTTGCGCGAAGCCGATCTGCGCGTCCTCAGTCATCTGGCTGACCTGCGTCTGCAGCGTGGACGTGGAACCGCTGCCCACATACATGACCAGAACGGCCCCCACCACAAACAGGCCGATCGCCATGGACACCATCAACTCGATGAGCGTGACACCCTTCTGGCGAATAGGACGGGCGCGGCCCGCCCGATAGATACAGCGACTCATATGAGCAACCGGAAATACATGCAGCGAACATTGCTGTCCGCGGCGGTGAGGTTCAGGCCCGAGGGGCATTCAATGGCATCACCCCCTGTGCGGATATGCTCATTGCCAGCGTCCGTCCAGATCACCCACAGATCAAACGCCCCCGTGGTGACATCCCTGACCAGCCGCACTGAGCCCGAGGGCAGGCTATTGCGCACTGATTGGCGCCAGCTTGCCAGATCAGCGGCAGCCATCTGTGTCGCGTCACACGAAGTACCTGATGACTGGCAATCGGGGCTTGCAGCCGCAATGGCCCCCGACTGCCCGGCGTAATCCGTGGTGAATGAATAACTGTTGAGTGTTGCCGGCGTCACACCATTGACCCGCATGCGCTCGGTGATGTCGCTGGCCAGCAAGGCAGCGATGGCACGGTACTGGGACAGCTTGCCGTAACGCACTGCCGCGGCATTGATTCCCGCCAGCCCCAGCAGGCCGATCGAAGCAATGACAATGGATACCAGCACTTCCAGCAGTGAGCCGCCGAACTGTGGCCTGAGCGCATTCCCCTTCAGCATGATGCGGCCACTCCAGCAGCAGCTACGCGCATGCGCCCCAACGCCGAGACACAGACGAGCCGTGTTCCGTCCTTCAACGACGCATCAGCAGTCACCACAAAGGATTCCGATGCATTCAATGCCAGGCCGGTCGGCTGGTACATGAAAGTCGCACGGGTACTCGACGCAGCGCCTATGCGTCCCATTGAGGTGATGCTGGCGGGCGCGCCCTGAACCTTGATCAGGTCATCTCCGGCATCGACACTTTGGTTGCCGTTTCTGTCCAGAAACACGATCCATCCCACACTCCAGTCACCAGTGGTCGCGCACGCAGCGCCATCGGTCGAGCGGCAGGCGGTCACGAAGGAACTGCGCTTGATGGCTTCGCTACGGGCTACCCGGAAGTCCGAAGCGAGATCCGACGCGGCACTGGTTGCGGCACGACGCACCAGCATGCTTCGGAAGCTGGGCAGTGCCATCGACGCAAGAATGCCAATGATGGCCATGACGACCAGCAATTCCACCAAGGTGATGCCCTTCTGTTTCCGCATGGAAGGCGAGTGTCCGGTGGAAGGCCTGCACATTGTCCTGCCGGCCGACAAGTGGCTCTGAAGCACCGCTGAGCGGCAGTATGCTCATCCGATGAATACCGTTGACCGTGAAATCTTTCCGCTGGCGCAGCAGCAAGCCCAACGTGCCCTTTACCTGTCCAACCCGAATCCACATGTCGGATGTGTGATCGCCAGAGAGGGGATGGTATTGGGGAGCGGACACACCCAGCAGGCGGGCGGGCCGCATGCGGAAATCATGGCTTTGCGCGATGCCACCATGAAAGGCTTGGACGTTCGCGGTGCAACCGCCTATGTCACCCTGGAGCCGTGCTCACACCACGGACGCACAGGCCCGTGTTGCGACGCGCTGATTGCGGCCGGGATCAGCAGGGTGGTGGCCTCTGCCGAAGACCCTAACCCCCTGGTCGCGGGTCAAGGGTTTGCCCGCCTGCTTGCGGCTGGCATTGAAGTGGAAGTGGGCCTTGGCGCTGATGAAACCCGTGAACTCAATATCGGATTCTTCAGCCGCATGACCCGTAAAACGCCTTGGGTGCGGTTAAAGGTAGCGGCCTCGCTGGACGGCCGGACGGCCCTGGAGAACGGCGTCAGCCAGTGGATCACCTCAGAAGCATCCAGGGCAGACGGTCATGCGTGGCGGGCCCGCGCATGCGCGGTACTGACCGGCATTGGAACCGTCTTGCGGGATAACCCCCGTCTGGACGTCCGGATGGTGCAGACACCCCGCCAGCCTCATCTGGTTGTGGTGGACAGCAGGTTGCAAACACCGACGGACGCAAAACTTTTCGGTCTGGAACGACAAGTCTGGATCTACACAGCCCAAAGTGACCCGGAACGTCAGCGCGAGCTGGAAGCCCGGGGCGCCCAAGTTTCGGTTCTACCCGACGCCGAAGGCAAGGTGGACCTGTCCGCCATGTTGAAGGATCTGGCCCGGCGCCAGATCAACGAACTGCACGTCGAAGCCGGTCATGGGCTCAACGGGTCGCTCGTAAAGCAAGGACTGGCCGATGAAATCGTGCTGTACCAGGCTCCCTGCCTGCTGGGTCACGGGCCAGGCATTGCGGACATTGGCGCCTACAAAAAAATGGATGAAAAGACAGTACTGGACATCCGCTCATGCACCCTGCTTGAACCGGATCTGCGCGTGGTGGCTCGCTTTCGCCAGCAGGTTGTGATTTGAGGCTTAAGTATTTACGTCAAAAAATACACAAATATTTTCTGAAATAGTATTTACGGATTACATTTTTTTACTATACTACTTTCGACTCATCAACGAACCAGGCAACGACCTGGGCGCTATGGAGGGTGAGCAGGCCGGGGGTGCAAACCCCTCCTTCCATGTCCTTTCAGGTGGTCGAAATGAAGAAATCACAAGGCTTCACGCTCATAGAGCTGCTGGTCACAATTTCCATTCTGGCAACGCTGGTTTCGCTTGCTGCGCCATCGGTCGCCGGTCTGGTCCAATCCGGCAACGTTGCTTCTGCCGTCAATGCTTTCCTGGCCGACACGCGCCAGGCCCGCAGCGAAGCCATCCGACGGGGCGCGACAGTTTCGATCTGCCGCAGCAACGACCCTGAGGCTGCAGCCCCCACCTGCAGCACCGGTGCCACCACTGGCTGGGAAACGGGTTGGCTCATCTACGAAAACCGCGATGCCGATGCGGACTACTCGGCTGGCGATCGCCTCCTGCGCGTCCAGCCCCCGTTGAGCGGCGTCTATGCAATCACCAGCGCTGACGCTCGGTTCAACTTCACCCCGCTGGGTCGTCAGACCGTGAACTTGGCCAACCTGACGTTTGGCGATGCAACCATCCCGGCGGCAAGGCAGCGCAAGATCTGCATCAGTTCCACAGGCCGCGCCCGGATTGCAGGAGACGGCAACGCCAGTTGCTGAAGGTGGGCACATGCGGTCCGTCAAGACTCCCTCTGTGCCCCTCGGGATGCGAGGGGGCACGCTCATCGAGGTGCTCGTTTCCATTCTCATCCTGTCGTTTGGACTCCTGGCCATTGGCGGCATGATGGCCTACGCCATCCAGCTGCCGAAAGTCGCCGGCAATCGCGCCGTCGCATCCACACTGGCCAACGAGCTTTCGGAACGCATCCGTGCCAACGCAGCGCAATACGCTGCCGGCGCCTACAACACCACCTATTCCACAACCTTCAGCGTCACCGCATCCACCACGGCGGTGTGCACGTATCCAGGCTGCACTGATCAACAGGTAGCCCAGCAGGATCTCAATGATCTGACCCGGCATGCCCAGATCCAACTGCCCGGAGGCGGCCTTGAAGTAGAGGCACCGGACAGCAATGGCGAAGGCAGACTGTTCGTGGTGTGGGTGGAAGCCGCCAGCGCAGGCTCTCTGGGCGGAAACACGGATATCTGCCCCACGCTCCCCGCGCTGCCCTCTGACACCCGGCCGCGGTGTGTCATGGTGAAGTTCAGGCCATGAAGACGCCGCACGTCGCTGAACAGGGGGTGACCCTGGTCGAACTGCTGGTGTCGATGGCCATCGGGCTGGTCATCATGATCGCGATCGGACAAACCTACCTGAGCTCATCCAGCGCCAGCCGCATCGTCGAGATGCAAGCCCGGATGAACGAAGACGCCCAGGCAGCGCTGACCATGATGGCCCAGCAGCTCCAGCTGGCCGGGGCCAACCCGGTGCGCGGCAACCGAGCCGAAGGATTCCGGCAAAACAGCTTCACCTCGACCTACGTCATACGGGCCTGCGACGTCGCCTTCAGCAACACCAGCAGCGCCAACAGCATTGACGGACTCACATGCAGTCACACGAGCGGAAGCGCAGGCCCCGATGCCCTGGGCATCAGCTATGAAGCTGACGCCTTCAACACAACCACAACCTCTGGCGGTACGCCCGCCGACTGTGTTGGCAACGGGCTGCCAGCCACGAGCTTTGCCTACAAGGACGCAGCCGGTGTGGACCAGACCACCAACGTCTACATTGCCAACCCCGTCTACTACGTGAACACGGCGACATACACCCTCTCCTGCAGGAGCATGGGAAGTTCGGGTACGGCGCAGCCGTTGATCGGGAATATCGAGGACCTGCAAATACGGCTGGGGGTCGCGGCCGACGACACATCCCGGTCCGTCGCAGGCTACCTGTCAGCACAGGAGCTTGAAAACGCGCCAAGCCTTGCCGCCCTGTCGGCCGCCAACCACTGGAAGGCCGTGCGCACGGTACAGATATGCATCCTCATGCGTACGGACGAGCCGGTGGTGGCCAAAGCGGCGGATGCCCGCTACTACGACTGCAGCGGAACTGAAGTGACCAGCCCGCCGGATCTGCGGCTGCGCCGTGCCTACAAAACCACTGTCCTGCTGAAAAACCAATAGCGTCACAAGGAATCCCGTCATGAAAACCCGGCAGCAACAAGGCGTCGTCCTCATCATGACACTGGTGATGCTGGTCATCGTTTCGCTGATGGCTGTTTCGTCCATGAAAACCGCCGTATCTGGCGAAGTTGCCAGCGGCAGCGTTCGCGCGAACCAGTTGGCACACCAGGCCGCTGAAGCGGCGCTTCGCTACTGCGAACGGGCCGTCGATCCAGGTACTGCCACCTATACGCTGCCCAGCGTCCAGGCCGTGCAGGCGACCGCTCGCTGGCAGGACGTCTCGGCCACCTGGGACGCTGGCAGCGCACCGGGCTACGTCTTCCCGGTACCCCTGAGCGTCGTGAACACCACGACGACGGCCGCGCTCACTCTGTTCAAACGCTCTCCCGAGTGCGTTGTGGAAGCCCTGGACGCCACGGGCAATGCCTACGTTGTCACCGCCCGCGGCTTCGGGCCAGAAGTGGAAGCGCCCGGCGCTTCATCCAGACGCCCTGAGGGCAGCGAGGTATTCCTTCAGTCCACGATCGAGAAATAGCGTTCAGGAGCTCGCCATGAAATACGTATCCACCCTCCGCGCCCTGCTCCTTGCCAGCCTGCTGGGCCTGGGCGCCATGACAGCAACTCATGCACAGACCGAGCCCACGCAGTACCCGCTGCTGTCGAAGGCGCCCAACGTGCCGCCCAATCTGATGCTGATCCTGGACGACTCCAATTCCATGGACTACGTGTACATGTACCAGGACCGTACGGACTGGAAATGGGGGCAACCCGCGGCAGAGGTGTCAGGGGACAAAAGGCCGAAATTCGACACCTACGCCCGATGCTCGCCAGAAGTCAACCGCATCGCCTACAACCCCGCCAACCTCTACCTTCCCCCGCGCAATGCGGACGGCACGTACCGTGCGCCAGGCTCCATTGCGGCGGCAAAAGCGGCGCCACCCTGCCTTGACGATCTGAATACGAATCCGCGGATCTACACATACAAAAACAGCGGGACCTTCTACGACGTTGCCAACTACACGTTCACGAATATCCGGCCTGCAAGAACCAGCTACCCCAAATCAGACAAGCGCACCGACTGCAAAGGCACCACGTGTACCTATGACGAAGAAATCCAGAACTACGCCAACTGGTATAGCTATCACCGCCGCCGCATCTACATGGCAACAACGGTGCTGAGCCAGGTCATCGCCGATGCACCCGACACACTGCGTCTGGGCTGGGCCCGGATGAACCATCTGGCCATCGACGGCACCATCGCTGGCAATGTCTTTCCCCTTGGGGCGCTCGGTTCGCAGGCGCGCAAAGATTTCAGCAAATGGCTGGACAGCCTGACCCCCGAATCGACCATCCAGGGGACGCCCAGCAACGGGGCCGTAGACCGCATTGGCAAATACTTCATGCGTAGCGACAGCGATGGGCCTTGGGGTACCAAACCCAAGGCGGGGGCAACCACGTATACACGGCCCGCCACCATTGAGTCCCTGGCGCCGGAAAGCTCCCATGCCAGCTGCCGCCGGTCCTACGCCATGCTGGTCACCGACGGGTACTACACCGACCTGCCCACCATCGCCAACATCGACGGCACCGCAGGCATGCCCATCAGCGCGACGAACGGGAGCGTCTACACCTACTCCCCTGTGGCGCCCTACAAGGATGTCCACAGCAACAGCATGGCCGACCTTGCCATGAAGTACTGGGGAACCGATCTGCGCGATCTGAACAACAACGTTTCGCCCATCAAAGGTACAACCGGCGATCCGGCCTTCTGGCAGCACATGAACTTCATGGCCGTGACGCTGGGCATGGAAGGCACGATCGCGCAGAACGCGACAAACACCACCGCGCTCTACAACGGCAGCCTTCAATGGCCGGCTCCCGCCGTCAACACGACGGCGTCGATCGACGACATCTGGCACGCCACCATCAACGGGCGTGGCGATTTCATCAATGCAGGGGACGGCGACGAACTGGCCAAGGCATTCAACTCTCTGGTCACAGGCATTCTGCGTGCCGCGGCCACGCAGGGGGGCGTGGCAGTCTCGGCTGTCAGCCTGGTGGCCGGCACCAAGAAGTTCATCCCCGTGTACACATCCGGGCAATGGTCGGGCAACCTCATCGCCACGGAGCTGGACGCCACCACCGGGCGCGAAATCAAGACGCTCTGGCAGGTCGAGACCGCGAACTCGAACGGGGATGAAGTGGCCAACATGCTGGGCTCCCCTGCCCTGCGCAAAATTTTTGTGGGCACGCTGCCGGACGCCAGCACCAAAGCCGTCAGGTTCCAGTACACCCCCATGGTGAACAACGGATTGCTGTCCGTCATGGCAACCGGCACCGGTACCCCAGCAGACCTGATCAACTATCTGCGGGGTGACCGGACCGGCGAACAGGGCGACAACCCGCCCTACCGCAAACGCGCGTTCCTACTGGGTGACGTGGTCAACTCCAATCCCACGATCGTCGGGCCGGCCATCGACTATGGATACAAGAACCTGCCCACCATAGGCTCGACTTACCCCGCCTACCTGGACGCCAAGAGCAAGCGCGATGGGTTGGTCTTCATCGGCGCCAACGACGGCATGCTGCATGCCTTTTCCGAAAAGGATGGCACCGAGGTGTTCGCCTACGTACCCCACGCCGTCCTGCCCCACATCCACAAGCTTGCCGACAAGAACTATGTCCATCGCTACTTTGTGGATGGCCCCACGAACCAGGGCGACTACCACAATGGCACGCAATGGAAAACAGCCCTCGTGGCAACGGCTGGTGCCGGCGCCAAATCCGTGTTCGCCATCGACGCCACCACCAACAGTCTGGCGGCCAGCAGCGTTCTGTGGGAAGCCCACGCTGGCATGAAAGATTACGAAGAACTGGGGAATGTCCTGAGCGACGTACAGGTTGGCCAGATGATGGACGGCACCTGGGCTGCAATCTTTGGAAATGGCTACTACAGCAAGAGCGGCAAGGCGCAGCTGTTCATCGTGAACCTGCAGACCGGCGCACCCATCAAGTTGATTGATACAGGTGCGGGCGACACCAACGGCCTTGGTGGCGTCCACCTGGTTAGAAATGCGTCCAAACAGGTCATCGGTGCGTACGCAGGTGACCTGAAGGGCAACCTCTGGAAGTTTGATCTGAACAGCACTTCGGTCGCCAGCTGGGACGTCAGCAAAGACGGCGCGGGCAACAAGAAGCCTCTGTTCGTTGCGCAGACTTCTACAGGCGCCCTGCAACCGATCACGGCAGCGCCCATTGCCGTACCCCACCCCGACGGTGGTCTGATGGTCGTTCTGGGCACAGGCCGCTTCTTTGACGCGGCAGATGTGGGGACGACAGCGGCGCAAACGGTGTATGGCGTGCGTGACGCCAATGCCTTTGCCGTAAAGGCCATCACGTCAGTGACCGGCACGAGCACGCTGGTGATGCAGACCATCATCGAGAAAAAGGATGTGTCCCGGGTCGTGACGGCATTTGATGACACCACGTCAACGCAGGTCGTCACCTACTACGAAGTCTCCGTCAACCCCATCGACTGGAAAACGAAGAATGGTTGGTATTTTCACCAACCCTTCTCCGGACAGCGGGTCGTCTACCCCGTGTCGCAGATCGCCAACCGCCTGGTCAAGGTCGACACCATCGTCCCAGGCGTCACCAGCGCCGACCCCTGCGCTGCGGCGACACCGGGCGCGGGCTACAACTACATCATCGATGCCGTGTCAGGTGGATCACCACAAGGCCCGTTCCTGGACACCAATGGGGACGGGGTTGTCGACAGTAGTGACACAAGCGCCAGCGGCTACAGCACGCAGCTTGACGGGAGAGATCAGGTGCTGCTAACTCCAACTGGCAAAGATGAAGGAGGGGGAGGAGGCCCCCCCCCACCCCCACCCCCCGACTGCGCCGGCTCCGGGTCCATCACAAAATTCGTCATTGTCGATTCCTCCGGTGGTTCGACCGCGGGGCAATCCAAATGTGACGCCTCGACCAAACCCGTGAAGAAAAGATCCTGGCAACAACTCTTCCTGCGGTAAGGCACTGCGATGAAAAACTCCGCAAACAAGTGCCACCAAGGCTTCACCCTCGTCGAACTGCTCGTGGTGATCGTCATCATTGGCGTGCTGACGGCGATCGCAGTGCCGACCTACACCGGGCACGTGACGCGCTCACATCGGGCGGATGCACGGGTGACGCTGCTGCAGGCCGCCCAATTCATGCAGCGTTTCTACGCCGCCAACGACAGTTTCTCGGCCAACCGGGCCGGTTCCGCGGTCGGCGCAGAAATTCCGGCCGCGCTCATGCAGTCCCCGGCAAACGGGACGGCTGTCTATGGCCTTACCGTGACCGCCACGGTTTCTTCCTATACGCTGACCATGATTCCGGATGCAGCGGGCCGCATGGCTGCCGATGTTTGCGGCAGCTACATCCTGACCTCCGTCGGCACCAGGGGCAACATCAAGGACGGCGAGGCCCTCACAGCGGCTCAACGCGATCCCTGCTGGAAATAGCCTTTCGCGGCCCGCGCCCCCAATCCCTGCGAAAATGCGGGGATGTTCACCGGAATCATCACCGGCGTGGGGCGTATCGCCGCCCTCCACGACCTGGGAAGCTCTTTACTGCACGGCAAACGCCTGACCATCCAGGCGCCGGCCGGCTACCTTGACGACACCGGCCTGGGGGACAGCATCGCGCTCAATGGCGCCTGCATGACGGTCACCTCCCTGGACCTACCCCGCCACGCGTTCACCGTCGACATTTCCGCAGAATCGCTGGACAAAACGGCCGGCCTGGATACCGTCGGCCCCGTCAACCTCGAAAAAGCCCTGCGCGCGCATGACCGCCTGGGCGGCCACATCGTGTCAGGCCATGTGGACGGCGTCGGTCAGGTCACCCATTTCGCCCAGGTTGGCGAAAGTTGGGAGCTGCGCATCCTCGCGCCCCGGCCGCTGGGCAAATACCTGGCCTACAAGGGCTCCATCACGGTCAATGGCGTCAGCCTGACGGTCAACCGGGTGGCCGACACCGATGCGGGGACCGAAATCAGCATCAACCTGATTCCCCACACCGTGCAGAACACGGCTCTGGGCTCCCTGGCCGAAGGCAGCCGCGTCAACCTGGAAATCGACCTGATCGCCCGCTACGTAGAGCGCATGCTCGGCAGTGGCGTCACTGCCTCCCAGAAAGAAACGTCATGAACTCTCCCGCTCCTGTTGCCATTTCGCCGGTGGAAGACATCGTTGCCGACATGCGTGCCGGTCGCATCGTCATCCTGGTCGACGAAGAAGACCGCGAGAACGAAGGCGACCTGGTGCTGGCCGCCGACCACGTCACCCCCGAAGCCATCAACTTCATGGCCCGCTACGGCCGCGGCCTGATCTGCCTGACCCTGTCGCGCGAGCGCTGCGAACGCCTGCGCCTGCCGCCCATGGTGGCGCGCAACGGCACCAAGATGGGCACGGCCTTCACCGTGTCGATCGAGGCCGCCGAGGGCGTCACCACCGGCATCTCCGCCGCCGACCGGGCCCGCACCGTGCAGGCTGCGGTGGCCAAAGCGGCCCGCGCCGAGGATCTGGTGCAACCGGGCCACATTTTTCCGTTGCAGGCGGTGGATGGCGGCGTATTGATGCGCGCCGGCCATACCGAAGCGGGCTGCGACCTGGCCGCCATGGCCGGCTGCACGCCCGCCGCCGTGATCTGCGAGATCATGAAGGACGACGGCACCATGGCCCGTCTGCCGGACCTGCAACTGTTTGCCGCCGAGCATGGCCTGAAGATCGGCACCATCGCCGACCTGATTGAGCACCGCAGCCGCAACGAGTCGCTGGTTGAGAAGATCGGCGAGCGGACGATTGAAACAGCCTTCGGCACCTTCACCGCGCACGCGTTCAAGGACAAACCCTCGCAAGGGCTTCACCTGGCGCTGGTCAAGGGTAGCTGGCAGGCCGACGACGCCGTGGCGGTGCGCGTGCACGAGCCGCTGTCGGTGCTGGACGCCCTGGAAATCAACCGTTCCATGCACTCATGGGGCCTGGACGCGAGCCTGCGCCATATCGCCAGCGAAGGCAAAGGCGTGGCCGTGCTGCTGAACTGCGGCGAAAGCGCGTCGGACCTCCTGACCCAGTTCGAAGGCACGGCCCGCGCCGCCCAGGCGCCCGAACGCGGCCGGATGGACCTGCGCACCTATGGCGTGGGCGCGCAGATCCTGCGTGAATGCGGCGTGCAGCGCATGAACCTCATGGGCAACCCGCGCCGCATGCCCAGCATGACGGGCTACGGGCTGGAAATCGCGGGCTACATCTCCCGATAGAAGAATCAACAAGGAATAAGACCATGTTTGGCGCAGACAAAGGCACCGCAGACAAATTGGACGGCCGAAGGCTTCACATCGCCATCGTGCAGGCCCGCTTCAACGAAGGTATCACCAACGCACTGGCTGCCGCCTGCAAGGCGGAGCTCGCGGCGCTGGGTGTCGACGAGAAAAACATCGCCCACGTTTTCGTGCCCGGCGCCCTGGAGGTGCCGCTGGCGCTGCAGGCCCTGGCTGAAAAAGACAAGTTCGACGCGCTGATCGCGCTGGGCTGCATCATCCGCGGCGAGACGTATCACTTCGAGCTGGTGGCCAATGAATCGGGCGCCGGCGTCACCCGCATCGGCCTGGACTACCAGGTACCCATCGCCAACGCGATCCTCACCACCGAGAACCTGGACCAGGCCATTGCCCGCCAGACCGAAAAGGGCCGCGATGCCGCGCGCGTGGCGGTCGAGATGGCCAACCTGCTGGACGAACTGTGATGAGCGACGATCGCACCCCCTCCCCGTCCGACGCGCCGAAAAAGCCCCGCCAGTCCCGCACGGGCCTGACCGCCACGGGCGCGCGCAAGGCGTCGGCCAAATCCACCCGCACACGTGCGCGCGAATTCGCCCTGCAGGCCCTGTACCAGCACCTGGTGGGCCGCAACGATGCGCAGTCCATCGACACCTTCACGCGCGACCTGGCCGGTTTTCACAAGGCCGACTCGGCCCACTACGACGCACTGCTGCATGGCTGTGTCGAGCAGGCCGCCGAGCTGGATGCACTGATCGTGCCGCTGCTGGACCGCAAGCTCGAAGAAATCTCGCCCATCGAGCATGCCGTCATGTGGATCGGCACCTACGAGTTCCGCCACTGCTTGGACGTGCCATGGCGCGTCGTGCTCAATGAATGCATCGAGCTGGCCAAGGAGTTTGGCGGCACCGACGGCCACAAATACGTCAACGCCGTGCTGAACGGCCTGGCGCCGTCGATGCGCGCCGCCGAAGTGGCCGCCGACAAGGCCAGCGGCAAGGCCCGAGGCTGAGGTCGGCGCATGCGGATCGCGTCCCGCGCCGAGCGCATCGAGCCGTTCTACGTCATGGAGGTGGCCAAGGCCGCTTCGTCCCTGGCGCAACAGGTCGCCGGCAGCGACCGGCCCATGATCTTCCTGAACATCGGCGAGCCCGACTTCACCGCGCCCCCGTTGGTGCAGGAAGCCGCTGCGCGGGCCGTGCGCGACGGCGCAAGCCAGTACACGCAGGCCCTGGGCCTGCCGGCGCTGCGTGAGCGCATCAGCGGCTGGTATGCGAGCCGTTTTGGCGTTGACGTGCCCGCGCGGCGCATCGTGGTGACGGCCGGCGCGTCGGCGGCGTTGCAGCTCGCCTGCCTGGCGCTGATCGAATCGGGCGACGAAATCCTCATGCCGGATCCGAGCTACCCCTGCAACCGGCATTTCGTGAGCGCGGCCGAGGGCACGGCGGTGCTCATCCCCACCACCGCGCACGAGCGCTTCCAGCTCAGCGCCGCCAAGGTCGAGGCCGCCTGGACGCAGCGTACGCGCGGCGTGCTGCTGGCGTCGCCGTCCAACCCCACGGGCACGTCGATCGCGCCCGACGAAATGGCGCGCATCCACCGCATCGTCAGCGACCGGGGCGGCGTCACGCTGCTGGACGAAATCTACCTGGGCCTGAGCCATGACGACGCGTTCGGCCAGACCGCGCTGGCGCTGGACGACCAGGTCATCAGCATCAACAGCTTCTCCAAATACTTCAACATGACGGGCTGGCGCCTGGGCTGGCTCGTGGTGCCCGACGCGCTGGTGCCCGTGGTGGAACGGCTGGCACAGAACCTCTTCATCTGCCCCAGCACCATCTCGCAGCATGCGGCGCTGGCGTGCTTCGAACCCGACAGCATTGCCGAATACGAGCGCCGCCGCGCGCAGTTCAAGGCGCGGCGCGACTGGTTCATCCCCGCGCTCAACGAGCTTGGCCTGCACGTGCCCGTCATGCCCGACGGTGCGTTCTACGCCTGGGCCGACTGCACAGCGGCCTGCGCCCGGCTGGGCATTGAAGGCTCGTGGGATTTCGCCTTTGACGTCATGCGCCGCGCCCACGTGGCGATCACGCCGGGGCGGGACTTCGGCTCGCACGACATGCACCGCTATGTGCGCTTTTCCACCGCCAGCTCCATGGCCCAGCTGCAGGAAGCCGCCGCGCGGCTGAAGGCGCTGCTCGCATGACGAGCAGCGAATTCCGGTGGCCCGTGCGTGTCTACTGGGAGGACACCGACGCGGGCGGCATCGTGTTCTATGCCAACTACCTTAAGTTTTTTGAACGGGCCCGCACCGAATGGCTGCGCTCGCTGGGCATTGGCCAGCAGGCACTGAGGGATGAGACCGGCGGCATGTTCGTGGTAAGCGAAACCAACGTGCGCTACCACCTGAGCGCGCGGCTGGACGATGAACTTATTGTTACGGCGCGGCTCACAGAATCAGGCCGGGCTTCCATGACAATCACCCAGCAGGCCCTGCGGGCCGGTACAGTCCTGTGCGACGGCACCATCCGCATCGGCTGGGTCAATGCAGCCAGCCTGCGGCCCGCCCGCATTCCCGCCCCCATTCTGGAAGCACTCAATACATGAACCAAGACCTGTCCATCCTCCATCTGGTGCTCAATGCCAGCGTGGTGGTGCAACTCGTCATGCTGCTGCTGGTGGTCGTCTCCGTCACCAGCTGGGCCGCGATCTTTCGCAAGCTGTTCGCGCTCAAGCGCGTGAAGGCACTGAACGACGAGTTTGAACGCGAGTTCTGGTCCGGCACCAGCCTGAACGACCTCATGTCCGCCGCCACCCAGAACGCCAAACAGTCCGGCCCCATGGAGCGCATCTTTGCCAGCGGCATGCGCGAATTTCAAAAACTGCGCGAGCGCCGCATCAGCGACCCCGGCACGCTGCTGGACGGCGCGCGCCGCGCCATGCGCGCAAGCTACCAGCGCGAACTGGATGCGGTGGAAACCAACCTGTCCTTCCTCGCATCCGTCGGCTCGGTCAGCCCGTACGTCGGCCTGTTCGGCACGGTGTGGGGCATCATGCACGCGTTCACGGGTCTGGCGAGCCTGCAGCAGGTGACGCTGGCCACCGTAGCCCCCGGTATTGCCGAGGCGCTGGTCGCCACCGCCATCGGCCTGTTCGCGGCCATCCCGGCCGTGGTGGCCTACAACCGCTTCGCGCGCGACATCGACCGCGTGGCCATCAAGCTGGAGACCTTCATCGAGGAGTTCTCCAACATCCTGCAGCGCAACCTCGGCGCACACGCCGGGTCTGCCTCGGGACATTGAAGGGGAACCAACATGCCAGCCGTCGTCTCCCGCGGCCGTGGCCGCCGCACCATCAACGAGATCAATATGGTCCCGTTCATCGATGTGATGCTCGTGCTGCTGATCATCTTCATGGTCACCGCGCCGCTCATCACGCCCAGCATGATCGACCTGCCCAGTATTGGCCGCGCCAACAAGCAGCCCGACCAGGTGCTGCAGATCGTGATCGGCAAGGACGAGGCGCTGGAACTCAAGAACAAGGACAAGTCCACAAAGATGCAGCTGGCCGATATCGTGGCCGCCGCCAAACAGGCCCAGGGCACGGTGGCCGAAGGCGGCTCCGCCGTAGTGATCAGCGCCGACCGCAGCGTCAAGTACGAAACCGTGGTCAAGGTCATGGACGCACTGCAACGCGGTGGCGTGCAGCGCGTGGGCCTGTCGGTCCAGCTGGCCAAGTAGCCTCTCGCCCACTCCCACCCGCATGAACGCCGCCGCCGACCGCCTGCAGTTCGCGCCGCCGCCGCAGCCCGGCATGCTGCGCGCATTCATTCTGGCGGTCGTCGCGCACCTGTTGCTGTTGCTCGCGCTCACCTGGGGCGTGAACTGGAAGCGCGACAACCGCGATATCTCGGCCGAGGCCGAGCTGTGGTCCAGCGTGCCGGTGCAGGCCGCACCCAAGCTTGTCGAAGCACCGCCGCCCCCGCCGCAACCGAAAGTCGAAACACCGCCCCCTGCCCCACCGCCCGCGCAACGCAACGCCGACATTGCGCTGGAGCGCGAAAAGCAGAAGCAGGCCGACGACAAGCGCCGCCAGGAACAGCTCGAACAGCAAAAGCGCCTGCAGGCCCAGCGCGAGAAAGAACGCGAGGAAGCCCTGAAGAAGCAGGAGCTGGCCAAGAAGGCTGCCGAGGACAAAAAGAAGCAGGACGCCGTGCTCAAAGCCAAGGAGCAGCAGGAAGAGGCCAAGCGCCTGGAAGCCCAGCGACAGGAAAACCTCAAGCGCATGGCTGGCCTGGCCGGCGCCACGGGCGCGCCGTCGGCCACCGGCACGGCGCAACGCTCCGCCGGCCCTTCCGACAGCTACGGCGGTCGCATCCGCGGACGCGTCAAACCCAACATCGTCTTCACCGACGACATCCCGGGCAACCCCGTCGCCGAGGTCGAGGTCCGCGCCGCGCCCGACGGCACTATCGTCGGCGTGAAGGTCATCAAGTCCAGCGGCCAGCGATCCTGGGACGACGCGGTGGTCAAGGCCCTGCACAAGACCGAAGTGCTGCCGCGCGACATCGACGGGCGCGTGCCCTCGCCCATCGTCATCAGCTTCCGGCCGAAGGACTGATTTTCTTTTCTACTTGTGTGCGCAAGGTTGTGGGTGGGGCTGTGAGCGCTTCACTGCAGCGCCCTCCGCTGCGCTACGGGTCCCTTGCGCTGCTCAAACTGCGAGGCGCGCCCACAGCCCCACCCACAACCTTGCGGCCTACATGGTGGTTATCCCCGATCCCTTTGGCCGAGAGACGGGCCGGGCGACGCAGGCGCGCCATCAATGGTTCGCAAGGACTGGGGTATGCCCGCAGCGGCGCCTCTGCGGCGCCGAGCACCGTAGCGCAGCGGGGGAAGTCCGCCAAAGGCGGACCGGGTCAGGGACGATTTATGGAACGGCGCGTATCAGCGCCGTTGCGAAGCGTTCGTGACCCGCCCCGAGGAGTGAGGAGCGCAGAGGACCCGTAGCGCAGCGGAGGGCGCCGCAGTGAAGCCGCTGCGGGCATACCCCAGTCCTTGCCGCGAGGTAGTGGAAAGCCAGGAGCAGCGCTACTCGTAAACGATCTGCGCCAGCCCCTGGTCGGCCTGCGCCATCCAGCTCGCCAGTGCGGCGTCGCTGGGGAAGAATCGTGCGTCGTCGCCCAGCTGCAGTTCCGCCGTCGCCGTATCGCGCCGCACCGCCAGGCGCACGGGCAGGCCGCGCACCAGTTCGCCCTGATCGCTCATCTCGCGCCGCGCCGGAAACTCGCGCAGCAGCCGCTGGATATCCGGCGCCTTGCCGTTGACGGCCACCTTCAGGTATTTGCCGAAGCGGCAGCGCGCAGTGGCCAGATCCCAGACCTGGTTCACGTTCAGGCGAAAGCCGCCCGAAAACCTGTCCGGCTGCAGCTTGGCCATCACGACCACGAGTTCATCGTCCTTCAGCAGGTTGCGCGCCGTGTTGATCACCGCCTCGTCGGCCGTGGCTTCGATCGTGGCGGACTTGTCGTCCAGCTTGAACAGCGCGAGCTTGCCCCGCTGCCCGTTGATCACCCGGAAGTCACTGATGATGCCGGCCAGCAGCTGCGGCTCGCGGCTGTCGATCAGATCGTCCACCTGGCGCCTGACGAAGCGCCGCACTTCCAGGGCCACCTCGTCAAACAGATGGCCCGACAGGTAGAAGCCGACGGCCGTTTTCTCGAACGTGAGCCGCTCCTTCACGCCCCAGGGCATGGCCTCGACGAGGTCGGGCTCCTGGGTGCTGGCGGCATGTGAATCACCCATGTCGAACAGGCCGCCCTGGTTCGCGTTGGCCTCGGTCGTGTTGGCGAAATCGAACGCGCGATCGATGCTGGCCACCAGGGACGCACGGTTGAGGTTGAGCGAATCGAACGCGCCAGCCTTGATCAGCGCCTCGACCGTGCGCTTGTTGAGGCGCGTGCGGTCCACGCGGCAGCAGAAGTCGTACAGGCTCTTGAAGGCGCCTCCTTCTTTACGCGCCGCCACGATGGACTCGATCGCCTGCTGCCCCGTGCCCTTGACCGCGCCCAGGCCGTAGCGGATCACCTTGTCAGAGATCGGCTCGAAACGGTAGTTGCCGCGGTTCACGTCGGGCGGCTCGAACGCGAGCTTGAAATTCTTGATCGCGTCTTCGAACAACACCTTGAGCTTGTCGGTGTTGTCCATTTCCACGGTCATGTTGGCGCAGAAGAACTCCGCCGTGTAGTGCACCTTGAGCCAGCCCGTGTGGTAGGCCAGCAGCGAGTACGCGGCCGCGTGCGACTTGTTGAAGCCATAGCCCGCGAACTTCTCCATCAGGTCGAAGATCTCGTCGGCCTTGGCCTCGGGGATGTTGTGCGTGGCAAGCGCACCGGCACGGAATTTCTCCCGGTGCTCGGCCATTTCCTCGGCCTTCTTCTTGCCCATTGCGCGGCGCAGCAGGTCGGCGCCGCCCAGGCTGTAGCCGCCCAGGATCTGCGCGGTCTGCATCACCTGTTCCTGGTAGACCATGATGCCGTAGGTCTCGGACAGCATGGTGGCCACGGCGGGGTGCGGGTACTCGACCTCTTCGCGACCGTGCTTGCGCGCCACGAAGCTGGGGATCAGGTCCATGGGACCCGGACGGTACAGCGCGTTCAGCGCGATCAGGTCCTCCAGGCGCGTGGGCCGCGCGTCGCGCAGCATGCCCTGCATGCCGCGGCTTTCAAACTGGAAAACGGCTTCGGTCTTGCCGTCGCTGAAGAGGCGATAGGTTGGCGCGTCGTCCAGCGGAATGTTCTCGAACGCAAAGCCCTCCTGCCCCTTGTGGCGGGCGATGATGAATTCCTTGGCGATCTCCAGGATTGTGAGCGTCGCCAGGCCCAGAAAGTCGAACTTGACCAGGCCCGCGGCCTCGACGTCGTCCTTGTCGTACTGGCTCACGGCCGAGTCGCTGCCCGGCTGCTGGTACAGCGGCGTGAAGTCGGTGAGCTTGCCCGGCGCGATCAGCACGCCACCCGCGTGCATGCCCACGTTGCGGGTCATGCCCTCGAGCTTCTGCGCCAGGCCCAGCAGGGTCTTGACCTCGTCTTCCTTCTCCAGCCGCTCGGCCAGGATGGGCTCGACCTTCAGCGCGCCGTCGATTGTGATGTGCTGGCCCGGCTTGTTGGGGATGAGCTTGCTGATGCCGTCGCAGAACGTGTAGCTCATGTCCAGCACGCGCCCCACGTCGCGGATGGCCGCGCGCGCCGCCATGGTGCCGAAGGTGGCGATCTGGCTCACGGCCTCCTTGCCGTACTTGTTCTTGACGTAGTCGATCACCAGGCCGCGGTTGCTCTGGCAGAAGTCGATGTCGAAGTCGGGCATGGACACCCGCTCGGGGTTCAGGAAACGCTCGAACAGGAGGTTGTATTGCAGCGGGTCCAGGTCCGTGATCTTGAGCGCATAGGCCACCAGCGAGCCCGCGCCCGAGCCCCGGCCCGGCCCTACCGGGCAGCCGTTGTTCTTGGCCCAGTTGATGAAGTCGCCCACGATGAGGAAGTAGCCCGGGAACCCCATCTTCAGGATGGTGCCGATCTCGAATTCCAGCCGATCCACATAGCGCGGCATCTGCTTCTCGCGCGCGGCGGCGTCGGGGTACAGCATGGCCATGCGGTCCTTCAGCCCTTCGTGCGACGCGAAGCGGAAGTACTCGTCGATCGGCATGCCGTTGGGGGTGGGGAAATTCGGCAGCCGGGGCTTGCCCAGCTCCAGCACCAGGCTGCAGCGTCGCGCGATCTCCAGCGTGTTGGCAATGGCCGAAGGGATATCCGCGAACAGTGCCTGCATCTGCGCGGCCGACTTGAAGTACTGCTCCCGCGTGAACTTGCGCACGCGCCGCTGGTTGCCCAGGATCTCGCCTTCGGAAATGCACACGCGCGCCTCGTGCGCCTCGTAGTCGTCCTCGCCGGTGAACTGCACGGGGTGCGTCGCCACCACGGGCAGTTTCAGCCGGGCGGCGAGCTGGACGGCGGCGGTCACATGCGCCTCATCGTCCGCGCGGCCGGCCCGCTGCAACTCCATGTAGAAGCGGTGCGGGAACTGCGACGCCAGCTGCAGCGCGACCTCGGCCGCGCGGGCCTCGTCGCCCTGCACCAGCGCCTGCCCCACCGGGCCAGCCTGCGCGCCCGACAGCACGATCAGGCCGTCACCCAGCTCGCGCAGCCATTCGGGCTTGCAGGCGGCCTGGGCCTTCACGACGTTCTGCGTCCAGGCGCGCGCCAGCAGCTCGCACAGGTTCAGGTAGCCCTGGCGGCTTTGCACCAGAACGATCAGCCGCGAGATCTGCGTCGGGTCTTTTGCCAGGCCCTGCACCATGAGCTCGGCGCCGATCACGGGCTTAACGCCCTTGCCACGCGCTTCCTTGTAGAACTTGATGGCGCCGAACAGGTTGTTCAGGTCGGTGATGCCCAGGGCGGGCTGGCCATCGGCCGCAGCGGCCTTGACGATTTCATCGATCCGGTTGGTGCCGTCGACGACGGAAAACTCGGTGTGCAGGCGCAGGTGGACAAACATCGGGCCATTGTAGGAAATGGCAGGCCCTTGACTTTCTAGAATCAGGGGGTGAACGCCGTCCTCAACATCTCCGCTTACAAATTCGTCCCACTGCACGACACCTCCGCGTTGCAGGCCACTTTGAAGGACCGCGCGCAGGCCCTGCAGCTCAAGGGCACCATCCTGCTGGCCGAAGAAGGCATCAACCTGTTCCTGGCCGGCCCGCCCGAAGGTGTCCGCGGTTTCGTGCGGCAGTTGCTGGCCGACGCCCGCTTTGCCGACGTTGCGCCCAAGGAGAGCTGGTCCGCCACGCAGCCCTTCGGCAAGCTGCTGGTCAAGGTCAAGCGCGAGATCATCCGCATGAACCACCCCGCCATCCGACCCGCCGACGGCCGCGCACCTGCCGTGGACAGCGCCACCGTCCGTCGCTGGCTGGACCAGGGCCATGATGATGAAGGCCGCCCTGTCGTCACGCTGGACACGCGCAACGCGTTCGAGGTGGACCACGGCACCTTCCAGGGCGCCATTGACTGGCGCATCAGCAAGTTCACTGAGTTCCCGCAGGCCTTCCGGGACCACCAGGCCGAGCTGCAGGGCAAGACCGTTGTGAGCTTCTGCACCGGCGGCATCCGCTGCGAGAAGGCCGCCATCTATATGCGCGAAGCGGGACTGGAGCACGTCTACCAGCTCGAAGGCGGCATCCTCAAGTACTTCGAGGAGACAGGTGGCGCACACTTCAACGGCAACTGCTTTGTGTTTGATGAGCGTGAAGCTGTTGACCCTTCTTTGGCTGCCATCCGGTAGTGGGTTGGTGGTGATGCTGCCCGCCGCAGCGGCATAAAGGAGGAGGACCGGCGCAGCCGGTCCGGGGGACAGCCGCGGAGGCGGGCAGCGTCAGCGCCAACCCACGGGCCCAAAAGCCAAAGTCAGTCGCGCAACACGTGCAGAACCTCAGACCGGAACTCCCGGCTGTACAAAATCAGCACGACCATCGCAGCAGCCAGAGAAAACGCCAGCGGAGAAAAGAACCAGGCAATCGCCGCAAACGCAAAGTAATACGCCCGCACGCCGTCGTTGAAGGTTTCCGCCGCCATGCCCAGCAGCGTTCCCGCGCGATCTGCAAAGTGCTTGCGGTCGAACTTGCCCGCGTCGAAATCCTTGGGGTCTGGCATGGAGCCGATCACCAGCGCCGCAAAGGTGTACTGCCGCATGGACCAGCTGAAGCGGAAGAACGCATAGACAAAGATCGCCAGCAGCACCAGCACCTTCAGGTCGAACACCAGCATGGACGTGCGCACTGCGAACGGAATCTCGCGCACGAAGTCGGCGGCCTTGTCGGTTGTGCCCAGCAGGGCCAGCAGGCCACCGATGATGATGATCGTGGTGGACGCGAAAAAGCTCGGGCTGGTGGACAGGCTCTGCGTGATGATGCCGTCCAGCACGCGCGGGTCGCGGGCCGTGGCCTGCAGCATCCAGTAGCGGCGGTAGCGGTTGGTGGTCAGCAACAGCGACGCCTTGCGCTCACCCCAGTACCGGGCAAACCAGGCATAGCCGGCCCAGGCCGAAAAAAACCAGGCCACGGCCAGCCAGTCATACCAGGGCAGGATCTCGAAAACTCTCATGCCCGCATGGTACGGGCACCGCCCCGCCGGTCAACCCGGGACAACGCCTCAGGTGAAGCGCCGTTCGGGCAACGGGATGAACTCCGTCTCGCCAGGCACGCGGTCGAAGCGCCCGGCCTCCCAGTCGTCGGCGGCCTGCACGATGCGCTCCTTGCGGCTGGACACGAAGTTCCACCACATGTGGCGCGGCCCGTCCAGTGGCGCACCGCCGATCACCACCAATCGCGCGGCGCCGTCGCCACCCCCGGCCGCCGTGATGTTCGCCGCTGCGGCAGGCGTCAGCAGCGCCATGGTGCGGGCAGGCTGCGCCGCGCCATCGATCGACAGGTCGCCCTGGACGGCGTACACGGCCATTTCGTCGCAGATCGCGGGCAGGGCCAGCGTCACGCCGGCGGGCAGCCGGATGTCCAGGTACAGCGTGGGGGCGAATGTGCGAACGGGCGATTGCCGCCCGAACGCTTCGCCGATCAGCACGCGCACGCTGGCGCCGTCCACCACCAGCTCGGGAATGTCACCGGCTGGCGTGTGGGCGAACGAAGGCTCGGCTTCCTCGAACTCGCGCGGCAGCGCCGCCCACAGCTGCAGACCGTGGTTGACGTAGGTGCTGCCGGCCAGCGATTCGGGCTTGCGTTCCGAATGCACGATGCCGCGGCCCGCGGTCATCCAGTTGATCGCGCCGGGCTCGATCTGCTGGACCACGCCGAGGCTGTCGCGGTGCATCATCGCGCCTTCGAACAGGTAGGTCACCGTGGCCAGCCCGATGTGCGGATGCGGCCGCACGTCGTGGTTGTCCTCGGGGTGTTCCGTGGCGGGGCCGAAATGGTCAAAGAAAACAAACGGGCCGACCGACCGGCGACGGGCCGCCGGCAGCACGCGGCTCACGGTGAAGCCGCCGCCCAGGTCCTTGGTGTGTCCCTGAAGAATGTCGTCGATGCCCATGCCGGCCCCTTGAAGTTTCAGCGCTTGAAGCGCCCGGCAATATCGGCCACGCGCTGGCCAAAAACTTTAGCCGTTTCCAGGTCGCCTGCCGCCATTTCCTGCGCGCCGGCATCCGACGGCGACTGGGCGATGGCGCCCGCATACGACACCAGGTTGTTCAGGTCGGCGCGCGTGGAGGCCTTGGTGTTGGCCGGCATCAGGCCCTGGCTGACCCAGATCATCGCGTGCTGCATGGCCAGCGTGAACAGGTTGTCGATGGTACGCGCCTTGTCGCCGTTCAGGCCCGCGCTGTTGGTGAAACCGGCAGCGATCTTGTCCTTCCAGCCCTGGGTGAACCAGACCTTGGACGAAGCGTCGGCGAATTTCTTGAACTGCCAGCTCGGGCTGCCCATGTAGGTGGGCGTGCCGAAGATGATCGCGTCCGCCGCGGCCAGCGTGTCCCAGCCGCCTTCAGGCAGGTTGCCGTCGGCGTCGATGGCCAGAAGCTGCGCGTTCGCGCCATCGGCAACGGCCTGGGCCATGCGCTGCGTGTGGCCGTAGCCGGAGTGGTAGACAACAACTGTCTTTGCCATGGTGTGATTTCCTGAGGTTGCGGTTGAAGGGAATTTACTTGCGCTTGGCATCAACGCTGAAGCCACCCGCGCCGAACGCCGCGATCAGCAGCAGCCCGCCTGCGACGGCGATGTTCTTGAAGAACGCCTGCTGCTGCATCATCTTCTGCGCCGCTTCCACGGCCCAGAAGTTGTGGAAGATGAACGTGATCACGACCGTGAAGATCGCCAGGCCCAGTGCGGCCCAGCGCGCCTGCAAGCCCACCAGGATCAGCAGGCCCAGGCCGAGTTCCGCCGCGATGGCGATGGCCGCGCAGACCTCGGGCAGCGGCACGCCCTTGGACGCGATATAGCCGGCCGTACCGGCAAAACCGGCGATCTTGCTGAAGCCTGCGGGAATGAACAGCAGCGCGATCAGCGCGCGGCCGACCAGGGACAGGGTGTTCTGGGTGCTGGTGGAAGGGGTCATGAATAGCTCCTGGGTTGTGAAAGTTGGAAAAGGGTTCAGGGCGCCAGGTCGAAGACCAGCACTTCGGCGTCGTGGCCGTTGGCCAGCGACAGGCGGGATTCGTTTTCGATCAGGGCTGCGTCGCCCGTGTGCAGCGTGCGGCCGTTGACGTCCAGCTCGCCCCGCACCAGATGCACATAGGCCTTGCGCGTCGGGTCCAGTTGCAGATCGGCTGCCTCGGCACCGTCGAACAGGCCGGCACGCAGCGACGCATCCGCATGGAGGGTGACCGAGCCCTGCGCGCCGTCGGGCGACGCCACCAGGCGCAGCTGGCCACGCTTTTCGCTGTCGTCAAAGCGCTTTTGCTCGTAGCTGGCGGGGATCCCCGTGACGTTGGGCTCGATCCAGATCTGCAGGAAATGGGTGGTCTCGGCCGGCGCGTGGTTGAACTCGCTGTGCTGCACGCCGCGGCCCGCGCTCATGCGCTGCACGTCGCCGGGCGGAATGCCCTTGACGTTGCCCATGCTGTCCTTGTGGGCCAGATTGCCCTGCAGCACATAGCTGATGATTTCCATGTCGCGGTGCCCGTGCGTGCCGAAGCCCGTGCCGGGCGCGATGCGGTCCTCGTTGATGACGCGCAGGTTGCCAAAGCCCATGTGCGCAGGGTCGTAGTAGCCGGCGAAGGAAAAGCTGTGGAACGACTTGAGCCAGCCATGGTCGGCGAAACCACGGTCCTGGGATTTGCGGATGTTCAGCATGTCGGCTCCTTTCGTGCGCCGCGGCGATGGCCCGGCGTGGAAATGAAATGTAGGGCCCGGCCCCATCTTGCATCCCCTTTGGCGATTGATGGCATCATTCAAATTTTTCGAATATAAAAAGCCGCTATATGCAAATTGCCCGCAAGGTCCTGACGCCCGACGCCCTGGAGTTGCTGCAGGCCGTGGCCGCCAGCGGCAGCTTTGCCGCCGCTGCACGCGAGCTGCGTCTGGTGCCCAGCGCGGTCACCTACCGGGTGCGCCAGATCGAGGACGCACTGGACGTGCTGCTGTTTGACCGCAGCTCGCGCCAGGCCCGCCTGACCGAAGCGGGCGCCGAGCTGCTGCGTGAAGGGGCGCGCCTGCTGGCTGAAATCGACGCCGTGGCCAACCGCGTGCGCCGCGTGGCCACGGGGTGGGAGCCCCAGTTCACCATCGCCGCCGACAGTGTGATTTCGCGCGCGACGCTGATGGAGCTGGCCCAGGCGTTCTTTGCGCTCGCCCCGCCCACGCGCCTGCGCATCCGCCATGAAACGCTCAGCGGCACGCTGGAGGCGCTGACCTCGGGCCAGGCCGACCTGGCACTGGGCGTGAGCCTGGACGCCGGCAATGCCGCAGGCATCCACGGCAAGCCGCTGGGCGGGCTGTCGTTCGTGTTCGCGGTCGCGCCGCACCATCCGCTGGCCAAGGCGCCCGAGCCGCTGGGCGACGCGCTGCTGCAGCAGCACCGCGCGGTGGCCGTCGCCGACTCGGTACAGCGCGGCAGTGGCGTCACGATCGGCCTGCTGGGCGGGCAGGACGTGTTCACCGTTCCCAGCATGCTGGACAAGTTCGACGCACAGCTGCGCGGCCTGGGCTGCGGCTTCGTGCCCGAGCCCATGGCACGGCCGTTCCTGGAAACCGGCCGCCTGGTGGCCCGGCGGGTGGAGCGGCCGGCCCGCGTGGTCCGCGTGGGCTATGCCTGGCGCGGCGCGGCCGCGGCCTCGGCGCAGGGCCGCGCGCTGCAGTGGTGGCTGCAGCACCTGGAAAGCCCGGCCACGCGCACGGCGCTGCTGGAACGCCACCGTGTAGAGTAGGCATGCCGCTGCGCATTCCACAACAAGAGACATCCATGCCATCCCAAGCCCCCCTTCGCCCCGCGTCCCGCCACTTTGCCGTCGTCGGCGCCGGCATGGCCGGCATTGCCTGCGCCCGAACGCTGGCACAGGCGGGCCACACCGTCACCGTGTTCGACAAAAGCCATGGCCTGGGCGGCCGCATGGCCAGCCGTCGCACCCCGTTCGGCAGCTTCGACCATGGGGTGCAGTACTTCACCGTGCGTGACGAGCGCTTCGCGCGCGCCATTGCCACCACGCCCGGCGTCGTGCGCCCCTGGAGCGCCAACGCCGTGCGCGTGCTGGACCCCCACGGCCGCGTGGCCGAAGCGGCCCTGCCCTCGCACGAAGCCCACTTTGTCGCCACCCCCGGCATGAACGCGCTGGTGCGCGGCTGGGCCCAACCGCTGGTCCAGCAGGGCCGCGTCGAACTGCAGACACTGGTGACCCGCATCGAACGCGACGCACTGGCCCCCGCGCGGTGGCAACTGCGCACCACGGGCCCCGGCGACTCCGACCATGCGGATTCTGCGCATGTGTATTCGGGCTTTGACGCCGTCGTGGTGGCGCTGCCGGCCGCGCAGGCACAGGCGCTGCTGCGCGCATCCGCCGTGGCGCCGGCCCTGGCCACGCAGGCAGGCGACGTGCAGGTTGCCCCGTGCTGGACGCTGATGCTGGCCTACCCCAACGCCGTGCAGCCCACGCTCCCGCACCTGGGACCGCAATGGAATGCCGCGCTGAGCACCCACCACCGCGTGGCCTGGCTGGCCCGCGAATCGTCCAAGCCCGGTCGCGACGCCGTGGAGCGCTGGACCGTGCAGGCCAGCGCCGCCTGGTCGCGCGAACATCTGGAGGACGACGCACCGCGCGTGCAGGCCAAGCTGCTCAAGGCGTTTGCCGAGATCACCGGCATCCGCGCCGAGCCGGCGCACGCCGAGGTCCATCGCTGGCGGTACGCCAAAACCGAAAAGCCCCTGGGCCAGAGCTTTCTGTGGGACGCCAAGGCCCGCGTCGGGCTGTGCGGCGACTGGTGCCTGGGCCACCGGGTCGAGAACGCTTTTGTCTCGGGGCTGGAGCTGGCGCTGAAGGTGTGCTGACGGGCGCACGCGCGTGGCATCCGTCTACACAGGGCGGTTCGCGCCCTCGCCCACCGGACCGCTGCACGCGGGCTCGCTGGCCGCGGCGCTGGCCAGCTGGCTGGACGCGCGCGCGCATGGCGGCCGCTGGCTCGTGCGGATCGAGGACGTGGACACACCACGCTGCGTTCCCGGCGCCGACCAGCTGATCCTCCAGCAGCTTGCCGCCTGCTCCCTGTTGCCCGACGAGCCGCCGGTCTGCCAGTCACGCCGCGGCACGCACTACCAGGCGGCGCTGGACGCCCTGATCGCCTCTGGCCAGGCCTACCCGTGCACCTGCTCACGCAAGGACATGGAAGCGGCCTGGGCGGCGCGCGGCATCACACGCGGGCGCTTCAGCGAACTCGTCTACCCCGGCACCTGCCGCAACGGCCCGGCGGCACCGGGGCGGCCCCAAGCCTGGCGTCTGCGCCTGCCCGAAGGAGCCGCGGCCACGGTCCGCTGGCACGACCGGCGCCTGGGGCCGCAGGCGCAGGACGTGGCGCAGGCGGTCGGCGATTTCGTGCTGCGCCGCGCCGACAGCCTGTGGGCCTACCAGCTGGCCGTGGTGGTGGACGACGCGGCCCAGGGCATCACACATGTGGTGCGTGGCGAAGACCTGGCCGACAACACGGCACGCCAGATCCTGCTGCAGCGGGCCCTGAACCTGCCTCAGCCGCAGTACCTGCACGTGCCGCTGGTGCTGGGCGCCGACGGCCAGAAGCTGTCCAAGCAGAACGGCGCCACCGCGCTGGACCTGTCCCGGCCGCTGGCGGCCCTGCAGGCGGCCGCGCAGGCCTTGGGGTTGGGACTGTCGGCGCAGCACGGCACGACAGCCCAGGCGCTGGCCGGCTGGGTTCAGGCCTGGCATGGCTCCTACAATCGCCCGCGTGACTGACGCTGACGCCCCCGACTCCGACCTGCCTGCCGGCCCGCCCGGCGACGTTACCCATCCCCGCGCCATCCGCACATTCGTGCGCCGCGCCGGCCGCACCACCACCGGCCAGGCCCGCGCGTACGAGCAGCTGGGGCCGACGTTCCTGCTGCAGTACACGGGCGAGCCACTGGACTTCGCCGCCGCGTTCGGCCGCGACGCGCCCGTGGTGCTGGAGATCGGCTTTGGCATGGGCGAAGCCACGGCCCACATCGCCGGCGTGCTGCCGGAGGTGAACTTCCTGTGCTGCGAAGTGCATGAGCCCGGCGTGGGCGCACTGCTCAAGCGCATCGGCGAACATGGGCTCACCAACATCCGCATCCTGCCGCACGATGCGGTCCAGGTGATCGACCACATGCTGGCGCCGCAGAGCTTGGCCGGCGTGCACATCTTCTTTCCCGACCCCTGGCACAAGAAGCGCCACAGCAAGCGCCGGCTGGTGCAGGCCGAGCTGATCGCGCGGCTGGCCCAGCGGCTGCGCCCGGGCGGCTACATCCATTGCGCGACTGACTGGGAGCCCTATGCGCAGCAGATGCTGGCCGTGCTGGGCGCGGAACCGCTGCTGGCCAACACCGCCGACGGGTTTGCACCCAAGCCGCACTACCGGCCGCTGACCAAATTCGAGAACCGGGGGCTCAAACTGGGGCATGGGGTGTGGGACCTCGTGTTCAACCGCCGGTGATCCAGGTTGCCAAAACGTGTTATTGGCGCGACAACCCGCTAGGTAATCAAGGTTAAAGCTCATTAAAATCAACGGCTTGTGGTGACTATTTCACCTAACCTCTAGCAGGCCGCAACACCTTGAAACCCGACAGCCCCCCGCAAGGGGACAGCAAGCTGTTTCGTGACGCCGTGCTGAAAGCGCGCGGCGCGCGCTCGTTCGGGCAGATCATCCTCACGCCGCATGCCACCACGACCTGGCTCGTGTTGATCTCCGGGGTGCTGGGGCTGCTGGTGGTGCTGTTCCTGAGCTACGGCACCTACACGCGCCGGGCGACGGTCACGGGGCTGCTGGTGCCGACCGCGGGCGTGATCCGCGTGCAGACGCCGCAGGCCGGCGTGGTGCTGGAACGCAACGTGGCCGAAGGCCAGGCCGTGAACAAGGGTGACGTGCTGTTCGTCATCAACAGCGACCGCCAGGGCAGCGACACGCGCGAGATCCAGGCCGACATCGGCCGCCAGGTCGACGAGCGCCGCCGTTCGCTGCAGACCGAGCTGTCGCGCAACAAGGGCGTGGAAGCCGCCGAAGTCAGCCACCTGGAGCGGCGCGCCGCCACGCTGCGCGCCGAGCAGCAGTCCATCGAGCGGCAGATCGAACAGCAGCGCATCCGCCTGAAGCTCGCCGAGGACGCGCGCAAGCGCTACAAGGGTCTGGCCGACCAGGACTACATCGCGCGCGACCAGCTGTTCCAGAAAGAGGCCGAGCTCAGCGAGCAGCAGTCGCGCGTGCAGGCGCTGGAACGCGACATCCTGGTGGCCCAACGCGAACTGGCCACCACCCTGCGTGAGATCGAAAACACCCGCGTGCGCTACGCCAACCAGAACGGCCTGCTGGAACGCGGGATCTCGTCGGCCCAGCAGGAGCTGACCGAGGTCGAGGCGCGCCGGCGCGTGGTCATCACCGCGCCCGAGTCCGGCCGCGCGACACTGGTCACGGGCGAACCCGGCCAGGCAGTGGACACCACGCGGCCGCTGCTGAACCTGGTGCCCAGCGACTCGCGGCTGGAAGCGCGCCTGTACGCGCCCAGCCGCACCATGGGCTTCATCCGCCCGGGCGACACGGTGCTGCTGCGCTATCAGTCGTTCCCTTACCAGAAGTTCGGCCAGCACGAAGGCGTGGTGGCCACGGTCTCCAACAACGCCGTGACCAGCACCGAGCTGGCGGGCTTCCAGCTGCCCGAAGTTCCGCCGGGCGAGCCGGTGTACGCCATCGTGGTGAAACTCAAGACCCAGAACGTCACGGCCTATGGCAAGGCCTGGCCGCTGACGGCCGGCATGCGGCTGGACGCGGACATCCTGCAGGAGACACGGCGGCTGTGGGAGTGGATGCTGGAGCCGCTGTACAGCATTACGGGGTCCATGTGATGAAGGAGCACCTGCATGGCCTGGCTTGAGTCGCTGTCGTTCGGGCTGCGCCGCCGCTTGCCGGTCATCCTGCAGACCGAGGCTGCCGAATGCGGCCTGGCGTGCCTGGCCATGGTCATGGGCTACCACGGCGTCATCACCGACCTGGCCACGCTGCGTGCGCGGCATGCGATATCGCTCAAGGGCATGACGCTTGCGTCGCTGGCCAAGCTGGCGCAGGACGAGCGGCTGGGGTTCCGCGCGGTGCGGCTGCAGCTGAAGGACCTGGCCAACCTGAGCACGCCGGCCATCCTGCACTGGGACCTGAACCACTTCGTGGTGCTCAAGTCCGTGAGCGGCAACACGGTGACCGTGCACGACCCCGACGTGGGCGAGCGCCGCTACACCATGCAGGAGGTCAACGAGCACTTCACCGGCGTGGCGCTGGAGCTGTGGCCCGACCCCGGCTTCGAGCCGCGCAAGGAGTCCAAGCCCATCGCGCTGGGACAGCTCATCGGCCAGGTCAGCGGATTCTGGCCTGCACTGGCCAGAATCCTCACGCTGTCGCTGGTGCTGCAGATCTTCGTGCTGACGGGCCCGCTGTTCATGCAGTGGATCCTGGACCACGTGATCGTCTCGCGCGACACCAACCTGCTCACGACGCTGGCGCTGGGCTTTCTGCTGCTGCTGCTGATCCAGCAGGGCGTGGGCATTCTGCGCTCGTGGATGCTGCTGACCATCAACACATCCATCCGCGTGCAGTGGAAGGCCAACATCTTCACGCACCTGCTGCGGCTGCCGCTCGAATACTTCCAGAAGCGCCACCTGGGCGACATCGTCTCGCGCACCAACTCCATCGACGAGATCCAGCGCGTGCTGACCAGCGCGTTCGTGGAATCGCTGCTGGACGGGCTGATGATGATCCTCACGATGGTGATGATGTTCATCTACAACCCCACCCTCGCCTGGATCGCGCTGATGGCGGTGGCGCTGTACCTGGCGCTGCGCCTGCTGTGGTTCAAGCCGCTGTACCTGGCGACCGAGGAACAGATCGTGCGCGGCGCCACGCTGGCCACCCACTACCTCGAAACGATCCGCGGCATGCGCACGATCAAGCTGTTCGCGCGCCAGCTCGTGCGGCGCAGCGCCTGGCAGACCCTGCTGATCAACGAAACCAACGCCACGCTGCGCATCCAGAAGCTGCGCATCCTGTACGGCCTGGCGCGCTCCATGTTGAGCGGCGTATTCAACATCGTGCTGCTGTGGATGGGTGCCACGCAGATTCTTGCCGGACAGTTGAGCGTGGGCATGCTGATGGCGTTCCTGGCCTACCGCAGCCAGTTCGACTCGCGCGTCACGGGCCTGATCGACCAGTTCATCGACCTGAAGATGCTGCGCCTGTACGGCGAGCGCCTGGCCGACGTGGTGCTGACGCCGGGCGAAGAGGAGATCCGCCGCACGCTGACCGAACAGATTCCCGACAAGGCGCCCGAGATCGCCGTGAAGGACCTGCGCTTTCGCTATGCCGAGCAGGACCCCTGGGTGCTGGAAGGCGTGAGCCTGGCCATCCAGCCAGGCGAGGCCGTGGCCATCACGGGCCCGTCCGGCTGCGGCAAGACCACCCTGGCCAACCTGCTGCTGGGCGTGCTCAAGCCGCAGGAAGGGACCATCACCGTTGGCGGCGTACCGCTGGAAAAAATAGGCAACGACACCTGGCGCACCATGGTGGGCACGGTCATGCAGGACGACACGCTGTTCGCCGGCTCGATCGCCGAAAACATCTGTTTCTTCGACCCGCGCCCCGACAACGAACACATCGAGGAATGCGCCCGGCTGGCGGCCATCCACAAGGACATCGAGGCCATGCCCATGGGCTACCAGACACTGGTGGGCGACATGGGCACCGTGCTGTCGGGCGGGCAAAAACAGCGCGTGACGCTCGCGCGCGCCCTGTACAAGAAGCCCCAGGTGCTGTTGCTGGACGAGGCCACCAGCCACCTGGACGTCAAGCGCGAGGCGCAGGTCAACGAATCGATCGCGGGCCTGAACATCACGCGCGTCGTCATCGCCCATCGACCTGAAACCATCGGCTCGGCGCAGCGCGTGATCGAAATGAAACGCGGCAAGATCGTCTACGACGGACCGCCTGCCGGCTACTTCGAGCGGCTGGGCCTGCCCCAGCGCGCAACCACGGCGTGAAACCCCTGCGCGCGCAGCTTGCCCGGACGGCCGCAGCCGCCCTGCTGTGCTGCGGCGCGCTGTCGCACGGGCCCGCCACCGCGCAGACGGGGCTGGAACAGGCGGCGTCCTCGCTGCCGGGCCGAGGCGACTGCCGCGAGCTGGGGCGGCAGGGCCTGCAGGAGCTCACGCTCATGGCCGCCGTGGAACACGTGCTGTGCAAAAGCCCCCTGCTCAACCAGGCCCTGCTGCTGGTCGAAGAGCAACAGGCCGGCGTGGACCTGGCCCGCTCGGCGTTCCGGCCGCGCTTTTCGGCCAGCGCCGAATTCGCCAATAACCGCATCCCGTCCAGCAACAGCGGCTCCGGGTCGCTCAGCTCCAGCGTGACCGGCTCGCTGGGCGTGACCTGGGTGCTGTTCGACTCCGGCGTGCGCGCGGCCAACCTGGAACAGTCACGGCAGTTGCTGGCGTCCGCGCGCGCGGCCCAGCACGCCAGCACCCTCAACGCCGTCAATGAGGCTTTGCGCCTGTACGTGGAAGCCGCCGCCGCGCAGGCCCGCCTGGAGGCGCTGCGCGATACCGAGATCGTCGCCCGCCAGAGCCTGGAAGCCGCCGAGGCCAAGCACGCGGCGCAGGTCGCATCGCTGGCCGAAAAGCTGCAGGCCCAGACGGCGCTGGCCCAGGCCACGCTGGACCGCGTGCGGGCCGACGGGGTCTGGGAAACATCGCGCGGCCTGCTGGCCGTGGCAATGGGCTTCGGCGTGGACACACCCCTCACGCTGGCGCCGATCAGCGCAGCCTTTCCGGCCATCGGCGTTCGCGGCGAGCAGGCCGACTGGATTGAAGAAGTCAAACGCGATCACCCGCGCGTGCGCGGCGCCCGCGCCGACATACTAGCCCTGAAATCGCGGGTGGACGCCGTGCGGGCGGAAGGCAGGAGCAATGTCCAGCTGTCGCTGGGCGCCGGCAGCACGCGCGACCTGGGCACGCCGGGCTCGCGGTTCGAGCACAGCCTGAGCGGGTACGTGATTGCCAATGTCCCGCTGTTCAACCAGGTCGAGCAGCAGGCCCGTGAATCACAGGCCATGGCGCAGGTGGCCAGCCGCGAAGCCGCCCTGGCCCAGGTGGAGCGCGACGTGGAGTCCGATCTGTGGCGCAACGCCAAGCTGCTGGACACCGAAGGCCAGAACCTCAAGGCCGCCAAGCTGCTGCTGTACGCCGCCACGCAGAGCTACCAGATCGCCTTTGGCCGCTACCGCGCGGGCGTGGGCTCGATCCTGGAGCTCATCAGCACGCAGGTGGCCCTGTCGACCGCCCGGTCCCAGCTGATGCAGGCACAACTGGGCCATGCCCAGGCCAGGCTGCGGCTGGAAGTGGCGTCCGGGCGCGTCGTACTGGCCCGATAAACCGGCGATCCAAAAGAAAAAGCCCCCGAAGGGGCTTTTTCCGAGACCTGCTGATCAGCCCGGAATGTCGGGCGGAGGGGGCGGCGGCGGAGGGGGAGGCGGCGGCGGGGGGGGCGTGCTGCCACCACCACAGCCACCACGGCCGCTGCTGCTGCTGGAACCACGGCTGCTGCCGCCGCCGCAATTGCCGCCACGGCCGCTGCTGCTGCCTTTGCCGCCTTTGCCGCCTTTGCTGGACTTCTTGCTGCTCTTCTTGCTGGAAGAGCAACCACGCCCACCGGCGACCAGCTCCATTTCCTCGAGAGTCAAAACACGCATTTGTTGAACTCCTGTCGTATCACTTGGGCCGTCTTTCCATCCGGTGAGGGACGGAACCCCGGGGCTTGACTTCTTTGGCGTTCAGGAAAACTGCAACCTGAAACTTGTTGTAATGGAACGCAGTGTAACCAAGAAGCCAGGCTGTAACAACCTTGTTACATTGAATATTTTGTGATTTTTTCCGCGATTTGGCCGACTTGTATCTGTTTTCTTACAGGGCGAGTTGAAGCGTGTCCACTTCATATTTGAGCCGGATCTCCCGCGTCAGCTTGCGGGTGGCGAACGGCCGCACCAGCCGGGCGTCGGCAAAGTCGCGCAGCAGCGGGGGGCGGGCGGAGCTGAAATAAACCGGTCCGTTGTGATACATCTCCCCGCTGCCGGCCAGGCCCACGTCTTCCCAATGGCTGCAGACCTGGATCAGACAGGGCGCATGGGTGACACCCAGCTCGCGCAGCGCCAGCGCCCGGTGGTAGCCATTGTTCAACACCACCCGTTGCCCATAGCGCACGACGTTCAGCACATTGGTCGTGAACCCCACGGCCAGTGCCACCACCGCCTGGGGATGGCCATTGACCTTCAGGCCCTGAATGGCGCCGGGGGCCAGCACCTGGGTCCCCAGAAAACGGGCGTCATGCGTGTCCGACACGAACACGAACCGGTCTTCGTCGCGGTGCGCCAGCCGGAAACTGGCGGGCGCAGCCGTCAGCGGCAGACACACAGACGCCAGATCAGTATCGGACAGCGGCCTCGGCAAGCGGTCCACCATGCGGTCCACGCTGGCGCGGCCGACGTGCTGCTGGCAGACGACCAGCTTGTCCAGCTCCACCATCCCGAAAGCCACCGGCACGGATGAAAAGGTCTGGGCAAAGCTGTCCAGCTTGACCAGCCGGTCCACGTGCTTCTGCAGGGTCTTGGACAAAGGGCGGATGTCGGGCTTGTCCGCGGCGCCAGCCTCGGCGGTCTGCAGCCCGTGGAAGACTTCCGCTGCATCTCGCCACATGTCGGCCAGATCGCCCGGGTCCATGTCCCGGCCCCCGATAGCGCGTTCGCGCACGAAATCAATGAAGTCCGCCATGCGGGTCGCGCCCATCAGGCACAGTTCCTGGTCGGTCGCATCCACCGGCCGCGGCGCGGCAGGCATCGGGGGGGTCGGCATCATGGTCCGCATTGTAGGCAGCGGGCTCCCATGCCCCGGCGGCATGCCGCCATTCATGATCGGCAGCAGACCCGTATTGCCAGCCATCCGGGGATGGGGTAACTTGTAACCGACGCGGTTGGCATCAAGTTTGCAAGCCAGCCCCATACCAAAAACAGAGGAGTTCAGCCATGAACACCACGCGCAGAAACATGTTGGGAATGAGCCTGGCAGGGCTTGGCCTGTGCACGACGGGACTCGCGCGCGCGCAGGCCAAGGCGGCCACGCGCAAGGTGGTGCTGGGCCAATCAGTACCATTGACCGGAGCGGCCAGCGAGATCGGCCTGGCCTTTGCCGCAGGCGCCAAGCTCTATGTGGACGCTTTCAACGGCCGCAAGAACAACCCCGGGTGGACGTTCGAGCTGCGCCAGCTCGACGACGGCTACGAGCCCGCCAAGGCCACGGCCAACGCCAAAAAGCTGCTTGAAGACGGCGCCGACGTGCTGTTCGGCTTTGTCGGCACCGCCAGCGCGGACGCGGGCGCGGCCGTGGCCAAGGCCGACAACGCCATCTTCTTCGGGCCCTTTGCCGCGTCGGATGGCCTGCGCGACGCGGCCCACACCAGTGTGTTCCATGTGCGGCCCAGCATGGCCGACGAGGCTTTCAAAATGGTGCGCCACTGCGCGACCCTGGGCCAAACGCGCATTGCCGTGCTGGCCGAGGACGACACCATGGGACGCGCCGGACTGGCCGCCGTGAACCAGGCGCTCACCGAGCTCAAGCTGCCGCCGCTGGTGGCGTCGGCCTTCGTGCCGGTCAACAGCGACAAGGTAGACGCCGCCGTGGCGACGCTGGCCAAGGCGCAGCCCCAGGCCATCATCCAGGTGTCGCTGTTCAATTCCACGGCCGCGTTCATCCGCAAGATGCGCAAGACCGGATATGTCGGCGCGTTCATGAACTTCTCGGTCGTGGGTATCGACCCGCTGTTCACCGCCTTGGGCAAAGAGATTGGCGGCGTCGTGGTGTCGCAGGTCGTGCCGTCGCCCCGCAGTTCCGCCACGCCCATCGTCAAGGAATACCTGGCAGCCATCGAAACGTCGGACCAGTCGCCGTCCTACGAGAGCCTGGAAGGTTTCATCGCCGCGAAAACGCTAGCCGAGGCCGTGCGCCGCGCGGGCAAGGGCTTTGACCGCGGCGGCCTGCAGCGGGCCATGGCCGGCATGACCGACTACGACGTCGGCGGCTTTCGCATCAACCTGCGTGCGGGCATCCGCGATTCGGTGCGCGCCATTGACCTCGTGACCATCACGGCAGACGGCAAGATCATCCGCTGACTATTTGATAGTGAAAGCGAGGCCGAACGCCGCAGGGCGCATCAGGCCCGCTCTGCCACCCACGCCTGCACGGACTGCAACGCGCCGGGCAACCTGGCCGCGTCGGTGCCGCCGGCCATGGCCATGTCGGGCTTGCCACCACCTTTGCCGCCCACCTGCTGGGCGACGAAGTTCACCAAGTCGCCAGCCTTGACCTTGCCCATCACGTCGGCCGTGGCGCCGGCTGCGATCTGCACCTTGCCGCCGTCCACGGCCGCCAGCACGATGGCGGCTGTCTTGAGCTTGTCTTTCAGCTTGTCCATGGTGTCACGCAACGTCTTGGCGTCGGCACCGGCCAGCGTCGCGGCCAGCACCTTGATGCCCTTGACGTCCACGGCCTGGGTCACCAGCTCGTCGCCCTGCGACGACGCCAGCTTGCCCTTGAGCTGGGCAACCTCTTTTTCAAGCGCCCTCACCTGCTCCAGCACTTGGCCGATGCGGCCCTGCAGCTCGGCGGACGGCGCCTTCAGCGTGGCGGCCGCGGCGGCCACGGTGCTTTCCAGGTCCTGCAGGTAAGCCAGCGCGTTGGCGCCGGCCACCGCCTCGACCCGGCGCACGCCAGCGGCCACGCCGGATTCGCTCACGATCTTGAACAGGCCGATGTCGCCCGTGCGCTGCACGTGCGTGCCGCCGCACAATTCGCGGCTGGTGCCAATGTCCAGCACGCGCACGCTGTCGCCGTACTTTTCGCCGAACAGCATGACCGCGCCAGTGCCCTTGGCAGCCTCGATCTCCATCACGCGGGCCAGTGTTTCGCTGTTGGCCAGCACTTCGGCGTTCACGCGCTTTTCGATCTCGCGGATCTGGTCGTCGGTGACCGGCGCGTTGTGCGTGAAGTCAAAGCGCGTCTTGTCGGCGTCGACCAGGCTGCCCTTTTGCTGCACATGGTCGCCCAGCACTTCGCGCAGAGCCTTGTGCATCAGGTGGGTGACGCTGTGGTTGCGCATGGTGGCCTGGCGGCGCGCCACGTCGACCTGCGCCTTGACCGCGTCGCCGACCTTCAGCGTGCCTTGTGTCTGCACGCCATGGTGACCGAACACGTCGGACTTGATCTTCTGGGTGTCTTCCACGCCAAACTGCACGCCCTCGGCCGCCAGGACGCCGCTGTCGCCGACCTGGCCGCCCGACTCGGCATAGAACGGCGTGGTGTCCAGCACCACGACGCCCTGCTCGCCTTCTTTCAGCTGCTGCACAGGCGTGCCGTCCTTGTACAGCGCCACCACCTTGGCAGGCTCTTCGAGCTTGTCGTAGCCGGTGAAGGCATTACCGGCGCCGGTGTAGTCCAGCGCACGGTCCATCTTGAACTTGCCGGCGGCGCGGCCCGCGGCTTTCTGCTTTTCCATGGCGGCGCTGAAGCCGGCCTCGTCCACCGTCACGTCGCGCTCGCGGCAGACGTCGTTGGTCAGGTCCAGCGGGAAGCCGTAGGTGTCGTGCAGCTTGAAGGCGACGTCGCCGGGGAGCACTTTTTTGTCGCCGGCCAGGGTCGCGTCCAGGATTTCCATGCCGTTTTCCAGCGTCTCGAAGAAGCGCTCTTCCTCGGCCTTGAGCGTGTCGATGATGCGTTGCTCGCTGGCTTTCAGGTTGGGATAGGCATCGCCCATCAGCTTGACCAGGTCTGGCACCAGCTTGTGGAAGAACGGCGTCTTCTTGCCCAGCTTGTAGCCATGGCGGATCGCGCGGCGCACGATGCGGCGCTGCACGTAGCCACGGCCCTCGTTGCTGGGGATCACGCCGTCGCTCACCAGGAACGCCGTGGCGCGGATGTGGTCGGCGATCACGCGCAGGCTCTTGTTGTCCAGGTCGGTCACGCCGGTCTCGCGCGCGGCGGCCTTGATGAGCGTGTCGAAGATGTCGATCTCGTAGTTGCTGTGCACGTGCTGCAGGATGGCCGCCAGGCGCTCCAGCCCCATGCCGGTGTCCACGCAGGGCGCGGGCAGCTTCACCACGCTGCCGTCGGGCTGCATGTCGAACTGCATGAACACGTGGTTCCAGATCTCGATGAAGCGGTCGCCGTCTTCACCGGGGCTGCCCGGGGGACCGCCGGGGATGTGGTCTCCGTGGTCGTAGAAGATCTCGCTGCAGGGGCCGCAGGGGCCGGTGTCGGCCATCATCCAGAAGTTGTCGGACTTGTACTTGCCGCCCTTGTTGTCGCCGATGCGGATGACGCGCTCGGGCGGCAGGCCGATTTCCTTGGTCCAGATGTCGAAAGCCTCGTCGTCCTCGTGGTACACGGTGGCCAGCAGGCGCTCGGCCGGCAGCTTGTAGACCTGCGTCAGCAGTTCCCAGCCCCACTTGAGCGACTCACGCTTGAAGTAGTCGCCGAAGCTCCAGTTGCCCAGCATCTCGAAGAACGTGTGGTGGCGCGCCGTGTAGCCCACGTTCTCCAGATCGTTGTGCTTGCCGCCGGCGCGCAGGCAGGCCTGAACGGACGCGGCGCGTACGTAGGGCCGCTTGTCGGAGCCGAGGAACACGTCCTTGAACTGCACCATGCCCGAGTTGGTGAACATCAGCGTCGGGTCGTTGCCCGGCACCAGCGGGCTCGATGCCACGACCGTGTGGGCCTTGGACGCGAAAAAGTCCAGGAAAGTCTTGCGGATGTCGGCGACGGTGAAGGTGGGTTGGCTCATGACGTAGGGCTTTGGCGCGCTTGTTTCAGTCGAACCTTTGATTATAGGTTTGGGGCACTATCCGCGCCCTCGGCCAGGCAGCCAGCGTCAGTCCCGGCCGCTGTTGCCCCGGCTGTGGCTGCGGCTGCTGCCCGTGCTGTTGCCGTTGCCCGGTCCACCAGTGCTGTGGCCGCCGCTATGCCGTACGCGCGGCTCGTTGACCAGTGCAATGCGTTTGGGCGAGACCAGCGCATGGCAGGCTTCTTCCAGCGCGGTGAGCAGCGTGTTGAGCCCGTCGGGGGTCAGCCTGCGCTGCATGCAGGCGATGCGCAGGTCGAACTCGGCCACCGGCCCGATGGCCTCCGTCATCCGCGCGCTGTGCGCCAGCACCTGCGTGGCCACGGCCAATACGTCGGACGAACGCGCCTCGCCCATGCCGATGCACGCAAACCGGGTCTTGCTGATGCGCGCAATGGCCCATGAATTGCCCAGCACGCCCTGCAGCGCTGCGGCAAAGCGCACCACCACGCGCTCGGTCAGCACGAAGCCGTGGTCCATCGTGCTTTGCTCAAGCCCCGGCAACAGGAACAGCATGACCGGCGTCTGCCGCTCGCCCGCGCCCTGACGCAGGAAAGCTTCGTCATAAGCTTGCTGGAACCCCTGATAGGACAGCAACGCCGTCAGCGGGTCCCGGCTGGCCGCCACCGCGGCACGGCCCAGAACGTCGCGTCCGTAGCGCTCGCGCAGCAGCAGTGCCTGATGGAACACAAGCAGGCTCGCAAACAGCAGCAGCGCCACCAGCGCAGCGCGCAAATCCAGGCCGGCAACGAAGTCAAACGGCGTGTAAACCAGCACCACGGCCGTTGCATAGCAACCCAGTGCCGCCACGATCCAGCGCACATAGCGCCCGCCACGCAGCACGCTCAAGCCGCACAGGACCATGCTGGCCGCCAGTGTCAGCAAGGTCACACCGGCCGCCGCGGGCAAACGCCACGCGCCTGGCAGCCACGCCGCCTGCGCGACCGCATAGAGCAGGACGGCTACCGGCATAGCAAACTTCAGCGCACGCTCGGTCCGTGACAGGTACCGCTGATCCAGTGCTTCGGCGGTCAGCGTGAACATCAAAGCGGACATCATCACGCCGGTGAATTGCTTGCTCGCGTCGTTGAATGCCGGCCACTGCGGCGTGAACCACACGGCCATGTACCCGTTCAGGCACAGCACGGTCACCAGCACCCATGCCGCCACACCCGCCAGCAGCACACCCGCTCGTCGCCGCTGCACAAAAGCGCTAAGCACGGTCACCACCACGACCATCACGCCTAGCCCCGTGTTGACGCCTGACAGACTGGCCTGGCGGACCTGGGTTTCGCGGTAAGCGGCGTCGTTGGTCAGCCAGACTGGCGCGCGTGAGGTGGCTTCGTTGGTTATCACGATCATCACGTCCATCGGCACGTCGCGCACGGTCAGGATGAACGCCGGGTTCTGGCTGATGAACGGCCAGTTCGACAGCGGCACCCGGTCACCCGCGGACTGGCTTTCCCACACGCCGCCAGGCTCGCGTCGCCAGACCTGAACCTCGTCGAACCAGGCGGTCGGAACATGCACCACCCAGCTGGACGGCAGCGGACCGCCCTGAAGCACGATGCGCCCCACCAGGCGGGTGCCCGGGCTGCTGCGCCAGCGGTCGGACGGTTCCAGCAACGGGACGGAGGGGTCACCCAGCCAGGCCACGTCAGGGTCCAGGGCGCCGTCGGCGGGCACCTGCTGGGCGACCATGAAGCGCGTCAGCTGGACACGCTCGGCCACGGCAGGCAACGACAGTTGCGGCACTGGCGCGGCGTCTGCCATGCCGGTGAAAACCACGATGAGCAAAGCCAGCGCTGCACGCAACAGCAACAGGCCACGGCGGGCGTCGCCTACGACGGTCAATGAAATTTGATGCCCCAAAGCCTCTGAAGTCCCGGCGTGAGCGTATCACCGGACACACCGGGTAACCGAAAGTTACACGGGCACCGGCCGTCCCCCGGGCTGCAAAACACCGCGCAAATACGTTGTGATGATGGTGTCGTCCGATGGCCAATGGTCCATCGCCACGCCCGTGAGCTGCGCCTGGATGCACAGCCACCGGCCGCCTTCACGCACGTAGGTGTCGGTGTACGAGGTCATGCCCGTGACGGCGTTGCCGTCCGTCACACGCACCCATTTGTTGGTGGCGCGCACCAGCGCCACGTCGCCATGCAGCGCGATGTCCTCGTCGCGCAGGTCCCAGTAGATGATGACGTCCGGGTGAAAGCCCGTCGCCCAGGCACGGAGGTAGTCGGCGCGGTTCTGGCGCTGGCCCCTGGACCCGATGCACAGGAACCGTGGGTGCGTGATGGCGGCGTGCCGCGGCACGTCGTTGGTCACGAAATTGTGGATGAAGCGCGCGTTCAGTGCGCGCAGGTCTGCCAGGTCCTGCCCGGGGGTGCGCTCTGCCATGGATGCCTCCATTCGTCGTTGGAAGCGGCAGCGTCGCACCTGCCGTTGACAGGCCCTGTCAGGACATCAATCGGGCTTCAGACAGGCATAGCTGCCATCGGCCCAGGCCTGGAAGTCGCCATCATTGCCAAAGCCGATTTGCCCAAAGCAGGCGCCCCACCGCAGCTCCGAGGTGGGAGAGACCACCGTCGTGCTCCAGACCTGCGAAATCTCGCCGGGCTTGGAGTTGGCGCTGTGGGTGAAGTAGTTTTTGTCCCGACCGCAGCGCGAATTGCTGTACTTGAGTTCACCGCAGTAGATGATGAAGATGTTGCGCCCGCAGTTGTTGGTCAGCATCACCTTGTCGCCACTGCGCGATTGGGCCACACAGTTCGCAGCGCTGCTGCCGGCGCCCGTGACAGTGCCGGTGGCAGGCTTGGGCGTCGCCGTGGGAGTCTTTGGCGTGCCCACCGGTGGCGGCGGCGCGATAGACGTACACGCCGGGTTGGTGCTGCGGATGCTCCCGCCGGTAATGCACTGGTTGGGCGGCTCCTTCACTGAAATGAAGCCCCAGTCAATGGCCGAGAACGTACCAACCAGCACGGGCGTCTGCGACGGGTCCAGCGCAGCGTCCCTGATAACGTAAACCTTGAATTCACCGTGGGCCCACCACTGTTCGTTGCGCACCCGCACCGTGGTGTTCGCCTTGAAGGAATTGATCGTGGTGCAGCTGTTGTAGAAATAGTTGGGTCCATACGGCGCGATCGTGCTGGTGCGCGCAAAACACACACGCAGCGTCACCGTCTCGCCCAGGCTGTTACCCAGCACCGGTATATAGGACGACTCACCGTTCCAGGCAAAGTCATTGGTCCATGCAATGCCGTCGGTGCGTCGGCCCAGCAGCACGTCTTCCACCGTCACACTGCCATTCAATGCGGGCGGCGTCGTGGACACAGGCCGCGCCACGCACACGCCGTTGACCAGTTGCTGCGCGGCGGTGCACGTGGGCGTGGGCGCGGGAGGCGTCACGCAAACGCCGCTTTGCAGCACCTTGGGTGCGACGCAAGTTACGGGGGCCACGCACAGGCCGTTCTGCAGCACTTTGGGCGCCGTGCAGGTGGGCGCGGGCACCACGCAGGAGCCATTCACCAGGGTAGCCGGCGCCACGCACGACACCGTACGGGGCACGCAGACGCCGCCCTGCAGCACTTCGGTGGCCTGGCAGGTAGCTGGCGGCGTCACGCAGGCGCCGTTTTGCAGCACCTTGGGGGCCGTACAGGTGGGTGTGGCGGCGCCGGTGGTGGACGTGGTGGTCACTGGCGTGGTGGGCCGGTCCAGCGGCGTGTAGATGATGCCGGCGGCGATGTCGGCGCTGGTGCCCGACTGGTTCTCGGGCGATTCCGAAAACCCTATCAACACGTCGCGCCGCGCCGTACCCGAGCCAAGGCGCTGCACGTGGTAGCTCAGGCCTGACGCGTCGGGCGCGCGGCCCAGCACGTTCTGGTACAGCTGCGTGACGAAGCGGCTGTCGTCCAACGCGCCATAGCGGCTGCTGAACTCCGGGCTGTTGATGAAGTTCTGCGACACCTGCGCCAGCGGCAGCCCGGAGGTTTCGATGGCGGCGATCTGGTAGCCCAGGCCCGCGCCGTCGGGCTTGCGGTTGAACGCGGCCTTGTACAGCCTGTAGATCTGCGCGGGCACGCCGGCCGTGTCCAGCGCGACCGTCGCGTCCTTGAAGTTCAGCCGTTCGCCCGCGGAATAGGTGGTGACGCCCCCTGCGCTGCTGCGCACCGTGTAGGTCGTGCCGCTGCGCGTGATGGTGTAGTCGGCCTGGTTGCCGTTGATGGACACGCCCGCGGCGGCCGTGACCGACAGGGACACGTCGTCGACAAAGAAGGACGTGATCTCGCTCTCGTCGGTCACGGCGGTGAAGCGCAGCTGCACCGTGCGCCCCGCGTAGGCCGACAGGTCGAACGCCGGGCTTTGCACCCAGCCGTCGGTCTTGTCCTGGTTGGTGTAGAGCTTCAGGCTGGCCAGATTGGCGCCCGCGCTGTCGTGCACGGACACCAGCATGCCGTCGTAGTAACCCGCCAGCGTCTCGGCGGTGGCAATGCGGTACCAGTAGCGCAGCGACGCGGCGGAAGCCCCCGCGGGAACGGCGATGCTCTGCGACAGCTGGTCGGCCGCGTTGTTGTACCCGCCCAGCCAGCCATAGGAACTGCCGGTGCGAGCTTTGGCGTCGGTGTTGAGCACGCCGTCGGACGCCGCCCAGCCGGTGCTGCCGCTTTCAAACCCGCCGTTGACCAGGATCTCGGTTGCGGCCATGGGCACCTGGCCATCCGCAGGCGCCGACTGCGGGACCTGCGATGCCTGGGCAGCCACCGGCGCATTCACCTGTGAGGGCAGCAGCGCAAGCACGCGCTCGGCCTGCTTGGTCTGCGCGGGTGCCGGTGCGGCGGCCGACTGAGGCACTGCCGTTTCAGACGCACCTCCGCCACATCCCCCCAACACCAGCATCACCGAGATGCCAACAATTGCCCCAAAAGTGTTCATTTTTTGTATTGCCTGGAACGTCCATGTCATGGACGCACACCATAGAGCGCCGCCACTGCCCCGTGAATCCCATATTCCCGGGAAGGGAGTGGGCACCTCGAATAGAACTGTCCGACACAAACCAGCAAAAAGGCCGCATGAGCAGCGGCCTTGGTCAAGAGTGTCACCGGGATATGGAGCGGGCGATGGGAATCGAACCCACGTCTTGAGCTTGGGAAGCTCAGGTCCTGCCATTGAACGACGCCCGCAGGTTTCGCAGAATTCTAGCGCCTGCGCCGCCGCACAATCCGCAAGTCCAGGCCACTGTCTGCGCCCGTCTACACTGAACCCTATGCTCGTTCACCTGACAGACCTGCACATTCGCGAGCCCGGCCAGCTCGCATACGGTCGCATCGACACCGCGCACTTTCTGCGCCGCACCGTGCAGGCCGTGCTGACGCTGGCGCAAAAGCCCGACGCGGTGCTGATCACCGGGGACCTGACCGACCACGGCCGCGCGGCGGAATACGCCCATCTGGCAGAGCTGCTCGCGCCGCTGCAGGACGCGGGGCTGCCCGTGTACCTGCTGCCCGGCAACCATGACGACCGCGAAACGCTGCGCGCGGCCTTTCCCGGACACGGCTACCTGGGCACGGGCGAATTCATCCAGTTCTCCGCGGCCGTGGGGCCGCTGCGGCTGCTGGCGCTGGACACGGTCGTGCCGCGCGCGCCGCACGGCGCACTGTGCGGCGCGCGGCTGGGCTGGCTGGCCGGCGAGCTGGCCGCGCACCGCCAGGGCCCGGTCGTGGTGGCCATGCACCATCCGCCGTTTCGCACGCTGATCGACGCCATGGACGGCATGGGGCTGCTGCAGGGCGGGCCCGAACTGGAAGCCGTCATCGCACGCCATCCCAATGTGGAGCGCGTCATCTGCGGCCACATCCATCGCGCCATCGACGTGCGCTTTGGCGGCACCATCGCCTGCACCACACCCGCGCCCGCCCACCAGATCGCGCTGGACCTGGCGCCGGGCGCGCAACTGCGCTGGACGCTGGAGCCTTCGCAGCTGCGCGTGCTGGCCTGGGACGGCCAGCGCGTGGTGTCGCACTTGGCCGGTGCGGGGGGATTCGACGGGCCCCATGCGTTTGGCTGAGTGACGGTTGTGTACGTCCGAATTCCTCACCGCTTCATGTGATGGACCGACCATGCCACGCGCCGCGAACATCGGCGCATGGCAGCATTCATTCCGCGCGCAGGCGCCACGCTGGTCAGCGCCGCGGCAGATGGCACGCCCGGCAATTCGGGCACCAACACCGGCAGTAACTCCATTGCGGCCGTGTCCGCGGATGGCAGGTTCGTTGTGTTCAACAGCTGGGCCTGGAATCTGGTCGCAGGTGACTCGCAGTACATCGACGGCCAGACCGCCACCCAGGCCGACACGTTCTACAAGGACCTGCAAACAGGGCGGATCGAGTTCGTCCTGCTGGCCGAAGGCGGCCGCCCCACGTCGCGCAATGACCTGAGCACGTTTGTGGGCGAGGACTTCTCGATGTCGGCCGACGGCCGCTACGTGTCCTTCACCACCACGAGCAACATCCTGCTGTACCGGTCCTTTCTGGGCAACGCGCCGGGCACATCCAACCCCAACATCACGGCGGGCGACAACAACGCCAACGCGGACGTGTATGTGCGCGACATGGCCACGGGCAAGGTCTGGCTGGCATCGTCCGACGCGGCGGGGTTGTCGGGCACGTCAGGCGCGTCCGGCTACGTGTCCCGGGAATCGTCCCTGTCCACCGACGGCTCGCAGGTGGCTTTCGTCAGCGGAAACGACAAACTCATCGCCGGGGATACCAACGCGCGCGACGACATCTTCATCAAGACACTGGCGACCGGGGCCATTCGCCGCGTCTCGACGGACAGCGCGGGCAACCAGGTGTCGGGCTCCCATTCGGACCCCAAGTTCTCGGCAGACGGCCGCTACCTGGTGTTCGGGTCCACCAGCGCACAGCTGGTGGGCGGGGACACCAACAGCGTGCAGGACATTTTTCGCAAGGACCTGGCGTCAGGCGCGGTGGTGCGTGTGTCCACCACCAGCACGGGCACGCAGGCCGAGCGCACCTCTACCACCTACGGCGCCAGCACGGACCCGCGCGTCAGCGCCGACGGCCGCTATGTCGCGTTCCTCAGCGATGCGCCCAACCTGGTGGCCGGCGATACCAACGGTGTGGTCGACGTGTATCGCAAGGACCTGCAAACCGGCCGGCTCGAACGCGTGTCCACCACCTCCAGCGGCGCGCAGATTGCCGAGGCGAGCAGCGAGCTGTCGATGTCAGGCGACGGCCGGTACATCATCTTCAGCAACCGCAACGACACGATCTTTCCGCGCTCGCACAGCAATGGCGTGTACGACGACGTGTTCATCAAGGACATGGACACCGGTACGCTGAAGCTGGTGTCGGACTTTCCGCTGGCACGCGAAAGCTATCAGTCACTGGGTGCAACGATCTCGGCCGATGGTCGGTGGATCGTGCTCAAAAGCTCGGCCACCGAACCAGGCACGCTGGGTACGCTGCAGTACTGGCGTGTCGCCAACCCGTTCCTGTCCAGCGGGAGCGAAGGAACGGGCGGTGGAACAGGTGGCGGCACAAATGGTGGCACAGGTGGAGGAACGGGCGGCGGCAGCTCATCAGGCGGCCAGCAACTGACCGGCACGGCAGCCGCCGACGTTCTGACCGGAGGCGCCGCCAACGACCGTCTGAGCGGCGCGGGCGGTGACGACACGCTGAGCGGCGGTACGGGGACGGACACCGCGGTGTACGCCGGGGCGCGCGCCGGCTATGTCATTGCGCGCACGGCCAACGGCTTCAGCGTGCGCGACACCAGCGGTGTCGAAGGCACCGACACGCTCACCGGCATCGAGCGCATCCAGTTCCAGGACATGGTGATCGCCTTTGACACAGCCGGCAACGCGGGTCAGGCGTACCGCCTGTACCAGGCCGCCTTCAACCGCACACCCGACCGCGGCGGCCTGGGCTACCAGACCAACGCCCTGGATGAAGGGCTGGCGCTGCAAAAGGTGGCGGCCAACTTCATCGCCAGCCCCGAGTTCCAGCGTACTTACGGCGCGCTGGACAACGCGGCGTTCGTGACGCAGCTGTACCAGAACGTGCTGCACCGCGCGCCCGACGCCGACGGCCTGGGTTTCCACACGGGCAACCTGGCCAGCGGCGCCAACAGCCGCGCCGACGTGCTGGTGGGTTTCAGCGAATCGCCAGAGAACCAGCTTGCCCTGATCGGCGCCATCCAGAACGGCATGGTGTTCACGCTTTAAGTCACCCGGAAAAAGGAGTACACAACCATGGCCACCGCACAGTTGCTCAACCCCAACGACATGTCCAGCACCGAGGACTGGAACACCACCGTCACGGCGGCATCGTCCACGTCGGTCACCATCACCGGCCCCGTCTATTCGGCCACGTTCACCGGCAACTTCGTGATCAGCGGGGAAAGCATTTCCGGCACCGTCACGGGCGCCACGCAGTTCAAGAACAAGGTCGCGCAAATTGTCTTCACCGGCCTGTCGGCCAATGCGTCCACGCTGTACGCCATGATCGACCGTGATGCCGATGCCGAGGAGATCTACGCCTACCTGCTGCGTGGCAACGACACGGTCACCGGCAGCAGCGGCAACGATCTGCTGGGCGGTGGCCCCGGCAACGACACCATCAACGGCGGGGCAGGCAATGACATTGCCTTTTTCAGTGGCAAGCGCGCCGACTACACCATCACGTCCAACAGCAACGGCAGCTACACCATCACCGACAAACGGGGCATTGACGGCACGGACACGATCACGAGTGTGGAGCGCTTCGAGTTCACTGACACGAGCCTGGCGTTCGACACCGCAGGCACCGCCGGTCAAGCCTACCGCCTGTACCAGGCCGCGTTCAACCGCACACCGGACCAGGGCGGCCTGGGCTTTCAGGTGAACGCGCTGGACAAGGGAACCGGCCTGTCCGGCGTGGCCGGCAACTTCATTGCCAGCCCGGAGTTCGCCAGCACCTATGGCGCGCTGAACAACACGCAGTTCGTGACGCAGCTGTACCAGAACGTACTGCACCGCGGGCCCGACGCCGGCGGCCTGGCCTTCCACGTCGGCAACCTGGACCGGGGCATGTCGCGCGCCGACGTCTTGGTGGGCTTCAGCGAATCGCCCGAGAACCAGGCGGCATTGATCGGCGTCATTTCTGCCGGCATGGTGTACGCAACGCAGCCCTGACGCCCGCACGATTTTTCTCACATATCCATGTGATGGGCAGCGCGGGCATGCGCGGATACCGTCCGGGCAAGGATGAATGGACCCGAGATGAAAACTCTATTCGCAACGGCCGCGCTCGCTGGCCTGCTGGTTCTGGGGGGCTGCGGCGGGGGCGCTGACGGGGCAGGCACCGCGCAAACGGCGGCTGCCGCCAAGGCCGCGCAGACCACCTCAGACGACGTTCAGGCTCGTCCCAAGCAGGCAGCCGATGTATTGCCCGGGTTCCCTCAGGGACGCATTTCCGTTCCGGCCACCGGCTCACAGGCACCGCAGTCTTCCGCCGGCACACCGATGGCAGCGGGCGATGCGACCGATGCCCTGGTCAACGGCGGCTTCGAAGTGTCGGCGCGCGGCTGGGCCGCCTCCGAAGGTGTGCTTTACACCGACAACCGTGCCCGCACCGGCGTGGGCTATGCCTGGTTGGGTGGCTACAACGACGGGTTCGATCAGGTGTCGCAAAAGATCGCGCTGCCGGCCGCTGCCACGTCGATCAAGTTTCAGTTCTGGGTCCGCATCGCGACTGACGAAGTTCAGCCCGGCGCCTACGACGGCCTGCTTCTGTCAATACACGATCCGGGCGGCACCAACCTGGCCAGCCTGCACCTGTATACCAACCGCGATGCCAACACCGGCTACGTCCAGAGCCCAGCCTTCGATTTGACGGCCTACGCCGGCCGGACAGTGGAGATACGCTTTTCCGCCGTGACCGACGAAAGCCTGGTTACGTCCTTCCTGATCGACGACGCGACGCTGATGGTCACGTCCCCTGCCGGCATCACCATCGACGCTTTCAGCGCCGACTACACGATCACCCAGGTGGCCGGGGGCTTCAGTGTGCAGAAGAATGGCGGCGCGGCCACCACCTACCCGTCCGGCACGCGGCTGAACTTCCGCGACAAGACAGTGGCACTGGACGCCACCGGCGTTCCGGCCCAGATGTACCGGTTGTACCAGGCCGCGTTTGCGCGCAAGCCCGACGGCGACGGCCTGGGCTATCAGATCAACGCGATGGAATCCTCAGGCCTGCCGCTGGCCCAGGTGTCGCAGAACTTCATCAGCAGCCCGGAGTTCAACTCGCGCTATGGCGCGCTGGACAACGCGGCATTCGTCACGCAGCTATACCGCAACGTGCTGGGGCGCGCTCCCGATGCATCGGGCCTGTCGTTCCACGTCCAGCGCCTCGCGTCCGGCACCGGCCGGCGCGACGTGCTGATCGGCTTTTCGGAGTCACCCGAGAACCAGTCGGCCACCAGCGCGGACATCGCGCGCGGCATTTCGTACACGCCGCTGGACCGGCCTACCACGCCGGTCGCTACGGCAGCCACGTCCACCACACCCACGTGCGTCGCGCCCAAGGTACTGCGAAACGGCCTGTGCACAGTGCCCCAGATGGTGTGCGCGCCTGATGAGGTACTGGTCAGCGGCACCTGCCGGCCCCGCTATCCCAATTGCGTGGCGCCGTCCATGATGGTCAACGGCACGTGTGTCGCGCCCAACGCCTGCGCTACCCCCAAGATTCTGGTGAACGGCCTGTGCGTCATCCCGCCGCGGGAATGTACGCCACCGCAGGTGCTTCAAAACGGCAGTTGCGTCGTGCCTCCGCCACCCCCACCCACCTGCACGCCCGAACAGGAGCTACGCAACGGCGTGTGCGTGAACCCCGGATACTGCCATCCGCTTGGTGACGTCACGGTCACCACCGGCATGGTGGTGGAGTACCACAGCAGTTACTACTATTGCAAGGGGTCCGGCGAGAACTGCATGCAGGAGAGACCAGGCAGCGCGGACTTCCACCGGTACTGGGCGGCCGTGGACGCTTCCGCCTGTGCGGCGCGCCTGCCGCCGCTGAACAGCTCGACGGGTTCCATCCGGTTCGACAGCATCGTGATCGGCGCCCGCGGCAAAGGTCAGCCCGACGAGGAATACCATACGACCACGGACCCATCGTTCTACCCTGTCCTGGTCAACGAGTACAAGGAAACGGTGAGCCTGACCGTGTGCTATGCCAAGGCCATTTACAGCAGCAATCCGGTGGGCTTCGGGACCTGCACCACCGTCCCGAATGTCAAGCCGGGCGAAAAGGTCAAGATCCCCAATGTGGTGACATATCCCCTGGGCCTGTTCCAGGTCTCACTGCGCAGGTCGGAACTGTATTCGCCGCTGCAAACGCCCATTTCGCAGGGCCAGTTCGATGCCCGAACCAAGGGCTTCGTGCCGGTGTATGAGCCGCAGCAGCCGCCGCCCAGCACTGGGGGTTGCCGGCCCGGGGCCATCGCCGGCTCGTCCAACTGCAGCATCGGTGGCGGCACCGGCGGTTCAAGCAGCGGCTCCACGGGCGGCTCCAACGGCGGCTCGGGCAGCGGCACGGGCGGAACCTCCGCCCAGGCCTGTTTCGTTCCGCTGCGCTCATCCGAATACAGCTACGACAAGGTCGCGTTCAGGAATGCCTGCAACCGCCCCGCCTTCTTCATGTACTGCGGCGACCTGGAGTTTGATACCACTAAAAAGTGCGGGATGAACAGTGACTACTACACCCACTGGTCCAACACCGCGCCTGGCCAGACCAACTACGCCTATATCAAGCGCGGCGGCCAGATCCGTTGGGGGGCCTGCTTCGGCACTGTCTCGTTCGGTAACAGCGGCGATATCTCTGCATCCGCCAACGGGAGCTATCGCTGCCTGAAGCCACAGTGACCCGCCTGGTGGCGTGTCAGATCGAATACACCATGCCGTTCTGGATGGTGCCGATCAGCGCCGCCTGATTCTCGGGCGATTCGCTGAACCCCACCAAGACGTCGGCGCGTGCCATGCCGCGACCCAGATTGCCGGTATGGAATGACAACCCGCCGGCGTCGGGCCCGCGGTGCAGCACGTTCTGGTACAGCTGCGTCACGAACTGGCTGTCGTTCAACGCGCCATAGGTACGCTGGAACTCCGGGCTGGCAATGAAGTTGGCCGCCACCTGCGACAGCGCCGTGCCGTTGTCCAGCGCATTCATCTGATACCCCAGTCCCCCCTGGTCTGGCGTGCGGTTGAACGCGGCCTGGTACAGCCGGTACGCCTTGCCTCCGTTGCCATCCACGTCCAGGGCCACGCGGGCGTCCGCGAACTGGATGCGCTCGATCTGCCGCAGCGTATCCGCTCCTTCCGCGCCACCGCGGTCGCTGACGGTGTAGCCGGACCCCGTACTGGTGATGGTGAAAGAAGCCCGGTTTCCGGCATACATGGCCGTGTCGATCCCTTCGGCGCCAGTCAGGTCGTCATTGCCGGCGCCGCCGCGCAACTGGTCGTTCAGGTAACCCGCCACGATACGGTCCGCGCCCGCGGTGCCTTCGAACAGTTTTCCTGCGCCCTGGCGAAGCCCGTTGTACCAGGCCGCCACGACCGCCTCGGCCGGCTTGCCCTGGATGTTCTCGCCCACGGCTGAGTCCAGGAACCGCGCCACACCAGCCGTGTAGTCCACGAACCGGTTCATGTTCTGGATCGCAATGCCGTTGAACCAGTCGCCTTTTTCGTTGGCCAGCACGCGCAGCAGCGAATCCAGGATGTCGGCCTGCTCCTGGGGGTCGGCGGTCAGCGGCGTCTGGCTGTTCAGGATCTGGCCATGGTTGATGTTGGCACCGTCAAAACTGTGGGCGGCGCGGTCGCTGATCCAGACCTTCTTGTTGAACTGCTGCGCATAGCCCCGCAGCGTTTCGATGCTGTTGAAACCGTTGGCATTGGCATACCAGGCCGCCGCCAGCTCATCCACCGTGGGGTCCAGCTTGCGGGTCAAGGGGTCGGGGAACAGGCCGATGCCGATGGTGTCCCACGCTGCCACGATCTGTTCCGGAATGAGGCCCAGGTGGGTCACCCCGTTGCCAAAGCGCGTGCCGTCCACCGCAATGGTGGTGGTGATTTCGCCCCGGAACTCGTTGCGTACCGCCTGGATCAGGTTCAGCCATTTCTGGATCCTGGCCGTGTCGGTGCGCTGCGTCTCGAACAGCAGGTGCTGCACTTCGTCGGAAAAGATCACGAACCGCGTTGCGCCCGCCTGCTGCGCGAGCTGGGCCTGGTGCACAAGCGCCGCCTGGTGGTTGGCGATCCATGCGTCAAAGTCGGCGGGCCGGATGCGGTCGCCCACCGCGTTGGAGCTGCTGCCGGCCACCGTTCCGTCCAGCTGGAAAAACGGCGACCAGGTGAGCTCCAGACCCTGGCTGCGCAACTGCGCCGCAAAGTCCAGCAGTTTGGCGTCCGACGGCGAGTACCGGGCCAGAAGACTGGCGCTGTAGCTGTTGTCGGCGGCGGCACTGGCCACGCCTGCCGTCACGATCAGCTTGGCGTCGTTGGCGCCTGCCGCCTTGACGTCGGCAATGAGCTGCGGCAGCGGGATGAGGTTGGGCCCTGAAGTTTCCAGGTAATTGGCGCCCACGATGGGCAGCGAGATGCTGTTGACGCGAAACGGCTGGTTTGCCATGGGCAGGAGTCTCCGTGTTTGCCGCCGCATGGTAAGCACGTCCATGGATGACGACCATCCCCAGATTTCGTGAGGCGGCCGCCGTTGTAATGCGGCCGTATCTGCGACGCGCGTCGCGCTAGCACCAAGGAATGCATATCGCGCAGGCCGCGCACGCTATGCTCGAAAGGTGAAAATTTTCTACGGCTGGCGCATCGTGGGCGCCGGCCTTGGCCTGCAGTTCCTCCATGCCGGCCTGCTCATGCAGGCGTTCGGCGCCTATGTCGCCGTGCTGTCCGAAGAGCGCGGCTGGAGCAAGACCACCCTGTCGGGTGCAGCGGCCCTGCAGTCGCTTGAGGGCGCGCTGCTGGGGCCTGTGATGGGCTGGCTGGTGGACCGGTTCGGCGCGCGCGCGCTGATCCTCGTGGGTGTGCTGATGTTCGCCATGGGCTTCTTCCTGCTCAGCGCCATCGACACCGTGGGCGGCTTCTACGCCGCGGTGGTGCTGCTGGCGCTGGGCACCACATTTGCCGGGTACTTCCCGCTGACCGTGACGCTGGTGCACTGGTTCCGCCGCCAGCGTTCGCGGGCCCTGTCGATCATGGGCCTGGGCCTGGCCATCGGCGGGCTGGCGGTGCCGGCCGTGGGCTGGATGATGCAGACCCATGGCTGGCGCGCGACCGCGATCGCCTCGGGCCTGCTGACGCTGGCGGTGGGCATTCCCCTGGCGCGCTTCGTGCGCCGCGACCCTGCCGACATGGGCCTCACGCCCGACGGCGATCCGCCCGCCGCCGCGCCGGCCGCGACGCACGACGCGCCCGTCCCGCACGGCGAACGCCACTACACCGCGCGCGAGGCGTTGCACACGCGCGCCTTCTGGCTGCTGGGCCTGGGCCACGGCTTTGCGCTGCTGGTGGTGACGGCCGTGAACGTGCATGCCATCTCGCACATGAAAGAAGGGTTGGGCTATTCGCTCGCACAGGCATCGCTGGTCATCATGGTCATGACCGTCGCGCAGGCCGCCGGACTGCTGCTGGGCGCGCTGGTGGGTGACCGCTGGGAAAAGCGCTACATGGCCGCCGCCTGCATGGTGGCGCATGCACTGGGCCTGCTGATGCTGACCTATGCGGTGCATCCGGCCATGCTGGGCGCATTCGCCATCCTGCATGGCATGGCCTGGGGTTTGCGGGGGCCGTTCATGTCGGCCATGCGGGCGGACTATTTCGGACTGCAATCCATCGGCATGATCATGGGACTGTCGGCGTTCATCATCGCCATCGGCCAGGTGCTGGGGCCGCTGGTGGCGGGCATGTTCGCCGACGCCACGGGCAACTACCGCATGGGCTTCACGCTGCTGGCGCTGGCGGCGGGGTCTGGCTCGCTGCTGTTCCTGGCAGCGCGCCGGCCGGGCTGATCCGCGCGGGCGGCTCAATACCAATGTATCTGGCGCGGCGCGTGTCGCCGCCCGATCATGGCCGCAGCATTGTCTGGAGCTCTGGCACATGATCACCACCAGCCTTCCATCGGGTTTCGCCGCCAGCCAGGGCGTTCTGGCCGATCCGGTCCAACGCCCCGTGCACCAGCATGAGGACGTGGACGGCCTCATGCTGGAGGTGGTGCGGGTCAAGACCCGGCAACACGCGCTGCGGCTGGCCGATGAGGTGGTGCGCAGTGTCGTGGCACCGTCCGACCCCGCCCGCTGCACGACCGCATGGCGCGATCTGTACCGCACGATCGACCGGCTGCAGGGCACGGTGGCGAGCCTGGAATCGTCTGCGCTGTTCGATGTGGGCAACCCCGCCGGCCTGCCGCAGGAACTGGTGCTGAACCTGCGCGACGTGGCCCCCGGCCAGCTCGTGTCCACGGTCTGTGCGCCCTGCACGGCGCTCACGGCCGCCGTGGTCCAGGCCGCCGGTCGCGGGGACGCGGCCGCGTTCCAGCGCGCCACGCACAAGCTGCTGTTCCTGAGTGGCCGCATCAAGGCGTTGGGCACGCTGGTGGAGCAACTGGAAACGCTCGCAGGCCGGCCCGCCAATTTCGCCAGGCCCGGCTGGTTCGGCCGCCAGCCGCCGGGCACCTATACGCCGCAACTGCGCGATGACATCCGCCAGTTGCTGGCGCGCCTGACGCCGGTGCAGGGCGCTCTGGCAAGCCCCCGGGGAGCAGTGCAACTGCTGCTCGCCTTTGCGCGGGCATCACAAACCTATCCCGAGGACATCGCGGCCATCGTGCGCCAACACGGCGCGGTGCGCTGGTGGCCCAGGGGCTGACAGGGGGTTGACCTTAAACGGCCACGCCCTTGCACTCATGCGCGCAGCGGCGGCAGGCTTCGGCGCAACGCTGACAGTGGTCCGTGTCGTGTCTGGCGCATTCATCGGCACAGGCCTCGCACACACTGGCACAGATGCGGCACACATCGCGCGCATATTCGCTGCCGCGCGCCATCAGAGTGGACGCGAGCCGGCACAGGTCGGCGCAGTCCATGTCGAACGCGATACAGCGCGCCATGGGCTTGGGATCGGCTTCGCGCAGGCAAGCTGCTGCGCAGGTTTCGCAGGCCAGAGCGCACGCGTCGCAGGCTTCGATGCAGGCTTGATAAAGGTCGGCAGTGGACATGGGCAAACGTTAAGGGCATGGTGATTCCTTGCGTGTCGGACAAATCCGCGAATTCAATCGAATAGTCTTGACTGGCGCTGCCGGCATGCGCTGCAGGGAACAGCATGACGGGCAAATTGCGCCAGAGGATGCCGGTCTTTTTCACTAGTGAAAGTCCCGGCTCTTGCTGCTTTGCTGCCCCAGCCGGCCCAGCAGCGGCGTCAGGTCCACCAGGCGCGCGGCCACCAGGTGGCAGACCTGGCCGCCGCTGTCCACATCACGTTGCCAGGTGCCGCGCACGGCCAGCAGGCGCGAGCGCAGCAGCGCGTCGCGCTGGGCCTCGCGCACGTGCTTCCAGACGATGACATTGACGGGGCCGGTTTCGTCCTCCAGCGTGACAAAGATCGTGCCCTTGGCCGTCTGCGGTTGCTGGCGCACGGTCACGATGCCGCAGGCCGACGCGGTGCGTCCGTGCGGCAGCGCGGCCAGTTGCGTCGCATTCAGGATGCCGCGGCGCGCCAGCCGCTCGCGCAGCAGCGCCAGCGGGTGGCGGCGCAGCGTGAGGCCCAGCGACGCGTAGTCGAAGACGATCTCCTCGCCCTCGGGCGCCTCGGGCAGTTCGAGCTGCGCCTCGTTCACCGGCGCGCCGCGCAGCAGTGCGGGCGCGCGGTGGCGGGCCGCGGCGTCCCACACCTGCTGGCGGCGGTGGCCCGACAGCGATTTGAGCGCATCGCCCGCGGCCAGCGCGTTGAGGTCGCGCACGTCCAGCTGGGCGCGCTGGGACAGGTCCTCGGTGCTGGTGAAGGGGCCACCTTCGCGGCGCGCATCCTCGATGCGCTTGCCCGCAGCCTCGCTGAAGCTGCCGACCAGACGCAGGCCCAGACGGACGGCCGATTGCTCCAGCGTGCTGTCCCAGCTGCTGTGCGACACGTCCGGCGGCAGCACCTGCACGCCGTGGCGCGTCGCGTCCTGGATGAGCTGCGACGGGGTGTAGAAACCCATGGGCTGTGAATTGAGCATTGCGGCCAGGAAGCATTCGGGCTCGTGGCATTTGAGCCAGCTGCTTTCGTAGGCCAGCAGCGCGAAGCTGTAGGCGTGGCTTTCGGGGAAGCCGTAGTCGGCAAAGCCCTTGACCTGCTCGAAGATGCGCTCGGCGAAGGACAGGTCATAGCCGTTGGCCAGCATGCCACCCACCAGTCGCTCGCGCCAGCTTTTCATGTCACCGGTGCGCTTCCACGCGGCCATGGCACGGCGCAGGCCGTCGGCCTCGGCGCCGGTGAAGCCAGCCGCGACCATGGAGATTTCCATGACCTGCTCCTGGAAAATCGGAATCCCCAGCGTGCGGCTCAGCGTGGCCTGCAGGCGCGCGGGCTTGTCGGGCGACTCATAGCGGGACCGTTCATAGGCAATGGCCTCGCCCTTTCGGTTGCGCTCGCGCGCCTTGAGGTACGGATGCACCATGCCGCCCGAAATCGGCCCCGGCCGCACGATGGCCACCTCGACCACCAGGTCGTAGAACTTCGTGGGTTTCAGGCGCGGCAGCATGGACATCTGCGCACGGCTTTCGATCTGGAACACACCGACGGTATCGGCCCGGCGGATCATCTCGTAGGTGGCGGGGTCCTCCTGGGGAACGTCGTAACGCGTGAACGCGCCACCACGCCGCTGCGCGACCAGGTCCAGGCAACGGCGGATGGCCGTGAGCATGCCCAGCGCCAGAACGTCCACCTTGAGCATGCCCATGTGCTCCAGATCGTCCTTGTCCCACTGAATGACAGACCGCTTTTCCATGGATGCCTTTTCAACCGGCACCAGCCGCGTCAGCTTCGACCCCGTCAGCACAAAGCCGCCCACGTGCTGGCTCAGATGGCGCGGAAAACCCATGAGCGAATCGGCCAGCACCAGCCAAAGGTTGGCCTGATGCCCGTCCAGCGTCACATCCACGCGCTGCGCCAGATCCTGCAGCCGGTCCACGGCAATCTCGTTGTCGAACCAGTGATGGTCCCGGGCAAAGGCGTCGATCAGCGGCTCGGGCATGTCCAGAACCTTGCCCACCTCGCGGATCGCGCTGCGCGTGCGGTAGCAGATGACCACGGCGGCGATGGCCGCATGGTCGCGGCCATAGGTGTCATAGACGTACTGGATGATCTCTTCCCGCCGCTCGTGCTCGAAGTCCACGTCAATGTCGGGCGGTTCGTTCCTGCGGCTCTCGCTGATGAAGCGCTCCAGCAAGGGGTTGGACAACATGGGGTCCATGGCCGTCACGCCCAGACAGAAGCACACGGCGGAATTGGCCGCCGAGCCCCGGCCCTGACAAAGAATCCTCTTCTGACGGGCATGGCGCACGATGTCATGCACCGTGAGAAAGAACATCTCGTAGTTGAAGCGCTCGATCAGGTCCAGCTCCTTGACAAGCAGGTCCTGCACTTTTTGCGGCAGGCCGCCGGGGTAGCGGTCTGCCGCGCCGGTATAGGTCAGTCGCGTCAGCGCCTGGATGGGAGATTCACCTTGAGGGACGATGCTGGATGGGAAGTTGTATGAAATTTCACGCAGGTCGAACGTGCAGCGCTGCGCCAGCGTGAGCGTCGCATCCAGCAGGTCCGGCGGAAACACCCGCGCCAGTTGCAGGCGCGAGCGCAGGTGCCGTTCTGCGTTGGCCTGCAGTTCAAAGCCACACTGCGCCACCGGCCTGCCCAGCCGCACGGCCGTGATCACGTCGTGCAGCGGCTTGCGCGAGCGCCGGTCCATGAGCACACCCCCCGTCGCCACCAGCGGCACATGGCAGCGCGCACCAGCCTGTTCCAGCTGCGAAAGCCACAGGTCATCGTCAGGCTGCTGGCGCTGCTCCAGCCCCAGCCACAGCGCCGCGCCAAACCGCATGCGCAGCCAGTCCAGCCGGGTGTGGATGTCGGACTCTGATGTCCGGCGATGAGGCACATAGATGACCTCACAGCCTTCCTCAAGCAACGACAGATCGCTCACCTCCCACCCGACCCGGTAGTCGCCCTTGGCTATGCCGTCGTCGTTGCGGGCATGGCTGATGAACTGGCACAGCCCGCCCCAGCCGCGCAGATCGCGTGCAATGGCCACGAGCCGACCGTCCTGCCCAAAGTCAAACACGCTGCCGTACAGCAGGCTGAATGCACGTCCGCGCCGCTGCTGCGGATGGTTGTCGTCCAGCCGGGTGATGTAGTTCCGGTATTCATCCCAGCCCGACAGCGCACGCACCACCCCCGCGACGGAACACTCATCGGTGATGGCCAGCGCGTCATACCCCAGGTTGTAGGCGCGGCGCACCAGTTCCTGAGGGTGCGATGCGCCATGCTGGAAGCTGAAGTTGCTCTGGCAGTACAGCTCGGCATAGCGCGGCAACGGATCGGGCCCGTCCAGCAGTACGGGGGGGCGTTCGTCGCGCGACTCGTCCAGCTTCGCGCCGGGTTTGAGGTGGTGTTCAGGCATACAGCCCCTGCAGGTACCAGCGGTCTTTCGGCCCGCCGCCCAGGCGGTCGCGGTAGACCCACACCAGGCCGTGTTCGGGGCTGCGGGCAATGAAGTAGTCGCGCGCGGTGGGGCCGCCTTCTTCACCCCTTTCCCACCAGCCCGTCATGACGCGGCTGGCACGTGTGAGCAGGCGCAGCTCGCCGCCGTACTGCGGCACGTCGCCGCGCAACGCCAGCCGCACGGGCACGTTCAGCAGCCACGGCGGGTGAAGCGCATCGGGCTCGTCCTGCGGCAGCGGTTGCGCCGCGCCATCACGCGCGGGCCGCCACTGCTGGCGGCGCTCGGGCCGGTGGTCGGCCTGCGCATGCGGCACCACCACGTTGTGCGCGCCCAGGCGCACGCTCAGGCGTTCAATGAACTGGTGCAGCTTTTCTCCGGGCACGTTGTCCTCGGGCAGGAAGCTGCGGCTCGCGCCGCGCCAGGGCGCCGTGTCCAGCACGCGCAGGCGCAGGTGGTTGGCGGGCGCGGCCAGCGTCGTGCGCGCCAGATGCTCGGACACCAGGCGGCGCAGGTGGGCCATGTCCTGCGCGGGCTGGGCCGTGCGCACCACGATCTGCTGGTGGCTGGGCAGCGCCACGCCGTCCAGGCGCTTCAGGTCCAGCGCCCATTGCAGTTCCAGCGCCAGCACACCGCGGTCGCGCGCGCGCAGCCAGGCCTGCAGATGCGTCAGCAAACGCTGCGCCGTCCACATGAGTTCGGGCGCGCTGGTGGCCAGCATGGGCAGTTCGACGTTCATGTCGAACACCTCGGGCAAGGCAAGCCACGCGCAGCTTTCGGGCCGCTGGCCGTACGCCATGTCCAGCGCGTCCAGCAGCGGCGCGCCAAAGCGCCGCGCCACGCCGCCGCGCGGCAGCGCGCGCAGCTGGCCCCAGGTGTTGCAGCCCGTGCGGGCCAGCGTGCCGGCCCAGGGCAGCGCGGCGGTCAGGACCGTGAGCGGCAGGCCGCCGGGCAGATCGGCGGGCACGGCGTGTCCACGCAACTGCAGCCGCAGCAGCGCCAGCGCGACCAGGTGCGTGGCGCCTTCGGCATAGGGCACCGGGTCGGCGCGGCGTCGCAGCAGGCGGCGCAGCAGCCGGTCCTGACCACCCCACAGGCGCTGGGACGTGGAGACTTCCAGCAGCAGCGCCTCGTCCACCTGCGCCACGCGCGGGGTGAACTGCAGCGCGCGCCAGCCCCAGGCCGTGCGCTGCGCATCAGGCGGTGACAGCGCGATCCAGTGCATGGACCTCCCTTGGGATAGGTCGTGACGGCGGCAGCGGCGCAGCCCGCCGGCGCGACGCCAGCAGCGCCGCCAGCCGCGGCGGGTGCGCGTCCAGCACCACGGGCGCATCGACCGGCGGGCCGCGGCGCTTGAGAATGCGAACGCGCAGTTCGTCGGCGCCTTCCAGCAGCAGGCGCAAGCGCGCGGGCGACGATTCATGCCGTGCCACCGGGGTGCGGAACACGAACAGCAGCCGCTGGCGCGAGCCCTGCTGCATGCCCTGCTGCGAGCCTGGGTGCGATTGCGCCGCCAGGTGCAGGCGGCGCAGCTGGTCCGCGCGCGCCTGCGGCAGCCAGGCCAGCACGGCCGCCACGTCGGCGCAGCGCAGCGCCTGCTCGGCCGCCCACAAGCGGGCCAGAGGCTTGTCGCTGCGCACGCACAGCAGCCGTTCGCCCGGCAGACCCTGCGCGGCCAGTGCCGGGGCATAGGGCTCCTGCGGCGCGCCCACCAGAACGATCGGCCCCGTCTGACTCCGCACCACTTGCGCCAGCGCGGGCAACACGAGCTGCCAGGCGTGCTGTTCGGGCCGCGCCTGCAGAACTTCGACCAGGGCATCCAGCGGCCAGCCGTGGCCGGGGAGCTGGGCGTCCAGCAAGGGGTGGCCGGTACCTGCAAAGGTACCGTTCATGTCGAGTTCATCCACGCGCCAGACATGCGGCATGGCGACGGGAAAAGCAGCAAGGGACAGGCGGGTGACAGACACGGCAGGCATCAATACTGTTTGTTTGTACAGTATTATTGAAACCACTGGAAGACATCTCTTTGTCTTACAGGTGAATTTTCAGGGGGTACAATTAATCCTGACCGTGGTCGAAACGCCGCTGTTTTTGCGGTATGCCAAAGACATTTGGGATGACGAAGAGCGTGAGGTTTTTGTCCAGTGGATTGCAGGAATGCCCGAGGCTGGCGTCGTCATTCCAGGCACCCAAGGGCTGCGCAAGGTGCGATGGTCACGAAGCGGCATGGGCAAGCAGGGAGGCAGCCGCGTGATTTACTTCCTGCGACGCCCACAGGGACAAATCGTGCTGCTGTTGGTCTATGCCAAGTCAAAGTTCGACAATCTTTCAACCGACTACCTCAGACAACTGAAGGAGATATGCGATGGATCCTGAAGTCAAACAATTTCAAGAAGACTTGCTTGAGTCCATCCGCCAGGCCAAGCGCGGCGAATACGCGCGTGTGCACACCCCCGAAGACATCATGGCGCGCGCTGCCCGGCGTGGCCGCCCGCCAGGCAGCGTGTCAGCCACGGCCAAGCAGCCCGTCAAACTGCGCCTGGACCCTGACCTGCTGGCCGCCCTGCGTGCCAGCGGCGCGGGTTGGCAAACCCGCGTCAACGCCATCCTGAGGGAAGCCGTCCTCAGCAAATAAAAGAAAGGCACTGCGCGTGCCGGAGACATCCTTCTTGTTCCGCCTTTTCGAGAAACTCCTTCCCCCCTACCCCGACGCCGAACCTCCGCTCCCACCCAAGGGCTTTTTTCCGTTCGTGTGGGCCTGCACCGCGGGCATGCGCGGCTACGTCCTGTCGCTGGCGGCGCTCAGCGCCGTGATCGCCGCCTACGAGGCCTTTCTGTTCGCCATGCTGGGCCACGTGGTGGACTGGCTGGGCCGCACGCAGCCCGATCGCCTGTGGGCCGAGCAGCGCAGCATGCTGTGGCTGCTGGGCGGCGTGCTGGCCGCCAGCACGCTCGTGATCGCGCTGCAGACCATCGTGAAGCACCAGACGCTGGCCATCAATTTCCCGCTGCGCCTGCGCTGGAATTTCCACCGGCTCATGCTGGGGCAAAGCATGGCGTTCTACAGCGACGAGTTCGCCGGCCGCATCACCACCAAGGTCATGCAGACCGCGCTGGCCGTGCGCGAGATGATCTTCACCAGCACCGACGTGCTGATCGGCATCGGCGTGTACTTCATCACCATCGTGGTGCTGGCGGCAGGGTTCGATGCGCGCCTGATCTGGCCGTTCATGGGCTGGCTGGCGCTGTACGCGGCGGCGGTCGTGTATTTCGTGCCGCGGCTGGGCCGCATCGGCAAGGCGCAGGCCGATGCGCGCTCCATGATGACCGGACGCGTGACCGACGCGTACACCAACATCTCCACGGTCAAGCTGTTCTCGCACACCCACCGCGAGGCGCATTTCGCCCGCGCGGCCATGCAGGAATTCATGGCCACCGGCTATGCGCAGATGCGGCTGGTGAGCCTGTTCGAGATTGCCAACCACGTGCTCGTGGTGCTGCTGATCGCGGCCGTGAGCGGCATGGCGCTGTGGCTGTGGACGCTGGGCCAGGTGGGCGCGGGCGCGGTGGCCGCCGTGATCGCGATGGCGCTGCGCATCAGCGGCATGTCGCACTGGATCATGTGGGAGATGACGTCGCTGTTCGAGAACATCGGCACCGTGCAGGACGGCGTGGGCACGCTGTCGCGTCCGCGCGCGGTGGTGGACGCGCCCGGCGCCGCCACGCTGACCGTGCCGCGCGGCGAGGTCCGCTTCGACCACGTGACCTTCGGCTACGGCAGCCACAAGCCCGTGATCGCCGACCTGTCGCTCACCGTGCGCCCCGGCGAAAAGATCGGCCTGATCGGCCGCTCGGGCGCGGGCAAGTCGACGCTGGTGAACCTGCTGCTGCGCTTTCACGACGTGGACGGCGGGCGCATCCTGATCGACGGGCAGGACATTGCCCGGGTCACGCAGGACAGCCTGCGCGGCCACATCGGCATGGTCACGCAGGACACGTCGCTGCTGCACCGCTCCATGCGCGACAACATCACCTATGGCCGCCCCGACGCGACCGACGCGCAGATGGTCGCCGCCGCCCACCGGGCCGAGGCACACGAGTTCATCGGCAATCTGACCGACCTGCAGGGCCGCACGGGCTACGATGCCCACGTGGGCGAGCGCGGCGTCAAGCTGTCGGGCGGGCAACGCCAGCGCATCGCCATCGCGCGCGTCATGCTCAAGGACGCGCCCATCCTGCTGCTGGACGAAGCCACCAGCGCCCTCGATTCCGAGGTCGAGGCCGCCATCCAGGCGAGCCTGAACGCACTGATGCAGGGCAAGACCGTGATCGCCATCGCGCACCGGCTGTCCACCATTGCCGCCATGGACCGGCTCGTGGTGATGGATGGCGGCCGCACCGTGGAGGAAGGCGACCACCGCAGCCTGCTGGCCCAGGGCGGCCTGTACGCGCGCCTGTGGGCGCACCAGAGCGGCGGGTTCCTGGGCGAAGAGGGCGAAGAGGACGAAGCGCAGGAACAGGCCGCCGCCTGAACCGGCCAGCGCTGACGTTGGCACGCACCGCGGCCGACGCGGCATCGGCTGACACGCACCGACGGGCCACGGGGCTAAGCTCGCGGGCACCATGAACGCAACGCCGCTGAACCTCGTTGACGCGCTGCTGGCCCTGATCGCGCTGCTGGGCCTGTTCAACGGCTGGCGCAAGGGTTTCGTCTGGGGCCTGCTGGACCTGCTGGTGCTGGCCGCAAGCCTGATCTTTGCGTTCGCGGGCTACAGCTGGCTTGCGCACTACCTGGAGCAGCACACCCCGCTGACCCGTGCGTGGGCCTTGCCGGCCGCGTTCATTTTCATCTGGGTCATGGCGCAGCTCCTGCTGGGCACCGTGGCCGCCGCGCTGGCCGGCAGCCTGTCGCGCCAGGCCCATGCGCACGCCGTCAACCGCATCCTGGGCCTGGCCCCCGGCCTGGTACAGGGCGGGGTGAACGCCATGGTGGTGGCGCTGGTGCTGATGGCCCTGCCCTGGCCCGCGGCACTGAACGCCGCCGCGCGCGCCAGCGCGGCCGCCGGCCACCTGGCACTGCCCGCGCAGCGGCTGGAAGACGCGTTGGCGCCGGTCTTTCAGGGAGCCGTCACGCAAACCCTGGGCCGCACTGCGGTGCCGCCCAGTTCACGCGAGAGCGTGCGGCTCAGTTACACCGTGGCTGATGCGCCGGCGCGACCGGCCCTGGAGTCACAGATGCTGGAACTGGTGAACCAGGAGCGCGGCAAGCAAGGCCTGCCGCCCCTGCGCGCCGACCCGGAGCTTGCCGCCGTGGCCCGCGCGCATTCGCGCGACATGCTGGCACGCGGCTATTTCGCCCACGTGTCGCCCGACGGCAAGGACGCCTTTGCCCGCATGCGGGACGCCCGCGCCACCTACCGCACCGCCGGCGAGAACCTGGCCCATGCACCCACGCTGCCCATGGCGCACCAGGGCCTGATGAACTCACCCGGCCACCGCGCCAACATCCTGCGCCCCGCTTTCGGCCGCGTGGGCATCGGCATCGTGGACGGCGGGCGGCGCGGGTTGATGGTCACGCAGCTGTTTCGCAACTGAGACCCCCGCTGCGATGGTCCGCTGCAGTTAGAGTGGCATTCATGAAGACGACCGAACGCGACACCCTGCTGGACACGCTGCAGGCGCGCTTTACCAAACACATGGCCCGGCACAAGGGCGTGACCTGGGCCGACGTGCAGGCCCGCATCGAAGGCAATGCCAAGGCGCTCAAGGCGCTGCAGGCCATGGAAGCGTCAGGCGGCGAACCCGACGTGATCGCCCAGGACAAAAAGACCGGCGAACTCAGCTTTGCCGACTGCGCCGCCGAAAGCCCCGCGGGCCGCCGCAGCCTGTGCTTTGACGCCGCCGCGCTGAAGGCGCGAAAAGAAAACAAGCCCGCCGGCAGCGCCATGGACATGGCCGCGGCCATCGGCGTAGAGCTCATGGACGAGGCGCAGTACCGCGCGCTGCAGGCGTTGGGCGAGTTCGACCTCAAGACCTCAAGCTGGATCGCCACGCCTGCGGACGTGCGCGCGCTGGACGGCGCGTTGTTCTGCGACCGCCGCTACGGCAAGGTCTTCACGTACCACAACGGCGCGCAGTCGTACTATGCGGCGCGGGGCTTTCGCGGGGTGTTGCGGGTGTGACCAGCTTTTGCGCCGTCAGCCACAGACGCAGGTCGAATTCATACTGGTGATACGCCGGCTCCATGTGCTGGCACAGCGCATAGAACGCCCGGTCGTGCTCGCGTTCCTTCAAATGCGCCAGCTCGTGCACGACGATCATGCGCAGGAAATCAGCCGGCGCGTCCCTGAACAGCGCGGCAATACGGATTTCGCGCTTGGCCTTGAGCTTGTTGCCCTGCACGCGCGACGCAGCCGTGTGTGTTCCAAGAGCGTTCGCCACCACGTCCATTTGCGGCACATAGGCCACCTTTGCCAGCGGCGGCGCACTGCGCATGTACCGCGACTTGATTTCGCTTGCATAGTCATACAGCGCGCGTTCGGTGCGCACATCGTGGGCGTCGGGGTGACGGCGCGCCACGGTCTCGGCCAGGCGCCCCGCGGCGATCAGCTCGCGCACCTGCGCAAGCAGTTCGGGCGCATAACCCCTGAGGTATGGCAACGGCGTCTGGTCAGTCATCGGCGGCGTGAATGGCGCGGAATTCTCCCATGCACGCGCCGCGAGGCTAACGCATCGACTGGTTTAACCGCCCGTACAGGAAAACCTTCGGATCGCGCAGCTCGGTGATGACCATGTCGCGCGAATCCATCGGTTGGGCAACAGGCTGCGCCGCTGCAATGGACAACGGCAGCGCCGGGTCGGCGCCAGCGCGCATTGCCTGGTTTGCGGGGCAATCGGTGCTGTCGCCAAACACCATGTGCCCGCCTGGAAAGACCCGCGGCAATGTCTGGTGGATGGGATAGCGCATGTCCACCGGTGGCGTCTGCGCGTTGTAGACGACGCGGTTGGCACGGTCATAGACCGTGAAGCAGGCCAGCGCGGGCAGCGCGGTGACAGCGCAGGCCACGCTGCAAAGGAGATGCTTGAAGTTCATGACAGGGTCCCGCCGGAACCACGACCGGCCGCTGTCATCTTGGGGCCTTGACCGGGCATGCGCTGTCAGCCGGCGCCGCACCGCGCGGTCAGCGCACGTTGACGCCAGGACCGTCAGTCGTCCCTGCGCTCGAACCCCTTGCGGATCTGCTTCATGATGGTCTGCTGGATGGGTTTCTCGATCAGGTCCAGGGCGACCTTGCCCGCCACGCGCAACGCGGTTTCATCGCTACCGTACCGGACCCTCATGCGTTCCAGCTGGCCGGCCGGCAAGCGGTTCAGCTGCGCATCGGTGGCTTGAGGAAACCTGGAAAGGTCGGGAGTAGCGGCGGGCGGCTCGCCCGTTGCGGCCTGCACCGACTGCGGCGCCATGGCCTGGTTGAAGCGGTCCACCAGCGCCGGATCGGCCGGCGTCAGCGGCGCCGGGGCGGCCGCCATGCCCGGCAGGGGCATGGCGTTGAAAGCTACGTTCGTCGTCATCGTTGCACCTCGCGCCGGCCAGAAGCCGGCAGATGTGACGATGCTACGCAGCCACGACGGCCCGTCCACTATACGAACGTCCCTCGCAGGACGCCCGCAGGCGTCAATGCAGCTTGACGCCCGTCTTGCTCTGGGCGAACTCCTGCGTCACGCCGGGCGCCAACTCCACGACCTTCAGGCCTTCGGGCACCACGTCGAACACGCCCAGGTCGGTGATGATGCGGTCCACCACGCCCACACCGGTCAGCGGCAGCGTGCAGGCGGGCAGGATCTTCAGGTCCTCGGTGCCGTCCTTTTTCTTGGCGACGTGTTCCATGAGTACGATCACGCGCTTGACGCCGGCCACCAGGTCCATGGCGCCGCCCATGCCCTTGACCATCTTGCCGGGAATCATCCAGTTGGCCAGGTCGCCCTTTTCGCTGACCTGCATGGCGCCCAGGATGGACAGGTTGATCTTGCCGCCGCGGATCATGGCAAAGCTGTCGTGGCTGCCGAAGATGCTGCTGCCCTTGATGGTCGTCACGGTCTGCTTGCCGGCGTTGATCAGGTCGGCGTCCACCTCGTCCTCGGTGGGGAACGGGCCGATGCCCAGCATGCCGTTCTCGCTTTGCAGCCAGACCTCCTTGGTGGAGGGCACATGGTTGGCCACCAGCGTGGGAATGCCGATGCCCAGGTTCACGTAGAAACCGTCTTCGAGCTCGTGGGCCGCGCGCGCGGCCATCTGGTCTTGGGTCCAGGGCATGGTCAGACTCCTGCTTTCTCGGTGATGGTGCGCTTTTCGATGCGCTTTTCGGGCGTGGCGTTCAGCACGATGCGGTGCACGTAGATGCCGGGCAGATGAACCTGGTCGGGGGCGATGGCTCCCGTCTCCACGATCTCTTCCACTTCCACCACGCAGATCTTGCCGGCCATGGCGGCGGCCGGGTTGAAGTTGCGCGCGGTGTAGCGGAACTGCAGGTTGCCGGACCGGTCGGCGCGGTGCGCCTTGACCAGCGACACCTCGGGCACCAGCGAACGCTCCATCACGTAGGTCTCGCCGTCGAACTCGCGGATTTCCTTGCCTTCGGCCACGATGGTGCCCACGCCCGTCTTGGTGAAGAACGCGGGGATGCCGGCGCCACCGGCGCGCAGCTTCTCGGCCAGCGTGCCCTGCGGCGTGAATTCCAGCTCCAGCTCGCCGGCCAGGTACTGGCGCTCGAACTCCTTGTTCTCGCCCACGTAGCTGGAGATCATCTTCCTGATCTGGCGGGTTTCCAGCAGCTTGCCCAGGCCGAAACCATCGACGCCGGCATTGTTGGAAATCACGGTCAGGTTTTTGGCGCCGCTGTCGCGCAGCGCGTCGATCAGGGCCTCGGGGATGCCGCACAACCCGAAGCCGCCCACGGCCATGAGCTGACCGTCACGCACGATGCCCTTCAGGGCGTCGGCGGCGGAGGGATAGATTTTGTTCACGGGAATGTCTCCTGGCTGAAGAGCCCGTACGATACTACCTAGCGCATTACGTAGTAATTCGTAGAGGTTTGCACCATGGACGTGGATTACCGCCTGGCATTCGACCTGGCCCCGGTGGGCCTGTGCCTGTCACGCAACCGCGTGATCGTCGACTGCAACCAGCAGCTGTGCGAGATGTTCGGCGCCGCGCGCGAGCAACTCATCGGCCAGTCGTTCCAGGTGCTGTACCCCAGCGCCGACGAATACGAACGCCTGGGCGCGCGGATGGGCCCCATCCTGAACGCCAAAGGACGTTACGCCGACGACCGCATCATGAAGCGGGTGGACGGCCGCCTGAAAGGCGAGCTGTTCTGGTGCCACGTGACCGGCCGCGCGCTGAACCGCGAAGCGCCGCACGAGGCGGGCATCTGGGCGTTTGAGGACCTGAGCTCCCAGCGTCCGGTCAAGGCGGAATTGACCCCCCGCGAACGCGAGGTCGCCGCGCGGCTGCTGGACGGCATGACCAGCAAGGAAATCGGCAAGACGCTGGCCATCAGCCACCGCACCGTGGAAATCTACCGCGCGCGCCTCATGCGCAAGTACAAGGCCAGCACCACGGCCGACCTGGTGCACAAGCTGATGGCGGGAGCCTGAGCTCAGCCCTTGGCATCCACCACTTCGGACGCCGTACGAAACGCATCGACTGCCGCCGGAAAGCCGCAGTACACGCTGGCGTGCAGGAAGATTTCCTGCAGTTCGGCCGGCGTCACGCCGTTGTTCAGCGCGCCGCGCACATGAACCTTCAGTTCATGCATGCGGCCCAGTGCCACCAGCATGGACACCGTGACGATACTGCGCGTTTTCAGGTCGATGCCGTCCCGTTGCCAGGTATTGCCCCAGGCATGGCGCGTCACCAGGTCCTGCAGCGGCGCGGTGAAGGGTGTGGCACGGTCCAGCGCGCCCTGCACATAGTCGTCGCCCAGCACGGCGCGGCGGCGGGCCATGCCCTTGTCATAGATCGGGTCGGTCATGGGTTTACTCCTGCAAATGGGCGCCAAGCATAATGCCCCGGCACGACAAGGAGACACCATGAGCCGCTACCCCGCCCCCGAACTCAAGGACCTGCCCGATGACATCCGGGCCAAGGTGCTCGAAGTTCAGGAAAAAGCCGGCTTCGTGCCCAACGTGTTCCTGGGCTTTGCGCGCCGGCCAGCCGAATGGCGCGCGTTCTTTGCCTACCACGACGCGCTGATGGTGCCCGAATCGGTGGGCCGCACCAGCAACCTGACCAAGGGCGACCGCGAGATGATCGTGACCGCCACCAGCGCGGCCAACAACTGCCTGTACTGCGTGGTGGCGCACGGCGCGATCCTGCGCATATACGAAAAAAAGCCTCTGGTGGCAGACCAGGTGGCTGTCAACTGGCGCAAGGCCGACATCACCCCGCGCCAGCGCGCGATGCTGGACTTTGCGATGAAGGTCTGCCTGCATTCCGACGAAATCAGCGACGACGACTTCGCCGCCCTGCACGCGCACGGCTTCGACGACGAGGACATCTGGGACATCGCCGCGATCACCGCCTTTTTCGGCCTGTCCAACCGGATGGCCAGCTTCAGCGGCATGATGCCCAACCCGGAGTTCTATTTGATGGGTCGCGTACCCAAGGCAAAAAGCTGAATCCGCACGGGCGGAAGCCGCGTACGCTGTGCATGGCCCCTGAATCCGCGTCGCCGGCCCCTGCTGCGACACACGAAGATCCCCGCCGCTGGCTGCTCAACACGCCACTGCTGCAGTTCGATCACCCCAAAATCCGCCTTCTGGCCAAACGCCTGACCCAGCTCCAGAGCGATCCACGCGGGCAGGCGCTTGCCTGCTATCGCCATGTGCGCTCGCTGCCCTTCGGGTGCATCGCCGACAGCGCCGGCACTTCGGCGCTGGACGTGTTGCGGCATGGCAAGGGCGATTGCCACTCCAAAAGCACGCTGCTGGTGGCGCTGCTGCGCGCGTCGCGGATTGCGTCGCGCATGCGCTTTGTCACGCTGAAGGCCGATTTTCTGCACGGCATCATCGACACCGGCGGCCAGCCTCTGGAGCATGCCTGTGTCGAGGTCCTGCTGGACGGCGTATGGCAGTGTGTGGACAGCCATGTGGTGGACATGCGGCTGGCGGTCGCAGCCAAAACCCGTCTGGCTCTGGAAAACCGGACATTGGGCTACGGCATGCATGTGCTGGGCGCAACGACCTGGGACGGACGCGGTGATTCGTTCGGCCAGTTTCATCCCGATGACCCCGACAGCCTGCCGCTGCGTGACTGGGGCCCGTTCGATGATCCGTATCAGTTCTATTCGTCGGTGCCCCTGGTGCGGGACCGGATGAGCTGGTCAACGCGCATCAAATGGCTCGTGGGCGCGGGCGTGGTCAACCGCAAGGTCAAAGCGCTGCGCAGCAGGCCTGCGGGAAACCGCAGGCCTACTCCAGGTGGCGCCGCATCCAGTCGGGCAGCGGTGCGGACTTCTGCGCGGGGAAGTTGACCCAGATCGTCGTGGCCCCGCCGGCTGCGTAGACCGTTTCCGGGTCGTCGGTACGGGACATCGTGCCCCAGCTTTCAAATGTGCTGCGCGCCGGATCGCTCACGTACATTTTCACCAGCACATCGCCGGGGTATTCCAGCTGCCGGTAAAAGTTGCAGAACGCGTTGACGATCACGGGGCCTTCGCCCTGCGGGTCCGGCTGGCAGCCGATGGAGCGCATCCATTCGATGCGCACCGTTTCCAGGTAGCGGAAATAGACTGTGTTGTTCACATGGCCCATGGCGTCCATGTCGCCCCAGCGGATGGGCACGGTCATTTCGTAGACCAGTTTTTTGTGCTCGGGCAGTTCGATCTTCATCGACGGCTTCGCTGCGGTTCAGACACCAAAGCCGTCGTCCGCTGCAATCACCGCGCCGTTGATGAAGTGGCTCTGCCCGCTGGCCAGCAACACAACCAAAGCGTCCAGGTCCTGCGGCTGGCCCACACGCTTGCGCGGCAGCATCTGCACGAGCTTCTGGCCCTGCTCGGTCTGCCAGTGGTGGTGGTTGATCTCGGTGTCGATGTAGCCGGGGCAGATCGCGTTCACGTTGATGCCGAAGCGCCCCCATTCCAGCGCCAGCGCCTTGGTCATCTGCACCACGGCCGCCTTGCTCATGCAGTACACGCCGATCTGCGGCAACACTTTGAGCCCCGCCATGGACGCGATGTTGATGATGCGCCCGCCCGTGTAGGTGCCCGGCGCCGCGCCGCGTGCGCGGGCCAGCATGCGCTTGCCCACCTCCTGCGCGACGAAGAAGGAGCCTTTCACATTGGTGTTGAACATGTAGTCGAAATCGTCCTCGCCAACGTCCTGCACGCGCTGCGTGGTGCTCACGCCCGAGTTGTTGATCAGGATGTCGATGGAGCCGACCTCTGTCTCGGCATGGGCCACGGCGGACTTGATGCTCTGCAGGTCCGTCACGTCCAGCGGCAGCACGTGCGCGTCGCCGCCCTCGCCTTCGATCTGCGCGCGCAGGTCCTTGAGCTTTTCCACACGCCGCGCGGCCAGCACCACGGCCGCGCCCGCGCGCGCCAGCGTTTTGGCAAACTGCGCGCCCAGCCCGCTGGACGCACCCGTGATGAAGGCCACCCGGCCCGAAAGATCCATGCTGTATGCCATGGTGAGAGTCTCCTGCCTGATTCCAAAAAACAGAAAAGCCGGTTCAACCAATTGAATAGAACGAGCGTTCGATTTTGTGCAGGTGCCGCATAAAATGCAGTCGATCGGGAGACACTGCCCCACGGGCGTCCCCACCTGCTTTCCAAACCATTATCAGCGAGACCCTTCATGACCCACGACGAAATCCTTGCCCAGTACGGCCCCCGCGAAGCCATGGAATATGACGTGGTGATCGTCGGCGGCGGGCCCGGCGGGCTGGCCACGGCGATCCGGCTCAAGCAGATGGCCGCGGCCAACGACAGGGAGATCTCCGTCGTGGTGCTCGAAAAGGGCTCCGAGCCCGGCGCGCACATCCTGTCGGGCGCCATCATGGACCCGCGCGCGCTGACCGAACTCATCCCCGACTGGAAGGCCAAGGGCGCGCCGCTGAACCAGCCCGTGACCGACGACGCCATGGTGTTCCTGGGCGAGAAGGCGTCCTTCCGCACGCCCAACATGGTGCTGCCCGAATGCTTCCAGAACCACGGCAACTACATCGTGAGCCTGGGCAACGTGGTCAAGTGGCTGGCCGCGCAGGCCGAAGAACTGGGCGTTGAAATCTTCCCCGGCTTCGCCGCCGCCGAAGTGCTCTACAACGACAACGGCTCGGTCAAGGGCGTGGCCACCGGCAACATGGGGGTCGGCAAGGACGGCGAGCCCACCGGCGAATTCCAGCTCGGCATGGAGCTGCACGGCAAGTACACGGTGTTCGCCGAAGGCGCGCGCGGCCAGTTGGGCCGCCAGCTGATCGCCAAGTTCAACCTGGCCGAAGGCCGCGACCCGCAGACCTATGGCCTGGGCGTCAAGGAAGTGTGGGAGATCGACCCCAAGCGCCACCAGCCCGGCTTCGTGCTGCACACGGCCGGCTGGCCGATGGACAGCGACACCTACGGCGGCGCGTTCCTGTACCACATGGAGGACAACAAGGTCACCATGGGGTTCATCACCGGCCTGGACTACAGCAACCCCTACCTCAGCCCGTTCGAGGAATTCCAGCGCTGGAAGACCCACCCCAACATCCGCTGGTACCTGGAAGGCGACGAGGCCAAAGGCATCAAGCCAGCCAAGCGCCTGGGTTACGGGGCGCGCGCCATCACGGCCGGCGGCCTGCTGTCGTTGCCCAAGTTCGTGTTCCCGGGCGGCGCCATGGTGGGCTGCGAGGCGGGCTTCCTGAACGTGAGCCGCATCAAGGGCAGCCACGCCGCGATCAAGACCGGCATGCTCGCGGCCGACGCCGCGTTCGCCGCCATCGTGGCCGGCCGCCAGCACGACGAACTCACCGCCTACCCCGAGGCGTTCGAGAAGAGCTGGCTGCACACCGAGCTGAACAAGGCGCGCAACTTCAAGGCCTGGTTCAAGAAGGGCCTGGCAGTGGCCACACTGATGAACGGCATCGAGCAGTTCGTGCTGCGCGGCCACATCCCCTGGACGCTGCACCGCGACAAGCCTGACCATGCCTGCCTCAAGCCGGCGGCCGAGTGCAAGCCCATCGTGTACCCCAAGCCCGACGGCAAGCTCACGTTTGACCGCCTGTCCAGCGTGTTCATCAGCAACACCAACCACAACGAGCACCAGCCGGCCCACCTGACGCTCAAGGACGCGTCGGTGCCCGTCAACATCAACCTGGCGAAGTACGCCGGTCCCGAATCGCGCTACTGCCCGGCGGGGGTGTACGAGTTCGTGGACGCCGAAGGCGGCGGCCAGCGGCTGCAGATCAACGCGCAGAACTGCGTGCACTGCAAGACCTGCGACATCAAGGACCCCACGCAGAACATCGTGTGGGTCGCCCCCGAAGGCGGCGGCGGGCCGAACTACACGGGCATGTAAACCACAGCCACGGGGCATTCCCGTGGCGGGCGGTCATGGTGCTGCGCTATAACCTCATCAACAGGGGATTTCGCGCACATGGCCACCGCCACGCTGTATCGCCATCGCTGGTTGCTCATCCGGCTGCCCATCCTGGCGGCCACGCTGGCCATTGCTTGGCTGGCCTGGTCCTGGCTGTACCCCATGCCCCCGTCGCGCGTGGTGATCAGCGCGGGCATGAAAGACGGCGCCTACCATCCGCTCGCAGCGGACTATGCGCAGGCCCTGTCCCGCCACGGCATCGAAGCCGTGGTGCTCGAATCCGAAGGCTCGGCACACAACCTGCGCCGGCTCGAATCGGCCGAAGCCGACGTGGCCCTGGTGCAGGGCGGCTTCGGCTGGTCGTCGCAGGCCGCGCAGACCTCGGCCTACAGCGCGGTGCAGACGCTGGCCAATGTGGGGGTCGAGGGCGTCTGGATCTTCAGCCGCCAGCGTGAGCTGGCCTCGCTGCTGCAGTTGCGCGGCCAGCGCGTGGCGGCCGGGCCCGAGGGCAGCGGCCATCGCGTGCTGGCGCGCCAGTTGCTGGCCCAGCAGCACATCCGCGACAGCGAGCTGCGGCTGCTGCCGCTCACGGGCCTGGCCGCGGCCGATGCGCTCGCGCGCGACGAAGCCGACGTAGTCATCATGGTCGCCGCGGCCGGCTCGCCCGCCGTGGCCAAGCTGCTGCGCACGCCCGGCGTCCACCTGGCCGCGCTGCAGCGCACGGTGGCCATGGCCGAGCGCAATAACTTCCTGGAACCCCGCCTGCTGGCCCAGGACGCGCTGGGCGCGGGACTGCCGCCGCGCGACGTCACGCTGCTGACCACCCACACGCACCTGGTCGTGCGCCAGGGCCTGGCGCCCGCGCTCAAGCGGCTCATGACCGCCGTAGCCATGGAAGTGCAAACGCCGGGCGGTCCGTTCCACCGCGCGGGCGATTTCCCGGCCCTGCGGCGCAGCGACTTTCCCACCGCGCCCCAGGCACGCCAGGTCATGGGCCACGGCCTGGACTGGCTGGAGCGCACGCTGCCCTTCTGGTGGGCCCAGGTGCTGGAGCGGCTGGTGATCGTCTGCGTGCCGCTGGCCGTGGCCGCCTGGTGGCTGTCGCTGCTGATCCCGGCGTGGCTGCGCTGGAAGCTGGAAAGCCGCGTCACGCGCTGGTATGGTGAACTCAAGTTCATCGAAAACGACCTGCGCCAGCGCACGCTCAGCGACCTGGACATGAGCCGCCTGAACACGCGCCTGGCCCGCATGGACACAGCCATCTCCACGCTGACGCTGCCGCGCGAGCTGGCGCAGCGCTGGTACACGCTGCACCAGCACGTGGAATTCGTGCGCCACCGCATCTTCAGCCTGCGCGGCCGATGAAACTGCACCTGCTCTACCGCCGCCGCTGGTGGCTCATGTACCTGCCCATCCTGGGCGGGCTGGCGCTGGCCGTGGCCTGGGCTTCGGTGGTGTGGAAGCCGCTGCCGCCGCAGCGCCTGGTGATCGGCACCGGCCCCGCGGGCAGCAGCTACCTGCGGCTGGCCCAGCTGTACGCCGCGCGGCTGGAGCGCCTGGGCGTGCAGGTCCAGATCGTGACCCACCCCCGTCCACAGGACGCGCTGGCCCGCCTGGCCCAGCCGGCGGGCGACGTGGACATGGCGTTCGCACAGGGCCTGTACGCGCGGGCAGACCTGCCGGTGCAGGGGCTGGCGGCCGTGGGGCATGAAATCGTCTGGGTGTTCGCGCGGCATGGGGTGCAGGGCGTGGCGCAACTGCGGGGCCTGCGCATTGCCGCTGCTGGCGCCGACTCGTCCAGCCGGATGGCAGCGCAAATGCTGCTGGCGCATGCGCGCATCAAGCCCGCGGAGGTGAACTTCTCCACCCAGGTAGGCGACGACGCCGTAAGCGCCCTGGCCGAAGACCGGGTGGACGCGGTGGTGCACGTGGCCGGAGGCGAGTCCACCACGGCCGCCGCGCTGGCCCGGCTGGACGGTGTGCGCCTGGTGACCGTGGAGCGCGCCGGCGCGCTGGCGGCGCGCGAGCCGCGGTTGCGCCCGCTGGTCATCCCGCAGGGCGCGATCGAACTGCGCAGCGACATCCCGTCGGCCGACGTGGCCGCGATGGCCACGCTCACCCAGCTCGTGGTGCGACCGGGCCTGCACCCGGCGCTGCAGCGCACGCTGCTGGATGTGGCGCACGAGGTGCATTCCACCGGCGGTTTTCTGGAAGGCCAGGGCCAGTACCCGTCGGTGCGCGGCGGCGACTTTGCGCTGTCGCCAGTGGCGCAGCAGTACGCGCTGGGCGTGCGCCCGTGGCTGGAAACCCTGCTGCCCTACCTCACGGCGCAATGGGCCGAACTGGTGCTGTACGCACTGGCGCCGCTGTTCGCGCTGGCGCTGCTGCTGATCCGGCGCGTGCCGGGCTTCATCGAATGGCGCGTCAACGCGGCACTGCAGCACTTCTATGGCGAGCTCAAGTTCCTGGAGGCCGACCTGATAAAGATCGCGACGGGCGACGCGATCGCGCTGCGCTGGGCCGTCACACGACTGGACAAGCTGGAAGTGCAGGTGGCCGCCATGGACCTGCCCGACCGCTTTGCCGACCGCTGGTACACGCTGCGCGAGCACCTGGCCGACGCGCGCGAACGGCTGCTGAAGCTGCGCGGGCGCTGAGCATGGATTCCAAAGTTGTATGATAACTTTTGAAGTGTTCTGGCAAAATGCGGGACTTTCGGATTTCACTCACCCAACGGAGACAAACACCATGAAGTTTTCCAAGCTGTTCCTGGCCGTGACCCTGGCCGCCGGCTTCGTCGCCAGCGCCGCCGCGCAGACGACCATGCGCATCAGCATCTCGGTCGCGCAGAACTCGCACCAGGGCGTGGCCATCGACACCTTCGCGCGCGAAGTCGAAAAGCGCACGAACGGCCGCTACAAGATCCAGACCTTCTATTCCGGCTCGCTGGGCGGTGAGCGCGAGAGCATCGAGGCCGTGCAGCTGGGTACCCAGGAGCTGGCGTTCAGCTCCACCGGCCCGGTGCCCAACTTCGTGCCGGAAACCAAGATCCTGGACGTTCCCTTCCTGTTCCGCGACAAGGCCCATGCCCGCGCCGTGCTGGACGGCCCCATCGGCCAGGACCTGCTGACCAAGTTCGACTCCAAGGGCTTCAAGGCCCTGGCCTGGGCCGAAAACGGCTTCCGCCACATGACCAACAGCAAGCGCGACGTGAAGGCGCCCGAGGACCTGAAGGGTCTGAAGATGCGCACCATGGAAAACCCCGTGCACATCGCCGCCTACAAGGGCTTTGGCATCGTGACCACGCCCATGGCCTTCCCTGAAGTGTTCACCGCCCTGCAGCAGGGCACCGTGGACGGCCAGGAGAACCCGCTGTCAGTGATCATCTCGGCCAAGTTCGACCAGGTGCAAAAGCATCTGACGCTGACCGGCCACGTGTACTCGCCCTGCATCTTCGTCATGAACAAGGCTGCTTTCGACAAGCTGTCCGCCGCTGACAAGACCGCGTTCCTGGAAGCCGCCAAGGAAGGCGCCAAGGCCAACCGTGCCCGTGTGGACGAAGACGACGCCAAGGGCGTGGCCGACCTGCGCTCCAAGGGCATGACCGTGATCGACAACGTGGACAAGGCCAAGTTCGTCGCGGCCCTGGCCACCGTGAATGCTGACTTCGAAAAGCAGTTCGGCAAGGCCAACATCGACAAGATCCGCGCCGTCAAGTAACGCGCGACAGTCACGCGCTACGGTCCGTTGGCGGGCTCCGCCCGCAGCTCATGGGCTGCGGGCTTTTTTGTCACTTGAAACGCAAGCCAAGGCAAACCTATTTCATGAAACAAGCTTTTTTGCGGTTTGAGCATGGGGCGACTTCGGTGGCCATGTTTGGCGCCTGCGCCATGCTCGCGCTGGCCGCTTTCCTGGGCGTGTTCCAGATCTTCATGCGGTTCGTGCTGCAGGAGCCAGCCGAATGGACCGAAGTGTTGATCCGCTTCAGCCTCATCTGGATGGTGTTTCTCGGCATTCCTGCGGCGTTCCGCCAGGGCGCCATGGTCAGCGTGGACGTGCTGTACCGCTGGAGCCCGCCCAAAATCAAGCGCGTGCTCGACTGGGTGGTGTGCGTGGCGGCGCTGGCGCTCATTGTCATCATCACCTGGTGGGGCTGGGACTACGCCCGGCGCGGATCGGTGCAGACCATGATCGGCCTGGAAGGCGTGTCGATGTTCTGGGCCTACCTGGCCATGCCCGTGGGCGGCCTGTTCTGCGTGCTGGGCATCATGGGTAACCTGCTGGACCCTCAGCGTCTCGAACTGGAAACCGCGCAATGACCCCTGTGATGATTTCAACGATGGTGCTGTGCTTTGCACTCACCGTCTCGGTGGCTGTGTCCATCGGGCTTGCCTCGGTGCTGGGCATCCAGGTGGCCAACGCCAACATGCTGATCTCCGTCAAGGAGATGTTCAACTCGATCAACAAATTCCCGCTGGCGGCCATCCCGTTCTTCATCCTGGCGGGCAATCTCATGGAAACCGGCGGCATCTCGCGCCGGCTGGTGGAGTTTGCCAAGTCGCTGGTGGGCGGCGTGCAGGGCGGCCTGCCCATGACCTGCGTGCTGACCTGCATGATTTTTGCGGCCGTGTCGGGCTCGTCGGTGGCCACGACGTTTGCCATCGGCGCCATCCTGATCCCGGCGCTGATCAAGCACGGCTACCCCACGAGCTATGCCGCCGCGCTGCAGGCCACGTCGGCCGAGCTGGGCGTCATCATCCCGCCCAGCATCCCGATGATCCTGTATGGCGTGAGCGCCGAGGTGTCCATCGGCGAGCTGTTCATTGCCGGATTCGGCCCGGGCATCCTGATCGGCGTGGCGCTGATGCTGTTCGTGCACATCTACTGCCGCATCAAGGGCTGGGGCAAGAACGACGGCGACGGCCGCATGGGCGTTGGCAAGGCAACCCTGCAGGCCGGCTGGGCGCTGCTCATGCCCATCATCATCCTGGGTGGCATCTATGGCGGCGTGTTCACGCCCACCGAGGCCTCGGCCGCGGCGGTGCTGTACGCGCTGATCGTGGGCATGCTGATCTACCGCGAGATCAAGCTGAAGGATCTGTACGTCATCCTGCGCAAGTCCGTCATCAGTTCGGCCGTGATCATGTTCATCATCGCCAACGCCGGGCTGTTCGCGTTCCTGATCACCCGCGCGGGCGTGCCCGACGCGATCGGCCGCTGGCTGGAAGCCGTGCTGCAAAGCCCGGCGCTGTTCCTGCTGGGCGTGAACGCGGCGCTGTTCGTCATCGGCATGTTCATCGAAACGAGCGCGGCCATCATCGTGCTGGCGCCCATCCTGGCGCCGGTGGCCATGCACTTCGGCATCGACCCGGTGCATTTCGGCCTGATCATGGTGGTGAACCTGGCGCTGGGCATGATCACGCCGCCCTTTGGCGTGAACCTGTTCGCGGCCTGCACGGTGGCGCGAATATCGCTGGACCGCATCATCGGGCACCTGATCCCGTTCGTGCTGGTGATCCTGGCCTGCCTGCTGATCATCACCTACATGCCGGCGCTGTCGCTCACGCTTCGAGACCTGGTCTACGCCAAGTAGCCTGGAATCATGAGGGCCGCCAGAGCCGGAAAGGAACATGCCTTGCGGCATGCGCAAAGTCGTTGTCGGTGGACAGCAGGGTCAGGTCGTGCCGACCGCAAAGTTGAATGAGCAGGGCATCAATCGTTCCGATCTGCACCCCTGCCCGGCGGCACGCATTGCGCACTTCGGCCGCCGCGATATGGTCATGCCGGTCGGGGGCAATGACCGGCAGGGCCGCAAACCGGTCGACGATCGCTGACGCCGCGCGCGGTCCGTTGAATCCCTGCAAAAGCTCCTGAAGGACCAGGCCGGTGGTCACCACGCTGTCCGCACCTGCAAGCGCATCGTGAAGCGCCCGCACCTGGGCGTCATCCGTCGAGCCATCACGCCGTAGCGCCAGTGACCAGACACTGGTGTCGACCAGCAGCGTCATGAGCGGCTGCGCTCTTTCTTGTAGTCATAACCCGGATCCCATTCGAGCTTTCCGAACAGTTCAGCGACCTTTTTCTGCTCCCGGCGCGCGATGAACTCTTTCAGGGCCAAAGTCACCGCGGCCTTTTTCGTGGGCTCTCCGCTGAGCTCAAGAACCTGATCGAGAAGCCTGGGGTCAAGTGCGAGATTGGTTGCCATGTGCGACTCCTTGTGTAGAAGTTTACACATCTACCGGCCTCGTCGGCAAACAGGAGGGGGTTAGAATCCCGCCAGTCAGGAGAGAGCCCCTTTCGCGGGGGCCGCCGAAGGCGCAGGAACATTCCGAACGCTCAGGCAAAAGGACTGGCAAGCACCCCGCAAGGGGTGTTTCCTTGCTGGAGAGAGGCTGCCGCAGCCGGCAGCCCACCGAAGGAGCAAGTGCCGTATCACCGGCGCGAATCTCTCAGGTAAAGCGGACAGCAGGGACAGCCCCATGGCGTTGCCTTTCCCGGGTAATGTCGTGGTTTGAACGCCTGTCCCGGAGATCACGTGTCCGCTCCTGCCGCACCCCAGCACAGTCCCCTGCTCACCACCCCGCTGAACGCGCTGCATGTCGAACTGGGCGCCCGCATGGTGCCGTTCGCCGGCTATTCCATGCCGGTGCAGTACCCCATGGGCCTGATGGCCGAACACCACCACACGCGCAACGCGGCCGGCCTGTTCGACGTCTCGCACATGGGCCAGCTGCGGCTGGTGGGCGACGGCGCCGCCGCCGCGTTCGAAACGCTGATGCCCGTGGACGTGATCGGTCTGGCCGAAGGCAAGCAGCGCTACGGCCTGCTGCTGACCGACCAGGGCACCATCATCGACGACCTGATGTTCGTCAACCGCGGCGCGGACCTTTTCGTGATCGTCAACGGCGCCTGCAAGGTCGGCGACATCGCCCACATCCAGGAACGGATTGGCGCGCGCTGCGCCGTGCTGCCCATGCCTGACCAGGCATTGCTGGCGCTGCAGGGGCCGCAGGCCGTCACCGCGCTGTCGCGGCTGCTCACGGGGCTGGACAAGCTTGTGTTCATGACGGGCGGCCACTACATCTGGGAAGGCGCCGACCTGTTCATCACGCGCAGCGGCTACACGGGCGAGGACGGGTTTGAAATCTCCATCCCCGCCACGCATGCCGAGCCGTTTGCCCGGGCATTGCTCGCGCAGCCCGAGGTCAAGCCCGTCGGCCTGGGCGCGCGCAATTCGCTTCGGCTGGAAGCAGGCCTGTGCCTGTACGGCAACGACATCGACACCACCACCACCCCGGTGGAGGCCGCGCTGACCTGGGCCATCCAGAAGGTGCGCCGCGCCGGTGGCGAGCGGGCGGGAGGCTTCCCGGGCGCGGACCGCATCCTGACCCAGCTGGCCGGCGACGGTCTGGTGCGCAAGCGCGTGGGCCTGGTCGCGCTGGAGCGCGTGCCCGTGCGCGAGCACACCGAGCTGCAGAACACCGCGGGCAACCGCATTGGCGAAGTCACCAGTGGCCTGCTGGGCCCCACGGTCGACAAGCCCGTGGCCATGGGCTATGTGGGCACCGAATATGCTGCCATTGGCACGCGGGTGAATGCCATCGTGCGCGGCAAGGCCGTGCCGATGGAGGTCGCCGCCATGCCGTTCACGCCCAACCGCTATCACCGCGGAAATTAACCGGGATCTGACCCCGATTTAGGAGAAGCAACATGACCATGAAGTACACGCAGGAACATGAATGGGTCCAGCTCGAGGACCACGAAGCCGCCGTCGTCGGCATCACGCTGCATGCGCAGGACGCTTTAGGCGACGTGGTGTTCGTGGACCTGCCCGAGGTGGGCCGCACCTATGCCAAGGGTGAGGTCGCGGGTGTGGTGGAGTCTGTGAAGGCAGCCGCCGACGTCTACATGCCGATAGCGGGGGAAGTCACCGAGGTCAACGAGGCCCTGCGCGCCGACCCGTCGCTGGCCAACAGCGACCCGCTGGGCCAGGGCTGGTTCTTCAAGATCCTGATCAAGGACATGGCCGAGTTCGACGTGCTGATGGACGAGCCCGACTATCAGAAGTTTTCCGCCAACAGCTAATGTTGTCATCCCGGGCTTGACCCGGGATCCATGGAGGCGAGTCACGGCACCGCATGGATTGCGGGTCGAGCCCGCAATGACAGAAACCGGAGTCCCGCAATGCTGATGCAGTCCGCGCGCCCGCTGGGCGAGCTCGAGAACCCCACCGAATTCATTCCGCGCCACATCGGCATCGATGAGGCCGACGAGGCCCACATGCTGTCGGTGATCGGCGAGGCGTCGCGCCGCGCGCTGATCGACAGCATCGTGCCGCGCAGCATCGCGCGCAGCAGCGCCATGAAGCTGCCCGCGCCGGTGACCGAAGCCGCCGCGCTGGCCGAGCTGCGCGCCATGGCCGGCAAGAACAAGGTGCTCAAGAGCTTCATCGGACAGGGCTACTACGGCACGCACACGCCGGGCGTGATCCTGCGCAACATCCTGGAGAACCCGGCCTGGTACACCGCGTACACGCCCTACCAGGCCGAGATTTCGCAGGGCCGCATGGAGGCGCTGGTCAACTTCCAGACCATGGTCTGCGATCTGACGGGCATGCCTATCGCCAACGCGTCCATGCTGGACGAGGCCACCTCCGCCGCCGAGGCGATGACCCTGGCCAAACGCAGCGTGCGCAGCAAGAGCAACCGCATCGTCGTGGCCGGCGACTGCCATGCGCAGGTGATCGAGGTCATCCAGACCCGCGCCGCACCGCTGGGGATCGAAGTGGCGCTGGCCAATTCGGGGCCTGAGTGGAACACGCTGCTGGACGGCGACTATTTCGCCGTGGTGGCGGGCTACCCCAGCAGCAGCGGCCGCATCGACGACCTGCGCGCCGATGCTGACCGCGTGCACGGCAAGCAGGCCGCGCTGATCGTCTGCGCCGACCTGCTGGCGCTCACGCTGCTGGTGCCGCCCGGTGAATGGGGCGCCGACATCGTGGTGGGCACGACCCAGCGTTTCGGCATGCCCATGGGCGCGGGTGGGCCGCATGCAGCGTACATGGCCTGCCGCGACGAGTACAAGCGGTCGCTGCCCGGCCGGCTGGTCGGCGTCAGCGTGGACAGCCACGGCAACCCGGCGTACCGCCTGGCGCTGCAGACGCGCGAGCAGCACATACGCCGCGAAAAGGCCACGTCCAACATCTGCACGGCGCAGGTGCTGCCGGCCGTCGTTGCCAGCATGTATGCCGTGTACCACGGGCCGCAGGGCCTGAAGCGCATCGCCCAGCGTGTGGCGAGCTACACGGCCATCCTGGCGCGCGGCCTGTCCGAGCTGGGCCACGCGCCCAAGCAGGACAGCGCGTTCGACACGCTGGCGCTGCACACCGGCGCGGCGACGCAGGGCTTCATGGACAAGGCCTTGTCGCTGGGCGCCAACCTGCGCCGCTACTTCGGCGAGTACATCACGCTGTCGCTGGACGAGACCACAACGCGCGCCGATGTCGAACTGCTGTGGAAAGTCTTCGCCAGGGACGGCCAGGCCCTGCCCTCGTTCGCCGCATTCGAAAAGGGCATCGAGCCCATGATCCCCGAGGCGCTGCGCCGCACCAGCGCCTACCTGACGCACCCGGTGTTCAACACCCACCATTCCGAGACCGGCATGCTGCGCTACATCCGCGCGCTGTCCGATAAGGACCTGGCGCTGGACCGCAGCATGATCCCGCTGGGCAGTTGCACCATGAAGCTCAACGCCACCAGCGAGATGATCCCCATTACCTGGCCGGAGTTCGCCAACATCCACCCGTTCGCGCCGCTGGACCAGCAGCAGGGCTATGCCGAGCTGGACGCGCAGCTGCGCGACTGGCTGTGCCAGGCCACGGGCTACGCGGGCATCAGCCTGCAGCCCAATGCCGGCTCGCAGGGTGAATATGCCGGCCTGCTCGCGATCAAGGCCTATCACGCGAGCAAGGGCCAGGCCCACCGCAACATCTGCCTGATCCCGTCGTCGGCGCACGGCACCAACCCGGCCAGCGCGCAGATGGTGGGCATGCAGGTGGTGGTGACCAAGTGCGACGAGAACGGCAACGTCGACCTGGCCGACCTGAAGGCCCAGTGCGAAAAGCACAGCGCCAACCTGGCCTGCGTGATGATCACCTACCCCAGCACGCACGGTGTGTTCGAAACCCAGGTCAAGGACCTGTGCGCACTGGTGCACCAGCACGGCGGGCGCGTGTATGTGGACGGCGCCAACATGAACGCGCTGGTGGGCGTGGCCGCGCCGGGCGAATTTGGCGGCGACGTGAGCCACCTGAACCTGCACAAGACGTTCTGCATCCCGCACGGCGGTGGCGGCCCCGGCGTGGGGCCGGTGTGCGTGGTGGCGGACCTGGTGCCTTTCCTGCCTGGCCACGGACGGGGCGCCGACGCGCCGGGTGTCTGTGGCGTGGACGGCAACGAGAATCCGCACCGCGTGGGGGCCGTATCAGCGGCGCCGCTGGGCAATGCGGCCGTGCTGCCGATCAGCTGGATGTACTGCCGCATGATGGGCGCCGAGGGCCTGCAGCAGGCGACCGAGACGGCCATCCTGAGCGCCAACTACATCAGCGCCCGGCTGGCCGACCACTACCCCACGCTGTACGCCAGCGCGAACGGGCATGTGGCGCACGAATGCATCCTGGACCTGCGCTCGCTCAAGGACGCCAGCGGCGTGACGGCCGAGGACGTGGCCAAGCGCCTGATCGACTACGGCTTCCACGCGCCGACGCTGAGCTTCCCCGTCGCGGGCACGCTGATGGTCGAGCCGACCGAAAGCGAGACGCGGGCCGAGATCGACCGCTTCATCGACGCGATGATCGCCATCCGCGATGAAATCCGCCGCGTGGAAAAGGGCGAATGGCCGCAGGACGACAACCCGCTGAAGAACGCGCCGCACACGGCGCAGTCGCTCATGGGCGAGGCCTGGACCCGGCCCTACACGCGCCAGCAGGCTGCTGCCACGCTGTCGGACAAGCAGCACGCCAAGTACTGGTCGCCCGTGGGCCGGCTGGACAACGTGTACGGCGACCGCAACCTGTTCTGCAGCTGCGTGCCGGTCGAGGCCTACGAATAGGCGCTTGGGCTGCGCGGCGGTTTATGCCGCCTCGCGCACCGCAAAGCTGTCCATGGCCAGCATGCTGTACATGACCTCGCGGCTCAGGTAGTCGGCCTTGACCGGCGCCTGGCCGTCCTGGCCAAATCCGCCCGCGCCCAGCGCAAAGAACAGCGGCAGGAAGTGGTCATCGGTCGGATGGGCGCGCTGCGCATGTGGCGCTTCCGTGCGGTAGTCCAGCAGCGCCTTCAGGCTGCCGTGCTGGATCGCGCTTTCGATCCAGCGACTGAACTCCACCACGTACGGCGCGGGCTCGCGCGCGCCGCCAAAGAACTCCGCCAGGTTGTGCGTCATGCTGCCCGAGCCCACGACCAGCACGCCCTGTTCGCGCAGGCCGGCCAGCGCCTGACCCATGGCGTACACCTGCGCAGGGCCATAGCCCAGCGGCAATGCGACCTGCACCACCGGCACGTCGGCCGCGGGCAGCAGGTGCATGAGCGGAACCCAGGCGCCGTGGTCCATGGGGCGTTGCGCGTCGGCGCGCGCTTCGATGCCGGCCTGCGCCAGCCGGCCGATCACTTCTTCGCCCAGCGCCGCGCTGCCTGGCGCGGGGTATTGGAGCTGGTACAGCGCCGGCGGAAAGCCGCCGAAGTCGTGCCATGTGTCCGGCTGCGGGTTGGTCATGACGGCCGGCGCGCGCGCCATCCAGTGCGGCGACATGATGACCACGCCGCGCAGGCCCTGCGCCTGCAGCGTGGCGCCAAAGCGCGTGAGAGCGGGACCGGTTTCGCCGGGTTCCACAGCAAACAGCGGCGCGCCGTGCGAGATGAAGAGTGCGGGCAAGGTGGACGAGGTCATGAAAGGCATGTGCGGGTGGGTGAACGTCAATCAAGCGCTGCCAGCAGCGCGGCGTCGAAAGCAGCCGGCTGCTCATACTGCACCCAGTGGCCCGCTGCGGGAATGAGGGTCAGACCCCGGAAATCGTGCGCGGGCGCCAGCGCGGCACGCACTTCGTCCATGCGGCCGGTATACAGCGCGTCATGCTCGCCGTAGATCGACCACACGGGACAGGCCGTGCGCTGCAATGCGCGCGCCAGCGCGTCGGTGCGCGCCAGGCTGCGGCCTTTCATGCGGTCGCGCACCACGTTGGCCTTGTGCAGCGCCAGCGCCGCGTCGTCGATGGCCTGCGGGTCGTGCAGCATCAGCACCGCCAGGTTGGCGCGGTGCACCGCGTCGCGTTGAGACTCATCCGGCAGGTGGCGCCACGGCGACAGATCCAGCGGACGTTTGCCCCACAGGCCCAGCCCCGGCGCGCCGATGACCACCAGCCGCGCCATGCGCCGCGGGTGCGCCGCCGCCCACAGGCCCGCCGTCAGGCCGCCGAACGAGAAGCCGGCCATATCCACCGGCTCATCGCCCAGGATCTGCCGCAGGCCCGCCTCCAGCGGCGCGGGCAGCGCGTCGGCATCCGAGCCACCGGGCGGCGCGGCCGAATCGCCAAAGCCCGGCAGGTCAGGAACGATCACGCGCCGGCCCGCGGCGGCCAGCGCATCGATGTTGGCAAGCCAGTGCGTCCAGCTGCCGCTGCCGCCGTGCAGCAGCACCAGCGGCCGGCCGCTGCCCCAGGCATGCCAGACCAGGTCACCGTCGCCGCACGGCGTGGTGATGCGTTCGGCCTGCGCGCGCAGGCGGGCAATGTCTTGCGGCTGCATCGGCGGGCCGCTCAGCCGGCCGCGCCCGCGGCGATCTGGCGGATCGCCTGCTCGAACACTTCCACGGGCTGCCCGCCGGACACGAGGTGGCGGTCGTTGAAGATCACGGCCGGCACCGAATGGATGCCGGCGCCGGTGTAGAAGCGCTCCTGAGCCCTCACGTCGTTGGCGTATTCGTTGCCGGCCAGCACGGCGCGGGCGCGCACCGGGTCCAGCCCTGCGCTCTCGGCCGCCGCCACCAGCACGTCGTGCGACGCCGGGCTTTCGCCCCGGCCATGGTGCGCGACCAGCAGCGCCTTTTTCAGCGCGTGCTGTTTGCCCGCGTCCTCAAGCCCCGCCCAGTGCAGCAGGCGGTGCGCGTCGAACGTGTTCCAGATGCGCCCGCGTCCTTCGCGGCGAAACGCAAAGCCCACCGCCGCACCACGCTCGCGGATGGTGTCGCGGATCTGTTCCTGCTGCGCGGGGGTGGAGCCGTATTTCTGCGTCAGGTGCTCGCCCACGTCCTGGCCTTCGGGGCCCATCTGCGGGTTCAGCTCGAACGGCTGGAAATGCATCTCTACCTTCACGTCGCCCTTCACACGGTCCAGCGCCTGTTCCAGCGCGGACAGGCCGATGGCGCACCAGGGGCAGGAAACGTCGGAGACGAAATCGATCTTCAGTGGGGTGGGCATGGCATGCCTTGATGGATGAACAACAAGGCAATGCTATTGGCTTTTCAATGACCCTGCTCGCGCTGCTGTGCCAGCGCCGCCAGCCGCACGGGCGCGTTCGCCGCGCCGTACTGGGTATAGCCGCCCCGCCGCTCGATGAATTCGAAGAAGAACCGGTCTTCAAACGGCTGTGTGTAGCAGTGCAGGAATTCACCGTCGGCGTTGCGGTCGTACAGCACGTGATTGCGGCGCAGCTCATCGAGCATCGCAGCGTCCAGGCCAAAGCGGGCCTGCAGGTCATCGTAGTAGTTGTCCGGGATGGCAAGCATGGACGCACCCCGCGCGCGCAAGGCTTTCGCCGTGGTCAGCACGTCACCGACGCGAAAGGCGATGTGGTGCACGCCAGCGCCGCCAAACCGGCTGACCGAACGGCCTGCCGCTGTGTTCTGCCGGTCCGTGACGTTCATCGAATAGCGCACCGCCCTGTCGGCGGACTCCACGGCGCGGCTGCGCACCACGCCGTAGGGATCGTTGAGCACCACGCCCGGTTGCGGTAGCAGTCCCAGCACTGAACGGTAGAACAGCACCCAGGTGTCCAGATGGCCCGTCGGCACGACCTGCGACACGTGATCGACCCGCGCCTGTGCACCCATGGGCCCCTGCGCCCGAAGGTCTGCCCCTTCGTCCACGATGAAGTCTGCCTCGAAGCCGTGCTCGCCGCCGCGATGGGTGTCAAAGAAATACACCAGGCTGCCGTCGGGCGCCTGCACCGCCGGGATGGTGAGCTCGTTGGCGCCCACGCGGCCAGCGGCCCGCTGGCAGCCAAACGCCTCGGCCCGCGCGAGCGCGGCGGGCGCGTCGTGCGTGCCCAGCGCCACGGCGCAGACCGACGGGCCGTGCAGGCCGAAGTACGAGCGCGCGAAGGATTCGTCCTCGTGGTTGAGCACCACGCGCACCTCGCCCTGGCCGTACAGGTCAACGGCCTTGGAGCGGTGGCGGCCGATGCGCTCGAAGCCCGTGGCCGCCAGAAAGCCGCCCAGCGCCTGGGCCGTGGCCGCGTCGGCAGCGAATTCGATGAACGACCAGCCTGTGAGCTGGGGCGCAGGCGGCGGGTCCAGCAACGCGGCGCGGTGGCTCTGGCCGTGCGGCACGCCCTGGGCAGGGCCGGGTTTGCGCTGCGGCAAGTGGCGCACCTGCTCTTCCAGCCACTGCAGCGAACGCATGGCGTCGGCGGCCGTGGGCCGCGCGGGCGATGCGCGGAATTCGTCGTTGAAGATCTCCAGCGACAGCGGGCCGTTGTAGCCCGCCTCCAGCACCGCACCCACGAACGGCACGACCGGAAACTCCCCCTGCCCCGGAAAGCAGCGGTAGTGCCGGCTGTGCGACAGCGGGTCCAACTGCAGCCAGGGCGCGTCTGCCAGTTGCACGTAGAAGATGCGGTCGCCCGGCAGGCCGGCAATGGGCGCCCAGTCGTCCTTGAGCACCAGCGTGTGGAAGCTGTCCAGGATCAGGCCCAGGTGAGGGTGGTCCGCCAGCCGTACGGCCTCCCAGGCCTGCGCGAACCGGTGGGTCTGCGTGCCCCAGGCCAGCGCCTCGTAGCCGATGCGCAGGCCCCGGCGCGCGGCCCGCTCGGCCAGCTCGCGCAACTGCGCCGCGATCAGTTCGCGGTCCGGTGAGGTGTCCGGCTGCACGCTGGAGCACACGAGCATCAGCGGCGCGCCCAGCTCCTGCATCAGGTCGAACTTGCGCTCGGCCCGGTCCAGGTTGCGCTGCAGCTGCGCGGGGTTCACGCCCTCGAAATCACGGAAAGGCTGGAACAGGTCGATGCTCAGACCCAGGTCTTCGGCCATGCGGCGCACGTCGCGCGGCGTGCCGGAATACTGCAGCAGGTCGTTCTCGAAAATTTCCACGCCGTCGAAGCGGGCCGCCGAGATGGCCGCAAGCTTCTGCGGCAACATGCCGCTGACCGAGACCGTGGCGATGGACTTTTTCATGGACGGCTCCTGCTTCGTCAATCCGCACGTTGCGACAGCATGGCGCGCAGGTGCGCTTCCATGCGGGCTTCATCGGGCGCCAGGCCCGTGAAGAGCCGGAACGCGCCCACGGCCTGGCCCGCGGCCATGGCCCCGCCATCGACGGTGGCGCAGCCCAGCGCGCGCGCGGCCTTGAGCAGCGGTGTTTCCAGCGGGAAGTAAACGATCTCGGCCACCCACAGCTGCGCGCGCAGCAGCGTGGCCGCAAGCGGCAGGCCCGGCAGCTTGTCCATGCCCGTGGGCGTGGCATGGATCAGGCCGCTGGCCGTGGCCATGGCCTGCTGCGCATCGGCGGCGGCCTGCACGTGCCGCGTGCCGTACAGCTGCATCAGGCTGTCGCACAGGCCCTGCGCGCGCGGCAGGTCGCTGTCCACGATGGTCAGGCGGCCCACAGGCAGCCGCTGCAGCGCATGGGCAATGGCGGACCCCGCGCCGCCCGCGCCCAGCAGCACCACGTGCGACAGGTCGGCCTGCGGCAGCGCACGACGAAAACCCCACAGCCAGCCCGAGCCGTCGGTGTTGTGCCCGACCAGGCGGCCGCCTTCATTGACCACGGTGTTCACCGCGCCCATGGCGCGGGCCTCGTCGGACAGGTCGTCCAGCAGCGGGATCACCGCCTGCTTGCAGGGGTAGGTGATGTTCAGCCCCGCAAAGCCCATGATGCGCGCGGCCTCGATCAGCCCCGGCAGCGCGTCGGCCGTGCGGCCGGCGCGGTCCAGGTCGATCAGTTGGTAGTGCAGGCGCAGGCCATGGTGGCGCGCCTCCTCTTCGTGCATGGCGGGCGTGAGCGAGCGCTGGATGCCCACGCCGATCAGACCGACGAGCGCCCGCGACGCGCTCACTTGCGGATCTTGGCCAGTTCGGCCAGCAGGTCGTTGACCGTCGCCTCGCCTGCCGTGGCAGCATGTTTGGCGATCACGGGCTTCATGCGGTCGGCGAACTTCAGCACTTCGGCCGCCGGGAATTCCGTGACCTGCATGCCGCTCTTCTTCATGTTGTCCAGCGCCGCGGCCACCTGCGCGCGGGCCTGTTCACGCTGGTACTTGCCGGCCTCAACCGCAGCGTCCTGCACGATCTGCTTTTCGGCGGCCGACAGCGTGTCCCAGAACTTCTTGCTGATCATCACCGACTGCGGGTTGTACTGGTGGTTGGTGATCGCGGCGAACTTCTGCACTTCGTAGAACTTGTTGGCGTTGATCACCGTCAGCGGGTTCTCCTGCCCGTCGATGGCTTTCTGCTCCAGCGCCGCATACACCTCGGGGAACGGCAGTGGCGTGGGGTTGGCGTCCAGCGCCTTGACCCAGTCCACGTTGATCGGGTTGGGAATGACGCGCAGTTTCAGGCCCGCGATGTCCTCCACCTTCATCAGTGGGCGCTTGCTGTTGGTGATGTTGCGAAAGCCCAGCTCCCAGTAGGTCAGGCCCACCAGGCCTTTTTCGTCCAGCTTGGCATGCATCTTCTTGCCGAACGGGCCGTCCAGCACGGCGTCCGCCTCGCGGGAGCTGGCGAACATGAACGGGAAGTCGAACACGGCAAAGTCCTTGACCTGCGCGGCCAGGATGCCGGAGTTCATGGTCACCATCTCCAGCGTGCCGCCCTGCAGGGCCGTGACGTTGGCCTGGTCGCTGCCCAGCACGCCGCCCGGGAACAGGTTGACTTTGAGCTTGCCGCCCGATTTGGCCTGCACGATCTCGGCGAACTTCTCCATGCCCATCACCAGGGGGTGGCCCTTGGGGTTCTGGGTGGCGAATTTGATGGTCTTGTCCTGCGCCAGCGCGACGCCGGCGGCGGCCAGCGCAACGGCGGCCAGGGTGGACTTCAGGAAGATGCGTTTCATGGTTAGTCTCCTTGGGGTGTATGGAAAGGGTCGGGGTTGCGGCTCAGCCGCCCAGCAGGCGGGCCGGCCAGATCACAAGCTGCGGGAACAGCACCATCAGCAACAGCAGCGCGAACTGCGCCAGCATGAAAGGCCACACGCCGCGCGTCACGTCGTCCATGCTGATGCGGCCCACGCCGGCCACGGTGTTGAGCACCGTGCCCACGGGCGGCGTGATCAGGCCGATGGCGTTGTTGATGATGAACAGCACGCCGAAGTACACGGGGTCGATGCCCGCGGCCTTGACGATGGGCATGAGCACGGGCGTGAGGATCAGGATGGTGGGCGTCATGTCCATGGCCGTGCCCACCACGATGACCAGCACCATGATCACGAACATCAGCAGGCGCGGGCTGTCCATGAACGGCTTGAGCAGCCCGATGATCTGGTCGGGCAACTGGGCCACGGTGATAAGCCAGGCCGACACCATGGCTGCGGCCACCAGGAACATGATGACGGCCGTGGTCTTGGCGGCGGCCAGGAACAGGCCGTACAACTGGCTCCAGCGCAGCTCGCGGTACACGCCCATGGACACGGCCAGCGCGTACACGGCCGCGACCACGGCGGCCTCAGTCGGGGTGAACACGCCGAACTTCAGCCCGACAATGACGATCACCGGTAGCCCCAGCGCGAAGGACGCCTCGCGCAGCGCGCGCAGCACCTGGGCGCGCGACTGGCGCGGCGGCGTGCTGACCTGCTCGCGGCGGGCCACCCACCACCAGGTCACCCACAGCGCGGCGCCCAGCATCACGCCCGGGGCGATGCCGGCCAGGAACAGCTTGGAGATCGACACGTTGGCGGCCACGCCGAAGATCACGAAGCCGATACTGGGCGGAATGACCGGCGCAATGATGCTGGCCGACGCCAGCAGGCCGGCCGACCGGGCCTTGTCGTGGCCGGCCGCTGCCATCATGGGCAGCAAGAGCGCCGACAGCGCCGCCGCGTCGGCCACGGCCGAGCCGGACAGTGCCGCCATGATCACCGCCGCCACAATGGCCACGTAGCCCAGGCCACCCCGCACGTGGCCCACCAGCGCCATGGCAAACAGCACGATGCGCCGCGACAGGCCGCCGGCGTTCATGATCTCGCCGGCCAGCATGAAGAACGGCACGGCCAGCAGCGGGAAGCTGTTGGAGCCTTCGATCACGTTCTGCGCCAGGATCTGCGCGTCGAACATGTTCATGTGCCACATCAGCGCGGCGCCGCTGGCCAGCAGCGCGAACGCGATGGGCAGCCCCAGCGCCATGGCCGCCAGCAGCGAACCCAGGAAGATGGCGATGGTCATGCCTCGTTCTCCTGCACGCCCACGAGTTCGGCGTCGCTCATGCGTCCGGTGGCCAGGCGCCAGAGGCTGGCCGCCAGCATCAGCATGGCCGAGGCGGCAAACACCACCCCGCTTGCGTACAGGATGCCCATGGAAACCTCCATCACCGCGCTGGAGGCCCCGGCGTTGATCACGGTCTGCTGCCACGCGCCGCGCAGCAGCAACCCGCACAGGCACAACATCAGCGCCAGCGACAACCCGGCGCAGACCTTGCGGCCCGCTACGGGCAGGCGCGACAGCAGCATGTCGGTGCCCAGGTGCGCGCGCTCGTGCACGGCCGCAACGGCGCCCAGGAAGGTCATCCACACGAACAGCCAGCGCGACAGCTCCTCGGACAGCGTCAGGCCGGAGTTGAACCCGTAGCGCAGCACCACGTTGCCGAACACCAGCAGCACCATGATGGCCAGGCAGGCCACCATGAGGAACCCCAGGAACCGGCAGTACCTGTCAAGCATCGCGGACAGCATGTTGTCTCCTCGTTATTCATCAAGAATGTACGAACTGGTTAGTTTTCACGAATCCGTAAAAACCCGTAGGGTTTGTTGCGAGCGAGAGAAGGGACTGCGGACTTCTGCCACGTTGGCCTCAAGCCCGTCGCGGTGGGGCGGCGCTTTCGCCACCGATCAAGAGCCCGGGCGCGAAGCACGGAGGGCTGGCGCACGGGTAGGGGCGGAGACCGCGTTGCTACCCGCCGGCCTGAGTACTGCAGCGGCTTGCCCCGAAGGGGACCGGGCTCTGGTGGCGAAAGCGCCGCCCCGCCGCGACGGGCGTTCCCCCCGGAGAAAGAAAAAGAAGAGACCCGACGCCGAAACGCGCCGCAGAACGGCAGGACTACCTGCGCACGAAGCGCACGATCATCTCGATGATGCTGTCGCGCCGGGCGATGATGGCCTCGGACGACTCAAGGTCGCGCTTGAAGATCAGCGCGAAGGTGTGACGGTTGGACACGTTGAAAAAGCACAGCGCGCTGATGGACATGTGCAGGTCCACCGGGTCGATGCCGCTGCGGAATACACCGTCGCGAACGCCGCGTTCGTACACCTCGCGCACGGCGTTGATCGCCGGCACGTTCAGCTTCTGGATCATGGTGCTCTGCGCCAGGAACTCGCCGCGGTGGATGTTCTCGTTCATGACCAGGCGGATGAAGTCCGGATTGGCCCGCTGGTAGTCCACCGTAAAGCCCACCAGCTTGCGCAGCGCATCCTCGGGCGCCAGGTCCTCCAGGTGCAGGCCGGCCTCGATCTCGCGGATGCGGCGGTAGGCTTCCTCCAGCACGGCGACGTACAGCGCCTCCTTGCTGCCGAAGTAGTAATAGATCATGCGCTTGCTGGTGCGCATGGCCTCGGCAATCAGGTCGATGCGCGCGCCGGCAAAGCCCTTTTCAGAGAACTCGTGGGTCGCCACCTCCAGGATATCGGCCATGGTGCGCACCGGGTCGTTGGTGCGCGGCTGCGCCTTGGCCGGGCGCGTGCGGGCGGAATGTACTGCCTGGTTCATTCCGCGAGTGTAGAAGAACTCGCGCCGCCGTCAGACGTAGCCAGGCCCGCAGAACCTCAGATCGCGGCCAGGCCCGCGATGGCCAGCGGATACCCCTGCACGCCAAAGCCGGCCATCACGGCCCGCGCTGCGGGCGAGATGTAGCTGTGGTGGCGGAACGCCTCGCGCGCATGCACGTTGCTGATGTGCAGCTCGATCAGCGTCACGCCCGCGCCCTTGATCGCGTCGTGCAGCGCGACGCTGGTGTGGGTGTAGGCGCCAGCATTCAGCACCACCCCGGCGGCCGTGCCCGCAGCCTGCGCGCGGCCGGCCTCCTGCAGCCAGTCCACCAGCATGCCTTCGTGGTTGGTCTGGCGGAAATCGAGCTTGAAGCCATGCACGGCGCAGGCATCGGCGCAGAGCTTTTCGACGTCGGCCAGCGTCTGGGAGCCGTACACGGCGGGTTCGCGCGTGCCCAGCAGGTTGAGGTTGGGGCCGTTGAAGACGAAGATGGTTTTCATGTGGTGCGAAGGAAATCGTGAACGAGGTTGGCGAATTCAAAGGGGCGTTCGACGGCGCTCATGCGGCCCGTGGGCAGCGTGCGCAGCTCGGCGCCCGAGATGCTGCGGCACAGGGCCTCGGCAGTCGCGATGGAAATGGCGTCGTCCTGCGTGCCCGCCACGACCAGCGTGGGGCAGGCGATCAGTGCGTTGGTGCTGTTGAAGTCCACGTCCATCATGGCCTGGCAACTGGCCGCGTAGGTCTGCGTGTCCATGGCGGCCAGCCGGGCGCGCAGCGACGCCGCCTGTGCCGCGCCCTGCTCCGTCTGCAGGAAGGCCGGCGAAAACCACCGGTTCATGGCCTCGTCCGCGACGGCGTTCATGCCGTGCTGGCGCGCCAGCGCGATGCGCTGCGTGAGCCGCGCGCGGATGCCGGCATCGAAGTAGCTGGCCGTGTTGGCCATGACGATGCTGCGCACCAGGTGCGGGTAACGCACGGCCAGCTGCTGCCCGGTCATGCCGCCCATCACCAGCCCGATGAAGGTCACCGGACTGTTGCTGTGGGCTTCGATCAGCGCCGCCGCATCGTCGGCGAACACCTCCATGGTGTAGGGGCCGCCCACCTGCCGGGACTGTCCGTGGCCGCGGTGGTCGTAGCGCAGCACGGTGTAGCGGCGCGCCATCGCCTGGGCAACGCCGTCCCACATGCTCAGGTCGCAACCCAGCGCGTGGCTGAGCACCACCATGGGCCCCTGGCCTTCCTTGACGTAGTTCAACTGCGGCATGCGTCCCTTCGATCCTGTATTTGCTGAGCGAATGGGGCGCATTGTGCCTTCAGATCACGGCGGTGGCCGGCGGTCGCGGGCATGTGGCTGGTGTTGCAGGCGGGCACCACCTACAAAAGGATACAGCCCAATCGCTTTCATTTTGATAGCAGTTTCAATAGAATCCGTGCGGCCTGACAGCCGTTACAAGCCTGAAAGCTTCATGACCGTCCCGACCTACTACGACATCCTCCAGGTGGCGCGCAATGCGCCGCCGCGGGACATCCGCGTGGCGTACCGGCGCATGGCCCAGCGCTACCACCCCGACAAATCGCCCGACAACCGCTTTGCCCCGCGCGTGATGGCCAACCTGAACAAGGCCTACCAGGTGCTGTCCGACCCCGAGCAGCGCGAGCGCCACGACCGCTGGATCGCCGCCCACGAAACGCCGGCCGATCAGGCCCTTCGCCCGGCCGGCCGCCTGGCGCGGCCCGACGCCCTGCCCGTGCTGCGGCACACGCGGCGCTGGCCCTGGGTGCTGCTGTTCAGCACGATCTGCTGCGCCGTCGCCGCCGTGGGCACGGTGCTGTACAAGACCGAGCTCAGCCCGCGTCCCCACGTGGCCGGGGCGGTGCAGCAGGCGTCACGCTGACGCAGCGGCCGGTTTCCAGCCTGTGCATGCGCCACGCGCACAGCGTGGCCACCAGCGCCAGCACCGTGGCCGCGCCATACATCAGCTCAAAGCCCAGGCGCGAGGCCAGCGCGCCGCCCGCCAGCACGCCCGTGACGCCCCCAAAGCCGTAGCCGATGACGGTGAACAGCGCCTGCCCGCGCCCGCGCAGGCGCCCCGGAAAATGGTGGCTCACCATGGCGATGCAGGCCGTATGGTGCGCGGCGAAGGTCAGCGCGTGCAGCACCTGCGCCACGAACAGCGCCAGCAGCCAGTCGCCCAGGCCGCCCGTGAGCGCCATGCGCGCCACGGTGGCGGCGCCGCAGACCACCAGCCAGCGCGTCATGCGCCACTGCCCGATCAGCCGCCCCTGCGCAAAGAACCACGCAATCTCCACCAGCACCGACACGGCCCACAGCGTGCCGATCATGGCCTTGCTGTAGCCTCGTGAATCCAGGTACAGCGACAGAAAGCCGTAGATCGCGAAGTGCGACATCACATGAAACAGCAGCGACGCGAAGAACCAGCGCACCGCGGGCTGTCGCAGCACCGGTCCGATGGGCTCTTTCACCGCGTCGGAATGGGCGTGCTTTTCGCGCACGTCGGGCAGCCACCAGGTGCACAGCAGCACGCCACCCAGCGTCACCGCCGTCCACGCCGGAAAGTCCTTCATGCCGTGGCTTTCGAACCAGGCGCCGGCCGCGAACACCGTGAGCATGAAGCCCGCCGAGCCCCACAGCCGGATGCGCCCGTAGCGCCCCCAGTCGCCCGCCACCAGGTGGGCCATGGCCGCCTCGGTCAGCGACATCATGGAGCTGGTGTGGGTGAACAGCACCAGCAGCACCAGGCCCACCCACCATGGTCCGCCGCTGAACCACAGCCCCGCCGACGACACCAGCGCGACCGCCGCGCTGAAGCGCAGCAGCCGCACGCGCTCGCCCGTGTGGTCGCTGAGCGCGCCCCAAGCATAGGGCGCAAACACCCGCGTGAAGCTCTGCACCGAGGTCAACAGGCTGATCACGACGATGGGCAGGCCCAGGTCTTTCAGCCACAGCGGCAGGTACGGGTTAAAGAACCCGATGTGCGCGAAATAGGTGGCCGACAGCGCGGCAAACGGCACGAGCTGGCGGCGCTGCGCCGCGGCGTCGGCCATCGGCAACTCAGAGGAACGAGGCTTCGATCGCCTGCAGCGGCGAGTTCACGTCGCCGTTCTGCGCGCGCTGGCGCAGCGCATGTTCCATGAGCACCAGGGCCAGCATGGCCTCGGCAATCGGCGTGGCGCGGATGCCCACGCAGGGGTCGTGGCGGCCCTTGGTGATGACCTGGGTCGCCTCGCCCTTGATGTTGATGGTTTCGCGCGGGCTGATGATGGAGCTGGTCGGCTTGATGGCGATGGACACCTCGATGTCCTGCCCCGTGCTGATGCCGCCCAGCACGCCGCCCGCGTTGTTGGTCCGGAACCCCTGGGGCGTGAGCGAATCACCGTGCGTGGTGCCGCGCTGGGTCACGCTGGCAAAGCCCGCGCCGATCTCCACGCCCTTCACCGCGTTGATGCCCATCATGGCGAACGCGATGTCGGCGTCCAGCTTGTCAAACAGCGGCTCGCCCAGGCCCACGGGCACGCCGCTGGCCGTGACGCGCACGCGCGCGCCGCACGAATCGCCCGCCTTGCGCAGGCTGTCCATGTAGTCTTCCAACTGGCTCACGTCGGCCACGGGCGCAAAGAACGGGTTGTTCGGCACATGGTCCCAGCTCTCGAACGGGATGGCGATGTCGCCCACCTGCGTCATGCAGCCGCGGAACGTGGTGCCGTACTTTTCCTTCAGCCATTTCTTGGCCACGGCGCCTGCGGCCACCGTGGGTGCGGTCAGGCGCGCCGACGACCGGCCGCCGCCGCGCGGGTCGCGCAGGCCGTATTTCTGCAGGTAGGTGTAGTCGGCATGGCCGGGGCGGAAGGTCTGGGCGATCTCCGAATAGTCCTTGCTGCGCTGGTCGGTGTTGCGGATCAGCAGGCAGATGGGGGTGCCGGTCGTCATGCCCTCGTACACGCCGGACAGGATCTCGACCTGGTCGGGTTCCTGGCGCTGGGTCACGTGGCGGCTGGTGCCGGGGCGGCGGCGGTCCAGGTCGCCCTGGATGTCGGCTGCCGTCAGATCCATGCCGGGGGGGCAACCGTCGATCACACAGCCAATGGCCGGGCCGTGGGACTCACCGAAGTTGGTGACTGCGAAAAGGGTGCCGAAGGTGTTGCCGCTCATGGTGCCGGATTATCCCAGACGGGTTGCCGGACTCGACGCGGCCGGGAACGCTTCATGCTTGATGTTGCGGCGCAGCATTAACCCCACAAGGAGCGCACCATGCTGGATCGAACGCAAACCAAGTTCTCCCACGTCAAGCCCGGCGACACCGACTTTCAAAGCGGCGGCCTGCGCGACTTTTTCCTGTACCGCGACCTGGGGGTGGCCGAGGCCACCAACGGCAAGGTGATCGCGCACCTGGTCAAGGCCAACATGGCACCGGAAGTGGGCACGGGCTGGCACCGGCATGAGGCGGATTTCCAGATCGTCATCATGACCAAGGGCTGGGCCAGGTTCATGTACGAGGACAAGGTCACCCTGGTGGAAGCCGGCGACGTGGTGCACCAGCGTCCCGGCATCCGCCACTACCTGTTCGACTATTCGCCCGACATGGAGTACCTGGAGATCGTGTCGCCTGCGGACTTCAAGACGGTTGACGTTGAGCCTGTCTGCGAGATACCCGCGCCTACACCCTGGAAATGAAATCGGGAGCGGACACCCGTACGCAGAGGGCGCAGAGGATTCGCAGAGGACGCAGAAGGAAAACCAAAAAATCTTTTGTATTTCTTTTCTGCGACCTCTGCGTAATCTCTGCGCCCTCTGCGTACGGAGGTCCGATCCCTGAAGTCCGGTCCCTCAAAACTCCGCGTCCAGCTCGTCGATCTCGTCCGGCTCCGCCTTGGCAGCCGCCACCCACTCCTTCATCGCGGGCAGCTCCATGATGCGCTTGCAGTACGCCACGCTCACCTTGTCCAGCGGCACGTCATAGGTCAGAAACCGCGTCACCACCGGCGCGTACATTGCATCGGCCAGCGTGGGCACTTTGCCGAACAGGTACGGGCCGCCATAGGAAGACAGGCACTCCTTCCAGATCGCCAGCACGCGGTCGATGTCGCCCTGCGCGCGCGACCAGACCTTGAAGTTCGGGAAGTGGGCCTTGATGTTCATGGGCAGCGCCGAGCGCAGCGATGCAAAGCCCGAATGCATCTCGCCGCAGATGGCGCGGCAGTGCGCACGCGCCTTCGCATCCGCCGGCAACAGCCCCGCCTTGGGCTTGATCTCGTTCAGGTATTCGCCGATGGCCAGCGTGTCCCAGACCTTGATGCCGCCGTGCTCCAGCGACGGCACCAGCATGGACGGCGCGAGCAGCAGCATCTCGGCCTTCATGGCGGGGTCGTCGGGCGGGATCACCTTTTCGGTGAAATCCAGCCCCGCCAGGCGCGCCATGAGCCAGCCACGCAGGGCCCAGGCACCGTAATTTTTGCTGCTGATGGTGAGAACGGGTTTGGCCATGGCGTCTCCTTTGCGCCGCTTTGGAGCAAATAGCGGGCCAGTGCGGTGCATGCACAGTCGAACCCGGCGCCGGGCTTGGCCCGCAACTTGCCTGTGGACCCGCACCGGGCCACAAGCCCCCCATCAGGAAGCCCATGCTCTATCAGGCCTACCAGTTCCAGTCCGACCTGATGTCCCCGCTGCGCCTGCTGGCCCAGCACACCGGCGCTGCGCTGTGGCTGCGCCAGACCGAGGGGTCGGTCCTGCGCAAGATGGCCGCCGCCGGCGAGGTGTTTTCGCGCATGCGCCTGACGCACACGCGGCCGGCCTACGGCATCGATCAGGTGACCGTGGGCGACCAGAGCTTCCCCGTCACAGAAAAGAAAGTGCTCACCCTGCCCTTCGGCACGTTGCTGCACTTCAGCAAATCGGGCGTGACCGGCCACCCGCCCGTGCTGCTGGTCGCGCCGCTGTCGGGCCATTTCGCCACGCTGCTGCGCGAAACCGTGCGCACGCTGCTGCAGGACCACGACGTGTACATCACCGACTGGCACAACGCCCGCGACGTGGGCCTGCGCCACGGCGCGTTCGGGCTGGACGACTACATCGACTACATGATGCAGTTCATGGCCGCCATCGGCCCCGGCGTGCACGTGGTGGCCGTGTGCCAGCCCTGCGTCGCAGCCCTGGCCGCCACCGCCCTGATGGCCGAGGACGACCATCCCGCCACCCCGCGCACACTCACGCTCATGGCCGGCCCCGTGGACTGCCGCGTGAACCCCACAGGCGTGAACGAGCTGGCGGTGAGCAAGCCCATCAGCTGGTTCGAGCAGAACCTGATCAGCCACGTGCCGCTGCCGCACGCGGGCTACATGCGGCGCGTGTACCCGGGCTTTGTGCAGTTGAGCGCATTCATGTCGATGAACCTGGAGCGGCACAAGCAGCAGTTCCGCAACATGTACCAGCACCTGGTGCAGGGCGAGGAAGAACAGGCCAACGTGATCCGCGTGTTCTACGACGAATACCTGGCCGTCAACGACCTGCCCGCCGAGTTCTACCTGGAGACGGTGGAAAAAGTCTTCCAGACCTATGACCTGGCGCGCGGCGAGCTCATGTACCGCGGCCGCCGCGTCAACCCGGCCGCCATCCGCCGCACCTGGCTCATGACGGTGGAGGGCGAGCGCGACGACATCTGCAGCGTGGGCCAGACCGTGGCCGCGCAGGACCTGTGCACGGGCATCCGCCCCTACATGAAGACGCACCACATCCAGGTGGGCGTGGGCCACTACGGCGTGTTCAGCGGCCGCAAGTGGAACCAGCAGATCTACCCCCGCGTGCGCGAGATGATCCACGCGAGCCTGGGCTGAACAGGCCGCGCCCCCTCAAGTAACATCGGGCGGCATTCCCACCGCCCCGATGGCACCCCCCAAAACCCCCGGCCACCACAGCATCACCGTCACCGACGTGGCGCGGCTGGCCGGCGTGTCGGCCATGACGGTATCGCGCGTGATCAACCACCCGGACAAGGTCCCGGCCGCGACGGTGGCCAGGGTGCAGGCGGCCATCGACGAATCGGGCTACGTGCCCAACCGTGCCGCGGGCGGCCTGCGCTCCAGCCGCAGCCGGCTTGTGGCGGCCGTCGTGCCCACGCTCACGGGCTCGATCTTTCTGCAGACCATCGAATCGCTCACGGCCCGCCTGGCGGCCAGCGGCTACCAGCTCATGGTGGGCCAGAGCGGGTACGGGCAGGACCGCGAAGACACGCTGATCAGCGACATCATCGGCCGCCGGCCCGACGGCATCGTGCTGACTGGCGTGCTGCACACGCCGCTGGCGCGCCGGCGGCTGGCCGCGGCCGGCGTGCCGGTGATCGAGACCTGGGACCTCACGCCGCAGCCCATCGACATCGCCATCGGCTTCTCGCACGAGGACGTGGGCGCGCAGGTCTGCCGCTTTCTGCACGGCAAAGGCCGCACGCGGCTGGCCGTGGTGGGCGGAGACGACCCGCGCGCGCAGCGGCGGGCGCGCGCGTTTGCCGATGCGGCGGTGTCGCTCGGCCTGAAGGCGCCCGTGATGCAGTCGGTGCCCGCGCCCGCGACGCTGGCCGACGGGCGGCGCGTGGCGGGCGAACTGCTGGCGCGTGAGAAGAAGATCGACGGCATCTTCTGCAGTTCGGACCTGTTCGCCATGGGCGTGATCCTGCAGGCCCGCGCGCTGGGCATCGACGCGCCCGGCCAGCTGTCCGTCGTGGGTTTCGGCGACCTGGCCTTCGCCGCCGACCTGGAGCCCGCGCTGACCACGGTGCGCGTGGACGGCACGCACATCGGGCAGCTGGCGGCCGACTGCATCATCGACCGCGAGGCCCATGAAGCCCACCATGGCAGGGCCGTGGATCTGGGGTTTCAAATCATGCAGCGCGCAAGCGCCTAGACCCTGCGACTGGGCCGTCAGGTTGAACGCACACCCGCCAGCACCCCGCCGTCCAGCACCAGGGACTGTCCGTTGACGTAGCTGGATTCATTGGACAGCAGATAGACGCAGCCATAGGCGACTTCCCACGCCGTGCCCTGCCGGGCAAACGGCAGGTTGGCCGTGCGAGACGGCCCTCTTCGCGCCGATTCGGCCTGCCCCATGGGTGTATCGATCAGGCCGGGTATGACGGCGTTGCAGCGTATGCCGCGCTCTTGCCCAGCAGCGGCAACAGCCCGCGCGAGCGCGATTTGCGCGGCCTTGGAGCTTTCATACGCGGGGTTGCCGCCGTTGGCGCGAAGCCCGGCAAGGCCCGATGTCATCACGATGGAAGCCCCCACATCCAGCAACTGCACTGCCGCCTGCGAGAGCAACATTTGCGCACGCACATTGACGGCGAATTCTGCGTCCCATGCCGCTGCGCTCTGCGCCGCCAGGCCAAGGCCCCGGGTAACACCGACATTCAGCACCAGCCCGTCCAGCGACCCCGCGCAGGCGATGGCACGCGGCAGCACCTGCGCCAGTTCATGCGCACTGGAGACGTCCGCCACGAGCGGATATGCCGTGCCGTTGTCGGCAGCAATCAGCGCGCAGGTTTCTTTCGCGGCCGTCTCGGACACATCCAGACAGACAACCACCGCGCCTTCGCGCGCCGCGAGCATCGCAATCGCACGTCCGTTCCCGACGGAAAAACCATTGCCGGACTTCGGTGCCGGCCTTTGGCCAGCGCCCACGACCAGGATCCGCCGCCCCGTCATGCGCCCACGCCCCGGCGCAAGGCCCAGCGACTCAGCGAACAGCTGGCGGCGCGGATCAGTGCCGGTGAACGCGCTCGTCATGCGCTTTCCTCCGCGCGCCCGCACCACCGCATGGCGAGCTGATCGGCTGCGGCCGCCAGCAGTTGCATGTCGACGCCCACACCGATCAGATTGGCGCCGCATTCCGCGTAGCGCGTGACCTGTGTGTCACGCGCCTGTATGCCGGCCATCAGCCCGGCATTGCGGACCTGCCGAAGGCAGGAATCCATGGTGTTCATGACCTCTTCCGATGTCTGGCCTGCAGCGATCTGCGCATCGGACGCAAAGTCGCCCGGCCCAAAGTAGATGCCGTCAATGCCCGGCACCGCCAGGATTTCATCCAGATTGCCCACGCCTTCCAGCGACTCCACAAGCAGCAGCAACGCCAGCTCGCTGTTGGCCCGCCGGTAGTAGCCGGGATCACGGCCGTAACGGGTCGCCCGAACGCAGCCGCCGATCCCACGGTTACCCAAAGGGGGATAGCGAACCGCCCGGACGGCTTCCCATGCATCACTTGCGGTTCTGATGGTGGGAACCAGTACACCGTCAAACCCGATGTCCAGCAGCGGCTTGAGCACATGTTCGTGCCGTGATGCACTGCGGACAAGGACAGCTGCGCCATTCGCGGCGGCGAAGCCCGCCTGCGCATGCAACGTGGGCAAGCTCACTGCCGCATGCTCGGCATCCAGCACGATGAAGTCGAAACCGGCGCCGCCAAGAACCTCCGCCGACTGGAACGTCGCCCCCATGCAGAAGGCGCCATACAGCGGCCCTCTCGCAGCAAGACGGCTGCGAACCGAATTTGCGGGCATCCCTCAGTCCGCCTTGGCACCGGAGTCAAGCACCGCCTTGCGCCAGGTCGCGATCTGCGCGCGGTTGAAGCTGGCAAACTCCCTGAGCGAATAGTCCCGCGGCTCCACGCCCATGGCCTGCAGGCGCTCGGTCACTTGAGGCGAAGCAATCGCCTGACGGATTTCCCTGTTCAGCCGGTCCAGAATGGGCTGCGGCGTGCCTTTGGGCGCGTAGATGCCAACAAACGAAAGCACCTCGACGTTGATGCCGGCTTCTTTCAGCGTAGGCACATTCGGGAACACCGGGCTTCGCGTCGGCCCAGTGACAGCCAAGGCATGGAGCTTGCCCTGGCGCACCAGATTGCCCGCCGACACCACGCTGTCGAACATGACGTCCACCTGCCCGCCCATCACGTCTACCAGCGCTGGGCTGCTGCCCTTGTAGGGCACGTGGACCATGGGAATGCCCGTGGCCACCTTGAAAATCTCCCCGGTAAGGTGCAGCGTGCCGCCGGCGCCCGATGAGGCGAAGGTCACGGCGGTGCCGCGCTTTCTGACATACGCCATGAAGTCCTGGACATTGGCAGGCAGATCCTTGTTCACCACCATCAGGTTGGGCGACACGCCGATCATGGCGATCGGAATCAGGTCGGCTTCAAAGTCGAACGGCAGGTTTTTGTACAGCGTCGCGTTGATGGAGTTGTTGGCGCCCGCCACCATGATCGTGTAGCCGTCGGCAGGCGATCTGGCCACGAACTCCGTGCCGATATTTCCACCCGCGCCCGGCCTGTTTTCGACCACGATCGACTGCTTCAGCGCCGGGGCCAGCGCCTGCGCAACGGTGCGCCCCAGCGTATCCGCGCTACCACCTGCAGCGAACTGCACCACGAGCTTGATCGGCCGTGACGGCCAGCTGTCCGCGAATGCGGAAATGGACACCGTAGCGGCCAACAACATCAGGATGATTCGTCGATTCATGACTTTGTCTCTTTCAATTAGTTCCATTAAACGGAACTTCAATTTCCGTTTAAAAGAACTTTAGCGCCTGGCAGGCAAGGTGTCAAACGGCGCGCCCCTACAATCGCCGCGATGTCCACACACCAAGAGTTGCCCCAGAAAGCATCGGAGGAGTCAGGCAGCGATACCTCAATGCAGATCGTTGACCGCGTTGCCAAGGCTTTGAGAGCACTCGCGAGCGATCCGTACCGGGGACTGAGCTTCACGGAATTCGGTCGCGAGGTTGAGCTGGGAAAGAGCACGACCCACAGGCTGCTGAAAGCTCTGGTGCATTCGGGTCTTGCGCATCAGGATGCCGAAAGCAAACGCTATCACCTGGGCGCGCTGGTGGGACTTTTGGGGGCCGGCGCCGTGGTGCAGTCACATGCCGCGGCCTGTCGCGCCGTCATGGAAAGCCTTGCAGAAGAAACCGGCGATACCGTTTATGCATCGACGGTCGAGGGGTATGGCGCGGTGTGCATTGCGCGGGCCACCGGCAAGTTCCCGATCCGTACGCTGGTCCTGAACGTTGGCGAGTGGCGCCCTTTGGGCGTGGGGGCTGGCAGTCTGGCGTTGTTGGCGGCACAGGCAGATGACCGCGTCGCCGACTCGCTTGCACACAATGCGCCAAGGCTCAAGGCGTATCTGCAATGCACGCCCGAGTCCATCAAGGCACTGGTGAAGAGAACCCGGGCGCACGGATACTCTTTCATGACCGGGCAGGTCGTGCCGGGAATGTCTGCGGTGGGGATGGCGGTACTGGACAGTCAGGGACAGCCAGCTTGTGCCATCAGCATCGCCGCCATCAACGAACGAATGTCGGCTGACCGCGTGGCGGATCTGGCGGAATTGTTGAAGAAACGCTCACGGGAAATTCAAACCGAGCTGGCGCGACGGCCGGTTGCTTGACACGAGCACTGCAGGCCGGCCTCCCCTCCCGCAGAGGGGGCAATGTGCGAAGGCATTACCGCACCAGCGCCGGCCGCTTCGGATCGAACTTCCAGCCCGGAATCAGAAACTGCATGGCGATCGCGTCGTCGCGCGCGCCCAGGCCGTGCTGGTTGTACAGCGCGTGGGCCTTTTCCACTTCCACCATGTCCAGCTCCACGCCCAGGCCCGGACGCTCGGGCACGCGCACGTAGCCGCCTTCAATGCGCAGCGGCTCTTTCGTCAGCCGCTGGCCGTCCTGCCAGATCCAGTGGGTGTCCAGCGCCGTCACGCGGCCCGGCGCGGCCGCGCCCACCTGCGTGAACATGGCCAGCGAAATGTCGAAGTGGTTGTTGGAATGCGAGCCCCAGGTCAGGCCGAAGGCCTGGCACAGCTGCGCAACGCGCACCGAGCCGGCCATGGTCCAGAAATGCGGGTCGGCCAGCGGGATGTCCACCGACTGCAGCGACAGCGCATGCGCCATCTCGCGCCAGTCCGTCGCGACCATGTTGGTGGCCGTGGGCAGGCCGGTGGCGCGGCGGAACTCGGCCATGACCTCGCGGCCCGAATACACGCCTTCGCCGCCGCAGGGATCCTCGGCATAGGCCAGCACGCCGTGCAGGTCGCGCAGCAGGCGGATCGCGTCCTTCAGCAGCCAGCCGCCGTTGGGGTCCAGCGTGACGCGCGCCTGCGGAAAGCGGTCGTGCAAGGCGCGGATGGCTTCCACCTCGTCCTCGCCGCGCAGCGCGCCGCCCTTGAGCTTGAAGTCCTGGAAGCCGTAGCGCGCCTGCGCGGCTTCGGCCAATCGAACGATGGACTCGGGCGTCACCGCCTCTTCATGGCGCAGGCGGCACCAGTCGTCAGCCGCATCGGGTTCGCTGTGGTATGGCAGCGTGGTCTTCTTGCTGTCACCCACAAAGAACAGATACCCCAGCATCTGCACTGCGTCGCGCTGCTGCCCTTCGCCCAGCAGCGCCGCCACCGGCACGTTCAGGAATTGGCCCAGCAGATCCAGCAGCGCCGATTCGACCGCCGTCACGGCATGGATCGCCACGCGCAGGTCAAAGGTCTGCTGCCCACGCCCGCCGCTGTCGCGGTCGGCGAACGCGCGGCGCATGCTGTTCAGGATGGCGTGGTGTTTGCCCACCGGCTGGCCCACGATGAGTTCGCGCGCGTCCTCCAGCGTCTGGCGGATCTTCTCGCCGCCGGGCACTTCGCCCACGCCCTGGCGACCGCTGTTGTCGGTCAGCACGACGAGGTTGCGCGTGAAGAACGGCGCGTGCGCCCCGCTCAGGTTCAGCAGCATGCCGTCACGGCCCGCGACGGGGATGACGCGAAAGCCGGTGATGACAGGGGTGTTGCGTTGCGGTTCGGAGGCGGGGTTCGTCATGGGCGAAGGGGTACGGGAAAAGTGGGGACTCAGTCAGCGGTGATCTTGCGCTTTTCGATCAGGTCCTTCCACTTGCGGAACTCCGCTGCCTGGTAGGCCGTCGTCTGTTCGGGCGTGCTGACCACGACCTCGATGCCCTGGTCGCTCATGCGCTTGGCCACCGCCGGGTCATGGAACGTGGCCACGGTGGCGTCGCTGATGCGCTTCTTGACGGCCGCAGGCAGCCCCTTGGGCGCGGCAAAGCCCTGCCACGAATAGACCACGGCGTCCTTCACGCCGCCTTCTTCCAGCGTGGGTACGTCTGGCAGCACCGCGGACCGTTTGTTCCCCGTCACCGCGATCGCCCGCAGCTTGCCGGCGCGGATGTGCTGCAGCACGGCGTTCACGTTCTGGAACGAGAACTCCACCATGCCGCCCAGCAGGTCGTTGACGGCCGGCGCGCCGCCCTTGTACGGAATGTGCAGGCCGTCCACACCGGCCTGCTGCCAGAACAGCTCCGCCGACAGGTGGTCGGACGAACCGTTGCCCGAGCTGGCAAAGCTCGCGCGGCCGGGCTTGGACTTCATGTGCGCGATCACGTCGGCCAGGGTCCTGGCCTGCGTGGCGCTGCTGGCCACCAGCACGTTGGGCGCCTGCACCAGCACGCTCAGGTAGTCGAAGTCTTTCGTCGCGTCATACGGCGTCGCCTTGAACAGGTGCGGCGCGATCACGAACGAACCGAGCGACGACACCAGCAGCGTGTAGCCGTCCGGCGCGGCGCGCTTGACCTGGCCCGCGCCCAGCGTGCCGGTGGCGCCGGGCTTGTTGTCCACCACGAAGCTCTGGCCCAGCCGCTCCTGCAGGCCCTGGCCCAGCACGCGCGCCACCATGTCGGTGGAGCCACCGGGCGGGAACGGCACGACGAGGGTCACGGGCTTGTCGGGATACGTCTGGGCGCCGGCAGCCAGCGCGAGCGCGCAGCCCATGGCGGCAAATAGCTTTTTCATGCTTGTCTCCTGGTCCGGGGTGTTTGGAAAATTGTTAACGTTAACAATCTGGATTGTACGCATGAAAAAGGGCCGCTGTCGCGGCCCGGGGGATTGGGGAAAGTACGGGGTCTACAGGCGCGGGGCGGAAGAGGTTTCTTCTTCACCCGCCGGCCAGTCGCGGATGTACGCCTTGAGCATCTTGTTCTCGAAGTTCTGGCTGTCCACCACCGCCTTGGCCACGTCGTAGAAGCTGATCACGCCCATGAGCATGCGCTTGTCCATGACGGGCATGTAGCGCGCGTGGCGCTCCAGCATCATGCGGCGGACCTCGTCCAGCTCGGTTTCGGCGGTGCAGGTCAGCGGCGCGTCGTCCATGGCCTTGCGCACCAGTGTCGTGCCCACGGCGCCGCCGTTGCGCACCACGGTCTGGATCACTTCACGGAAGGTGAGCATGCCCACCAGGTCACCATGCTCCATGACGACCAGCGAGCCGATGTCTTTTTCAGCCATGATTTCCACGGCGCGGGACAGGGGTTCGTCGGGGGTGGCGGTGTAGAGCGTGTTGCCCTTGACGCGCAGGATGTCGCTGACTTTCATGGTGTTCTCCTCGTGCGGCTCATGTGACAGGCCGCCGGATGAATATAGCCCACAATCTTTGCCTGTTCCACACCCCAGTGACACGGAGACAACGCCCATGCCCGGCTATTCAGACCCCGGCTTCGACACCCTGGCGCTGCATGCGGGCGCCGCCCCCGACCCCACCACGGGCGCGCGCGCCGTGCCCATCCACCTGACCACGTCGTTCGTGTTCGAGTCCAGCGACCACGCCGCCGCGCTGTTCAACCTGGAACGCGCGGGCCACGTGTACAGCCGCATCAGCAACCCGACCAACGCCGTGCTGGAGCAGCGCGTGGCCGCGCTGGAAGGCGGCATCGGCGCCATCGCAACGGCCAGCGGCCAGGCCGCGCTGCACCTGGCCGTGGCCACGCTCATGGGCGCGGGCAGCCACATCGTGGCCAGCACCGCGCTGTACGGCGGCAGCCAGAACCTGCTGCACTACACCATGCGCCGCTTCGGCATCGAGACCACCTTCGTCAAACCGGGCGACATCGACGGCTGGCGCGCCGCCATCCGCCCCAACACCAAACTGCTCTTCGGCGAGACCGTGGGCAACCCCGGCCTGGACGTGCTGGACATTCCCACCGTGAGCGCGATCGCGCACGAGGCCGGCGTGCCGTTGCTGGTGGACTCCACGCTTACCTCCCCTTACCTCATGCAGCCGCTGGCGCTGGGGGCCGACCTGGTCTACCACTCGGCCACCAAGTTCCTGTCGGGGCATGGCACGGTGATCGGCGGCATCGTGGTGGACGGCGGCAGCTTCGACTGGGAAGGCCCGGCCACCCACGGCCGCTTTGCCGAGCTGACCCAGCCCTACGACGGCTTTCACAACATGGTGTTCAGCGAGGAATCTACCGTTGGCGCGTTCCTGCTGCGCGCGCGGCGTGAGGGGCTGCGCGACTTTGGCGCCAGCATGAGCCCGCACACCGCCTGGCTGATCCTGCAGGGCATCGAAACCCTGCCGCTGCGCATGGACCGCCACATGAGCAACACGCGCAAGGTCGTTGAATTTCTGGCCGCGCAGCCGTCGGTCGCGCGCGTGGGGCACCCGCTGCTCGAATCGCACCCCAGCCACGCGCTCGCGCAAAAGCTGCTGCCCAAAGGCGCGGGCAGCGTGTTCAGCTTTGACATCAAGGGCAACCGCGAGCAGGGCAAGAAGTTCATCGAAACGCTCAAGGTCTTCAGCCACCTGGCCAACGTGGGCGACTGCCGTTCGCTGGTAATCCACCCGGCCAGCACCACGCATTTCCGCATGAGCGACGAGGCGCTGGTGAACGCCGGCATCACGCAGGGCACCATCCGCCTGTCCATCGGGCTGGAAGACCCCGACGACCTGATCGACGACCTGAAGCGCGCGCTCAAGGCCGCCGAGAAAGCAGGAGCCTGACCATGTACCTGCAAGTCAACGGCGCACAGACCTATTGCTACACCGGCGGCAAACCCTTGGACGCCGCCAGGCCCACCGTGGTGTTCATCCACGGCGTGCTCAACGACCACAGCGTCTGGATCCTGCAGAGCCGCTACCTGGCCCACCACGGCTGGAACGTGCTGGCCGTGGACCTGCCGGGCCACTGCCGCAGCGCGGGCGAGCCGCCCGCCACCGTGGAGGAAGGCGCGGCCTTCGTCGCGGCGCTGCTGGACGCTGCGGGCGTGCAGCGCGCCGCGCTCATCGGCCACAGCTGGGGTTCGCTGATCGCGCTGGAAGCGGCAGCCCTGCTGAAGGACCGCGTGAGCCACCTGGTGCTGGTGGGCACGGCGGCCCCCATGAAAGTGTCGCCCGCCCTGCTGGACGCGTCGCTGAACGAGCCGGACAAGGCCATCCACATGATCAACGTGTTCAGCCGCAGCACGCTGGCGCCGCCGCCGTCCGCGCTGGGGCCGGGCACCTGGGTCTGGGGCGCCAGCACGGCGCTGAACCGGCGCGTGCTGGCCAGCAACCCGCGCGTGAACGTGTTTCACCGCGGCTTCAAGGCCTGCGACAGCTATGCCAACGCCGAAAACGCCGTGACGCAGCTCACCTGCCCCGTGCTGTTCCTGCTGGGCGCCGCCGACCAGATGACGCTGCCCAAGGCCGCGCAGCCGCTCGTGGCCAGGGCGCAGGCGGCCGGCAAGACCGTGAAGGTCACCTACGTGCCCGGCGGCCACCACCAGATGACCGAAACGCCCGAAGAGACGCTGGCTGCGATCAAGGCGTTCCTGGCGTAGCCCTGTTCACGCGGGCCGGGTCAGCCGGGCAGCTCGTATTCCAGCAGCCAGAAGTTCTGCAGGTTCTGCCAGCGCACATCGCGGGCCTTGGGTGCGAGCAATTCGCGCAGTTCGGCTTCCTGCGGAAAGTTCTTCAGCACGCGATGGACCGAGCCGTCGCGCAGCGTGCGGTGCTGGTACGTGTTGCCGTGCGCGTCGGTTTCGGCGATGGGGAAGTCGCGCAGCTGCACTTCGTTGTTGTCGATGAACAGCACGCGCGCGCCCGGCGCCAGCCGCGCGTGCAGCCCCTGCAGAAAGGCCGTACGCGCCTGCACCGGCACGTGCGACAGCCACAGCCCCGCGAACGCCGCGTCGAACGTGCCCAGGTCCGTTGGCAGCGCATAGGCATCCACCTGGCGGAAGATCACCCGGTCGGCACCGGGCCGCTGGCGCGCGAAGTCCAGCGGTTCGGCCGTGCCGTCGGTTGCCGTCATGGCGGCCGCGCGCGGCGCGATGTGCTGCGTCCAGTAGCCGGTGCCGCAGGCCACCTCCAGCACACGGCGGCCGCACAGGCGCGCCGGCAGATGGTCCGACAGGAAGGCGATATCGGCCTGCCGCTCGGGCTTGAGGTACACGGCGTCGTAATACGAGGCGCGCGCCGCGTAGTAAGCCTGCATGTCTGCGCTGGCATGGGTCATGGCGGCGCAGTGTCGCACGGCCGGCGGTCGGTGTTAACCCGCAGCCCGATTAGAGAGCGCCGCCCTGCCCCGGCCACAACCCGCGGCCTATCATGGCGCGCATGAACTCCGACACTCCCGACGCCATTCGTCTGCGCCCCCTGTTCGACGCCCAGTACGCCGCCAGCCGCGCGCAGGTGGACGTGCCCATCGCGCTGCGGCGCGAGCGGCTGCAGCGCATCCGCGCCCTGCTGGACGACCACGGCCCCGCGCTGGCCCAGGCCGTGAAGGACGACTTCGGCGTGCGGTCTGAACAGCTCACCGAAGTGGCCGACATCTTCGTGCTGCGCGCGCTGCTGTCGCACACGCTGCGCCACCTGGCCCGCTGGATGAAGCCGCAGCGCGTGCGCACTCCGATCTACCTGCTGCCCGCCCGCGCCTGGCTGCAGCGCCAGCCGCTGGGCGTGGTGGGTGTCATATCCCCGTGGAACTACCCGCTGCAACTGTCCATCGGCCCGCTGATCACGGCGCTGGCCGCGGGCAACCGCGTGATGCTCAAGCCCAGCGAGCTCACGCCGCGCACGTCGGCCCTGCTGGCCGGGCTGCTGCACCAGGCTTTCTCCGCCGACGAAGTCTGCGTGGTGCAGGGCGACGGCGAGCTGGCCGCGGCCTTTGCCGCCCTGCCCTTTGATCACCTGTTCTTTACGGGCTCCACCGCCGTGGGCCGCAAGGTCGCGCAGGCCGCGGCCGCCAACCTGACCCCCACCACGCTGGAGCTGGGCGGCAAGTCGCCCTGCATCGTGGACGCGTCGTGCAACCTGGAAGACGCGGCCGTGAAGATCGCGCATGGCAAGCTGCTGAACGCCGGGCAGACCTGCATTGCACCCGACTACGTGCTGCTGCCGCGCGGGCGCGAAGCCGCCTTTGCCGACGCGTATGCGCGCGCCGTCGCGCGGCTGTTCCCCACCATCGCTGGCAATGGCGACTATGCGGCCATCATCAGCGAACGCCACCATGAAAGGCTGCAGGCGCTGGTAGCCGAGGCAGTGGACGGTGGCGCGCGCGTGCAGTCCGCCGCGCCCGACGCAGGCAACGCCGCGCAGCGCCAGATGGCGCCGGTGCTGGTGTTCGACCCGCCGCCGGCCAGCCGCCTCATGCGCGAGGAAATCTTTGGCCCCGTGCTGCCGGTGCTGCCCTGCGACACGGCCGAGCAGGCCATAGAACACATCAACGCCCAGCCGCGGCCGCTGGCGCTGTACTGGTTCGGCACCGACACCGCCGCGCGCGACCGCGTGCTGGCCGCCACCGTGAGCGGCGGCGTGACGGTGAACGACACGCTCATGCACATCGCCCACGAGAACCTGCCCTTTGGCGGTGTGGGCGACAGCGGCTGGGGCAGCTACCACGGCGAAGCGGGCTTTCTGCGGCTGTCGCAGCAAAAGCCCGTGCTCAACCAGTCGCGCTGGGCGCGCGGCGACCTGTTCTACCCGCCGTATGGCAAGCGGTTTGCGCAGGTGATGGGGCTCGTGCGGCGGCTGCTGTAGGCATCAGTCGCGCACCAGCCGCACACCCGTGCGCACGGAGATCTCCAGGGTGTAGATGCACCCGGGCGTGGCCTCTTTGCCGGCCGGGCCGTCCGCGGGCACCTTGGCGACCGCTTTGGCCCGCTGCGCCAGCCGCGCGTGCGCATCGTCTCCCTGCGACGCGGGACAAAACACATCCAGCCGCTCGGGCAACGCACCGCGGGAATGCGGCTCGTGCACCCTCACACACTCCACGGCATACCCGCCCACAAACAAGGTGTCGCCGGGCTCGGCCAGATGCCAGCGGTTGGGATGCTCGGCGCGGTCCACGTTGTCGTACGGATTCGTCCACAGGACAGTGTCCGGTGGCAGCTGCAACACGTCCCACACCCGGCCCGTTTTTGCGCGACCACCATCGCTTGTGGGCCGGCGGACTATCCAGTCGCCATTGGACTGGCGGCCCTGCAGCACCACCATGGTCGGCGCCGACTGCGGACTCAGCTTCACGAGCACGCTGCGGTGCCTGGCAACGCCGTCCAATAGTTGCGCTTCACTCAGGCGGACAGGCTTGCGCGCGCGGCCCGTGCCCTGGCTCCTGAACACCGCGCCGTCCGCATGGCGCCCTCCCAGGCGCACTTCCATCGTGACCCCGTCATCCCAGCGGCGCAGCAGGTCCGGGCTGACGTCCAGTGGGCCCTGCCCACGGATCGCGATGGAGACCTCCACGGGTCTGTAAGGGGCGGAGCGCCCTAACGGCGCGGTCCACGAGGTGGGACGTTCAGGCTCCTGACCCCAGCCCAGCGACCGGCCGGCCGAAGAGTTGTTTTGCGTGTCCTTCAGAAACACCAGTTGCCCCAGGCCCGCCCGCGAGGCAGGATCGGACACCGGCAGAAGAAAATCTGCCCCTGTTGGCACCTTCGATTCACCCAGCGGCAGCTCCGGTACGCCGGACGAAGGCGCCCTGCCCGTCAATGCGGCATGCCTCCAGCCCGCGCGGTCCCCTTCGGCGCCTTGCCCCAGGTATTGCCCGATGGTGCTGGAGATGTCGGTGCCGAACACAGCATCAAAAGAGGTATTGCGGGGCTCGGGCTGCAGCTTCTTGCGCAGCCATTCGATGGGCCGGTGCAGCGAGCGCGTCAGCCTTGACGGAGCGGGCTGGACAGCGCGGGGAGAACGGGTTGCACCGGAGGGCTGCGCCTGCTGCGGCGAGGGGTGCCACACCACGACCTGGGTTCGTTTATCGATTTTGTTCATGGGACGCCGCGCATGGCAGGCAATGAGTGAAGCGCCAATTGGCGCCGCTGCGGGCAGCCAACGCAAGCATACGGAGGTCTGCACCCGCGGCCAGCCATCAGCGGGGACGGCGAAGCCGGGCGCATTTGACCTGGATCAAACGCGCCGGCGCGCACCGCTAAGGCTGCGCCGGCCCGCTGCCGAAACAACCACTGTCATCCGGCAAAGGGCCGGACCACAGGAACCAGCATGCGCGTCAATCTGCCAGTGACCGGCCGGGAGCAGCTCCTGCCCACCGGAACCACCCTTGTCTCGGTGACCGACCTGAAGGGGCGGATCACCTACTGCAACCCCACGTTCGTGCAGGTCTGCGGCTATTCCCGCGAGGAACTGCTGGGCCAGCCCCACAACATCGTGCGCCACCCGGACATGCCGGCCGAAGCGTTCCGCGACATGTGGCACAGCATCGCCGCCGGCCGGCCCTGGACCGGCGTCGTCAAGAACCGCAGCAAAAACGGCGACCACTACTGGGTGCGCGCCAACGTCACCCCCATGAAAAAAGGCAGCGACGTCGTCGGCTACCTGTCAGTACGCACCGCGCCCGGGCGCGACGAGGTGCAGGCGGCCGAACAGCTGTACGCCACCATGCGCGACGAGGCGCAGCACGGCCGGCGGGTGCACGTGCTGGCGCGCGGCCGCGTGCTGCGCCGCGACCTGCGCGGCCGCCTGCTGGGGCTGTTGGCCATGGGCCAGACGGCCCGCATCGCCCTGCTGCTGATGTGCACGGCCACCTGGCCGGCGGCGGCGGTCACCCTGCTGGGCGCCTGGGGCTGGCTCGCGGTTCCGCTGGTGCTGGCGCTGGGCGGCTACATCCTGCGCCGCGTCACGTTTGGCGCGCTGGGGGCGGTGCTGGCGGACGCCAACCGGCTGGCCGCCGGCGACCTGTCGCGGCCCATTGCAACCGGCGCGCCGGGCTTTGTGGGCGAACTGCAGAACGCGCTGGCCCAGCTGTCGGTCAACCTGCGCAGCCTGATCGTGGACACACGCGCCGAGATCGACAACGTGCGCCAATCGGCGCGAGAGATCGCGTCCGGCAACCTGAGCCTGTCCGAACGCACGTCCGAACAGGCAGCCAGCCTCGCGCGCAGCGCCGCGGCCATGGAACAGATCCATGCCACCACGCGCCAGTGCGTGGCGGCGGCGACCGATGGCGTGCGTCAGGCGGAAACGACGGCGGACGCCACACAGCGCGGCAGCCATTCCGTGCAGCAGGTGCACGAGACCATGTACGGCATCAGCGAATCGTCGCACCGCATCGAACACATCACGGCCGCGGTGGAATCCGTAGCGTTCCAGACCAACCTGCTGGCGCTGAACGCGGCAGTGGAAGCCGCCCGTGCGGGCGAAGCCGGCCGGGGCTTTGCAGTGGTGGCGAACGAGGTGCGCGCCCTGGCCGGACGTGCGTCCGAGTCGGCGCGCGAAATCAAATCGCTCATCAGCCAGTCGGCCGAACGGGTGGCGGCCGGCAACGACAGCGTGGCGCAAGCGCGTGAACGCATGGACGGCGTGCTGGACGATGTGAACCGCGTGGCCCGCACGCTGGACGGCATCCGCCGGTCTGCCGACGAACAGCAGCAGGGCGTGGCGCAGGTGACCGAATCGGTCAGCCAGCTGGACGGCATCACCCAGCAGAACGCCGCGCTGGTGGAACAACTGGCCGAATCAGCCCGGGCGCTGCAGCACCAGATGGAAGTGGTGGACAGCTCGCTGCACATCTTCCGCCTGCGCGAAAGCGACACCACGGTGGCCGAAGTGGATGCGGTGGCGCTGCGGCGCGAATGCCGGGGCGCGGTAGCCGCCTAGCCGCGGCGTCTGCGCACCATCACCGCGCAACAACGCCGGGCTGCAGGCCAGCGCGCAGGGCGGACTGCATGTCACCCGGCAAGCTCGCGACGCCCTTGACGGCGCCGGGACCGCCATTCTTCCAGTGAACGGTGAACTGACGCAGCTCGGACATCTGCACGGGCGAATACTCGGTGACGCGAAGCAGCACCTCGGTTCCGCCCTCGACGAGCGCAGCCGAAGAAAACAGCCGGACGACGGGTCCAAGCTCCCGCACCTCAATGCCCACCACCCGGGTGACATTGCCCGCTGAACCCGCCATCTGTTCTTTCACCGCAGAAACCGACACGGCCGGAACTCTTCGCAGCTGCGACTTCGCAAAGCAACCTGAACTGGCAAGAAAGGTGGTCAAGCCCGAGTTCGCGGCCTCTTCGCGTGCCGGCACGTCCTTTTGATCGGCCCGCCAGGCTGGCGCCCAGAGAACGAGCGCTGATTCCGATGCAGCGCAAACCGGTGACTGGGAGGGAGGTTCCAGCGTGACATTGGTGCTTGCGCAGCCGGCGAGCAGCAAGAGGAACGGGGCTATACGAGTAGCTCGCATGATGTATGTGATGGTGGCATGTGATACAAAACGCCCAAGTTCAGGGACGCACGCTTGGCCTGGCCGAAGCGTGCAGTGGTGGAGGCGTCCCCTGCAACGCCCAGTTAGGCTGGGGCACGAAGGCACAACCTTCGCCCCAACAAGGTGATGAGAACTATAGGGGTTTGGGTTGACCCAGGATGTAGGTTTCTGTTCCGTTCCTGACGAGTTGACCGACGAAGACTTTGTCATCGTCGATGTACTTGACCTTCCTTGGGTGTGCGTTCTCGTTCGCTGCATGGATCACGAAAAACGCGGCCACCGCGTTTCCGCTTTCCTCAGCATGCTTGATCCAGCGCTCTTGATTGTTTACACCGACAGTGCCTTGCCACGTCGTGTCAGAGATGACCGCTTTGGTAGTTTTGCTTTCTCTGTCGTATTCGACGTGGTCGTACCAAGCGGTGAATACAGGCATGCCCAGCTTCCGAGAAAAGCCACCCCACTCATTGACATGGTTGACGGCGCGCTCCAGTCCTTCCGCGTTTAGGTTGTACGCGTCAAGCTTGGACCACATTTCAGACATTGTGGTGATTGCCACAGACTCTCCTTGCGATGAATTTATTGGCCTAGCGTTGGAGGCCAGCGGCAGCCGAAGGCTGTCGCGACTGGGCCGACGGGTTAAATTGCAAGCGCTGCCTGAAAGTTGCCCATTGGCTCCAACGAGTACAACGAACTCCAAAGTGTGCTGATCCTCGGAAGTCCGAAACTCCAACTCAAAGATTGCACCACCGCGGTCTCCGGGTTGGGCAAGTGGCATCGCGGCCCCTTCATCAACTTCAATATTGAAGCTATTGCAGCCGCAGTCGCACAACCGCGTGATTTTTCCAGCATGAAATGCGGCAAGTAATTTCTCGCCGGCAGGAAACTCCGAGCGCGATGCGAGAAAGGTCACCCATTTGGATGCGCGCGGCAATGTATTCGACATGTAATTTAACGTTCGAGGTGAGGCGGGGCCGACGGCGAGGTAGCCCGCCCGCTGGAAGGATGATAGACCACGCCTGGAAGCGGGCGGGCTGCCTTGCCGTTGGGCCTCGCCTCGACTGATGGGATGGACTCCCCCGTTTGTTTGCGCGAAATTCGCGCTCTGGTCTTCATTCGCGTGGGGATCAGGTCTTGATCAAACGAAAGGAGTCCGAGATGAATGCTACAACCGTTGCCGTTGATTTGGCAAAGTCCGTCTTCCAGCTGGCCGTGGCCGATGCGTCCTGGCGCGTGGTAGAGACACACAGGCTCACCCGCACCCGTTTGAACGCTGGTTCGTCAATCGCGATGTGGCCCTGGTCATACAAGACCGATGCCGCTGACGCTGCCGCCCTGCTGGAGGCCTGCCGGGCCTCCGACATGCGCCCGGTGCGGGTCAAGTCTGTCGAGCAGCAAGCCCTGCAGCGCATGCACCGCATCCGCAGCTTGTGGATGGGCACCCGCACCAGCCGCATCAATGCCCTGCGCGGCTTCTGCCGGGAGTTTGGCATTGCCACTCCCACCGGGGCGCGTACCGGGCTCGAAGCCATCAGCCGGGTGCTGGCCGACCCGGCCACCACTGTGCCCGACCTGATCCGGGGCACGGCCAAGTTGCTGGTGGATGAGATCCGCCTGCTGGAAGCGCGCATTGCTCAGCTGGAGCGCGAACTGGCGTCACTGGCCACGTTGAGCCCGGCCTGCACCACATTGCTGTCGATCCCGGGCATCGGGCTGCTCACCGCCACGGCCTTGGTGGCCGCCACCTCGGGGGATGTGAGCCATTTCAAGGATGCCAGGCACTATGCCAGCTGGTTCGGGCTGACGCCCAAGGAGTACAGCTCGCGCTTGCCAACAAGCTGGCGCGTATTTGCTACGCCACGCTGCGCGACAAGACGCGGTTTGGTGAGCCCACCGTGCGGCTGGGCAAGAAGATCATCAGGGAGAGCTTTGCGATGCCGGCTTGAGCGGGCTTTAAACACCCATCCACGCTTGCGACGAGATTGATCGACCATCATGGCTACCAGGGTCCTCCCCGCACCGACAGACGCCGATAACTCTTCCGGCAGCTTGCCTGCCGTTCGTAGCGACTGGCGCTTCGGTGACGCAGATTCCATGTCGGCACGGGACACAGTCGATCCCACAACAGATGCCGGATATACGACTGCAGGCGTTTCCCAACAGCCAATCTATCGGTCCGTTTCTTGCCGTTGAGGGGGAGTCCATATACGAGAGGTTAGGCCTCACTTGGCCGAGATTAGAAGACCCTTTGACTCAGCAAACTCCACAACCTTCCTTGCGCTAGCAATTTTGTACTTGAAGTCGCCCGCCTTCGATTGCCAGTGCAGCTTCTTGCCTGCGATGAGAAACGTGAGCCGATGCCGCTTGGGCCCACGCAGAAGAGTCGCGCCGACGACAAGCGCGATTGCAAGAGCGCCAACGGGCACGCGCGTTCCTGCAGGTACTTCTGACATGAAGATGGGCAGGATCAGAAGCACCAGTATGGCCCCGAGCACCATGCCAAACCAAGCCCACCGGACCTCGTAAGAGATGCCGGTGCAATCGGTCATTGGGTACTCCACCAGCTCGAAGGGCTTCAGCGCTAGCTCCTTGCGCTTGATGAACACCAGCTTGTCGGTGGATAGCTTCGCAACCTGGTTTGCGTTCCGGATGTACTCGTCGGGATGAACAAGCGTGGCGACGTGTTCTTCTTCAGCGGCGGGCGTAGTCATGAGGGTGATTCTGTGAGGCCTAACGTTTGGCATGAGAGACTCGACCTGGCTTGCCGGGGCGAGTCCTCTCGATGGAAGGGCTAGGCGGCACCTCACTCACTTGGCACCTCCCCCTGACAAAGAGACGCGCTTCTTCAGAAAGTAGCCAGCGAGACGCCACTGGCCGTTTTGATTGAAGAATATGACCTTTTCTTCAACGGCACTGGCGTTTGTGAAAGTGGTTTCGAAGAAAACCGCTGCATACTGGCCAGGCGGAGCGTGTTGCAACTCCTTGGTAAAGCCAACAGCCCGAAAGGACCTGGTCTTTACATCGCCGACCAACCCTCGCATTGATTTGATGCCAGCAATAAAAGCCAGTCTTGGTGTCAAGTCCTGGAACGGCTTTGCAGCGTGATCCCATGCCTTGCCATGTTCGCCTGCATCGAGAAGCGTCAGCGCCTTTCGAGTTTGGGCCGCTACAGCAGCTTCATCTTCTGCCGACCCTGTGACGAATTCGTTGGGTGCTGCATTGGCGACGGTGCCAAGGCTCAGGATGAAGGCGAATGCCAATAGGATATTGCGCAACGGATTGTCTCCTGTGCCGCCTAAGGAAGGTCTGATCAACTCAGAAGATCGAGCCTATTGAGCTCGATCGACTCGCGTACGATGCGCAAATGCGGTGCTTGAGATGCTTCGGAATGCGATTTCGGCGTCATCTTCGGCCCCTGTACGGCTTTCGGGCGCACCTGTCCCATCAACCGCCCTCGCGCCATCCACAGGTTCGATAGCGCGAACAGCGTCAGCAGGTGAGCGGTGTTCTTTTGCAGGCCGCGGAAGCGCACTTTCATCAACCCGAACTGACGCTTGACCACACGGAACGGATGCTCCACCTTGGCGCGGATGCTCGCCTTGAATTGCTCTACGTCCGCTTCGTTGGCCGCGGTGGTGGTGACGGTGTGAACCAGGCCGCTGTCGGCATCCACACCGATGTGCGCTTTCATGCCGAAGTACCACTGGTTGCCCTTCTTGGGCTGGTGCATCTCAGGGTCGCGCTCACCACTGGCATTCTTGGTCGAGCTGGGCGCGGCGATGATGGTGGCGTCCACGATGGTGCCGCGCTTCAGAAGCACACCCTTGGCTGCCAGCAGCTTGTTGACTTGGGCCAAGATGTCCTCGGCCAGGTCATATTCCTCCAACAGGTGCCGGAAGTTCAGAATGGTCGTCTGGTCGGGGATCGCGCCACTGAGCTTGAAGCCTGCGAACTGCCGCATCGAAGCGCTGTTGTACAGGGCTTCTTCCATCGCCGGGTCGCTCAGAGTGAAGAAGTTCTGCATCAGATGCACCCGCAGCATCGATTCCAGCGGGTACGGCCGGCGGCCCTGGCCGGCCACAGGATAGAACGGCTCGATCAGCTTGAACAACGCCGCGCAGGGAATCACCTGATTCATCTCGTCGAGGAGGACCTCGCGCCGGGTCTTCTTTCTCTTGCCCGCGTACTCCGCATCCGCAAAGCTCATTTGGCTCATGGCACCCACTCCTTTGCCAGACTCAACGTCCGGCGGCATGATCGGTGGACTTGTTCAGACATTCCTTAATCAGGTCAACGCTTCAGGAGGCGGTTTGGTGGACTTGTTCAGACTTTCCCTAACGGGACTATCGGCATGAGCAGGACAGAGAGCCATTTTGTGGCTGTGGAAGTGCCGTCGGTATCGTGGGTCCACCCCAAATAGACCAGACTCATTGAATATCCCTTGAGTAAAACTTAAGGTAATTTAGACCGCAACAAAAAACCTGAAACCCCTCAGCTGCGGGATAAAACTGGCCACATGTCGAACGCAAGTGATTGTCTCGAAAGCATTTTTTGCATTCTTTCCAATAGGCAGCCCTATAAAT
>JAYRLC010000103.1:0-1499 GCA_041905405.1 Ramlibacter sp. | reverse complement strand
AGTAGCAGCGTCCAAGAAATGCAAGCCGTGCCATCGACCAAGATCCCGGCCAGCGCGGCGAGGCCATGGTGGAGGCGAGCCGGCTGAATGCCGAGCATGCTAGCTGCCGCCCATACCGCCGGGTCGTTTTTGGCTTGCGCTGCCGCGAGCCGGGCGACCTCGTCGTCAGCCGCCAGGCGGCGAAGCTCCACCTCTTCTTGTTCAAGAGCCATGCTTTGGGAGCGCAGCTGCGCACGCTTACGCATCATTGCTGTGCACTCAGGTGCGCATGTCGCGCGCGTCAAGGCCGTGATTCGGGCGTCGATCTCCCCCTTCTCCATCATCACCTTCGACAGCGGACGCCTGCCTTCCTTCGATGGCGATGCGACTGTCGCCGCCCGCTGCTCACCGCGGGCGGTCTGGGAGCCGAGATAGTAGGAGGCATGGGTGATGGCCGCGAAAGTGAAGCAGCAAATCCAGAGGATCCAGGTCAATGCCTTGATCCGCCAATTTCCCAGCCGGGCTGCCGCGGGCAGCAGGTGTGCTGAGAAAGTGGCCAGCACGCCCAACGCGGCCCACAGCCAGCCATTAAGGCCTGTGTCTCCCCGACTCCATCCGCTGGCCGCAGAGATAGACACGGATAACCCGGTCGACGTGACTGCCAAAACCGCGCAGGCAAGGACCGCGGCCCTCAGACGAGTTGGTGGCATTTTCTCGTCATCCACGATGGGTGCCTCCATCACTCGCCCGCCTGCCTATCGGCGACACCACCGTCAAGCGCGCATTACCGTTTGCCGTAAGTTCTTGATTCCTTTCATGAATGACGAAGTTGGATATTGAGCTTTTGCCGATGATCCCGCGGTTGGCGCCAAGCTGCGCGGGCGTGCGCTTGGGCAGCTCGCCGGTCTTGAATATCGTGGCCGGCGGACCGTGCACGACAATCGTCGCGTGAGGGTGCGGGGCGAGCCGAACGCCCGTGAGCCTCCGGTAGTTCTGGCGCTTTGCTGCATCAGTCGCGTGGATCAGGCCAAAGCCACGGCGGAACATGTCGTCTGGGGTGCAGGGTCCGGCTCGCGAGAACGACCCGCTGCCCTGGGTCACCGAAGTCCAGAGCTGCTCTAGGCCCTGCCAGAGCGCGAACGAGTCAGCCGTTGGCACGGCCGCGAAGTAGAAGACCACGTGCATGTGGTATCCCGCCACGGGCGCGAAGTTCATCCGCCACGCGTACGTCAACAACTTCGCGTTGAGCGACGTACGGCCTTTCAGCTTGGCAAAGAAGCGCTGCCTGGCCAATCGCATGTCATCGAAATTCACCCGGTGTCCTTGGTCGTACCCCCCCGCGCTGCGGGGATTGCGCCCCGTGCTCGCGGCGCGAGTCGGCGGGACGTGCGACCCGACCTCTTCTGGCCTCAAGATCCATTCCTTGAGAACGAAGTGGGCAGGCACTACGGTCACAAAAGTGGAGGCGCGGAAGCACGCGCGCTCCAACGACCGCATTCGGCTTGTGTTCTTGCGAAAGG
>JAYRLC010000081.1:0-7978 GCA_041905405.1 Ramlibacter sp. | reverse complement strand
GGGCTCGCTTTACGTTCCCTGGTTGAAAGTGCGTGACGTCCCATCCAAGGGCACATCCGCCATCATCCGGGGCGTTTCTACGGGCAGACCCCATCACCTGCTGTCCGAACTCGAGGCAATCTACTTCTTCCTCATCGAGCGACGTGCCTCCACCTTCGACCTTCGAGAGCAGTGGCCCATTCTTGACTTCGATCGAACGCTTGAGCTGTGCGACCAGTTCGGCGTGCGACATACCGCGCGAAGTGGGTACCCCGAGCCCTTCACTATCGACCTATTGATCACCGAACGAGTCGATGGAGAGCTTAGGTACCGAGCCGCCAGCGTCAAGTCGCCCAAAGACGCCCGCGACCCGGTCGTCCGGCTGCGGCTGGCGGTGGAACACGCGTGGTGCCAAGAACGCGGCATTCCCTGGACGCTGGTAGACACCACGCAATTCAACAAGACGATGCTGGAGACCTTACGCTTCATGCGCGCATGGTTTCGGCATCGATACGTCTCGGATTCTTCGCTAGAGGATCGATTCGTGGAACAGTTTGCCGCTGCCTACTCGCCCAATCTGCCGCTAGGCGAGCTGCTGGCGAAGTTGTCGAAGCTGCTGAGGCAGCCGGCCACTGACATAGAGGATGCGTTCCGCTATTGCGCCTGGTCCAACCGGATTCAGCCGTCGCTGGTGCACCCCTTGGTCCTGAACGCTCCAGTCGTGCTGCGGACGGAGACGGTCGATGTCTGAATTCCAGGAAATTACGGGCCACCCAGCGCCGGCTCCTGGTCTGGTGCTTCGCGTCGGAGAGGCCAGCAATCGCTATCTGCGTTTGACCCACGTCTTCAACGACTGCGTCTATGTCATGTGGGTGGGCGAGCCAGAGGGCGCGAGATTTGCCAGGCGACCAACGTCGATTTCACTTAGCGAGCTTCAGACTCTCGCTGACACCGCCTCTTCCGCCTGGGGAAAGCTGGTCCTGCCGGCAGCGTTGACCAACGAGCCGACAAAGGGAAGCGAGCGCTCGACTCAACTCGATACCGCGTGGTCCCTGGCCGAACCTCTTATCAAAGCATTCAAACGCAAGACGAACTTATCCCGGAATTCATTCACCGCGCTTATCCGCCAGCGCGCCGAAGAGACGCAAACCAGCCAGACAACATTGCTCCGAACCATTCTCAGGTATTACTACTTCGGGGGCACGCGCCTGGCCCTTCTGTCGTTGCCTCCCGGCGTCAAGCCAGGGCAGGCGTCGTACCCGACAGCCTCTGGTGAGAGTCATGCCCCCCCGAAGCGACGGGGCCGCCAATCTGCGTTGGCCAAAGAATTGGGGCGCAACGAATTCATCGTGGGTCCAGAAGACATCGAAGACATGGTGGCCTGCTTCCGGCGCCTCCTAACGAAGGGGCCAGCATTCAAAACGACCGCGCACGAAGAATATTTGGCCGGAGAGCTTCGTCGTCGTCATCCAGCAATCTACACCCGGTATATCGCCGGCGAAGCGCCCGAGCCCGTCACCGCGAGGCAGTTCCGCTACTACATCGATGAGCACCTTCGCGTCACAGATGAGCTTGCAAGGAACATGCGCACCCATCAGCGCAATCCCGGATATCTAGGCTCAGTACGCGCCGCTGGGCCCGGCGAGATCTACGAATTCGACGCCACGGGTGGCCGCATTCACTTGGTCTCAAATGACGACCCGCCGGTGCAGGTCGGCAAGCCGACGATCTACTTGCTCATCGACCGGTGGAGCCGGTTTGTTGTCTCGGTCTACCTTTCGCTGCGCTCTGCCTCCTATGAGGAAGTGCGCCACGCGTTACTCATTGCCTTCACCTCACGGGAGGCGCGCTTCAAACGGCTGGGCATCAACGTCACCGACGCCCGCTGGCCCGTCGGCCGCATGCCGGCTGTCATCTGTCCCGACCGCGGCTCAGATTTCATGAGCGACTCCATGGAACAGAGCGTAGTCAACGATCTGCGCATTGACCTCACGCCGCTTCCGCCCCTGTGTCCTGACGGCAAAGCCATCGTCGAGCGGTTAATTCGCGAAGTAAAACGGCGGATGGCTGCATCAGGCATCGAAGGCGCATACGCAGACCGTCCGATGGATCCAAGGACCAAGAGAACAGCTCGCAAGGCGGAGGCCGGCGCCGTTCGCACGCTGGCCGAAGCCTATCGACTGCTCGTCGACATAATCGAGGACCACAATAACCGCCCCCATCGAACCCTGCGACGCCGTCGCGTTCTGACCCAGGCCGGCGTTTCTCCAACTCCCAAAGACGCTTATATTTGGGGTTTGAAAAACATCACGGGCCTGCGATCAGCGCCACTCAGCGAGGACGACTATTACCGTTTACTGCTGAGCAGCGACAAGGCCAGCATTGCCAATGGCGTGCTCAGCTACAAAAGTCGCCCCTACCTTCCCGACAACGAGCAGGCTGCGGAACTGGCGCGTCTCTCGACCGGCCGCGCGAAGGCAGTCGGAATCCGGCTGGACAAGAGCTTGCCGACAGAGGTCTTGGTGCCGAGCGACCAAGGGAACTGGGCCCGCTTCGTGATGACGGAGGGAGTGGCCAAGGAGATTGCGGGCCTGTCGCTCGACGAGGAAGAGGCACTGGCAAGCCGCACATCGTGTCTATGGGCTCGTGCCGAGCATGCGGGGCGAATTGCGCGCTTGAAAGCGAAGAACGAGAAACGACCGCCTTCGCGCAAAGGCGGCTCGACAGCAGCAAAGCTCCCTAAGGCGGAACAAATGGCGGCAAGAGCGCAGGAGACTGCCCGCATGAAGAAGGGATTGCTCGGCAAGGCGTCAGCACCAAACGAAGAGCAACCACGGACGGAAGGTCATACAGCAACAACTGACTGGGCTCGCTTGGAGGAAGAAGAGCGCCTGCGCAGTCTTGCATTGATCCGACAGCATAGGAACAAGCGTTGAGCAAAGTAGAAATCCACCCCGCCGACTATCGCAATACAGGCGTCAGTCGCTTCGCAGGCAACCCGTTCATCGAAGCTTTGCCGCAACTTGAGCAGACCAAGCTCGAATTCCTGACGCTGCTGTCGCACTATCCGTCAAAGCCAACTGCGACTACTCGGCGTGCCGGCGAGGTTGTTCGCATCATGGAAATGTCGGCGATCAACGACGTCGTCTTCCCGTTCCCCGAGTATCAAAAGGCGGGCATCGCGCTGGCCACCATGATGCGGGACACCTATGTGGCGCGCAATCCATTGACGGTGATGGATCGGCAGCGGCGACACGCCCTGGCTACCAACGGCGCCGATGGCTTCCCCTTCCCGGCCAGCTGGAAGTCATCCGCCAAAGGTCACTTCATGATGGCGGTCAGCGGCATGGGCAAGACGACCTTCGCCCTCGCCTACCTGCTGCGCTACCCGCAGGTGATTGCGCATAGCAACTACAAGGGGACTGATCTGAAATGCCATCAGGTGGTCTACGTCGCCCTTCGCGTTCCGCACGACGCCACTTTGAAGAGCCTCTGCATCCAGTTCTTCGACGAGATCGATAAGCTGCTCGGCACCAACTACGCACGCCAAGCCAACGCGATTCGCAACATCGCGCCCATGGTGGAACTGATGAACCGGGTTGCCACGGCGGTCTCCCTGGGGTTCATGGTCATCGATGAAGTACAGAATTTGCGCAGCGCTCGCGGCCAGCACGCCGAGTTCGTGCTTAACCTCTTCAGCGAGATCATTGAGCGACTAGGGATCAGCTTACTGGCGCTCGCGACACCAGCGGTGCAATCTGTCATCGAGGGCAGCGTACGCAACGCCAGAAAGCTCGCGTCCTATGGCGAGACGGTACTTCGCCCAATGGCGCGCACCGACCCGCAGTGGCAGGAATTCTGCGAAACCTACTGGGACTACACCTTTGTCAAGAAGAAAACCCCTCTGACGAGAGAGATCCTGGACGCCTGGCACGCGGCGTCGGCTGGCAACACGGCGTTCGCCGCGCTGGCATTCACCTTGTCACAGCGCAACGAGATCGGTGGGCGCGAGGTCATCGATGTCGCTGCATTCGAGCGCACCGCAGCGACCGACATGGCCTTTCTGCAACCTGCCATCGCCGCCTTGCGTAGCAACGATCCTCGCAAGTTGCGCGCCTTCGACGACCTGATCTTTAGCCCAAAGTATCGGGCGCTTCGCAAACTGCTCGGCGCCAAGGACGAGCAGTCAGCAAACGGGATGGGCGGGGGAGGCACCGAGGAGTTCGATGACGTCGCGACCACACCGCCCAGGGCGTCGCCTCCCGCCAAGCGGGGGCGCCAATCTACCGCTACCAGCGGCGGCTCGGTTGATCTCCCCGAAGAAGATCCGCTGGCCCTCTGAGCATTCCAACAGACGCTCCTGGCTTTGCAAATGAACGGCCGCGGTTCGGTATTCGGCGTCAACATCGCGTATGCGCCCCCACTGCTGCCGGACGAGCTGCTGTATTCATGGTTGGCCCGGCTTGCAGCGCTCAATGCCATGGGCGCACCGCGCGATGTACTCCAGCAGTTCTTTGGCTGCCGCACACTGGTACCGAGCGTTGACTTGCCATCGCGGCTGCTCGCGACGGAAGAACGGCTCGGTGGCCTGCTACCGTTCACCACCCTCGAGAGGCTGCTTGAAGACGGCACGCTTCTGCCCTATCACAGGCCATTCCTCACTGAGGCGATTTACTCGCGAGTGCGCCAACGCCTCCTGCATGGCGACGGCAAGGGGCTGAAGACACTGATGGGGCGGGTGGCCAACCGCTTTGGCGCTCATCCAGCTCTGCGTAGCTGCCCCAATTGCCTAGCCGACAGTTGGAACCGCCACGGCAGCATGCACTGGATACGTCAGCATCAGTTGCCAGGAGTCAACTGCTGCACCACTCATGGTGTCGTGCTCAAGGCCGTGCCCTTGCAGGCTCGTACTCACCGCCAGCAGCTGATCCTGCCTGCACCTATGCGAGAGACTCAACTCGCCGTCCGGGCCGACGCGCGGCAACTGAGATTCGCCCAAATGTCGCAGGATCTGGTCGAGGCCGCGCTTCCGGTGATCGCTCCATCGCGGCGTGCAGAGATCTACAGGGTGGCTGCGCTATCACTTGGACACTGCACCCGACGCGACAAAGTGGACTTTCCGGCGATGGCCAATGCGCTGCGCCGGCGTTTCAATGATTTCCAAGGCTTCGACCACCAGGTGCGCCTACTTGCCACCGCTGCAAATCCACTGGGGTGGCTGCGGCCACTATTCGAGAAGCCGCAGCAATCGCTGCACCCGATCTGCCACCTACTGCTGATCGATTTCCTTCTCGGCTCCGTGTCGGCGTTCAAGACGGCTTGTGCAGCGTCCGACTTGGAGCCACATGCTCCGTCTCTTTACGCCCCCTCCGTTGAGCAGGCGGCTATGCCTTGCGCTTCGCCTTCAGCGCTGGCGACCGACTACGAGGCCGCACTGCGCGATACATCACTATCCTGCCGGCAGGTGGCAACGAGCATCGGCCGCAGCGTGACGACAGTGGTGGCCTGGCGCCGGGAGCGGAACATTCCGATCCATGAACGCCGCAAGTCGCTGAATCCCGCAGTGATCGATCAGGTCCTGGCGGCGTTGGGCTCGCTGAGTTCGCTACCGGCAGTGGCGAAGCAGGCGGGCGTGTCACTGAGTTCGGTGTACCGGATCCTGGCACAGTACGCGACGACGCCGCGGCCACGCTATGACGCGACCGGCATCGCGCAATTGCCGCTGCGGCGAGAACGCTGGATGGCAGCGCTGCTGGCTTGCCAGAAGGACGGGATGGGACGTGTGGCAGATGCCCGGGTACGCGCCGGCGCCGACTATGCCTGGCTCTACCGACATGACCGCGCCTGGCTCACCTCGGCGACCAGCAACAGGGCGCGCCCTATTCAACCCTGCATCGATGGCCGCGCCCGAGTGGACTGGGTCCAGCGCGATGCTGAGCTCTGTCAGCTGCTTGCAGCGCAGCTCGAGGGACTCCGAGACCAGGTGCCGCCGCGACGCTTGACGAAGACTCGCCTGCTCCGTCCGCTTGGCGAGACGATGGTGAGGCGCAACCTCGGTCGGCTTCCCCAGCTTGGCGCCTTGTTGGACAAAGCGGTGGAATCCACGCATACCTTTGGCATGCGCCGTGTCGACCACGCCATTGCCCTCCTAGTCATGGACGGCTTCCAGCTGCAACTGTGGCGCATCCGGCGTCTGGCGGGCTTGCGCCGATGGTCGCAAGCGCTCGCCACCTATGCGAACCAACAGATTGACCGACTCAATGCTCAGAATTCCCTTCGTTCCGACAGCCTACCCTGACGAATTACTCGCGTCGCTCTTGACGCGGGTGATGCTGCACAACGGTACGGGCCTATGGCGGAGCCTCCTGGAAGAGACGGGTTACGGGCGACGTACCATCTCGCCGTTTTTCGTACCTCCCATGCAAGATGCAAAGCTGGACAGACTGCTGGCTGCGTTGGGCTACACCTATCCGCGAATGCTTCGCGAGCTGACTGTCTTGCCGTTCTGGCTGGCCTTCAATCAAGCCACCAGCGACCGATTTCAGATCAAAGTCGACGCCTCGATTGGCAGTGCAACCAAACTCACAACGTTGGGCCACTCTCAGTTCATGCCCGGCGCACGGTACTGTCCGGCCTGCTTGTGCGACGACATTAACGCGTACGGCGAACCGTACCTGCACCGCCAGCACCAGTTGCCAGTAGCGAGCATCTGCACCCGGCACGGCGTAGCGCTGCAGTTCGCTTGCCCCGCATGCGGGATCACCGTTTTGCCCTTCACCCGGTCCCTGTTGCGCCCCCCGGCGCTGCGATGCCAGTGCGGTAAGGACTTGTCGCGCACCACCGCGCCATCGTCCGAACATCTGCCAGCCCTACTGCGACTGAGCCAGTTCGCCGCTGACACGCTGGCCTGCGTAGAAGCACCGTGGACGTTGGAGCAGGTTTTGGCAGTTCTGCAAGAGCGCTCGGGAATAACTCGCCAACGGTTTACGCCCAGTTCACTGCAGCTCATGCTAGACACCTACGGCGCGCCGGAGAACACCCAATCCAGGACCCGATCCGTACTGACTTGGGAGGGGGCAGGGTCGCCCTTGCGCTTGAAAGTGGGGGGCGGTGCAACGTTGCTGCGAGCCCCTGAATTCTGCGCCCTACTCGCCGCGACCGGACTGAGCTTCGACGAATTCAAGCAGGCCGTGAGTCAGGTCGAGTTAAGAGCGGCCCCGGCGAAGTTCATTCCGCGCCCTCTCACGATCGAACAAGCTCGCCGCGAATTTGAGCGATTCGAAGCCGAATCACCAGGGCAAGCTGCCACACGGTTGCTGAGGAGTTCACCGAACCTTTTCTGGCTGCTGCGCTTGCGCGACCTAGCCTTTATGCAAACCTATGGCTACCGTAATCGGTCCCCCGCTCCGACCATCATGGCCGATCGCGAAATGATCGAGGAATCGCTTCGGCAACGCAGCGACAAGATCCCGAGTAACAACGTCGCACGGATCCGCGCGTCTATCCGCGACCGGGCCTGGCTTCATTCGCGAATCCAGGCACATATCGCCAACACCGGCTCTCTGAGAACGCCAGCGCAACGTGCTCAGCAGGAGAGGGCCGTGGCACTTTCGCGGGCTGTTCTATCCGCGCTACGAACGCAAGCGCGGCCGGCACGTATACATGCGGGGGTGCTGGCCAAGTTCGTGCAGATCTCCATGCACCAAGCCCAGCACACCATTGCCCATACGCCAACACTCAAAGCTTTGATAGCCGCCGTCAATGCGGGCAAAGATCGCCGCTTGGCATTCTGGGCCGCACGCGGACTCATTGAGGAGGGCTGTTACCCCACCTCTAAAGAGGTGTTGGTGCGCGCTGGCCTGAACACAACGCGGGTGAACCGTCAGTTCTGCATCAGAGCCATCGCGTGCTTCACGGCCAACCACAAGATCAACCCCCCGGCCGTACAACACTGCTCCAGCTGAAGATCGCAGTGGTAGTACGCTACTCCCCCGACTTG
>JAYRLC010000017.1:0-76190 GCA_041905405.1 Ramlibacter sp. | reverse complement strand
AGCGAGTTCTGCGGTGCGACCGATCCCTGAGCAGCGCAGGGGAGTCGCCGCAGGCGACCGTCACAGTGAAGCCCCCAGCCCCGCACACCGCCCACGTGGCTTTGCCGCGCGGTCTTCGAGCGTCAACGGCGGAACCACGAGATTCATTCCGGACAGCAGTGCGCGAAGGCGGGAAGCCTGCGCCCGTATTCGAGACCGGCATCGGATGCCCCTGCTTTAGTTACCACACGGTTACGGCGCTGCACAATGGTGGCTGGAGACTTTTCTGATGACCGCACCCGACCCCCGCAGCGCCCCGCGCGAATTTCTCGAACATCTCTACCAGGCCGCCGTGCGCCGCGCACTGCCGCTGCACACGCTGGGTGCGCACCTGCCCAAGCCGCCCAAGGGCCGCACCATCGTGCTGGGCGCGGGCAAGGCCGGCGGCTCCATGGTGCAGGCCGTGGAGGCACTGTGGCCCGCCGACGCGCCGCTGTCGGGCCTGGTCGTCACGCGCTACGACCACATTCCGCCGCGCCCGGCCGGTGTGCCGCAGCGCATCGAGCTGGTCGAGGCATCGCACCCCGTGCCCGACGCTGCGGGCGAGCAGGCCGCGCAGCGCATCCTGGCGCTGACCCAGGGCCTGACGGCCGACGACCTGGTGCTGTGCCTGATCTCGGGCGGCGGCTCGGCGCTGCTCACGCTGCCGGCCGACGGGCTGACGCTGGCCGACAAGCAGCGCATCAACAAGGAGCTGCTGAACAGTGGCGCGCACATCGGCGAAATGAATTGCGTGCGCAAGCACCTGTCGCGCATCAAGGGTGGCCGTCTGGCCGCGGCCTGTGCACCGGCCCGCGTGATCACGCTGACCATCAGCGACGTGCCGGGCGACGATCCGTCGGTGATCGCCAGCGGCCCCACGGTGCCCGACGCCACGACCTGCGCCGATGCGCTGGCCATCCTGCGCCGCTACAACATCAGCCTGCCGCCGGCCGTGCAGCAGGCGCTGGAAGCCGGCACGTTTGAAACCCCCAAGCCCGGCGACGCCGCGTTCAGCGGACACGAGGTCCACATGATCGCCACGCCCCAGCAGTCGCTGGAGGCGGCGGCCGAGGCCGCGCGCGCCGCGGGCCTGCAAGCGCACATCCTCAGCGACGAAATCGAAGGCGAATCGCGCGAAGTCGGCAAGGTGCATGCCGCGCTGGCCCGCGCCGTGGCGCGCGGCAATGGCGCATGGCAGAAGCCATGCGTGATCCTGAGCGGTGGCGAGACGACGGTGACGGTCAGGAAGCAGCCCGAAGGCACGCCCAGGGGCCGCGGCGGCCGCGCCGGCGAGTTCTGCCTGGGGCTGGCGCAGGCGTTGCAGGGTCAGCCCGGTGTGTGGGCACTGGCCGCCGATACCGATGGCATCGACGGCGTCGAAGACAATGCGGGCGCTTTCGTCGCGCCCGACACCCTGGCACGTGCGCAGGCCGCGGGCATGAAGGTGGACCAGTACCTGGATCGCAACGATGCGTACGGCTACTTCGAGAAGATCGGTGGGCTGGTGGTGGCGGGGCCGACGCACACCAACGTCAACGACTTCCGGGCGATCCTTGTGCTCTGACGCTCATTCGCAAAGCGAACGGATCTCGGCCGGCACAGCCAGCGCACGAATACTTCCATCATCCCGCCGCGCCGCGAAAATCCGCACCTCGTCGCATTCCATGATGGTGTCGTCGCCGCGCGTGATGCGGTAGCGCTGCACGAAGCTCTTGCCGCGCCATTCGGCCACGTGCACGTGGATCTGCAGCGTGTCGCCGTAGCTGGCGGTCTTGATGAACTTCGCGTGCGTGTCCACCAGCGGCGTGCCGATGATGCCCAGCGTGGCCTCGGTCTCGTGCCAGGGCGGCACGCCGCACTGCACAAAGAAATGGCGCGACGCGGCGTCGATCCAGCGGAAGAAGTTGGGGAACCACACGATGCGCGCGGGGTCGCAGTCGCCGAATTCCACGCGCTGGGTGTAGACCACGGTGCGCGATGCGGCGGGGGAGGGGGTTGCGTCTGTCATGGCTCCGATAATCGCATCAAAACCCGAAGCACCCATGCCAGAACTCCAACTCGCCGTCATCGATGTCAAACCCGGCGCCGCCATGGAAAGCCAGTCGGGCCTGCAACTGCTGCGCCCGCGCATCTACGGCGCGTGGATGCAGCCCGCGGGGCCGAAGAAGGTGGCCGCCATCGTCATGCACCCCACCAGCAACTTCATGGGGCATTACCTGATCGCGCCGCTGGCCGCGCGCGGCGTGGCCTGCATGGGGCTGAACTCGCGCTACGCGGGCAACGACACGCTGCTGCTCATGGAGCGCGTGATCCAGGACCTGGGCGCGGGCGTGCACTACCTGCGCGCGCAGGGCTATGACAAGGTCGTGCTGATCGGCAATTCGGGTGGCGCGTCACTGTCGGCGTTCTACCAGGCGCAGGCCGAACAGCTCACCATCACCCACATGCTCGACGGCGACCCGGCCGGCCTGTCGCCCGCCGACCTGCCGCCGGTGGACGGCCTGGCGCTGTGCGCCGCGCACGAGGGCCGCTCCACGCTCATGCGCAACTGGATCGACCCGTCGGTGACCGACGAGCACGACCCGCTGTCGGTGGACCCGCTGCTGGACATGTATGACCCGCGCAACCAGCCGTTCACGGCGGATTTCCTTGCGCGGTTCAAGGCCGCACAGGCTGCGCGGCTGGCGCGCATCGAAGCCTGGGTGGCGCAGCGTCTGCGGTTGCTGCGCGCGCAGACGGCACCGGGCGCGGCGCGCGACGAGGTCTTTGTCATTCACCGCACGCACGCCGACCCGCGCTGCGTGGATCTGTCCATCGAGCCCAACGACCGCCAGTTGGGCAGCGTGTGGGGCAACGGCGTCCATGGCGCGCGGGCCGTCAACTACGCGGCCAGCCAGATGGGCCGCATCACGTCGCTCACGGCGTTCCTGTCGCAATGGTCGTCACAAAGCCGGGCCGATGGGCCGTCCAACCTGGCCAGGACGCGCGTGCCCGTGCTGCTGTGTACCTACACCGGCGACCAGAGCACGTTCCCCAGCACGCGCGACGCGTGGCTGGCGGCTGGCGCGGGCCGTATCCGCAATGTTGATATTCCGGGGGGTAATCACTACCTCGCCGGCCAGGCTGCTCTGGTCGAACAGGTGGCGGACGAAATGAGCGCGTGGATGCACGCGCTCTGAAAGGGAGCCGGCGGCGTGTCAGCCCCAGTCAGCGTACTTTTCGCAGACCTTGTTGGTTTCCTTGCCCTTGCGGGTTTCCGAGAACGTGACCAGGTTGCCCTTGAAGTCGTCGGGCGTTTCGTTCCACATGCAGGTGCACCAGGCCTGGGCCTTGGACTGGCCCTTGATCGGGCTGGCTTCGTTGCCGCCTTCGTACAGTTTGTTGGCGTAGCTCAGGCACTGGCGGTACTGCGCGTCGCCAGCGGGGACGCGGTTGTATTCCTGCGCCACGGCGGCGCCGGCAGCCAGCAGAAGGGTCAGGGCAAGTGAGATCGTTTTTATCATCAGGGATAACCTATTAGGTTTGGTTTTATGGACTGCCCGCAGTGCGACGGTTACGCGCGACCATCAGGCCGCGTGAGTGTAGACAGTCAATCCCTGCCGAAGCTGACGCGGCTCACCCAATTGCGAATTTCCGGCTCGCAAAGCCTCCCATGAAATGGGGATGGTCAGGGCGGAGCCAGGGCCAGGAGGGCGTCCTCGCGCCAGTACTCCACCGCTGCGTACCAGCCCTCCCACACGCAGCCATTGCAGCCGCGGCCGCAGCAGGTGTCGGGCTCGGGTGGCGGCAGGCGCAGCGCAATGCCGCGCGCGGCCGCCTTCGCCATGCCGGTGGCCAGCAGGGCGCGGGCGGTGGTGAGGTTGGTGGCGGGGCGGTCCAGCGGCATGCGGGCGCAATATACCGCCTTGGCCGCCTCAGGTTGGACCTCAGGGCATTCAGGTCTTGCGCAGCTCCGGGTTCGCCTCGTCAGCGCGACGATCGCGCATGGGTGGCGCTTCGGAGTTGCGCGTGACCTGCGTCACCGCGGAAACGCGGTTGGCGTCGGCCGCCGGATTGTCCGGGGTCTTTACGGTTTCACCGGGCCGCGCGGCCGTGCCCTTGGTCTGGTTCTCGCGCGCACGCGGGTTGTGGAATTGGGTGTCGGACTCATCACCGGGCGGGCGTTGGGTGGTCATGGCGGCTCCTCGGAACAAAGGGGATGGTTCCACTCTAGGCTGGTACCGGCTGCAGCCGCATCGGACGCTGGGGCGGGGCGGCGTAGGATGCTGCCTACCCCCGCGCGCGCCGGCCTTTCGTTGTTTGCGGCGTGTCGATTTCCCGGCGGCCCGTTCGTCGTGTGAACAGAGGGACATCCTCTGTCATTCCAAATACAGGAGATTGCACATGGCTACCACCAACACCGTCCGCCTGCATCGCGTGCTGCGCACCACGCCGGCCAAGGTTTACCGCGCCTTCACCGAAGCGGGCGCCTTTGCGCGCTGGCTGCCGCCTTTTGGCTTCACGGCCGAAGTGCATGGCATGGACGTGAAGGTCGGCGGCGCCTGGCGCATGTCGTTCATCAACTTCACCACGGGCGGCGGCCATTCGTTTGGCGGCAAGTACCTGGAGCTGGAACCCGGCAAGCGCATCGCCTACGACGCCACGTTCGACGACCCCAACCTGCCCGGCACCATGAAGACCACCGTGGTGCTGACGCCGGTGGAGTGCGGCACCGACGTGTCCATCACACAGGAGGGCATCCCCGCCGTGATCCCGGCCGAGATGTGCTACCTGGGCTGGCAGGAGTCGCTGGTGGCGCTGGCGCAGCTGGTGGAGCCGGACATTCCGGGTTGAGCCCCTGGCCGCTGGCTCAGGTCACGGGCCAGCTTTTGAGACGTCCAGCTGTGTCAGCACCGCATGTGCCGCTTCGATGCGCGACGGGATCGGGATATTCCGGTTCGCAAGCATCACAACCCCCACCCCACGTTCCGGCACGAACGCCGCATACCCGCCAAATCCGTTCGTCGATCCTGTCTTGTTGAACAGCGTGGGCCCTGACGGTTTGCGCGGCGGCACCAGCGCTGCGGCAGGTTGCGGCTGCAGCGCCATCTCGCTCGCATTACCCGCTTGCAACCGTTCCAGTGCCACGGGCCACGGGTACTGCTCCCACCCCAGCCCCTGTACCATGCCGTGCACTGCGAAGTGGCCGGTGTGTGTGTCCGTGATGGCCTGACGCAGCGCGGGCGGCAGACCCGGAGGCTGCAGGTTGGCCTGCACAAAGCGCAGCAAGTCGGCCGCGCTGGCCTTGATGCCATAGGCCTCGGCGTCGAACACGCCGGGGTTCACGCGGATGGGCTGGTTGGCGCGGTTGTACCCCCATGCGTAAGCGGATTTGGCGGCGTCCGGCACGTGGATGTGGGTGTGGTTCAGTCCCAGCGGTTTGAACAGCTCGCGCTGCATCAGCGTTGCAAACTCATCCTGCATCGCCAGCGCCGTCACGTGGCCCAGCAGGCCGATGCTGGGGTTGGAATATCGCCGCTGCACGCCGGGCGCGGCCGTGGGCGTCCACTGCCGGTACCAGTCATACGCTTGCGCCACCGTGGTGATGGTGTCAGGGAACTGCAGCGGCAGACCGCCTGCCGTGTAGGTGCCCAGATGCAGCAGCGTCGCGCGGTCCAGCGCGCTGCCGCGCAGTGGCGGCAGCCAGTGGCCCGGTGTGTCGGCCAGTTGCAGCTTGCCCTGGGCCCGCGCCAGACAGGCCAGTGTGGCGGTGAATGTCTTGCTCAACGAGCCGATTTCGAACAACGTGTCCCGCGTGGCCCGTGCGCCCGTTTCGCGCGACGCGACCCCGTATTCCACGAAAGTGCTGCGCCCACCCACGGTGACGCCCACGACCATGCCGGGGATGTCGTGCGTGGCCATGAGCGGGCGGAACGCTGCATCGGCGATGGCGGTGATGCGTGGGTCTTGGGTGGGTGCGTTGGCGCAGGCTGGCAAAAGCGGGGCGGCCAGTGCGGCCAGTACGAGCTGGCGGCGGGGAAGCAGCAGAGTCATCGGCCCATTGTCCCCTGCCGGCCCGTCAATCACATGGACAGGTGAAGACCGGGCGCGTCCCGGCTTCTAGCATGTCCTGGTAGTTCTCATCCGGGATCGTCCATGTCCAGAAGCTTGTTTGCCGTGGCCGCCGCGCTGGCGTTCGCCGTGCCCGCTGTGGCGCAAGAGACCATTCATCCGCCTGCTGTCGCCACGACACCGCCCGAGTTCAGTCTGCCGCCCGCGGAATTGGGGGTGTTCGGCGGGTTCGCCAACAAGGTGCTCAAGCCCGCCGGGGTCGCGTCCGGGCCGCTGCCGGCAGTGGTGATCGGCCACACCTGTGGCGGCGTGTCGCGCCCGCACATCCGTGACCGCGCCAAGGAGCTGCTGGCGGCGGGCTACATGGTGGTCGCGGTGGACAGCTACGGGCCGCGCGGCGTGTCGGACTGCCGCAACCAGACCAAAGCCGATATGCGGCACCAGGCGCGCGATGCCTACGCCGCGTTCGACGTGCTGTCGCGCCTGCCCGAGGTCGATGCGCGCCGCATTTACTACACCGGCTATTCCGCCGGCGGCATGGCAGCGGCGCTGCTGGCCAGCACACGGCACATGCCGGGCGAAGGCAAGCCGATGCGCTTTCGCGCCATCGTGTCCAACTACGCCAGCTGCGTGTTCCAGCAGGGCCCGACCACACTGCGGCTGCAGTTGCTACCGCGCGAGATCGACACACCCATCCTCATGCTCATGGCGGCCGAAGACAAGGAGCTGCGCCCCGAAGACTGCTTTCCCCAACTGGAAGAAATGAAAGCCGCCGGCCAGCCAGTCGCCTGGCATGTGTACCCCGACACGTACCACGCCTGGGATCAGCCCGGCATCCAGTACAGCCACACCAACGGGTTCGGTCGGACCAGCATCTACCGGTACAGCGCGTCTGCCACGGCAGACTCGACGCGGCGGATGCTGGAGTTCTTCAAGCAGAACCAGTAGCCACTGCCCGGCGTGACGCGCGCGCTGCAGATTACTGGCGGAACTTGCGCACCAGATCCTGCACCGTCGGCCCGCCCGCCTGCAGCGACCCCGACACCTTGATGATGCTCAGCGTGCGCTCGGAGCCGGACTCCAGCGTGGCTTGGTGCACGGCCTGCAGCAGCGGCCAGACCTTGTCCGCCGGGCCTTCGATCACGGTGCCCATGCCGTGCACCTCATAGCGCAGGCCCGACGCCTGGATGACGGCGATGGCCGCGTCCACGTGTTTGTAGCGGTCGGCAGGCGTGCCGGCCGGTCGCGGGATGACCTGGATCTCGGCAATCATGTGGTTGGCTGGCGCCGGTTGCGCGCCAGCCATGCCGCAGGCCAGCAGTGGCAAGGCCAGCAGCGCCAGCCGGACGCTGCGCGAAAGTGAAAAGGCCGTGTGTGTCATGCGCATCTTTCGTTCACAAAGATGCAGGATCAGCGGGCGTTCGGGGCCACGATGCCGGTGCGAGAAGAGGGCGCCGGCGGGCTTGTGGAACGTGCTTCCCTGCGCGAGGATTACCTCAATCAGGTTCAAAGGGACTCTCTCAGCCAGCGCGCGCCTTGCGGTTGCGCCAACACCCCTAGCGGTTTGCCGTGCCGGCAGCTTGCGCGGCTGGCACGGCCGGCGGGATTGTAGCGGCCTGAGGCCGGCGCCCATGAGCAATCGGACACGGCGGTGTCCGACATGGGCGTCCGGCGCAAGTCCTTACAGTGCCTGCATGCAACTGTGGGTCATCCTCAACAAAAGCTCCGGCCAGACCGACGCCGCGCAGGCGCGCGATGCGCTGGCAACGGTGTTCCGTGAAGAAGGTTGTGACGCTGCCTTCGTCCCAATCCCGGGCGGCGGTCTGGTGGCCGCCTGCGATACCGCTGCACGTGAAGCGGTGCGAGCCGACGGCGTGCTGGTGGCCGTGGGCGGTGACGGCACGCTCAACGCCGTGGCGCAGGCGGCGCTGGCGCATGGCTGCCGCATGGGGGTGATCCCGCAGGGCACGTTCAATTACTTTGGCCGGGGCCACGGCATACCGCAGGACGCGCAGGCCGCCGCGCGGGCCCTGGTGCGCGGCGCCGAAAGCCCGGTGCAGGTGGGCCGCGTCAACGGCCAGGTGTTCCTGGTCAACGCAAGCCTGGGCCTGTACCCGCAGCTGCTGGAAGACCGCGAGACGTTCAAGCAGCAGTTGGGCCGGCGCCGCTGGGTAGCGTTTCTCGCGGGACTGTGGACGCTATTCGAATGGCGGCGCCAGCTCACGCTGGACATCGAGCAGGACGGCCGCACCACCTCGCTGCGTACGCCCACGCTGTTCGTGGGCAACAACCGGCTGCAACTGGAGCGTGTCGGGATTGACGAGGCTGTGGCCTCGGGGGTCGGCAGGGGCAGCCTGGGCGCGGTGGCGGTGGCGCCCACCGGCAGCCTGGCACTGCTGGGCCTGGCGGTACGTGGTGCGCTGGGCCGCCTGGGCGATGCCGACGACGTGCGCAGCATCGCCTGCAGCCGCCTGACGGTGCGGCCCTGGCGCACGCGCCGGGTCAAGGTCGCCACCGACGGCGAGGTACGCCACATGACCGTGCCGCTGCGCTTCGAGGTGTCGCGCGAGCCGCTGCGGCTCATGCTGCCGCGGCCCGAAGACCGGGTGGCCGTGGAATGACCAAGCTGCTGCATATTTCCGACACGCACTTCGGCACCGAGCAGCCGCCAGTGATCGAGGCGCTGGTGGCGCTGGCCGCGGCACGGCGTCCCGATGTGCTGGTCTTCAGCGGCGATGTGACGCAGCGCGCACGCCCCGCGCAGTTTGACGCCGCCCGGCGGTTTTGCGACCGGCTGCGGATTCCCCACCTGCTGGCACTGCCCGGCAATCATGATGTGCCGCTGTACAACCTGGCCGCGCGGCTGTGGCGGCCGTTCGGCGGCTACCAGCGCGTGTTCGGCCTGCATCTGGAACCTGTGCTGGACCTGCCTGGCGTGCTGGTGATCGGCGTCAACACCACGCGCGCCTCGCGGCACAAGGACGGTGAGGTGTCAGCAGCACAGGTGGATCGTGTGTGCCGCCGCCTGCGTGGTGCGCGGGCGGACCAGCTGCGCGTGGTGGTCACGCACCAGCCGGCGGCTGTCGTGCGGCCCCACGACGTGCCCGATCGCCTGCACGGCGGCCCGCGGGCGCTGGCCGCCTGGCGCGATGCCGGGGCCGATCTGGTGCTGGGCGGGCACATCCACCTGCCTTATGTCGTGGAGTCTTCGGCTGCGCTGGACGCCGTGCATGCGGCGGATCCTGGCTGTCCACTGTGGTGCGTGCAGGCAGGTACGGCGGTTTCTTCGCGCGTGCGCCACGGCACCTGCAATTCGGTCAACCTGATTGAATGGGATGCGCACGCATCGCCGCGTGCGTGCCGGGTGCAGCGATTTGACTTTGCGCCCGACGCCGGCTTCAGCCCCAAGGCTGACGACGCGCTCAGGCTGCGCAGCATCGCCCCCCGAATGTGAGCGACACTTGCTCCCTGTCACTCTCTGGAAGACAGGAATAGTGTGATCCCGCCGTCGCCCGATGAATTGCCCGGCCGTTTGCCCGGGCAGACCCACTGCGCTTTTTACCGGTTCACGCGCCTGAAGGACCCCGAACAGGTGGCCAGCGTGCTGCGCGATCTGCTCGCGCGGGCGCCGCTGCAGTCCCTGGGCGGCAGCATCCTGCTGGCCACCGAAGGTATCAACGGCACCGTGGCTGGCCCGTTGGCGGCGGTGGCGTCGTTCGAGCATGCGCTGCAGCATCACCCGGCCTTCGGCCTGTCATTCGCCGGTCTGACGTTTCGCCGCAGCGCCTGCGTCACGCCGCCGTTTGGCCGCATGAAGGTTCACGTGCGTCGTGAAATCGTGCAGCTTGGTGTACCGGGTGTGGACGCCACGGCCACCGGCGTTGACGTGAGCCCGCAAGACTGGCGCGAGCTGATCCGCGACCGCGATGTGGTGCTGCTGGACAACCGCAACAGTTTCGAGTTCCGCCTGGGCCACTTCCACGGGGCCATCGATCCCGGGGTGACGAACTTCCGCGACTTTCCGGCGTACGTGCGCACGCATGCCGACGAGTGGAAGTCGCAGGGAAAACGCGTTGCCATGTACTGCACCGGTGGCATCCGCTGCGAAAAGACCAGCGCGTGGCTGCGCGGGCTGGACCTGCCGGTGTTCCAGTTGCAGGGCGGCATCCTGAACTTTTTTGAACAGGTGCCGCACGCGCAGCGTGACTTCACCGGCGAATGTTTCGTGTTCGACAACCGCGTGGCGCTGGATACGCAGCTGCGCGAGACCTCCACCACCCTGGATGACGTGTACCGCGACGAACCGGACGGCGGCTGGCGGCTGCAACGCGCGCGCCGCCTGGCCGGGGCCGTGTGACCATGCTGCCGGTGCGCGACGGCGTGGGCCCCAGCCGCGTGGTGCTGCCGCCGGGACCCTGGGCGACGCTGCTGGACTTTCTGGTGCAGCGGTTCCCGCAGCAGTCGGCCGCACAGTGGCGCGCCTGCGTGGACGCGGGCGAAGTGGTGGACGCCGGTGGCCGTGCCATCAGCGCGACGCAGCCGTACGCGCCCCACGGCAAGCTCTTTTACTACCGCCATGTGCATGGCGAGACCGTCGACGGCGAGCCGGTCCCCGTGCTGTTCCAGGATGAGCAGCTCGTGGTGGCCGACAAACCGCACTTCATGCCGGTCACGCCGTCGGGCCCCTATCTGCAACAGACGCTGCTGGTGCGCCTGCGCCGCCAACTGGACCTGCCCACCCTGACCCCGCTGCACCGCATTGACCGCGAAACGGCGGGCCTGGTGCTGTTCGCCACGCGGCACGACCTGTGTGGGCCGTACAAGGCGCTGTTCGCGGGCCGGCAGGTCAGCAAGCAGTACGAGGCCATTGCGCCCGCGCAGCCCGGGGGGGCGCCGGTCCAGTTTCCGCTGACCCGTCACACGCACATGGCGGACGCCGAGCATTTCATGCAGATGCGCGAAGTGCCGGCGGGCTCTGCGGCTGCGCGCGAAGCCCAGACGTTCATCCAACAGCTGCAGGTCCAAGGCCGCTGGGCCCGCTACCGGCTACACCCGTTGACAGGTCGGCGGCATCAGCTGCGCGTGCACATGGCGGCGCTGGGGCTACCGATCCTGGGTGACCGCATCTACCCCGTGCTGCAGCCGGTCAACACCGACGAGCCGCACAACCCGCTGCGCCTGCTCGCGCAGCGCATTGCGTTCAGCGATCCCGTCACGGGCCAGCGGCGTGATTTTGTCAGCGGGCGCACGCTGGCGTTTCCTTCGGACGCCGAGACCTGCCGTTAGGCAGCTTCGGCCGCAGGGGTGCGTCGCAAGCCCTGAACGCAGTTGACCCACATCTTTCCGGCGGCGGCCATGAGTTTGGCGACCTCGGACAACGGATAGCGGCTGTTCTCGCCCAGCAGTTCTGTGGCACGGTCCACCGACGCGCGGTCCACCAGCACGGCCCAGGCCACAAACTCGCGCCCCGCGGGACCGTCGTCCAGCATGCTGGAGCTGCGGAAGTCCGGCGTGCCCTGGGGCAGCGCGCAATGTCCCACCACACGCAGGCCCTGCGCTTCCAGCGCCGCCTGGCGTCCGTAGCGCATCAACCCCTTGATGGTGGGTTCGACATGGAAACGCAAGCCTGTGACCCGGTGGGTGACGGCACCGTTCAGCGGCTCGACCAGCCAGCTGTCTGCGTTGCATTCGCGAGGGAGCATTTGATGTGAACTCATAGCGCGGTCATGCTAAGTCGGGCCTGCTGTAGGCGTGTGCCTGAACCTGTTGTGCGCCGGCGATGACGGGCGTTACAGCCGCTGCCGCAGGAAAAACCGCAGCATGGCCTGCGACGCGCCGGGGCCGCCAGGCTCGGTGAAGCTGCCGGCCGCCTTGCCGCCGGACCAGGCATGCCGTCCGTACTTGACCTGCCACGCCTGCAGGCGTGGCACACCGGTGTCATCCACCCAGCTGCGGCAGGTGGCGGGCGGCGAACCGGCGATGTCGGCCGCAGCGCCTGCCGCCAGGGGCTTGCCAGCGGCGGCCCAGGCGGAAATCTGGCCCTGGATGGTCACGTCCGCGTTGACGGGCCACACGGTATGGTCAGCGCTGCCGTGGAACACGATGGTGGGTACGGGCCGGGGCTGCGCATGCGGCGCCGCGCCGCGCCGCATGGCCCGCACGGCGGCGCCCAGGTCCCGCGCGGCATGGGGCGGCAGGCCCGAATGCACGCCCGCCGCAGCGAACACGTCGGGGTGCAGATCGGCCGTCAGCGCCGCCATCGCGCCACCCGCTGACAGCCCCGCCACGTAAATGCGCGAACGGTCCCCCTGGTGACGCGCCGCCACCCGCAGCGCCAGCGCCGCGATCATGGCTGCTTCACCGGTCTGACGCTGCTGGTTGGCGGGAGCGAACCAGTTCCAGCAGCCCATGCGGTTCACCTTGCGCAACTGCTCGGGGTAGACCACGATCGCGCCGCGACGTCGGGCCAGGGCGTTCATGTCGGTGCCGCGCGCAAAGTCGGCTGCGTCCTGTTCGCACCCATGCAGCATGACGATGACGGGCCGCGGCCGGTCGGTGACCGGCTCGGGCACGAACAGGCGGTAGCGATAGCGGTCCGGCCCGAACTGGAAATGGCCCGTGCGGAACGTGGGCGTGTCTGCCCGGGCGGTCCGCGCGGCCGGCGCGCGACCTGGCGTGCCAGCAGCCGCACGCAGCCAGGCAGACTGCAGGGCCAGCGTGGCTTTCAGCAGCCGGCGCTGGCCGGTGAGCTTGCGTGGCTTCGGGAAAAAGGTGAGTCGTTTTCGTGGCATGCTGCACTGCAACATACCACCGGCACGCTGGCGGGCGTGTCATCCGGCACGCCGTGGTGGGTCAGGCCGCGTGCATGGCCTTCCAGCCCCTGAGCACCTCTTCGGCGGTGGCAGGTGCGTTCATGGTCACGGTCTGTCCCCCTGCAGCGCCGGTTGCCACCGCGTCGCGCAAAGCCTCCCACACGCTGATGCCCAGCATGAAAGGCGGCTCGCCCACGGCCTTGCTGCCGCCCACGTTGTCCTCGCGGTTGGGCTCGGGCCACAGGTCCACATTGAAGTGCGCCGGCACGTCGCCGGTGGCGGGAATCTTGTAGGTGCTGGGCGCGTGGGTGGCGAGGTAGCCCTTGTCGTTCCACACGAGCTGTTCGGTCGTAAGCCAGCCCATGCCCTGGATGAAGCCACCTTCGATCTGGCCGATGTCGATGGCCGGGTTCAGGCTGGTGCCCACGTCGTGCAGGATGTCCACCTTCAGCACGCGGCTCTCGCCGGTCAGTGTGTCGATGGCGACCTCGGTGCAGGCCGCGCCGTAGGCAAAGTAGTAAAACGGGCGGCCCGTGAGCGTGACTTTGTCGTAGTGGATCTTGGGCGTGCGGTAGAAGCCGTCGCTCCACAGCTGGATTCGGTTGGCATACGCCATGCCCACCACCTGCTCGAAGCTGCGCGTGGTCTTGGGTGTGATGATCTGCCCGCCGCGGAAGGTGACCGCGCCCGCGCCACAGCTGTCCAGCCCGCTGACGAACGCGGCCAGGTTGTCGCGCACGGTGCGCGCGGCGAACTGCGCGGCGCGGCCGTTCAGGTCGGTGCCGCTGCTGGCGGCGGTGGCCGATGCGTTGGGCACCTTGCTGGTGTCGGCGGCGGTGCAGCGCACCCGCTCGAACGGCACGCCCAGCTCGTCGGCCACGATCTGCGCCACCTTGGTGTTCAGGCCCTGGCCCATTTCGGTGCCGCCGTGGTTCACCTGCACGCTGCCGTCGGTGTACACGTGCACCAGCGCGCCGGCCTGGTTGAACAGCGTGGCCGTGAAGCTGATGCCGAACTTGACCGGCGTGATCGCGATGCCGCGCTTGATGACGGGGCTCGCATCGTTCCACTGCGCGATCGCCTGGCGCCGCGCACGGTAGCCCGACGTGTCGGCCAGCTTCGTGATCAGCGGGTCGAGGATGTTGTCCTCGACCTTCATCTGGTAATGCGTGACATTGCGTTCATTCACGCCATACAGGTTGCGCAGCCGCACGTCCAGCGGGTCCAGGCCCAGCCTGCGCGCAATGTCGCCCATGATCGCCTCGATCACGATCACGCCCTGCGGCCCGCCGAAGCCGCGGAACGCGGTGTGGCTCTGCACGTGGGTCTTGCAGCGGTACGAGGTGATTTCCACGTCGCTCAGGTAGTACGCGTTGTCGGCGTGGAAGATCGCGCGGTCGGCCACCGGCCCCGACAGGTCGGCCGAGAAGCCGCAGTTGGCCAGCATGGTCAGCTGCAGTGCTGTGACCAGGCCCGTGTCGTCGAACCCGACCGTGTAGTCGTACGCGAACGGGTGTCGCTTGCCGGTGATCATGAAGTCGTCGTCACGGTCCAGCCGCAGCTTGACGGGACGCTTGAGCTTGTTCGCCGCCAGCGCTGCCCACACGGCCAGGTGGCCGGCCTGGGTTTCCTTGCCGCCGAAGCCACCGCCCATGCGTCGGCATTCGACGGTGACGGCGTTGTTCTGGATGTGCAGTGCGTGCGCCACCCAGTGCTGGATCTCGCCGGGGTGCTGCGTGCTGCTGTAGATCCACCACTGGCCCTGCTCCAGCGGCAGCGCATAGGCGACCTGGCCTTCCAGGTAGAAGTGCTCCTGCCCACCGACTTCGAGCTGGCCGCTCAGGGTGTGGGCGGACGCCTTCATGGCGCCGGGCGCGTCGCCGCGGCGCACGGTCACGGGTGGCAGCACGTAGCTTTGGGCCGCGTGGGCGTCGCGCGGTGTCAGCAGCGCGGGCAGCGGCGCGATGTCCAGCTTGACCTTGCGCGCGGCGCGGCGCGCCTGCATGACCGTGTCGGCCACGATCACGCCCACGACCTGGCCGATGTGCTGCACCGTGTCCCGCGCAAAGATCGGCTCGTCGTGCGCGAACGCGGCCAGGATCGGGTCGCCGGGGATGTCACCGGCCAGCACGATGCCGCGCACGCCGGGCATGGCGAGCGCGGCCGTGGCGTCCACCCCGCGCAGCGTGCCGTGGGCCACGTTGCTCATGATGGGCGCGGCATGCAGCGTGCCCTTGATCTCTGGGATGTCGTCAATGTAGGGCGCGGCGCCGGCCACCTGGGCGCGCGCGCTTTCGTGGGCGCGCGACACGCCGGCAGCGGGCGCCGGGGACGGCGCGGCCTGTGCCAGGAATTTTTCGCTCGCGTTCATGCCGACGCCTCCATCGAAAAGCTTTCGAGGTTGATCTGCCGCAGGCCCTGGCTTTCGAGCCAGTAGCGCTGCATCAGGTTGCCCAGCACCTCGCTGCGGTACGCGGCGGACGCGCGCATGTCGCTGATGGGCTTGAACTCGTTGCGCAGCGCGGCGGTGGCAGCCTGAGCTGCCTGCAGCGTCCAGGGCTGGCCGAGCAGGGCGGCTTCGGCCTGTACCGCGCGCACCGGCGTGGCGGCCACGCCCCCCGCGCCGATGGATGCGTGCGTCACCACACCCTCCGTCACGGTCAGGTTGATGGCCAGGCACACGGCGGAGATGTCGTCGTCATAACGCTTGGAAATCTTGTACGCCTTGAGCCTTTCGCCTTTGGTGGGCAGTGGCACCTTGATCCATGCCAGCACCTCGTCCGCGGCCATGACGTTCTTGCGATAGCCGGTATAGAGCTTTTCCAGCGGCATTTCGCGGTGGCCGCGCACCGACATCAGCACCACGTTGGCGCCCAGCGCAATCAGCAGCGGCATGCTGTCGCCGATGGGCGAGCCATTGGCCACATTGCCGCCCAGCGTGCCGGAGTTGCGCACGGGCAGCCCGGCAAAGCGCCGGGCGAAGGTGGCGAGCTGCGGCCGGTCGGCCACCAGCGCGTCGAACGCCTCGGTCAGCGTGGCGGCGGCGCCGATGGCGATGTGGTGTTTGTACCGCTCCACGCGGCGCAGCTGCGCGACCTGCGTCACGTCCAGCACCTGCGGGAACTGCATGTGCATCTTGGTCACCCACAGGCCCACGTCGGTGCAGCCGGCGACGATCTGCGCGCCGGGATGCGCGGCGCGGGCGGCGAGCAGGGCGGGCAGGGTGCGGGGCGCGATGTAGGCACTGTCGGTGGCCACCGGGGCAATGGACTTCAGTTGGGCGAGCAATTCCTTTTCATCCACTACGACCCGCGGCAGATCCTGCATCTGCTGGGCCGCATCCAGGATGGGCCGGTAGCCCGTGCAGCGGCACAGGTTGCCCGACAGGTCGGCCTGCGCCTGCTCGCGCGTGATGCAGCCGTCGCCATTCACTACCCGGTTCTGGTACATGCCGAACAGGCTCATGACGAAGCCCGGCGTGCAGAAGCCGCACTGGCTGCCGTGGCACTGCACCATGGCCTCTTGCGCGGGGTGCAGCGTGCCGTCGGCGGCGGCGATGTCTTCGACCGTCCACACGGCCATGCCGTCCACCGAATGGGCCAGGCGGATGCAGCTGTTGATGGCCTTGTACTGGATCTTGCCATCGCGTTCTTTGCCCCCTGACGCTGGCGTCAGTTCCCCGATGACGACGGTGCACGCGCCGCAGTCGCCTTCACCGCAACCTTCCTTGGTTCCGGTGCATCCCAGGTCCTCGCGCAGCACTTCCAGAAGCGTGCGGTCGGGTGGTACATTGCCCACGCGGACTTGCTCGCCGCGCCGGATGAATCGAATCGTTTTGGTGTCCATGTAGCTCTTGGTGTGTGTGGAACCCGGCAGGGTGTGACTCGTGAGGGTAGATCGGCCCTGCGGGTACGACATAAGCATTGCCATATGACAAGGATGCAGGCCCGGGTATGAGAGATCAAGCACTTTTCGACAAGATAGACCTCCACTTAATCAGGGTCCTGCATACCGTGTTGACTGAACGCAGCGTCTCGCGTGCCGCCATCCGCCTGGGCATGCACCAACCGGCTGTGTCCGCCGCGCTCAAGCGCCTGCGCGACCTGGCGGGGGACCCGCTTTTGGTGCGTTCGGGCTCCGGCATGGTGCCCACCGACGCCGCGCTGCGCATGATCGAGCCCAGTGCCAGCATCCTTCGTGCCGCAGAGGCGCTGTTCACCGATGTACGCGGCTTCGACCCGCAGACGTCCGCCGGCACTTTTCGAGTCGCCGCCAGCGACTACCTGGATCCGCTGTTCCTGCCGCAGCTGGTGGCGCAGATCAAGCAGCAGGCGCCGCTGACCCATATCGAGATCCACCCGCTGTCCGCCGCGTCGGACTACCACGCGCAGCTCGCCCAGGGCGACGTGGACGTGGTGGTGGGCAACTGGCTCAAGCCGCCCGAGGACCTGCACCTGGGCCGCCTGTTCGCCGACGAGGTGGCCTGCCTGGTGGCGGCCGATCACCCCGCCGTGCGCCGTGGCTGGTCGGTTCAGGACTGGCTGGCCGCCGAGCACATCGCCCCCACGCCCACCCATCCGGGCGCGCGCGGCGTGATCGACGAGCACCTGGCCAGCCTGGGGCTGGCCCGCAACATCACGGCGCGCTGCCCGCATTTCGGGTTGATCCCGGGCATGGTGGCATCGAGCTTGCTGGTGATGACCACCGGGCGGCAGTACTGCGAACGTTTCGCGCAGCAGCTGCCCGTGAAGGTCCTGGAATGCCCTGTCGATTTTCCGCAGCTCATGTACTACCAGCTCTGGCACGAGCGGACGCACGCGTCGGCGTCGGCCAAATGGTTGCGTGAACGGATAAAGAATGTGGCCTCTGCGCTGCGAAAAACACACTGACGACACCCCGCCCGAGAAAACCATAAAGAGAGAGACAACCCGAGTGAGCATCCCACGACTTCAGCTCGCGCACATCACCAAGCGATACCCTGCGGTGGTCGCCAACAGTGATGTGTCGCTGACCGTGCAGCCCGGCGAGACCCACGCCGTGCTGGGCGAAAACGGCGCCGGCAAATCGACGCTGATGAAAATCATCTACGGCAGCGTCAAGCCCGACGAGGGCAGCGTGATGTTCAACGGCCAGCCCGTGCACATCCGCAACCCGCAGGAGGCGCGTGCCTTGGGCATCAGCATGGTGTTCCAGCACTTCAGCCTGTTCGACACGCTGACCGTGGCCGAAAATGTCTGGCTGGGCCTGGACAAGAGCCTCACGCTCAACCAGGTCACGCACAGCATCACCACCAAGGCGGCCGAATACGGCCTGGACATCGACCCGTCGCGCCCTGTGCACACGCTGAGCGTGGGCGAGATGCAGCGCGTGGAAATCATCCGCGCGCTGCTGACCAACCCCAAGCTGCTGATCCTGGACGAGCCCACGTCGGTGCTGACGCCGCAGGCGGTCGAAAAGCTGTTCGTCGTGCTCAAGAAGCTCGCGTCCGAAGGCTGCAGCATCCTGTACATCAGCCACAAGCTGCACGAGATCCGCGAGCTGTGCACGGCCTGCACGGTGCTGCGCGGCGGCAAGGTGACGGGCGTGTGCAACCCGCAGGTCGAGTCCAATGCGTCGCTGTCGCGCCTGATGATCGGCGCCGAGCCGCCGGCGCTGGAACACCACGCGCGCCAGGCCGGCGACACCGTGCTGCGCGTGAACGGCCTGTCGCTGGCACGTGAAGACCAGTTCGGCGTGGACCTGGACGGCATCTCGCTTGAGGTCCGCGCCGGTGAGGTGGTGGGCATTGCCGGCGTGTCCGGCAACGGCCAGAAGGAGCTGCTGTATGCGCTGTCGGGCGAGGACACGCGCGCCGACGCGTCCATGATCCAGGTGTTCGGCCAGGACGCCGCGCGCATGGGGCCCGGTGCGCGCCGCGCCCTGGGCGTGCATTTCGTACCCGAGGAACGGTTGGGCCGCGGTGCCGTGCCCACGCTGGGCCTGGCGCACAACCTGCTGCTCACGCGCATCGACGCCGTGGGCGCGGGCGGCTGGCTCAATGTCAAGGCGCTGCAGGCGCAGGCCGCGGACATCATCCGCCGCTTCAACGTTAAGGCGGGCGGCCCCCACGCGGCGGCCAAGTCGCTGTCGGGCGGCAACCTGCAGAAGTTCATCGTGGGCCGCGAGATCGACGCCAAACCCCGGCTGCTGATCGTGTCGCAGCCCACCTGGGGCGTGGACGTGGGCGCGGCCGCGCAGATCCGCGGCGAGATCCTGGCGCTGCGCGACGCGGGTTGCGCGGTGCTTGTGGTCAGCGAGGAACTGGACGAGCTGTTCGAGATCAGCGACCGGCTGCACGTGATTGCCAAGGGCCGCCTGTCGCCGTCGGTCGACCGCGCGCGCGCCACGGTGACGCAGATCGGTGAATGGATGAGCGGCTTGTGGGAGGAACACCATGCTCAAGCTTGAACCCCGTCCCCAGCCGTCGCAGGCCTGGGCCATGGGCTCGCCGCTGCTGGCGCTGGTCATCACCGTCGTCATCGGTGTTGCGCTGTTTGCCGCCCTGGGCAAGGACCCGGTGCGCGGCCTGCAGGTGTTCTTCTGGGAGCCGATCAAGACGCCGTATGCGCTGGGCGAGCTGATGGTCAAGGCGACGCCGCTGCTCGTCATCGCGCTGGGGTTGGCCGTGTGCTTCCGCTCCAACGTGTGGAACATCGGCGCCGAAGGCCAGTTCGTGATCGGCGCGGTGTTTGCCGGCGGCGTGGCGCTGACGGCCGACAAGACGACCGGCGGCTGGATCGTCATCGCGATCCTGCTGGCGGGTGTGCTGGGCGGCATGCTGTGGGCCGGCATCACGGCGCTGTTGCGCGACAAGTTCAACGCCAGTGAAATCCTGGTCAGCCTGATGCTGGTGTACGTGGCCGACATGGTGCTGAGCTACCTGGTGTATGGCCCGTGGAAGGACCCGGCGGGCTACAACTTCCCCCAGACCAAGACCTTCGAGTCCATCACGCAGATTCCGCGGCTCATGAGCGGCTCGCGCGTGAGCATCGGCTTGCTGCTGGCGCTGGGCGGGGCGGTGGCGCTGTGGATCTTCCTGTTCCGCACCCGCGCAGGTTTTGCGCAGCAGGTCGGCGGGCTGGCCCCGGCGGCGGCGCGCTACGCGGGCTTTTCGTCGCGCAAGGCGCTGTGGATCGCGCTGCTCACGTCCGGGGGCGCAGCCGGCCTGGCCGGTGCGCTGGAGGTAGCGGGCCCCATCGGCCAGCTCACGCCGTATGTGCCAGCTGGCTACGGCTTCGCGGCCATCATCGTGGCGTTTGTCGGGCGGCTGCACCCGGTGGGCATGATCTTCTCGGCAATTCTCATGAGCATGTTCTACATCGGCGGTGAGCTTGCGCAGTCGCGCCTGGGCCTGCCCAAGTCGCTGACCGGTGTGTTCCAGGGCCTGCTGCTGTTCACGCTGCTGGCGTGTGACACGCTCATTGCTTACCGCATTCGTTTCACCGGCGCGCAGCCTGCCCTTAAGGGAGCCAACTGATGGAAAGCTACGCCCTCCTCTTCGCCGCCACATTGAACGCCGGCACCGTGCTGGCCATCGCGGCCCTGGGCCTGTTGATCAACGAGAAAGCCGGCGTCGTCAACCTGGGGGCCGAGGGCATGATGCTGTGCTCGGCCATCGCGGGGTTTGCCGCCGTGGTGCACACGGGCAGCGACCTCATGGGCTTTGCGGCCGGCATGGGCGCGGGCGCGCTGCTGGCCGCCATCTTTGGCGTGCTGGTGATCTGGCTCAACACCAACCAGTACGCGACCGGGCTGGCGCTGAGCCTGTTCGGCGCGGGCTTCTCTGCGTTTGCCGGCATCAAATATGTGCAGGAAAAGCTGCCCGAGCGGCCGCAGTTCCACATCCCGCTGCTGGGCGACATCCCGGTGCTGGGGCCGGCGCTGTTCCGTCAGCATCCCATGGTGTATGTGGCCATGCTGCTGGTCGCGGGGCTGATCTGGTTCCTGTACCGCTCGCGCGCCGGGCTGGTGCTGCGTTCGGTCGGCGAATCGCCCGAATCGGCGCATGCGCTGGGCTACCCCGTGCGCCGCATCCGTCTGGCGGCCGTGGTGGCCGGCGGCGCGCTGTGCGGGCTGGCCGGGGCCTACATCGCCGTCATCTACACCCCGCTGTGGGTCGAGGGCATGGTGGCCGGCAAGGGCTGGATCGCGCTGGCGCTCACGACCTTTGCCACCTGGCGCCCGGCACGCGTGTTGCTTGGTGCGTACCTGTTCGGGGGTGTAACCATGCTGCAGTTCCATCTGCAGGGCATCGGCGTCGAAGTACCGAGCCAGTTCCTCACGATGCTGCCCTACATTGCAACCATCGTGGTACTGGCGCTGATCTCGCGCAACCCGGCGTGGATACGGGTCAATATGCCCGCCTCGCTTGGAAAGCCGTTCTACCCCGGTTCATAATTTGCTTTTTCACCCCGTCGCGTAAAAAACCCTGGAGAAGGACCTGACATGACCGATCTGAAGAAACGTTCCCTGCTGAAAGTCGCGGCGCTGTCCGCTGCGGCCGCCGCCCTGGTGGCCTGCGGCAAGAAGGAAGAGCCCGCGCCTGCGCCGGCACCGGCTCCGGTGGCCGCCCCTGCGCCCAAGCCCGAGCCGCTGAAGATCGCATTCGCCTACGTCGGCCCGGTGGGTGACGGCGGCTGGACCTTTGCCCACGACAACGGCCGCAAGGCGATCGAAAAGGAATTCGGCGACAAGGTCGTCACCAGCTTCGTCGAGAAGGTGCCCGAGTCCGCCGACGCCGAGCGCGTGATCCGCGACATGGCTGCCCAGGGCAACAAGCTGATCTTCGGCACCACCTTCGGCTACATGGAGCCCATGCTCAAGGTCGCCGCCGACAACAAGGCCGTCAAGTTCGAGCATGCCACCGGCTACAAGCAGGCAGAGAACATGCGCACCTACGACAGCCGCACGTACGAAGGCGCGTACATGGCCGGCGTGATCGCCGGCAAGATGACCAAGTCCAACACGCTGGGCGTGGTCGCATCGATCCCGATTCCTGAAGTCGTGCGCAACATCAACAGCTTCACGCTGGGCGCGCAGTCGGTCAACCCCAAGATCAAGACCAAGGTCGTATGGGTGAATGAATGGTTCAACCCGCCCAAGGAAACCGAAGCGGCCACCTCGCTGATCAACGGCGGCGCCGACGTGCTGTTCCAGAACACCGACTCGTCCGCCGTGCTGCAGACGGCCGAGAAGATGAACAAGCGCGCCTTCGGCTGGGACAGCGACATGACCGCCTACGGCCCCAAGGCCCACCTGGGTTCGGCCATCATCAACTGGGGTCCGTACTACATCAAGGCCACGCGTGACGCGCTGGAGAACAAGTGGACCGGCGGCACGGGCGTGTGGTGGGGCGTCAAGGAAGGCGCGATCGACATGGTGTCCATCGCCGCCGACGTGCCCGACGAGACCAAGACCAAGATCGCCGACATCAAGAAGGGCCTGACGGACGGCACCTTTGCCATCTGGAAGGGCCCGATCGTCGGCCAGGACGGCAAGGAGGTGGTGGCGAAAGACGCCGTTGCCGACGACAAGTTCCTGAGCGGCATCAACTTCTACGTCAAGGGCGTGGAAGGCAAGGTGCCGGGCGATAAAAAATAACGCCCCCCGAAGCGCCTTCGGCGCCTCCCCCCGCTGGGGGGCAATGCAGTGGACCGGCGCAGCCGGATCCACGCATTCCCGAAAGGGGCCGCCGCGGCGGCCCCTTTGTTATTTCTGCGGCTCTTTTAGCAGGGCGCGGCCCGCGGGGGTGAGCCGATAACGCTGCAGTCGGCTCTGGGGTTTGTCGGGGACTGTCATCTCGACCAAGCCTTCCGACATGGCGGGGGCAAGGTAGGCCGTGCGGAAATGCTCCCGGTCTTTCAAGCCCAGTGTTGCCTGGATGTCGGCACGTTTCATCTCGCCATCCATGACCGCCAGCAGGCCCATGACTTCAGCGGTGACTTGCGGGGTGACTTGCGGGGTGACTTGCGGGGTGACTTGCGGGGTGACTTGCGGGGTGACTTGCGGGGTGACCCGCCACACCACAGCCCGGAACTGGTTGGCCTCGCGTTCATCCATCAGATCAATTTGGGGCCACGCCACCAGCGCCCGCGGCACGCCCGTGCCCAGGCCGCGGTAGGGCAGGATGTGCGCTGCATGGCCGGCCAGTATCTTGTTGCGGCGGTTGGACAGGCCGCCGCGAATCTGCTGCGCCGTGAGGCTGTCGGGCAGGTGGCCGGGGCTGATGATTTCGACACGATCGGCGAATACGAACAGCCGGATCGTTGCGCTGACCAGAAAGTCGCGATGCACCAACGCGTTGACCAGCAGTTCGACAAAAGCCTCTTCGGGCACCTCCAGTTGCCCTAGCGTGTTGAAGCCCCTGTTCCCCTGCACATGGTGCAGGCTGCGCTTGATGAATGCAAGGCCGCGCCGGAACTGCTCTTGCAGCGTGCCTTCGATGTTCTCGCTGTCCAGATATTGCGAGTCGCCCAGAAAGGTGCCGGGGAACCACACCGCGCCGATCTGGCAGACAGGCAGCCGCCGTTGAGGTGCCTTGCCGAAAAGCAGCAGCCCAGCCAGATTGGGCACGCCGTCCTGCGCGAGTTGAAGGTTTTCCATCAACTGGGTGAGTGGCAGCCCTGCCTGTTCCAGACTCTGGCCGTAACGCCGCTCGAAGTACCGCGCCAACTCCCGCTCGTCGATGTCGCTCACCGTGGCATCGCGTACCGGTACCAGGTCGGCCTGCAACAGGCCGGCGCGCTGGAACATGCGCTGCATTTCCTCGCGCGACGTGACGTGGCGTTTGTCGGCGCCGCTCTTGACCCATACCCGGCCCTGCAGGTCCATGTACGGCTTGTTCAGCCCGTCGGGCACCGCCACGACCATCACCACACCGTCCGGTGTCTGGACGTTGTGGCTCAGTGGCGTGAGGGGCGGGCGCACATGCTGGCTCGCCGTGTTGCTGACCAGCTGGTTCAGCCGGCGGATGGCGGTGGCGTCCAGCCCTGTGACGCTGCCGTTGTCCGCCACGCCCATGAACAGCGTGCCGCCGCCGCTGTTGGCGAATGCCGCCAGTTCCGCCGCCAGGCCGTCGGCGTTGGTCTGGTCGTGCTTGAATTGGTGGCGGCTGTCCTCGCCGCGCGCCAGCAGTTGCAAAAGATCGCTTTCCGTCATGGCGCAGTGGCCTCCCTGGGCATCGATCTTGCCAGACAATGGTCCCTACCCAATACCCGCGATGTCCCGATGATCGAAGCGCACCACTGGCACCCTGTGGCTTTGTCCCGTGAACTGGCCGGCGCGCCTGTGGCTGTGCAATTGCTGGGTCATGATCTGGTGCTGTGGCGCGACGGAGCGGGCGCGGTGCACGCCTGGCGCGACCAGTGTCCGCACCGCGGCGCGCGGCTGTCGCTGGGGCGGGTGGAGGGCGGCACGCTGGAGTGCCCGTACCACGGCTGGCGCTTTGGCGCGGACGCGCAGTGCGTGCACGTGCCGGCGCTACCCGCGTTCACGCCGCCGGCGACGCACTGTGCGCGGGCTTATGCGGCGCAAGACGCGCATGGCCTGATATGGGTGCAGATGGCGGGGGCCGATGTGGCGCTGCCAGCCTTTGCCGCCGAACACGACGCCCGGCTGCGCAAGCTCAACTGCGGCCCCTACGACGTGGCGGCCAGTGCACCGCGTATCGTCGAGAACTTTCTGGACATGGCGCATTTCGGCTTTGTGCATGAAGGCTCGCTGGGCATGCGCAGCGCGGCGGCCATTGACGACTACACCGTAGAGCCCACATCGACGGGCCTGATCGCCACGCAATGCAAGGCCTGGCAGCCACAGTCCAACCTGCATTCCACCGCGCCGGCGCAGGTCGAATACACCTATGAGGTCACGGCGCCCTACGCGGCCGTGCTGACCAAGGTGCCCGACGCGGCCGCTGTCGCTATTGCCGGCTACCGCGAGTCCATCGCGCTGTACATCTGCCCCGTCACGCCCGAGACCAGCCGCGTCTGGTTCCGCCTGGCCGTGGCGGACTTTGAATCGGCCGACGAGACGCTGCGCGCGTTCCAGCACGGCATCTTCATGCAGGACAAGCCGGTGCTGGAGTCGCAGCGCCCCGCGCAGCTGCCGCTGGACCTGCGCGCCGAGCTGCACACGGCAGCGGACAAGGCATCGTCAGCCTACCGCCGCCACCTCAAGCAACTGGGCATCACCTTTGGAGTCTGCTGATGAACACCATTCCCATGATTCCCGCCATCGCCCCTGACAAGCTGCCCGCGCTGCTGTGCGCCATGCCAAAGGCCGAACTGCACATGCACATCGAAGGCTCGCTGGAGCCCGAGCTGATCTTCGCGCTGGCGCAGCGCAACAGCGTGAAGATTCCGTACACCAGCGTCGAAGAACTGCGCCGCGCCTACGCGTTCACCAACCTGCAGAGTTTTCTGGATATTTACTACGCGGGCGCCAGCGTGCTGCTGACCGAGCAGGACTTCTATGAAATGGCCTGGGCCTATCTGTTGCGCGCGCAGGCCGACAACGTGATCCACACCGAGATGTTCTTCGACCCGCAGACGCACACGGCGCGCGGCGTGATGATGGCCACGGTGGTGAACGGGTTGCACAGCGCCTGCTTGGACGCCCAAGACAAGCTGGGCGTCAACGCGTCGCTGATCCTGTGCTTTCTGCGCCACCTGAGCGAAGAAGATGCCTTTGTCACGCTGGAGCAGGCGCTGCCGTTTCGCAGCAAGTTCATCGGCGTGGGGCTGGATTCCAGCGAGGTGGGGCATCCGCCCGAAAAGTTCGCGCGCGTGTTCGCCAGGTGCCGTGAACTGGGCCTGCACATCGTCGCCCATGCGGGCGAGGAGGGCCCGCCCGAATACATCTGGTCCGCGCTGGACGTGCTGAAGGCCGAGCGGATCGACCACGGTGTGCAGTCGGTGAAAGATCCCGTGCTCATGAAGCGGCTGGCGCAGGACCGCGTGCCGCTCACCGTGTGTCCGCTGTCCAACCTCAAGCTGTGCGTATTCCCCACGCTGGCGCAGCACAACATCGGCGCGCTGCTGGACGCAGGCCTGGCCGCCACGGTCAACTCCGACGACCCGGCGTATTTCGGCGGCTACATGAACGAGAACTTCCTGCAGACCTTCGCGGCCACGGGGCTCACGGCGCGGCACGCCTACATGCTGGCGCGCAACAGCTTCGAGGGCAGTTTTGCCGACGCCGCGACAAAACGCGCTTATGTGGACAGGCTGGACGCCTGCTTTGCCTCGTTTGCCTGATCCAGCATCTGCTGCCCGATGCGCCGGAAGCCTTCGTACGGCGACTGCAGCAGCAGCGCGCCCGCCTGCGCCTTGTAGCGCGGCGTGGCCGTGAGCGGGACCTTGGCCAGCCACTGCAGTGCCTCGTCCATCTGCCCGCGCGCGGCCAGCATGCCGGCGTAGCTGAACATGCCGCGAAAGTCGCCGCCCAAAGCGGCCTCGCGGTAGCAGAAGAAGGCAAGGTCGGCGTCCTTCTCAAGCACCAGCCCGTCCTCGTAGTAGCGGCCGATCTTGGTCATGGATTTGGCGTGGCCCATGTCGGCCGCATCGCGGTACAGCGCCACCGCCGTCGCATGGTCCTGCGCGACGCCCCGGCCGGACTGCAGCAGGTTGGCGTAGTTGTACATGGCCGCGTCCAGCCCCTTGCGCGCGGCCTGGCGGTACCAGTTGGCGGCGGCAAAGAAGTCCACCGGCGTGCCCCAGCCGTTCTCATGGCAGCGGCCCACCATGTTCATGCCCATGGCGTGCTGCTGCGCGGCAGCCTTCAGGAACCATTGCAGCGCCTGTTCGGGTTCAGGCGTGCCGTCGCGCCCGTCCAGCAGCCACTGCCCCAGAACGGCCTGGGCTTCGGCATCGCCGGCCACGGCGGCGGCGTGCAGGTCCTGGCTGAGTCGCGGGTCGGCCGGGGTGGGGGAGCTCATGGGCCGCAAGTCTAACGGCGGTTAAAATCACGGCACAAAGGTCGCGCCCCGGCGGCCTTTTTCTTTTGTCATCTCCGGGGCCATGTAGAGGAACACCATGTACAAAAACCTCGCAGCCGCGCTGGCGGCCGCCTGCTTTTTACTTCCCGCTTTTTCACAACCCAGCCCCCGTCCGGCCGAACGTTTGAAGGTCGGCTTTGTCTATGTCACGCCCATCACCGAAGCGGGCTGGGTACGCCAGCACGAAGAAGCCCGCAAAGCCGTGCAGGCCGCTCTGGACGGTGCCGTCCAGACGACTGCCGTTGAAAACGTTGCCGAAGGCGCCGACGCCGAACGCGTGATCCGCGACCTGGCGGCCACGGGCCACAAGCTCATCTTCACGCCCAGCTTCGGCTACATGGAGCCCACGCTCAAGGTGGCGCGCGACTTCCCCGACGTGAAGTTCGAGTCCGTCACCGGCTACAAGCAGGCCCCCAACGTCGCCACGGCCAACGCCCGTTACTACGAGGGCCGTTACCTGGCCGGCATCGCCGCCGGCCGCATGACGAAGACGAACGTGGCCGGCTACGTCGCGGGCTTTCCCATCCCCGAAGTGCTGCAGGGCATCAACGCGTTCACGCTGGGCATGCGATCGGTCAACCCGCAGGCGCAAGTCAAGGTCGTGTGGCTCAACGCATGGTTCGACCCGCCGCGCGAACGCGACGCGGCCATGAGCCTGTTCAACCAGGATGTGGACGTGATCGCGTTCCACACCGGCTCCACCGCCGTCATGGCCGCCGCGCAGGAACGCGGCAGGATGGCCGTGGCCTACCACTCCGACATGCGCAAATTCGGCCCCGACGCCCAGATCGCTGCCGTCACACACCAATGGGGCGCGTACTACACGCAGCGCGCGCGTGCCGTGCTGGACGGCAGCTGGAAGAGCGGCAACGTCTGGGGCGGTGTCAAAGAGGGCATGATCCGCGTCGGCGACTTCGGCCCCAAGGTGCCCAAAACGGTGCAGGACGAAGTGCTGGCGCGCCAGCGCGACATTGCCGCCGGCAAGCTGCACCCGTTCACCGGTCCGATCATCGACAACGACGGTAGGGCCATGCTGCCTGCAGGGCAGGTCATGACGGATTCGCAGATACAGTCCATGAACTTTCTCGTATCGGGCGCGCAGGGCAAGGCCGCAAAATGACGTGATTGCCAATCACGTCATCCCGGGCCCGACCCGGGATCCAGGTCCTGAATGAAAGCCTTTCGATCCGCCATCCTGCGTTTTGCCGACGACCGTTCGGCGGTGTATGAAGAAGACGGCCTGCTCGTCACGGGCCCCGATGCCACCGGGCGCGAGGTGGTTCGCGCGGTGGGCGCGTACAGCGCACTGGTGGGTAACTTCCCCGGCGTCACGGTCGAAGACCTGCGCGGCCAGATCATCGCGCCGGGCTTCGTGGACCTGCACATCCACTTCCCGCAGACCGACGTGATCGGCTCGCCGGCCGAGGGCCTGTTGCCCTGGCTCGAGAACTACACCTTCCCCCACGAATCGCGCTTTGCCGACGCCGCCTATGCACAGGGCGTGGCCGATGTGTTCCTGGACGAGCTGCAGCGCAACGGCGTCACCACCGCGCTGACGTTCTGCACGTCGCACCCGTCCTCGGTCGATGCGCTCATGGGCGCGTCGCAGCAGCGCGGACTGCGCATGATCGCGGGCAAGGTGCTGCAGGACCGCCATTCGCCCGACGGCGTGCGCGACGAAACGCAGCAGTCGCTGGCCGACACCGAATCGTTGATCAAAAAGTGGCACGGCACCGACCGCCTGGGCTACGCGATCACACCGCGTTTCGCACCCAGTTGCACCGAGGCGCAGCTGCGCGGCGCGGGCGAGCTGGCAGCCAAATACCCCGACGTCTGGATCCAGTCGCACGTGGCCGAGAACCAGGACGAAATCAAATGGGCGCGCGAGCTGTTCCCGCAATCGCGCAGCTACCTGTCGATCTACGACGATTTCGGCCTGATGCGAGACCGCGCGATCTACGCGCACTGCATCCACTTCGACGACGACGACCGTGCGCTGATGCGCAGCACGGGCGCCGCGGCGGCCGTCAGCCCCACGAGCAACCTGTTCCTGGGCAGCGGTTTCTTCGACTACGAGGGCGCGGACCGCATCGGCTTCAAATACGGCCTGGCCAGCGACGTGGGCGGCGGCACCAGCTTCAGCCCGTTCCACACCATGCTGGCCGCGTACTACGTGGGGCGCGAAGGGCAGACCAAGCCCGGCCTGAGCCTGGGCCCGCAGGCGCTGTGGTGGCAGCACACGGCCGGCGCCGCGCAGGCGCTGGGGCTGGATGGCGTGATCGGCAACCTGCAGCCGGGCTGCGAGGCCGACTTCGTCGTGCTGGACCCGAAAGCCACGCCGCTTCTCGCGCGCAAGACCGCGCACGCGGCCAACCTGGACGAACTGCTGTTCGCGCTGATCGTGCTGGGCGACGACCGGTTGATCGCGCGCACCCGCATCGCGGGCCGCTGAACGCGCTTCAGTCGCGCAGCGCGACCGCCACGGCGGCGTCGGCCGCCAGAATGCCGGCCGGGTTGCCCACCACGCGGGCCATCACCTGGGGGCTCACCCCACCAAAGATGCGCCTCAGTGAAGCGCCCAACAGGCTGGGCTCGGACCCTTCCAGGCTGGGGCCGCGCAGCGCATAGCCGGCGGTGCGGTGCACGGCATCGCTGACGTCGCGCGGCAGCTGGATGCGAAACGCCGCCACCTGCAGGCCGTTGTCCGCGCCGGTGATGAACACACGGCACTGCAGGCCCGTACCCTGGCCGATCTGCCAGCCGGGATAGACCGTCTGGAAGGTCACCTCGCCATGGGCATCCGCGATCTGCACGCCCTGCAGAGCACGCCCGGCGGCTTGCAGGCCGTCGCGGTCGCAGTGGGAGATATGCACGGCGGCATTGGCCAGCGGCGCAAACCGGTTGCCCGCGGCATGCAGGCGCAGGGTCAGCAGGATGGGCGTTCCCGGCCTGCCGCTGGTGATGTCGCTGCGCATCAGGTCCGGCCGGGTCAGCACCTGCGGCAACCCGTGGATGCCCACGCCGCGTCCGCTGTAGGGCCTGGCGCGGACGGTGTCCGCAATGGTGGCGTCGCGCAGCACGGGGATTTTCATCGCGCGGGTCGCTCGGGCTGCGCGCCCGCGCTGAAGGCGACGGCCCACTCGTGCGCAGCCGGGTCCACCGCCTGCAGCGGCCGGCAGGCGACGCCGCTGGCGTCGAACATCTTCAGCGCCGCCGCATTGTGCTGGGCATGGTGCGGCTTTTCGCGCAGGTAGATCACCGACTGGATGCCGGCCTGGATGATGGCCTGCGCGCAGCGCGGGCAGGGGAACTGCGTGGCATAGATCGTGGCGTTCTTCAGCGGCAGCACCACGCAGTTCAGGATGGCGTTGACCTCGGCATGCACCACATAGCTGTGGCGCGAACGGAAAGGGTCGTCGTCGTTGTCGGACCAGTAGACCGGGTCCTGGTCGTCGCAGCCGCGCGGCAGGCCGTTGTAGCCCACGCCAATGATGCGGTGGTCGGGCGAGGCGATGCAGGCGCCGTTGCGCGCGCGGTGGTCCTTGGACCGGGCCGAGGCGAGCAGCGCCACGCCCATGAACATCGAATGCCAGCCGATCAGCGCGGCGGGGGGGAGGGGGTGTTCTTCCATGACGCGGGAAATGTTAGCCGGTGTTACCATGGTGTCACCTTTTGCTGAATGAGGCTGCTTATGCGGACCGTCTCCGTCAAACTTTCCGATGCGACCCGCGCGCGTGTTGAAGCCCAGGCGGCAAGCCATGGCACGTCAGCCCACGCCTTCATGGTCGAGGCCATCGAGGCCCATCTGCATGGCCAGGAAAAGCAGGACGCGTTCATTCAGGAGGCGCTGGCAGCCCGCACGCAGATGATCGAAAGCGGCAAGGCTTTCGACGGCGACGAAGTGCTGGGCTACCTGCGTGCGAAGGCGCGGGGCGAGCGGCCCGCGCGGCCCCGGGCCAAAAGCCTGCGGAATCTCGTCAAGCCTGGCCGGTGACACGGCTCGTTTTCACGCTGCGGGCGCTGGACGATATCGACCGGTTGCACGACTTTCTGGCGGAGCAACTGCCGCACGAGGCGGCCCGCACCGCCGAGGTCATCGCCCATGGGCTGGAGATTCTCACGGCGCATCCCCTGGTGGGCCGGCCGCTGGAGCAGGGGCTGCGCGAGCTGGTCATTTCGCGGGGCAGCTCGGGCTATCTCGCGCTCTACCAGTACGACAGGGACGCCGATGCGGTGGCGGTGCTGGCACTGCGGCACCAGCGCGAGGCCGGCTACCTGTCGTAGCAGCGACGGCAGTGCGCCGCGATTTTGTCCTACATCACGACAAGTTCCTCACTGTACGGAGGGAAACAGGCCGGTTCCTAGCATTCACTCCAACACCACAGGAGCTTCCAAATGCTGTTCGACCTGCTCAACAAGATTCAGGATTCCCCTCGCGAAAGCCTGTTTCTGGCAGCTTCGCTCGCCCTGATCGGCGGCATGCTGGCGGCGATGTACATGGTCTGCGCGGGCCAGGTCCGCACGGCGCAGGCACAGCATGCGGCGGCCAAGGTCCAGCGACTGGCGGTGCTGGACTGCCTGGACAGCGACCGGCGCGCGAGCTACGCCGCCTGCGCGAGCCAGGTGGCCACCGCGTTCGGCCGGCAGCCCGCGCCCTCCGCCGCAACGATGTCGGCCCTGCTCACGATCGATACTGCCCAGCCGGCGCCATCCGCGTATGCCGCGCCCGCACGAAACCAGATTGCCGCGATGGTGCCCGTGACCTACTACACCCGCGGCGTGCACTGATTGTTTGACTGCAGGAGTTCATCATGGCCAACGCAATCGCTTCCATGGATGTTTCCGCCGCCGCGGCGGGCCCGCGCCAGCACTCACTGACCGCCGGGATCGATGATCACGACCACGATCTGCATGAACTGCAGCCGCCGCGCTACTGGCCTACCGAGCTGCTCGCCACCTTCACGCTGCTGATGGCGGGCCATGGCCGCTGCGTCAGCTCGGCCATGATGCTGGGCGACCGCGAATACGCGCTGTGGCAGCTGGCCCGCGCCCACACCATGGACGACGACCGCCTGCGCGAGGTGGCGGTGCAGCTGTTTGCGTATTTCGACGATGCGCAGCACTGGGCGCGCACCGTGGTGCACCACGCCTGATCAGACCTCGGCCGCTTCCACCAGAAAGCGCACGCGCCGGGTCCCCTGCCATTCGTCGGCATCCAGCCGGAACGCCAGCCTGACCCGCGCGGGCAGCGGATCGGTGTGGCCGAACCAGATGCCGTCCACCGGCTGGCCCTGGTGCTTCATCTTCAGCGACAGGTGCTTTTCGCCCACCAGCCGCTGCGACACGATTTCCACCACCTCGCTGAACATCGGCGGCGCGAAGCCCTGGCCCCAGACCTCGGCATGCAGCGTGTCCACCACGTCGGCGCGCCGGTACTCGGGCGCGAGCGGACCGTCGGTGTCGATGCGGCGCAGCAGCGTCGCCTTGTCCAGCCATTCCTGCGCGACCTGGGTGAAAGCCTGCTCGAAGGTGTCCAGGTGCTCCTCGTCCAGCGTGCAGCCGGCTGCCATGGCGTGGCCCCCAAAGCGCGACAGCACGCCGGGGTGGCGCTTGGCCACCAGGTCCAGCGCGTCGCGCAGGTGAAAGCCGGGGATCGAGCGGCCCGAGCCCTTGAGCTCATGTTCCTTGCCAGGCGCCTGGCTGGCCGCGAACACGAAGGTGGGGCGGTGCAGCTTGTCCTTCAGCCGCCCCGCCACGATGCCCACCACGCCTTCATGGAAGTCGGGGTCGAACACCACGATGGCGGGCGGCGGCTGCTGCAGGCCGTCGTCACCGGCGTCGAACAGCGATTCGGCGATCTGCATGGCCTGTTCGCGCATGCCGCTTTCGATCTCGCGGCGTTCGCGGTTGATGCCGTCCAGCCGCTGCGCCAGTTCCAGCGCGCGCGAAGGGTCGTCGGTCAGCAGGCATTCGATGCCCAGCGTCATATCCTGGAGCCGGCCGGCCGCGTTGATGCGCGGACCCAGCGCGAAGCCGAAGTCGAACGTGGTGGCCGTGCGCGCGTCGCGGCCCGCCGCCCTGAACAGCGCGGCCAGCCCGACAGGCAGGGCGCCGGCCCGGATACGGCGCAGGCCCTGCGCCACCAGGCGGCGGTTGTTGGGGTCCAGCCGCACGACGTCGGCCACGGTGCCAAGCGCCACCAGCGGCAACAAGGCGTCCAGCTTCGGTTGGGTGGCCTGGTCAAAGACACCGCGCGCGCGCAGCTCGCCGCGCAGCGCCATCAGCACGTAGAACATCACGCCCACGCCCGCGATGGACTTGCTCTCGAACGTGCAGCCGGGCTGGTTGGGGTTGACGATGACCGCCGCATCAGGCAACTGCGCGCCGGGCAGGTGGTGGTCGGTCACCAACACGGGCACGCCCAGGGCGTTGGCCGCGGCCACGCCTTCGACGCTGGCGATGCCGTTGTCCACGGTAATGAGCAGTTGCGCGCCGCTGTCCTTCACGCGCTGCGCGATCGGCGGCGTCAGGCCGTAGCCGTCCACCACGCGGTCGGGCACCAGGTAGCCCACGTGCTGCGCGCCCAGCAGGCGCAGGCCGCGAATGGCCACGGCGCAGGCGGTGGCGCCGTCACAGTCGTAGTCGGCCACCACGCACATGCGCGTGCCGGCCTGGATGGCATCGGCCAGCATCACGGCGGCGTCCTGCGCGCCCTTCAGGCCGGCGGGCGCGAGCAGCCGTGCCAGGCCGTCGTCCAGCTCGTCGCGGGTGGACACGCCGCGCGCCGCATACAGGCGCGCCAGCAGCGGGTGCACGCCCGCCTGTTCCAGCGCCCAGGCAGCGCGGGGCGGAACGTCTCTGTCGATGATTTTCATAAGGGGTCGAGCCAGGTTGCCAGCGGCGTGCGCGCCAGGCGGCTGGCCACCTGGCGGAACAGGCTGCGCGGCAGCGATTCAAAAGTTTGCGCGCTGCGCTCGCCGCACAGCGTGAGCAGCAGGCGGGCGCCACCGTCCAGGTCTGCCAGCAAACGGGCGCAGGGCCCGGCGTCCAGCGTGCGCCAGGCTTCGGACCAGGCGGCCCAGTCGCCGCGCAGCGCCGGTTCGCCCAGGTAGTGGGACACGCGCAGGCCCGGCGGCGCAGGGCCTGCGTCGGGTGGCAGTGCGCCCGTACCGCTGGCCCAGAAGGAGTTGACGGTCAGCAGCCCGCCGCGTTCGCGCGCTTCGTTGACCGGGTGGGTGTACAGCAGCATCTGCATTTCGGACTGCAGGCGCCGCAGCGGCCGTGCCGCATCGCCCTGGGCCATCCAGGCGTTCACGTCGCGGCCGATCACCCGGTCCAGCGACGCGGTGGGCAGGCCTCGGAACAGCTCGCCCCGCGCCAGCCAGAGCGTGGGCGCCTCGTATTCCAGGGCGATGCCGTCCTGGGTAAAGAACGGCTGCATGGACTCCAGCAGCGTGCGGGCCTCCTGTGCGGTCAGCTGCAGCGTCTGCGGGTGCAGCATCTGCGTGCCCCCGCTGCCCATGCGCCAGTGGCAGGGCGTGATCCAGGCCCAGGCGCCGCCGGCTTCCCTGGCCGATTGCAACTGCGCCTGTGCCTGCAGGGCCGCCCAGGGCAGGCAGCCGTCGGGTGCGGACAGACCGTAGGCCCGCGCCAGCGCACGCTCGTGCGGTGGCGACAGGGCGTCGTCCGTGCCGCTGTCGGTCAGCGTCGGGGTCAGCCGTGCCAGCAGCTTTTCCAGGTGGGGCAGGGACAGCGCGCGCAGCGCCTCGCGGCACCCGTCGGAACTGCATGCGGCAAAGGGGATCAACAAGTGGGAGCTGTCCGACATGCCGCTATTGTCCGGGATGTAACAATCCCGCGACCCTTCCATCACGCTTTTTCATGCAAGTTCCCTACGAGCTGGCCCTGGGCTGGCGCTACACCCGTGCGGGCCGCGCGACCCGGCGCAACGGCTTCATCTCGTTCATCTCGGGCGTGTCCATGCTGGGCATCGCGCTCGGGGTGGCCGCGCTCATCATCGTGCTGTCGGTGATGAACGGCTTCCAGAAAGAGGTGCGCGACCGCATGCTCAGCGTGGTGTCGCACATCGAGATCTTCGAGCCCGGCGGCGGCGCGCTGCCGGACGTGAGCCGCACCATGGCCGAGGTCAAGCGCCACCCCGAGGTGACGGGCATCGCGCCGTTCGTGGCGGCGCAGGCGCTGCTGGCCCGCGGCGAAGACATGAAGGGCGTGCTGGTGCGCGGCATCGACCCCGCGCGCGAGCCCGAGGTGACCGACCTGGCCGGCGTGCTGCGCGACACCGTGCTGTCACGCCTGCAGCCGGGCGCGTTCGGCATCGTGCTGGGCGGCGAGCTGGCGCGCTCGCTGGGCGTGCGCGAGGGCGACGCGGTGACGCTGATCGCGCCCAGCGGCCAGGTCACGCCTGCCGGCGTGGTGCCGCGCCTGAAGCAGATGACCGTGGTGGGCACCTTTGACTCCGGCCACTACGAATACGACTCGGCCCTGGCCATGCTGCACATCGACGATGCGGCGCTGATCTTTCGGCTCGAAGGCCCCACGGGCATCCGCCTGAAGCTCAAGGACCTGCACCGGGCCCGCGGCGTGGTGGACGAGCTCAGCCCCATGATCACCGGCCGCGTGCTGCTGCGCGACTGGACGCGCCAGAACCGCACCTGGTTCGCCGCCGTGCAGCTTGAAAAACGCATGATGTTCATCATCCTCACGCTGATCGTGGCCGTGGCGGCGTTCAACCTGGTCAGCACGCTGGTCATGACCGTGACCGACAAGCGCGCCGACATTGCCATCCTGCGCACGCTGGGGGCCAGCCCGTCCAGCATCATGGGGGTGTTCATGGTGCAGGGGGCGATGGTGGGCGTGATTGGCACACTGGCCGGGCTGCTGCTGGGGCTGGGCATCGCGTTCAACATCGACGTGATCGTGCCGGCGCTGGAGCGCCTGTTCCAGGCGAGCTTCCTGCCCAAGGACATCTACCTCATCAGCCACATGCCCAGCGACCCGCAGAACGGCGACATCGTGCCGGTGGCCGTGATATCGCTGGTGCTGGCGTTTGCCGCCACCATCTACCCGAGCTGGCGCGCCAGCCGCGTCAACCCGGCAGAGGCGCTGCGCTATGAGTGATCCCGTCAAAACAGTGCTTGCGGCGCGCGGCCTGACCAAGCGCTTTCACGAAGGCCTGATCGACGTCACCGTGCTGGGCGGCGTGGACATGGACGTGCATGCCGGCGAAACGCTGGCCATCGTCGGTGCCTCCGGCTCGGGCAAGAGCACGCTGCTGCACCTGCTGGGCGGGCTGGACGCGCCCACAGCCGGCACGGTGCAGCTCATGGGCCAGCCGCTGGCCGAGCTGGACGCAGCGGCGCAGGGGCGTCTGCGCAACGCGCACCTGGGCTTCGTCTACCAGTTCCACCACCTGCTGCCGGAATTCAGCGCGCTGGACAACGTGGCCATGCCGCTGTGGATCCGCCGCATGCCGCGCGAGCAGGCGGCGCAGGCCGCGCAGCAGATCCTGGCCGAAGTGGGCCTGGCCGGGCGGCTGCACCACCGTCCGGCCGAGCTGTCCGGCGGCGAGCGCCAGCGCGTGGCCATCGCGCGGGCGCTGGTCACGCGGCCGGCCTGCGTGCTGGCCGACGAGCCCACGGGCAACCTGGACCGCGCCACGGCCGACGGCGTGTTCGAGCTGATGCTGCGCCTGGCGCGCGACCACGGCACGGCCTTCGTCATGGTCACGCACGACGGCCAGCTGGCCGCGCGCTGCGCCCGGCAGGTGGGCCTGGTGCAGGGACGGCTGGCGCCCTGAATCTATAAATTGACAATATCTATCAAAGAAATGAAGTTGATTTAATCGACAAATAGTTCGCGAATTTCTACATTGGGTGCTCATCCCCCCGCAGTTCAGGAGAACCACCATGAGCAACCCCCAAGCCCAATGTCCTTTTTCAGGCGCCGCCAAAGCCGCCCAGCCCACCCGACAGCCCGGCCGCACCAACCGTGACTGGTGGCCCAACCAGCTCAACCTGTCGGTGCTGCACCAGCATCAGCCGGTGTCCAGCCCGATGGACCGGGACTTCAACTACGCGCAGGCCTTCCGCAAGCTCGACTTTGCCGCGCTGAAGAAAGACCTGGCGGTCCTGATGACCGATTCGCAGGACTGGTGGCCTGCCGACTGGGGCCACTACGGCGGCCTGTTCATCCGCATGGCCTGGCACAGCGCCGGCACCTACCGCACGGCCGACGGCCGCGGCGGCGCGGGCAGCGGCAGCCAGCGCTTCGCGCCCCTGAACAGCTGGCCCGACAACGGCAACCTGGACAAGGCGCGCCGCCTGCTGTGGCCGGTCAAGCGCAAGTACGGCAACGCGATCTCGTGGGCCGACCTGTACGTGCTGGCCGGCAACGTGGCGATGGAGACCATGGGCTTCAAAACCTTTGGCTTCGGCGGTGGCCGGGCGGACGTCTGGGCGCCTGAAGAAGACATCTACTGGGGCGCCGAAGGCGAGTGGCTTGCCAGCAGCGAAAAGGAGCACAGCCGCTACAGCGGCGAGCGTGACCTGGACAACCCGCTGGCCGCGGTGCAGATGGGCCTGATCTACGTGAACCCCGAAGGCCCGGACGGCAAGCCCGACCCGGTGGCATCAGGCCGCGACGTGCGCGAGACCTTTGCCCGCATGGCCATGAACGACTACGAGACCGTGGCCCTGGTGGCCGGTGGCCACACCTTCGGCAAGGCGCACGGCGCGGGCGACGCCAGGCTGGTCGGCCCCGAGCCCGAGGCCGCGCCCGTGGAAGCCATGGGCTTTGGCTGGATCAACCAGTTTGAAAGCGGACGCGGCGTGCACACCACCACCAGCGGCATCGAAGGCGCGTGGAAGCCCAACCCGACGACCTGGGACATGGGCTACCTGCGCGTGCTGTTCCAGTACGAATGGGACCTGGTCAAGAGCCCGGCCGGCGCCCACCAGTGGCGCGCCCGCGACGTGGCGCCGCAGGACATGATCCCCGACGCGCACGACCCGTCCAAAAAGCACGCGCCGATGATGACCACGGCCGACCTGTCGCTACGCATGGACCCGGCCTACGAGAAGATCGCGCGCCACTTCCTGGCTCACCCGGATGAATTCGCCGATGCCTACGCCCGCGCCTGGTTCAAGCTGACCCATCGCGACATGGGCCCCAAGGCCCTGTACCTGGGCCCCGAAGTGCCGGCGGAAGACCTGATCTGGCAGGACCCGGTGCCCCCGGTCAGCCATGCGCTGATCGACGCGGCCGACGCCGCTGCGCTGAAGGAGCGGGTGCTGGCCGCCGGCCTGCCGGTGCGCGAGCTGGTGGCCACGGCCTGGGCGTCGGCGTCCACCTACCGCGGCAGCGACAGGCGCGGCGGCGCCAACGGCGCGCGCATCCGCCTGGCGCCGCAGAAGGACTGGGCCGTCAACGATCCCGCGCAACTGGCGCGCGTGCTGGGCGTGCTGGAAGGTATCCGCGCCGGGTTCAATGCCGCGCAGACCGGCGGCAAGCAGGTGTCGCTGGCCGACCTGATCGTGCTGGCCGGCAACGCGGGTGTCGAAGCCGCAGCCAGGGCCGCCGGCCAGCCGGTGCAACTGCCGTTCACGCCGGGCCGCACGGATGCGACGCAGGCGCAGACCGACGTCGAATCTTTCGCGGTGATGCAGCCGCAGGCCGACGGTTTCCGCAATTGGCGCGCGGGCGCCCTGCGTATCTCGCCCGAGGAAATGCTGGTTGACCGCGCGCAGCTGCTTACGCTGAGCGCGCCCGAGATGACGGTGCTGGTGGGTGGCCTGCGCGTGCTGGGCGCCAACACGGGCGACGCAAAGGTAGGCGCGTTCACGCAGCGTCCCGGCCAGCTCACAAACGATTTCTTCGTGAACCTGGTGGACATGTCCACGCAGTGGAAGCCCGTGGGCGACAACGCCTACGAAGGCCGCGACCGCAAGACCGGCGCGCTGAAGTGGACGGCCACGCGCGTGGACCTGGCGTTCGGCAGCAACTCGCAGCTGCGCGCGCTGGCCGAGGTGTATGCGCAGAACGACGGCGCGGCAAAGTTCGTGCGCGACTTTTCCGCTGCCTGGACCCGCGTCATGAACCTGGGCCGCGTGGACCTGAAGTGATGCCGGGGGCCGGACCTGTTCAGAGGATGCGGTTGAACCACAGCACCGACAGGCCGGCCGACAGCAGGGCCAGCACCGCGGCGGCCAGCGCGAACAGGCCGGCCACCTCGGTCTCTTTCTTCTCGACCGTCAGGCGCGAGCTCAGGGTTTCGTACACCTTCTTCAGGTCGCCCGCCGTGCCGGCGTAGAAATACTCGGCCTGCGTGCGGCCGGCCACGGCCTTCAGTGTTTCCTCGTCCAGGCGCACGCGCATGGACCAGCCTTCAAAGCCGATGGTTTCGCCGTCCACGGTGCCGATACCCACCGTGTACACGCGCACGCCACGGTCGGCGGCCATCTTGGCGGCCTCCAGCGGGTCCACGCCCGTGGTGCGCTGGCCGTCGGTCAGCATGATGATGGCGGCCGACGTGTAGGAGCCCGGCGCGACGGGGGTGAAATCCTTTTTTTCCTTGGGCGGGTCGTTCAGCGAGCGGGCCTGTGAGCCGAAGCGCTGCGAGCCCATCTGCTGCAGGTCAATGCCCGCGTCGGGGAACAGCGTGGCCAGCGAGATGACGATGGCATTGCCCGTGGCCGTGGCCCGCTGCAGCTGGAAGCGGTCGATCGCGGTGACCAGGTCCTCGCGGTTCACCGTGGGCAGCTGCGCCACCTGGGCCGAGCCGGCAAAGGCGACGATGCCCACCTTCACGTGGCGCGGCAGGTCGACCAGGAATTTCTTGGCGGCTTCCTGGGCGGCCACCAGCCGGTTGGGCTGCACGTCGGTGGCGCGCATGCTGCCCGACACGTCCATGGCCAGGATGATGGTCTGCTGGTTGGACGGCAGCGTCACCACCGCCACCGGCCGCGCCGCGGCCACCAGCATCGCGGCAATGGCCAGCAGGAACAGCACGGGCGGAATGTGGCGGCGCGCGCTCTGGCCCGCGCCCATGGCTTCCTTCACGATGGACAGGGACGCGTAGCGCAGCGTGTTTTTCTTCTTGCGGCGCATGAGCCACGCGTACAGCGCCACCAGCACCGGCAGCGCCAGCAACAGCCACAGGAATTGGGGCCAGAGGAAATGCATGGTCAGGCGGCCTTTCTCGTGCTGCTGATATGGGCGGGCAGGCCACCGCCCGACAGTTGACTGCGCCGCTTGCGCAGCTCGGTGAAGCGCATGACCGCGTCCACCAGGTCGCCGTCCGTGGACAGCTCCAGCGCATCCACGCCGGCCATGACCAGCGCCTGGCGCAGGTCCGCCTCGCGCTGGGCCGCGATGCGCGAGAAGCGCCGGCGAAAGCCCGCGTCATGCGTGTCCACCAGCACCTGTTCGCCCGACTCTGCGTCGCGCAGCGTGATCAGGCCCAGGTCCGGCAGGTCGATCTCCAGCGGGTCCAGCAGGCGAACGGCCACCACTTCGTGCCGCTGCGCAAGCTGGCCCAGCGGCTTTTCCCAACCGGGCTCGCTGATGAAGTCCGACACCACGAACACGGTGGACCGGCGCTTGATCGTGCTGGCGGCTGACTGCAGCAGCTCGTGCAGCCGCGTGCTGCTGGCGCCCGCATAGTCGGGCCGCTGCTGCATGCGGTGCAGCAGGTGCAGCACGTGGCGGCGGCCGCTGCGCGCGGGAATGACGGTGTCGTTGCCGGTGCCGTACAGCATGGCGCCCACGCGGTTGCCGTGGCCCGTGAGCAGGCGCGCCAGCGTGGCCACGAATTCGGCGGACACCTGCTGCTTGCGCTGGTCGCCCGAGCCAAAGTCGATGGACGGGCTCAGGTCCAGCAGGAACCAGGCGGCCATCTCGCGGTCTTCGGTGAACACGCGCACGTGGGGCTGCTGCATGCGTGCCGTGACGTTCCAGTCGATGTGGCGCACGTCGTCGTGCAACTGGTATTCGCGCAGGTCCGCCAGGTCGAGGCCGGCGCCGCGCATGAGCGTGCGGTAGTCACCCTGCAGCAGCCCGTCCAGCCGGCGGATCACGGTCCATTCGAGCCGGCGCAGCACCTGCTCGGCGCCGGGCGCGCGTGCCACAGGGGGCGCGGCGTCGGCGGGTTTGGCGGGTTTGCGGCGGAAGAACAGCATGGCGGGTGTGACGGCAGGCGAAGGTCAGGCGTACAGCTTCTGCGGCTCAAGAGCCAGCTTCTCGTGCTCAAGCGGTTTGGCCGGCGCGGGAATCTTGGCCATGATCTTGCTGACCAGCCCGTCGGGGGTGAGCCCTTCGGACAGGGCCTCGTACGACAGCACCACGCGGTGGCGCAGCACGTCGGGCACCAGGTCGGTCATGTCCTCTGGCAGGGCGTAGGTGCGTCCGCGCAGCATGGCCAGCGCGCGCGCGCCCTCGGTCAGGTTGATGGTCGCTCGGGGGCTCGCGCCGAAGGTGATGAACCTGTTCATGTCCTTCAGGCCGTGCTTGTCAGGGTTGCGCGTGGCCGACACGAGCTTGACCGCGTACTGCACGAGCGACGGGTCCACGTAGACGCGGCGGCATTCGGCCTGCAGCGCGGCGAGCTGCTCGGTGGTGGCCACGGGCGTCACGTCCACGGCCGGGCCGGTGACGCGGCTGACGATGACGAACTCCTCTTCGTCGGTCGGGTAGTCCACCAGCACCTTCATCATGAAGCGGTCCACCTGCGCCTCGGGCAAGGGGTAGGTGCCCTCGGTCTCGATCGGGTTCTGCGTGGCCATGACCAGGAAGGGGTTGGGCACCTTGTGCGTTTCGCCGGCGATCGTCACCTGGCGTTCCTGCATCACTTCCAGCAGCGCGCTTTGCACCTTGGCCGGCGCGCGGTTGATTTCGTCGGCCAGCAGCAGGTTGGTGAAGACGGGACCCAGCGACGTGGTGAAGTCGCCGGTCTTCTGGTTGTAGATGCGCGTGCCCACCAGGTCGGCCGGCACCAGGTCGGGCGTGAACTGGATGCGCTTGAACTGTCCGCGCACGGTGCTGGCCAGCGTCTTGACGGTCAGCGTCTTGGCCAGGCCCGGTACGCCTTCGACCAGCAGGTGGCCCTGGGCCAGCATGGCGACCATCACGCGCTCCAGAAAGCGGTCCTGGCCGACGACGACGCGCTTGACCTCGTAGAGGATCTGTTCCATCAACTGGGCCGTTGCTGAGTCCTGGGAGGTGGGCGTTTCCATGCGGGTCTTTCGATCGGAAGTTGCTGACGTCAGAAGGGGGGCAGGCCGGCGGCCGTGGCCGCGTTCTCGATGGGCACCGCAAAGCCGATGCCGATGAAGGTGCGGGCCGACGTGGGGTTGAGGATGGCCGTGACGATGCCCACCACCTCGCCGTCCATGGTGACAAGCGGGCCGCCCGAATTGCCGGGGTTGGCCGCCGCGTCGAACTGGATCAGGTTGGTCATTTCCTGCTTGCCCTCGGGCGAGCGGAACGCGCGCTTCAGGCCCGACACCACGCCCGCCGACGTGGACGGACCGATGCCGAACGGAAAGCCCACGGCCACCACCTGGTCGCCCGGCTGCAGGTCGGCGGTGGAGCGCATCGTGGCGGCGATCAGGTCGTCGGGGATCTTGCTGGCCTGCAGCACGGCCAGGTCGTTTTCGGCCTGCACGCCGGTGATGCGGGCTTCGGCCTCCAGGCCGTCGGAGAAAGTGACCTTGATGCGGTCGGCGCCGCTGACCACGTGCAGGTTGGTCAGGATGATGCCCTTGTCCACGATGACCACGCCAGTGCCCACGCCGTACTCCACTTCGTCGTCTTCGGGCTTGGCGTCTTTGGCCAGCGGGGTGTGGGCGGGCTTGCCCTTGGCTGCGTCCTTGAGGCTGCTTTTCTTCACGTAGCTGACCACGCGCACCACCGAAGGCCGGATGTTCTCGGCCGCGCGGGCGGCGGCCGACGGGATATTGGCAGTCTCCAGCGTCTTGAGGACGGCGGCGTTGATGTCGTCCTGGGTGATGCGGCGCTGGCCGGGCTTGAGCGCGAGCGCCACGCTCAGGGCCAGCAGCAGCGCGAGCACGCCGATCGCGGCCCATAGCGTGCGCGGGCTGGCCGCGGCCCGTCGCAGGCGCGACGGCGGCACGGGCGCTGCCGCGGGATTCACCGGCTGCGCAGCGGGCGCCTGGGGGCGCGTGGACTGGCTGTAGAGGGCGGGCCTTCGCATCGGTTCACCTGTGACACTGCAACAAGAAACGGGGGAAGCGAAAACACACGGTATCACGGTTTGCCGCGCCCCGCATCTATGCCGGGGTCTGGGCTGGGGCATCATCGGCGGCATGACGCCCTGGATCGACACGCACTGCCACCTGGATGCGCCCGAGCTGGCCGCCGACGTGGCTGCCGTTCGCGAGCGTGCCGCGGCCGCGGGCGTGGCCCACTGCGTGCTGCCGGCGGTGAGCGTGGACAACTTTGACGCGGTGCGGTTGCTGGCGCACCGCTTCGGCGACAGCTATGCGCTGGGCATCCATCCGCTGTGCACGCCGCAGGCGCGCGACGCCGATCTGGAGGCGCTGGACGCCGCGCTGGCCGCGCATGCACAGGACCCGCGGCTGGTGGCCGTGGGCGAGATCGGCCTGGACTATTTCGCGCCTGGGCTGGACGACGGCCGCCAGCAGCACTTCTACCGCGAGCAGCTTCGCCTGGCGCGACGCCATGGCCTGCCGGTCATCGTGCACGTGCGCCGCTCCGCGGACAAGCTGCTGCGTCACCTGCGCGAGCTGCCCGTGACCGGGGGCATCGCCCACGCTTTCAACGGCAGCCTGCAACAGGCGCAAGCCTTTGTGGACATGGGTTTCAGGCTCGGCTTTGGCGGCGCGGCCACGTTTGATCGCGCGCTGCAGATCCGGCGTCTGGCGGCCGCGTTGCCGCTGGAGGCGCTTGTCATGGAGACCGACTCACCCGACATCCCGCCGCACTGGCTGTACCGCACGGCGCAAGAGCGCGGCGCCGGCCAGGCCCAGGGCCGCAACGAGCCGGGCGAGCTGCCGCGCATCGGCGCCGTCGTAGCCCAACTGCGCGGCATCAGCGTCGCCGAGCTGGCGCAGGCCACCACGCGCAACGCCTGCGCAGCGCTGCCCCGGCTGGCGCCGCTGATCGATACGGCGCTGGTTTGAGGCCACAATCAGCCCCCTGCATGAAAGTCCCGTCACTTCCCGCATCCACGTCCGTGCCTGAACCGGCGGGCGCCCCGCGCCTGCAGGGGCTGCCCCCCGTGGTGTCGCAGAACACGGTGGTGCTGGTGCTGGGCAGTTTCCCCGGCGGCCGGTCGCTGGCCATGGGTCAGTACTACGCCCATCCGCAGAACCATTTCTGGCGCATCCTGCAGGCGGTATGGCCCGCGCATGTCCTGCCGGACGGCTACGCACAGCGGCTGCAGTGGCTGCTGGCCCGGGGGCTGGGCCTGTGGGACGTCTATGCGTCCTGCGAACGCGAAGGCAGCCTGGACACCAGCATCCGCCACGCGGTGGTCAACGACTTTGCCGCGCTGGCGCGGCGCCTGCCGCGGCTGGCCGCCATGGCCCACAACGGCGGCGAAAGCTGGCGCCACGCGCGCCATGCGGCGTCGCTGGGCCTGCCCGCGCACAAGCTGCCCAGCAGCAGCCCGGCCAATGCGTCCTGGCGCTTCGAGCGCAAGCTGGATGCCTGGCGCGCGGTGTTCACGCAGTACGGGCTGGTCTGATGGCCCGCAAGACGACCCCGCCCGCGCTGCCGGAAGTCAACTTCTCCGACCACGGGGACAAGCGCTACCTGCATCTGGGTACCGAGTGGGTGCAGGGCTCCATGAACCTGGCCACGCCCTACGACATCGACCTGGACTACGTGCAGCGCATGATGGCCTGGCTGCTGTTCGTGGAGCCCGCGTCGGTGGCGAAACGCCACGCCATGCAGCTGGGCCTGGGCGCCGCGGCGCTCACCAAGTTCTGCCACAAGCGGCTGCGCATGAAGACCACGGCGATCGAGCTGAATCCGCAGGTGGTGGCGGCCTGCCGGCTGTGGTTCAAGCTGCCCGCCGACGACGCACGGCTGTCGGTCGTGCTGGGCGACGCTGCCGAGGTGGCGGCCCATGAGCACTGGCGCGGCCAGATCGACGCGTTGCAGGTGGACCTGTACGACCATGAGGCCGCCGCGCCCGTGCTGGACAGCGAGCCCTTCTATGCCGATTGCCGGCGCCTGCTCACCGACGACGGCTGCATGACGGTCAACCTGTTCGGGCGGTCGTCCAGCTACGAGCAGAGCCTGCAGAAGATCACCGCGGCGTTCGGTGCTGGCGCGGTCTGGGCCTTCCGGCCCACGCGCGAGGGCAACACGGTGGTGCTGGCGCAGCGCAGCCCGTCGGCCCCGGCGCGGGAACAGCTGCTGGCGCGTGCGGCGGACATCGAAAGCCGCTGGGGCCTGCCGGCGCGCAAGTGGCTGCGCGTCTTCAAACAGGTCGCCTGATGCTGCGCCGGGTGATCAATGCCTGGGGCACGGCCACGCCGTACGGTGTGTCGCGCAGCGACGAAGCCGTGGCGGCGGCCGTGGCGCAGATGCTGGGACGTTATGTGGTTATGGAGGAGCTGCAGGCGCTGGCGGGTGAACGCATTGCCCGCTGGAGCGGCGCGCCGGCGGCCTGCGTGACGCATTGCACGGCCGCTGGCGTGACGCTGGCGGTGGCGGCGTGCATGGCCGGCAGCGACGTGGCCCGCATCGCCCGGCTGCCCGACGCCACCGGCATGGCGCACCGGGTGGTGCTGCTGGCGGGCCACCAGGTGAATTACGGGCAACCCATCGTGCAGGCCGTGCGCCTGGCCGGGGCCATGCCGGTGGTCTGCACGGACCTGGACGAGGCGCGGGCGGCGGCCCGCCTGCCGGGCACGGCGGCGGTGCTGGCAGTGGAGTCGCACCTGGCGCCCGGCTCGGGCGCGGCAACAACGGCGGCGCTGGCGCAGGTCGCGCGGGCGGCGGGCGTGCCGCTGATCCTGGACGCGGCGGCGCAGGACCTGCGGGTGAGCGAACTGGTGACTGGCGGTGCGGACCTGGTGCTGGTCAGCGCCCAGAAATACCTGCGCGCGCCGACCGCGGGGCTGGTGATGGGCCGGGCGGATCTGGTCGCGGCGGTGCAGGCGCAGCACGGCGGCATCGGCCGTGGCATGAAGCCCACCAAGGAAGCCCTGGCCGGCGTGATCGCCGCCATCGACCTGCGCGAACATGTGTCCATGGAATCGTGGCGCCCGGCGCAGCAGCGGCGGCTGGACGCGGTGCAGGCAGCGTCGCTTGCATGGCCCGGCGTCACGGCCGCGCGCGAGCCGGACCCGCAGGGCAACGGCTTTGACCGGCTGTGGCTGACCGTGGATGCTGACGTGGCAGGCGTGGACGCTGCCGGCCTGGCGCAGCGGTTGCGCGATGGCGACCCTGTGGTGGCCGTGGCGCCGCACCGCGTGGCACGTGGCCAGATCGGGCTGGAGCTGTCCGGCGTGGACGATGCCGAAACGCAGGCGCTGTGCCGCCTGATCGGGGCGGCCCTGAAGGGCTGAGCGGCGGCGGGCTTGGGGGCTTGGCATACCATACCGCCCATGTCCCCCGCCCATACTGCTTCCCAGGCCAAGACGGCGCATCGCGGCCCGCTCCATCTGCAGCGCCTGGTGGAGTGGTTGCACGCCGACGCCGTGATCACGGCCGACGAGGCGCAGCGCACCATTGCCCGCTGCGCGCAGGCGCAAAGCGCCCAGCACCCGCTGGTGCGGCTGGCCAGCGTGGCCATGCAGCGCCAAAGCGACGGCAAGCCGCTGGACATCGAGATGCTGACCCAGTGGCTGGCCGGCCGCGCCGGGCTGGACTACCTGCGCATCGACCCGCTCAAGGTGGACGTGGGCAAGGTGGCCGACGCCATGAGCGCGGGCTACGCCGAGCGGCACCGCGTGCTGCCGGTACAGGTCACGGCCAAGGAGGTGGTGGTGGCCACGGCCGAACCGTTCATGACCGACTGGGTCGACGAGGTCGAGCGGCAATCCCGCCGCGGCGTGCGCCGCGTACTGGCCAATCCGCAGGACATCCTGCGCTACACGGCGGAGTTCTTTGCGCTGGCCAAGTCCGTGCGGGCTGCGCAGAAAACGGGCAGCAACACCGGGGCCAGCTTCGAGCAGCTCGTGGAGCTGGGCAAGACCAACAAGCAGCTGGATGCCAACGACCAGGGCGTGGTGCAGGTGGTGGACTGGCTGTGGCAGTACGCGTTCGACCAGCGCGCGAGCGACATCCACCTGGAGCCGCGGCGCGACCAGGGGGTGATCCGCTTTCGCATCGACGGCGTGCTGCACCCGGTCTACCAGATGCCCATGGGCGTGATGAACGCCATGGTCGCGCGCATCAAGCTGCTGGGCCGCATGGACGTGGTCGAAAAGCGCCGTCCGCTGGACGGGCGCATCAAGACCCGCAACCCGCGCGGCGAAGAGATCGAAATGCGCCTGTCCACGCTGCCCACGGCGTTCGGCGAGAAGATGGTGATGCGGATCTTCGACCCCGACACCGCGGTCAAGGACCTGGACGCGCTGGGCTTCGCGCAGCACGACGCCCGCCGCTGGGAGGCGCTGGTCAAGCGGCCCTACGGCATCATCCTGGTGACCGGGCCCACGGGATCGGGCAAGACCACCACGCTGTATTCCACGCTCAAGCGCGTGGCGACCGAGGAAGTCAACGTCAGCACGGTGGAGGACCCGATCGAAATGATCGAGCCGGCCTTCAACCAGACGCAGGTGCAGCCGCAGCTGGACTTCAATTTCGCCGAAGGCCTGCGGGCGCTGATGCGACAGGACCCGGACATCATCATGGTGGGCGAAATCCGCGACCTGGAAACGGCCGAGATGGCCGTGCAGGCGGCGCTGACCGGCCACCTGGTGTTCTCCACGCTGCACACCAACGACGCGCCGTCGGCCGTGACGCGCCTGATGGAGCTGGGCGTGCCGGCCTACCTGATCAACGCCACGCTGCTGGGCGTGCTGGCCCAGCGGCTGGTGCGCACGCTGTGCAAGCAATGCCGGCAGCTGGACGAAGCTGCCGAGCGCACCGAACTGGAAGCGGTCATCAAGCCCTGGAAGATTAACGGCGGCTACCGGCCCTACAAGCCCGTGGGCTGCGTGGACTGCCGCATGACCGGCTTCATGGGCCGCATGGGCCTGTATGAGCTGCTGACCGTGACCGAAGGCTTCAAGGCCAGCGTGGGGCGCGAGCCGTCGATCGACGCGCTGCGCAAGCAGGCCATCGCCGACGGCATGCGGCCGCTGCGCCTGGCCGGCGCCCTGCGGGTCGCCGAGGGGGTGACGACCCTGGAGGAAGTGCTCACTGCCACACCGCCGCTCGACTGAGCAGGCTGGTTTTCCCGAAGTTTCCGTGTTGATCCGTGCGCCAGGTCAGGGCGCGGTCAGCGCCTGTGGTGTACGTGAAATCCACATCTACCTGACGGGTGCCTGACCAGACAATGCCCGGTCGAGTACTTTTGCGGAGACAAACACGTGAAAATCAAGAGCCAAAAGGACTTCTTCTCAGGAGTCGTTTACTGTGCAGTAGGGGGGGCCTTTGCCATAGGCGCCACCAACTACACGCTGGGCGAGGGTGCCCGCATGGGCCCGGGCTATTTCCCCCTGATGCTGGGGATCCTGCTGGCGGTGATCGGCGCCATCGTCATCTTCAGTTCTCTGGTCGTGCAGACCGAAGACGGCCAGCCGGTCGGCAAGATCGCCTGGAAGCCCCTGTGCTTCATCATCGGCGCCAACCTGGCATTCGGCCTGCTGCTGGGCGGCCTGCCGCGCTTCGGCATTCCGGCCATGGGCCTGATCGCCGCCATCTATGCGCTGACGTTCATCGCCAGCATGGCTGGTGACAAGTTCCGCGCCAAGGAAGTCGCCATTCTCGCGACCGTCCTGGCCGTTTTCAGTTACGTGGCATTCGTCTGGCTGCTCAAGCTGCAGTTCCCGGTGTGGCCTTCTTTCATCACGGGTTGAGGCGCACATCATGGATCTGATCAACAACCTCTCCATTGGCTTCACCGCGGCGTTCACGCTGCAGAACCTGCTGTACTGTTTCATCGGCTGCCTGCTGGGCACGCTGGTGGGCGTGCTGCCGGGCATCGGCCCCGTGGCAACCATCGCCATGCTGCTGCCCGCGACCTACGCGCTGCCCCCGGTGGCCGCGCTGATCATGCTGGCCGGTATTTACTACGGCTCGCAGTACGGTGGCTCCACCACCGCCATTCTGGTGAACCTGCCCGGCGAATCGTCGTCGGTGGTGACCGTGATCGACGGCTACCAGATGGCGCGCCAGGGGCGTGCGGGCCCGGCGCTGGCGGCGGCCGGCCTGGGTTCGTTCTTTGCCGGCTGCGTGGGCACGCTGATCCTGGCGGCGTTCGCGCCGCCGCTGACCGAGCTGGCCTTCAAGTTCGGCCCGGCCGAATACTTCTCGCTGATGGTGTTGGGCCTGATCGGCGCGGTGGTGCTGGCCTCGGGCTCGCTGATCAAGGCCGTGGGCATGATCGTTCTGGGCCTGCTGCTGGGCCTGGTGGGCACCGACGTGAACTCGGGCGTGGCGCGCTTCAGCTTCGACATCCCCGAGCTGACCGACGGCATCGGCTTCATCGTGATCGCCATGGGCGTGTTCGGCTACGGCGAAATCATCATGAACCTGTCCAAGCCGGAAGAGGAGCGTGAGGTGTTTGCCGCCAAGGTCGACGGCCTGTTCCCGACCGCGGCGGACTTCAAGAACATCATCCCCGCCGTGCTGCGCGGCACGGCCCTGGGCTCGTCCCTGGGCATCCTGCCCGGCGGCGGCGCGCTGCTGTCGGCCTTCGCGGCCTACACGATCGAAAAGAAGACCAAGCTCAAGCCAGGCGAAGTACCGTTCGGCAAGGGCAACATCCGCGGCGTGGCCGCGCCTGAAGCCGCCAACAACGCCGGTGCGCAGACGTCTTTCATCCCGCTGCTGACGCTGGGCATCCCGCCCAACGCCGTGATGGCGCTGATGGTGGGCGCGATGACCATCCACAACATCCAGCCGGGTCCGCAGGTCATGACCAGCAACCCGCAGCTGTTCTGGGGCCTGATCGTGTCCATGTGGCTGGGCAACCTGATGCTGATCATCCTGAACCTGCCGCTGATCGGTATCTGGATCAAGTTCCTGACCATTCCCTACCGCTGGCTGTTCCCGGCCATCGTGCTGTTCTGCGCCATCGGCGTGTACTCCACGAACAACAACACCTGGGACATCTGGATGGTGGCGATGTTCGGCATCATCGGCTACGGCTTCATCAAGCTGGGCATGGAGCCTGCGCCTTTGCTGCTGGGCTTCATCCTGGGCCCGATGATGGAAGAGAACCTGCGCCGTGCGCTGCTGCTGTCGCGCGGCGACTGGAGCGTGTTCGTCACGCGTCCGCTGTCGGCCGGCCTGCTGGCTGCCGCGGCCCTGCTGCTCATCATCGTGCTGCTGCCGGCCGTGAAGAACAAGCGCGAGGAAGCCTTCGTCGAGGACTGACGCGCTCCCGCGCACTGCACAACGGCGCCTTCGGGCGCCGTTTGCTTTTGCAGGCCGCTGGCACAATGCCGCCAGAGGACCGCATGACCCCCGACAACCTGCGCACCCATCCCCAGCGGATGGCGCTTCACAACGAAATCCACGCCCGCCCGCCCGAGGCCATGGCCGCGCCTCTGGCGATCTCCCACACCGTCATGGTCTGCGACGCGGCCGAGCGCGAGGCCAGCCGCGCCCACGTGGCCGCGCTGCTGCGCGAGCATCACCTTCCTCTGCCGGACGCCACGTCCACCCATGTGCGCATGGATCTGGGCCTTTTCCGGCTGCGCTGGGAACTGCATACCGAGTTCGTCTCCTGGACATTCACCCGCGCCATGGACGCCGAGGGCTTTGGCGAGCGCGAGCCGGCCACCGCCACAGAGGTGCTGCCCCAGACGTGGGCCGCCGGACTGCCCGGACAGTGCCTGGCGCGCCTGCACCTGTGGGTGCTGCCTACGCAAAGCCTGGACACGGTCTCACTGGTCAAGCATGTGCTGCATGAAGACACGCTGGTTGCGTCCACCGTGGCCGACGGTCATGGTGAGGTGTACACCGATTTCGCGGTGCACGCCGACGGCTATTCGCGCATGGTGCTGCTGGCTGGCAGCATGACGCCCCGGCGCCTGGGCCGCCTGGTGCAGCAGCTGCTGGAAATCGACACCTACCGCATGGCTGCGTTGCTGGGCCTGCCAGCGGCGCGCGAGGCCGCCGCCGTGCTGGCCTATGCAGAGCGCGAGCTGGCCGCGCTGGCTGGCGCCATCCGTACCGCCACGCGCGACGACGAGCCCCAACTGCTGGACCGGCTGACCAAGCTGGCCGGGCAGGTGGAGAGCGAATACGCTTCCACGCATTCGCGCTTCTCCGCCAGCGCCGCCTACTTCGAGCTCGTGGACAGGCGCATTGCCGATATTGCCGAATCGCGCCTCGCGGGCCTGCAGACGATCGGTGAGTTCATGGACCGGCGCCTGTCGCCCGCGCGCAGTACCTGTCAGTGGGCTGCCCGGCGCCAGGACGCGTTGTCGCAACGCGTGTCGCGCATCAGCAACCTGCTGCGCACGCGGGTGGAGATCGAGCAGCAGCAAAGCAGCCAGGCCCTGCTGGGCGCCATGAACCGCCGCCAGGGGCTGCAACTGAAACTGCAGTCCACGGTCGAAGGCCTGTCGGTGGCCGCCATCACATACTACATCGTGGGGCTGGTCAACTACCTGGCCAAGGGCGCCCAGGCGCTGGGTTGGCCATTCAGCGCGGAGACCACTGCGGCGTGTGCAATCCCTGTTGTGGTTCTGGGTGTGTGGTGGTCTTTGCGCCGCCTGCACAGTCGGGTGTTCCGCGATTGAGCGTTCAGCCAGAGGTGGCGGCCGCCAAAGGACTGGCCACGGGTCTGCTGCTGGCCGTTGTGGGCGCCATCGCCTTCAGCGGCAAGGCGATCATCGTCAAGCTGGCCTACCGCCATGGCGTGGACGCGGTCACGCTGATCATGCTGCGCATGCTGTTTGCGCTGCCCATCTTCCTGTGCATGGCCTGGTGGGCCAGCCGCGGGCGTGCGCCGCTCACGCGCCGGGACTGGCTGGGCGTGGCGGGGCTGGGGTTCCTGGGGTACTACCTGTCCAGCTTTCTGGACTTCGTGGGGCTGCAGTACGTGAGCGCGTCGCTGGAGCGGCTCATCCTGTACCTGAACCCGACGCTGGTGCTGCTGCTGGGCTGGTGGCTGTATGGCCGGCGTTTCTCCGGCCGGCAACTGGCCGGCATGGCCGTGAGCTATGCGGGCGTGCTGCTGGTGTTCGGCCACGAGGTGAATCTGCAGGGCGGCGGCATGGCGGCCTGGGGCGCGTTGCTGATCCTGTGCAGTGCGCTGACCTATGCGGTCTATCTTGTCTACAGCGGCGAGCTGGTGCGCCGCCTGGGCTCCATGCGGCTGGTGGGGCTGGCCACGTCGGTCGCCTGCCTGTGTTGCATCGCGCAGTTTGCGGTGCTGCGGCCGCTGGACACGGCGCTGGCCGTGGCGCCGCAGGTTCTGTGGCTGTCGGTGCTCAATGCCACGCTGTGCACGGCCGTGCCGGTTCTGCTGGTGATGATGGCCATCGAGCGCATCGGGCCGTCGCTGGCCGCGCAGACCGGCATGGTGGGGCCGATGTCCACCATCCTCATGGGCGTGCTGCTGCTGGACGAGCACTTCACCGTGTGGCTGGCCGCGGGGACGGCGCTGGTGATCGCGGGCATCTACATCTTTACCCGCGGCGCCCGGTAGGCGCGGGCTGCTCAGCGCGCCAGGCGCTGCGCCAGCGGTACGGACGGCTTGCCGCCAAGTGGCGCGAGCCGCTCGCCCATGGCCTGGGCCAGCTGGTCCAGCCGCTGCTGGGCTGGTGGGTGCGTGCTGAGCGACAGGGCAAACAGCGGGTCGTCCGGCGCCGCCGTGCGCAACTGCTGCAGTGCCGTCACCAGGCCATAGGGATCAAAGCCCGCACGTGCGGCCAGTGCCACGCCGCCCCGGTCAGCCTCGAATTCATCGCCCTGGTCCAGGCCGTTCGCGTACAGGTTGCGGCCCAGGGCCAGCAGCTGCGCTGACAGCGCACCGCCCGCGTTGCTGTTCAGCTGTGAGGCCAGGGCCTGCGTCAGCAGGCCCGCGCGCGCCTTGGCCTGCAGCGCCTTCAGGTGGTGGCGGCCGGTGACGTGGACGATCTCGTGCGCCAGGATGCCGGCGAGCTCCGCTTCGCTGCCTACGCGCTCAAGCAGGCCGCGGGTGACGAACACATAGCCGCCCGGCGCCGCGAACGCGTTGTAGCCGGCATCGTCCAGCACGGCAAAGCTCCAGGGCAGTTGCGGCCGGGTGGACTGCAGGCTGATCCAGCGGCCCAGCTGGTTCAGGTAGCGCTGCGCCTTGAGGTCGGCGTACAGCGGCTTGCTGCCCAGCAGCACGGCGGCCAGTTGCCGGCCGATCTCGATTTCGCGCGGCTCGTCGATCTGGTCCAGCGACTGTTGCATCAGCTGGAACAGGTCGCCCGAGCGGGCTGCGCCGGGCGCGGCCTGCAAGGCAGCCGGCGCAGTCGTCGGGGTTGCCGGCCGGATGAAGGAGTTGAGCAGGTTCAGCGCGCGCGTGGCGTCGGGGCTTTGCGCCTGCGCCGATGACAGTGCGGCGGCGAACGCCGCAACCAGGATGGGCAGGCGGGCCTTCATGGCGCGGCCTCGCTGGTGCCGGCACTGGCGCGGGCAGGCGCGGGCAGCGGCTCGACGGCCACGGGTGTGAGCGCCGCCTGCGCCGCGAAGCTGCGCGCCTGGGCCTCGTCCAGCCGCAGCGCTTCCATCTGGCTCACGGCGGCCGGGTTGGGCTGGGCGTTGGCGATGTCCTCGGCGCCCAGGCCGCGGATGCCGATGGTGGAGGTCGGCAGCGTCGACGGCGTGCCCGCGGCGCCGCGGTTGAACAGGCTGGTCACGCCACGCAGCACGCCGGTCACGGCATTGCCGCTGCCCGATGACTGGGCCTGGACGTGGCCGCCGGCCAGCGCCGCGCAAGCCGCGAGGCAATAGCCCGCATGCCGCCATGAAGAAAACCGTGCCCGTATCATCTGGCTCGTCTTTGTCTTGAAACGTGAAGCGGGGATTGTTATGGATTTGGGTATCGCGGGCAAATGGGCGCTGGTGTGCGGCGCGAGCAAGGGGCTGGGCCTGGGTTGCGCGCAGGCGTTGTCGCGCGAAGGCGCGAACGTGCTCATGGTCGCGCGCGGCGCCGAGGCGCTGAAGGCGTCGGCCGACGCACTGCTGGCCGATCCGGGCAAGCCCGCCGCGGCGGTGGTGCAGTACCTGGCGGCCGACATTACGACGGTAGAAGGCCGTGCTGCGGTGTTCGCGCTGCGACGCGACTTCGACATCGTGGTGACCAACGCAGGCGGCCCGCCGCCCGGCGACTTCCGTGACTGGGACCGCGACGCCTGGATCAAGGCGGTGGACGCCAACATGCTCACGCCCATCGAGCTGATCAAGGCGACGGTGGACGGCATGGCGGCGCGGGGTTTTGGCCGCGTCGTGAACATCACCTCCAGCGCGGTGAAGGCGCCGATCGACATTCTGGGCCTGTCCAACGGCGCGCGCAGCGGGCTCACGGGCTTTGTGGCCGGCGCGGCACGAACCGCAAAGCTCGCGTCGGCCAACGTCACCATCAACAACCTGCTGCCCGGCGCGTTCGATACCGACCGCCTGAAGGGCACGATGGAAGGCGCCGCGAAGAAGACCGGCCAGCCGCTGGAAAGCATCATGGATGCGCGGCGCAAGAACATCCCGGCACAACGCTTCGGCACGCCCGCGGAGTTTGGCGCCGCCTGCGCCTTCCTGTGCAGCGTGCATGCGGGGTACATCACCGGGCAGAACATCCTGACCGACGGTGGTGCCTATCCCGGCACTTACTGAGTTCTGTTCCTGGCCCGCAGGGTGTCGGCGACGGTACCCCGCACGCCTGATACCGGACGCAAGGCAGGCAAACGAAAAAATCAGCCGCGACGAGAGGAAACCACAATCCCGCCGACGATCAGCGCGAACGCGATGCCGTGGTACAGGTGCGGCGCTTCGCCCAGCATCAGCGTGGACAGCACCGCCGCGAACAGCGGCGTGAGGTTGGAGAAGAAACCGGCCACGCTGGGCCCCACGCGCTGCACGCCCAGGCCCCAGCAGCGGTAGGCCACGATGGCCGGGCCCACGGCCACGTACAGCAACACGGCGGCCACCGGCCAGCTCCACACCATGTGGGCATCGGTCATGGCCCACTCGCCCGCCGTGAACAGGCCCGACCACACCAGGCCCGGCACGATCTGCGCCATGAGGAACGCGGCCCAGTCGTTTCGGATCCCGGGCGGATCGCCCGGCCGCGTGAGCAGCCAGCTGTAGAACGCCCAGGCAGCCGTCGCCAGCAGCACGTACAGGTCGCCGGTCACCAGGCGCACCTGCAGCAGCAGGTCCCATCGCCCCCGGCCCAGCACCAGCAGCACGCCCGCGATGGACAGCGCCGCACCCAGCCACTGGCGCCGCGACACGGCCTGGCCGAAGAACAGCGCGCCGATCGCCAGCATGAAGACTGGCGTGCTGGCGGCCACCAGCGTGACGTTGATGGGCGTGGATGTCTTCAGCGCCAGGTACTGCAGCGCGTTGTAGCAGCCCACCCCCAGCAGGCCCAGCAGGGCGTAGCGCCGCCAGTGGCTCCACAACCCGCTGCCCGCGCGCAGCACCCAGGCGGCCAGTGGCAACAGCAGCGCAAAGGCCAGCGCCCAGCGCAGGAAGTTCAAGGTGATGGGCGGCACCAGGCCGCTGGCCAGCCGGCCCACCACGGCGTTGCCCGCCCACAGCAGCGGCGGAATGGTGAGCAGGGCGGCGGTGGCGGGCGTGAGGCGTTGGTTCATGGCGGCGGCTGAATGGCTGCGGTGGACTGTACGTGTTTCGCCACGGCCTGGTGCTGCCCTGGTGTTGCGCGGGTTGCAAAAGGCCTTTCCGGCAGCGCATGCCGATTCGTGGCAGCATTCAAGCCCATCGAAAAACCGGAGGAACCAGCCCATGCCCAAAGCCGTCCAGATCGTCCAGCACGGGGGCCCCGAACAGCTCCAGGTCGTTGACGTCGCCGTGGGCGACCCCGGCCCCGGTGAAGTGCGGATTCGCCACCATGCCGTCGGCTTGAACTTCATCGATGTCTACCACCGCACCGGCATGTACCCGCTGCCCATGCCCGCCACCATCGGCATGGAAGGCGCAGGCGTCATCGAGGCCGTGGGACCAGGCGTGACCCATCTGAAAGCCGGCGACCGCGCCGCCTATGCCAGCCAGCCGCCCGGCTCGTACTGCGAGGCGCGCGTGATGCCGGCCAAATGCGTCGTGAAGCTGCCGGATGCGATCGGCTTTGACACCGCCGCCGCCATGATGCTCAAGGGCCTGACGGCCCAATACCTGCTGCGCAAGGTCAAGCCGGTCGAGGGCCTGGAGCCCGGCGACTTCGTGCTGTTCCATGCGGCGGCCGGCGGCGTGGGGCTGATTGCCTGCCAATGGGCGCGGGCGCTGGGGCTGCAGCTGATCGGCACGGCCGGCTCGGACGCCAAATGCGCGCTGGCCAAAGAGCATGGCGCGGCCCACGTCATCAACTACGCCACCGAGGATTTCGCGGCGCGCGTGCGGGACATCACCGGCGGCAAGGGTGTGAAGGTGGTGTACGACTCGGTCGGCAAGGACACCTGGGACAAGTCACTGCAGTGCCTGCGCCCCTTTGGGCTCATGGCGAGCTTTGGCGCGTCGTCTGGCGCACCGCCGGCCTTCGATGCCGGCCTGCTGGCCAAGCTGGGTTCCATCTACGTGACCCGCCAGACGCTGTTCAGCCACATCGTTTCGCACGAAGCCACGCAGGCCATGGCCGACGACCTGTTTGCCGTGGTGCAAAGCGGCGCCGTCAAAATCCGCATCGACCAGCGCTATCCGCTGGCCGACGTGCAGCAGGCGCACCGCGACCTGGAGGCACGCAAGACCACGGGCTCGACTATCCTGACGCTGTGACCGCCGTGTCCCCGCGCTGGCTGGACGCCCAGCACGCGCGGGCGGACGAGCCGCCGCGCAGTCCGCGCCAGCCGCTGTGGGCGGGGGCGGCGCCCGTCGGGTCCGTCGAACCCGGTCTGATGCAGGCCCTGCTGCCCGCGTTGGCCGGCGTGCTGCGTCCCATGGTCCGCGCGGGCGAGGCAGGGTGGGCCCTGGAAGTCCCCGTCACGCAGGGTATGAACCACATCGCCCTGGCGCTGCGCGAGGCGGGCCTTGCCGGCGCATGGAGAAATGAGCAACTGGCTGTAACCGATGCGCAGGGCCGGCGGCTGGGCACCGTGGAGCGCGCGGCGGTGCGGCCGCTGGGCATCACCACCTTCGCCGTGCATCTGGCGGGCCGCAGGCCGGATGGCGGGCATTGGGTGCAGCGGCGGGCGTTGGACAAACCCAATGACCCAGGTCTGTGGGACACGCTGATGGGCGGCATGGTGTCCGCTGCCGACACACTGCAGACTGCGCTGGCGCGCGAAACGCAGGAAGAGGCCGGTCTGCCGCTGCAGGCGCTGCAGGCCCTGCGCCACGGCGGGCGCGTGACCCTGCGCAGGCCCTCGGGCCCGCATGGTTACATGGTCGAACATGTGGACTGGTTTGGCTGTACGGTGCCCGAGGGGGTGGTTCCCGCCAACCAGGACGGCGAGGTCGAAGAGTTCCGCTGTATGTCGCCCGGCGAACTGCGGGCCCGGCTGGAAGAGGGCGCCTTCACCCTGGAGGCCGGGCTGGTCCTGTGCGCCGCAGGGCTCTGAGCCGCCGCCTTCGGGACCTGTTCCTACAGGGGTCTGGCACAACTGCTTGCACCCGTTGCGCCGCCCCGGCCCTACAGTAACTTCAACTGCATATCGCCCCCGAAACCCCCTCTGGCGGGCTACCCGGGGCAGGAGAGAGTCATGAAGTTCAGAGCCTATATCGTCGAAGACAGCCCCACCATCCGGCAGAACCTGATCGAAACGCTGCAGGAGCTTGCACTGGTGGAGCCCGTGGGCGTGGCCGAAACCGAGCACGAAGGCCGCGAATGGCTGGCCCGCAACGATGCCTACTGGGACCTGGCGATCGTTGACCTGTTCCTGCGCGAAGGCAGCGGCCTGAACATCCTGGAAGCCTGCCGCTGGCGCAAGCCGGAGCAGAAGATGGTTGTGCTGAGCAATCACGCCACCAACGATGTTCGCTGGCGCTGTGCGCAGCTGGGCGCGGACGCGGTGTTCGACAAGTCCACCGAGATCGACGCGCTGCTGGAATACTGCATCCGTGAACGCGGCCGCCGTGAAACGATGACCTCACAGGGCCTTTGACGCCGGCCTTGCCTGGCTGATTATTTCGACATGGCGTCCAGCTGCGGCTGGCGCAACCGGCTGGGCGCCAACGCGCCCGCCGAATCCAGAATGGGATACGCGATCGAGCAAATGTGCGAATTGATGCGCTTGAGGTCGCTGATCAGGTCGATGTGCAGCGAACTGGTCTCAATGCTCTGCACGGTGTTGTCGGACAGACGCACCAGATGGGTGGCTGCGTAGGCGCGCTCCAGGTCGCGGAATCGCGCCTTTTCCTCCAGCAGCTTCTGTGCATCGCGCACATTGCCGTTCAGGAACACGCTCATGCCCAGTCGCAGGTTGTCGATCAGGCGGGCGTGCAGTTCGCAGATTTCGGCCATGCCGGCTTCCGAGAAATTGCGGCTTTTCTTGATCTTCTTGTCCTCGATATCGATCAGCACGCGCTCGATGATGTCGCCGATCTGCTCCATGTTGATCGTGAAGCTGATGATGTCGGTCCAGCGGCGGCTTTCTTCTTCGGCCAGTGCCTCGCGCGAGATCTTGGTCAGGTAGTACTTGATGGCCGAATACAGCTCGTCCACCGTATCGTCCATCTTGCGCAGGTCCTCGGCCAGCGCCAGGTCGTTGTCCTTGATGACCTTGAGCACGCCCAGCATCATGGTCTCGACAATGTCCGCCTGGTGCAGCGCCTCGCGGGCCGCGCAGGAAATGGCCAGCGACGGGGTGCTCAACGCCGACGGGTCCAGATGGTGCGGGCGGCCGGACGCCAGGGTCTTGTCGGGCTTGGGCAGCCATTTCTGCACCCAGCCGGCCACGACCTGCGTGATGCCGATGAACAGCACGCCGACCAGCACGTTGAACGCCAGATGGAACATCACCACCACGGTGGCCGCGTCGCCAAGATAGGGGCGCGCATGGCGCAGCCACAGGCCGATCAGGGGCGCGGCAATCAGCACACCCAGGGCCTTGAAGACGAAGTTGCCCATGGGGACCTGGCGAACCTCGACGGTGGACTTGGCCGTGGTCAGCACGGCCAGCAGGCCGCTGCCCAGGTTGGCGCCCAGCACCAGGCCCAGGGCCACATCCAGCGGGATGACGTTGGACGACGCGAGCGTGGCCGTCAGCAGCACGATGGCCAGGCTGGAATACGACACCACCGCCAGCACCGTGCCCATGGTGATTTCCAGCAGCAGGTCGCTGGCCAGCGACGCGAGCAGCGCCTTGACCGCTGGCGCCTGCGTGAGCACCCCGGTGGACTGCGTGACCAGGCGCAGCGCCAGCAGCATCAGCCCCAGGCCGATCAGGATGCGGCCGAAGCGGCCCACGCTGGTGGACTGGCGCGAAATGAACAGCACCACGCCCACGAAGATGAACAGCGGCGACAGCCAGGACAGGTCGAACGAGAACACCACCGCCATCAGGCTCGTGCCCACGTCGGCCCCCAGCATGACGGCCAGCGCCAGCGGCAGCGTGACCAGCCCCTGGCCGACAAACGACGAGATGATCAGCGCGGTGGCCGTGCTGGACTGCACCAGCGCCGTGACCCCGATACCCGAGATGGCGGCCGTGTAACGGTTGCTGATGCTGCGCGCCAGAACGTCGCGCAGGTTGGCCCCGAATACCCGCAGGATGCCGGTACGGACGAGATGGGTGCCCCACACAAGCAGCGCGATCGCTGCCAAAAGATTCAACAGATGCTTCATTCGGTCAGGCGATCACTATACGCCTGACGCAGCGCCCCGGTTACCGGGGAATTACCGGGATCGCCGCACCCGCAGCAGTTCGTCCAGGATCAGGCAGATGGCGCCCAGCGTGATCGCCGCATCGGCCAGGTTGAACGCCGGGAAATGCCAGCCGCCCCAGTGAAAGTCCAGGAAGTCCACCACGTAGCCGTGCAGCAGCCGGTCCACCACGTTGCCCACGGCGCCGCCCAGGATGCAGGCCAGCGCGAACGAGAACAGCCGCTGCCCCGCGTGCGAGCGCAGCATCCAGATGATGAACAGCGCCGCCGCCACGCCGATGCCGGTGAAGAACCAGCGTTGCCAGCCCGATGCCGTCGCCAGGAACGAGAACGCCGCGCCCGTGTTGTGCACGCGAACGACGTTGAAGAAGCTGGTCACGTAGGTGCTGTCGCCCAGCTTGTAGTAGCCCAGGATCAGCACCTTGGTGAACTGGTCGGCGATGGCGATGATCAGCGCCAGGGCCAGCCAGGGCAACAGGCTGGCGCCGGCCGAACGGGTGAAGGTGGTCTTGGCCATCAGGCAATCGTCCGGATTTCGCCGGTGCCGTAGAGGTTGCTGGTGCAGCGCCCGCACAGCGTGGGGTGCGCTGCGTCGTGGCCCACGTCGTCGCGGTAGTGCCAGCAGCGCTCGCACTTGGCGGCGTTGGATGCGACGACGGTCGCCACCGTGGCATCCGCCGCCGCCAGCGCAACGGCCGAGGTGATGAACACGAACTTCAGGTCGTCCCCCAGGCTGCTCAGCAGCGCCAGGTCGTCCGGCCCCGCGGCCAGCGCCACATTGGCCTGCAGCGACGAGCCGACCTTGCCTTCGGCGCGCAATGCCTCGATGTCCTTGTTGACGTGGTCGCGGATGTCGCGGATGCGGGCCCACTTTGCCAGCAGGGCCTCGTCAGCCGGCGGCAGCTGGGCGTAGGTTTCCAGGAAGATGGACTCCGACGTGCCGAACACCTTCCACGCCTCCTCGGCCGTGAAGCTCAGAAACGGCGCCATCCAGCGCAGCATGGCGTGCGTGATGTGCCACAGGGCCGTTTGCGCGCTGCGGCGGGCGGGCGACTTGGGGGCCGTGGTGTACAGCCGGTCCTTGAGGATGTCCAGGTAGAAGCCGCCCAGGTCCTCGCTGCAGTACAGCTGCAGCTTGGCCACCACGGGGTGGAACTCGTACACCTCGAAGTGCGCGAGCACCTCGGCCTGGAACTGGGCCGCGCGGCCGAGCGCGTAGCGGTCGATCTCCAGCAACTGGTCCAGCGGTACGGCGTCCGTCGCGGGGTTGAAGTCGCTCACGTTGGCCAGCAGGAAGCGCAGCGTGTTGCGGATGCGGCGGTAGGCGTCCACCACGCGGGCCAGGATCTTGTCGTCGCCGGCGATGTCGCCCGAATAGTCGGACGCGGCCACCCACAGGCGGATGATCTCGGCGCCCAGCTTCTTGCTGGTTTCCTGCGGGTCCACGCCGTTGCCCAGCGACTTGCTCATCTTGCGGCCCTGGCTGTCCACGGTGAAGCCGTGGGTCAGCAGGCCCTTGTACGGCGCGCGGCCGTACATGGCGCAGGCCGTGAGCAGCGAGCTGTGGAACCAGCCGCGGTGCTGGTCGTGGCCTTCCAGGTACAGGTCGGCCTCCGGCCCCGTGTCATGGCCGGCGCCGGGGTGCGAGCCCTTGAGCACCGTGGTGTGGGTCGTACCGGAGTCGAACCACACTTCAAGGATGTCGCTGCTCTTGGTGTAGCTGGCCGCGTCGCCTGTGGCGCCCACGCGCGCCAGGATGTCCTCGGGCGTGGCCTTGCTCCAGGCTTCGATGCCGCCTTGCTGCACGATGTCGGCGGCCAGGTCCAGGATCTCGGGCGTGCGCGGGTGCAGTTCGCCGCTGTCCTTGTGCAGGAACAGCGGCAGCGGCACGCCCCAGCTGCGCTGGCGGCTGATGCACCAGTCGGGCCGGCCCGCGATCATGTCGCGCAGGCGGGCCTTGCCGTTCTCGGGGTAGAAGCTGGTTTCCTCGATCGCGTCCAGCGCGAGCTGGCGCAGTGTCTTGGGCGCCTTGTCTTTCGTGAAAACGCCTTCGCCCTCGTCCATGCGGATGAACCACTGCGCGGCGGCGCGGTAGATCACCGGCGTCTTGTGGCGCCAGCAGTGTGGGTAGCTGTGGGTGATGCCCTCGGTGGCCATCAGGCGGCCGGCGGCTTGCAGCGCCTCCAGGATGTTCGGCACGGCCTTCCAGATGTGCTGGCCGCCGAACAGGGGAAAGTCAGGCGCGTAGGTGCCGTTGCCCTGCACGGGGTTCAGGATGTCGTCGTAGCTCAGGCCGTGCGCGACGCAGGAGTTGAAGTCGTCCAGACCGTAGGCGGGCGACGAGTGCACGATACCCGTGCCGTCGTCGGCCGTGGCGTAGTCGGCCAGGTACACGGGGGACAGGCGGCGGTAGCCCGCGTCCACGTCGTACAACGGGTGTTCGAACTCGAGCCCGCCGAGCTTCTCGCCCTTGACGGTGGCGAGCACCGTGCCGGTGAGCTTGTAGCGCGCCATGCATTTTTCGACCAGCGACGCTGCCAGCACCAGCAAGCCGCGCTCGGTGTCCACCAGGGCGTACTCGAGCTCGGGGTTCAAGTTGAGCGCCTGGTTGGCGGGGATGGTCCAGGCGGTGGTGGTCCAGATCACCGCGAACGCGTCCTTGGCCAGTGACGGCAGGCCGAAAGCGGCCGCCAGCTTCGCGGGCTCGTGCGACTTGAATGCCACGTCCAGCGTCTGCGACTTCTTGTCGGCGTACTCGATCTCGAACTCGGCTAGCGAGCTGCCGCAGTCAAAGCACCAGTACACGGGCTTCAGGCCCCGGTAAACAAAGCCGCGCTCCATCACGCGCTTGAACGCGCGGATCTCGTCGGCTTCATTGCTGAAGTCCATGGTGCGGTAGGGATGGTCCCAGTCGCCCAGCACGCCCAGGCGCTTGAAGTCTGCCATCTGGATGGCGATCTGCTCGGTGGCGAAGGCGCGGCTCTTGGCCTGCATCTCTTCGCGCGGCAGGTTGCGGCCGTATTTCTTCTCGATGGCGTTTTCGATCGGCAGGCCGTGGCAGTCCCAGCCCGGGATGTACTGCGCGTCCAGCCCCTTGAGCTGGCGCGCCTTGACGATCATGTCCTTGAGGATTTTGTTGACGGCGTGGCCCATGTGGATCTGGCCGTTGGCATAGGGTGGGCCGTCGTGCAGGATGAACTTGGGCGCGCCGCGGCGGGCATCGCGCAGGCGCTTGTACAGGCCTTCGTCATTCCACGCCTGGGTCCAGCCGGGCTCGCGCTTGGGCAGGTCGCCCCGCATGGGGAACGGCGTGTCGGGCAGGTTCAGGGTGGCGCGGTAATCAACTTTGTCGGTGCTCATGGCCAGGCTTCAATGGTTCGGTGCCGGGTGGCCTGCGGGGCAATCCGGCAGGCCTGTGGGGTGTGAGGAGAGCGGGGCATCGTGCGGGCGGGGCCACCCGCGGCCCCTTCAAATTCGCGCCGCGAACCAGGCGCGCGCGTCGTCGCAGTCCCGGTTGATGCCTTGCGTGAGGGCATCCAGACCGTCGTACTTCAGCTCGTCGTGCAGTTTGTGCAGCAGTTCCACGCGGATGATTTTACCGTAGGCCCCTTCAGGGCCCAGTTCGGCGGGCCACTCCAGGCAATGGGTTTCCAGCAACACGCGCCCACCATTGACATCGTTCGGGTCCAGCGACGGGCGGATGCCCAGGTTGGCGACACCCTGCAGCGGCCGCCCCAACCCGTGGACCATGACGGCAAAAATGCCGCTGGCGGCCGGCTTCCAGTGCGAAAAGCGCAGGTTCAGCGTTTTGAACCCCAGCGTGCGACCCAGCTTGCGCCCGTGCACCACGTGGCCGCTGATGCTGTAGGGGCGCCCGAGCAGCGCCGCCGCGTCGTCCATACGGCCGTGGCCCAGTGCCTCGCGCACGGCCGAACTGGACACGCGCAGGCCGTGGACCTCGTAGCTGTTCATGCGGGCCACGTCGAAGCCCGCGACGCCGCCGGCGGCGTCCAGCATCGCGTAGTCGCCCGCGCGCTTTGCGCCGAAGCGGAAGTCGTCGCCCACCAGCACGTATTTCACGCCCAGGCCGCGAACCAGCACGCCATCGATAAAGCCCTGCGGCGATTGCGCGGCGAACGCTGCGGTGAAAGGCAGCACGATGCACTGGTCCACGCCGCACTGGGCCAGTTCGTACAGCTTGTCGCGCAGCGTGGCAATGCGCGCGGGTGCCAGCTCCGGCTTGCGCGCAACCGCCGCGAAATAGTCGCGCGGATGCGGCTCGAACGTCATGACACAGCTGGGCACGCCGCGGTGCCGGGCCTCGTTCATGAGCAGGGCCAGCATGGCCTGATGGCCGCGATGCACCCCGTCGAAGTTGCCGATGGTCAAGGCGCAGGCCTGCGCCAGGCCTGGATGATGGAACCCTCTGAAGATGCGCATGAAAGCCGGATTGATATCTTTTTGATAGCAGCCGCTTCACGCCAGGCCATGCCTGACGTTGCTGCAGCGCAGTACCGTCGCGGAAACAGGGTATATTGTGCTGCACATCGCCGCTGTGCCGATGTGCTGGTCTGCCAAACGGTTTCTCATCCCTGATGGAGGCGTGTTTTGAAGGTCTTGAAGCTGTCCGCCCAAGGTTTGCCGCAGTCGTGGATATCGCTGGAGCAGGCGGTGCTGCACTACGCCGCGGACGAGGTACGCTGGGAAGTCGGCGCCGAAGTGGCGGTCTTTCGCGGCGGGCACAACGCGGTGACGGGGCAGCAGTCGGTCATCGCGATCAGCAGCATCATCGGCACCAAGGGCGTGCCGAACATCAACCCCTTTGACCTCAAGCCGGGCCTGACCAACAGCAAGCTGTTCGCACGCGACCGCAACGTGTGCGCCTATTGCGGCGACCACTTTCATGAGGACGAGCTCACCCGGGAGCACATCATCCCGTTCGCGCAGAACGGCCGGGATCACTGGATGAATGTGGTCACGGCGTGCCGTGCCTGCAACCACCGCAAGAGCAACCGCACACCCGAGCAGGCCCGCATGCCGTTGATCTACGCACCCTATGTGCCGAGCCTGTGGGAGGACTTCATCCTGCGCAACCGTCGCATCCTGGCGGACCAGATGGAGTTCCTGATGGCGCATCTGCCGCGAAGTTCGCGGCTGCACACCTGCTAGAGCGCCTGTTGAGCTGTTTCCGGACGGACTTGTGCCGTCAGGGCTCACCGGTGGCTGTGACCGTGCAGCTCAGCACGAACGTGACGGTACTGCCGGATGGGAATGTGGGTATGGTGAGCCCGGTATTGGACTGAAGCGCGCTGACGAACAATTGCGCAGGTAGAGGACACGATGCGCCGCCGCTGGCCGCACAGGTGATGTTGGTGCAGTCCAGTCCGGTGGCCGCAGGGTCTTTGAGAACCGCGCCGTCGGCGGCAGATGGCCCGGCATTGGCCACCGTAATGGTGTAAGCGTTGGTGGACCCGGTGAGCAGGATGGTCTTGCCGTCATCTTTGCTGATGGACAGGTTCGCCGCCGGCTTGATGACCAGCACGACGGTAGAGGAATTATTGCTCGTGTCCGTATCCACCGCGCCGGTGACAGTACCTATGGTCACTACATTGGTTGCCGTAGAGACAATGGCGGTGACGCTGACCTTCGCCGAAATGGTCAGATCACAGCCACCGCCGATCGGGGCGCCTGTGACAGTTCCGACGATTCGCGTCGCCCCGCCGGTCACCGATGTCGCAATCGTACAAGCTGTTGCCCCGCCCACAGTTGCTGTCCCCACCGACAGCGTCGGCGTTATGAGCGCCGGCAACGTGTCGGTAAAGGTTCGGGTGCCAGCGACCCCCCCTGTGTTGCGTATGTTGATGACGTAAGAGATCGTGACCCCCGACGCTACTTCGATGTTGGACGTGGTGGTGGCGCCCGTCGTGCCTTCGCGCTGACTCTTCACGACCGAGAAATCGCTGGCCCGCAGGAAGTACGTCGCGGTAGCTTCCGTGACGTTGCTGCCAGACACCGTTGTCAAGCTGCCCACGGGAATCGTGTTGGCGCTGATCCCGGCAACAGTCTGCGAAACGCGTACGCTGAAGCTGCAACTGCCACCAGCCGGGAGCGTGCCTCCCGGTATGACGCTGTTCAATGCGATGGTCAGCGTGGTGCGCCCCACGGTTGCCGAAATGGTGGTCGCTGTCGGCCGGGTGACCGTTACACCGTTTGAGAAGCACGACGCCGTGAGCGATGGAGGATTGCCGATCTGCATGTTCGTCGGCAAGACGTCGGTCAACAGGCTTGTGACGGTGTTGCTGACCGTATTGGGATTTGTGATGACGATGGTCAACGTCGCCGTGCCGGTGGTGGCCGTCGACGTCACCGGGTTGAACGATTTCGTGATTACCGGCGCGTTGGGCAGCGATACGTTCTGCACCTGGAACGTGGCGCTGGTTCCGGCCTGGTTGCTCCCTGCGGTTGTAGACAGGCTACCGGCGGGAATGGTGTTGACGTAGAGGTTGGCTACGGTGGCCGACACCACAACGCTGAATGAGCAGCTTCCCCCGTTTGTCGTCCCGCCCGGTATCAGTGCGCCTGAGGGAATCACCGCTGCCGACGCGCCTGCGGCTCCGGTGATGGTCGACGAGGCCGGCCGAGTGGGCACCGCCGTCCCTTCTGAAAAACAGGTGCCTGCCAGCCGCGGCGTCGTATGGATGGTCATGTTGGACGGGAAGGTGTCCGTGACCGCCGCCGACGTGTACAGCGGCACCTTGTTCGGGTTGTTGATGGTGATCGTGAGCAGCGACGTGCCCGGCGTCGTCGCCGTGGTTGGATTGAACGATTTCGTGATCGTCGGTGGGTCGGGCGGCGCCACGCAGTTGCCGATGTCGGCCACGCCGGTACCCGTGACGGTAAGGTTGCCGACGACGGGGCTGGATTGATGATTCACGATCCGTATCGTGTTGCCCGCGGGGGCTGTACTGACGTAGACAAGACCCGTCAACGGGTCCACGCCGACACCCTGTTGCGTGCCCGTCAGGTTGGTGCCTGCTGGCGCCTGAATGGTTGCAGTTCCCACGACTTGGGCGCTATTCAGCGTCAACCCGGTGTAGTTGAGGTTCACCTTCAGCATCCGGTTCGGATTGGTGTTGTTGACGATCCAGATCTGGCCGGTTTCCTGGTCAGCGAAGATGTCGCCGGATGTGTTGATGAACGGATAGGTAACGGTGCCTGCGCCTTGCGTCTGATAAAGGAGTTTCCATGACACCGAACCGGGCGATTCGGGATCCAGCAGACCGATCATGGCTAACACATTGGTCGCACCCTGAGGCGTCGGCACATTGGTGTTGGTCACGTTCATCGTCGCATAGAGGAACATGCGGCGGCTGGATGTGTCGCGGTCGAAAGTGGCGCCGACGTACGAATAGGCAACAGTGGGCGTGGCCGTTGCCGTGACGTTGGCGGTGGTGGTGTAGACAAGGAACGAGCCCGTCGTCGGCGTGCCAATCTGCCCAAGGCTGGTACTGAAGGTGATGGTCCCGTTGGCGTTGTCGAACGACGCCCTGTGCATGTTTGCAGGCGCGAACACCTGATTGGTGAAATACAGCGCGCCATTACCTTCATAGCCGCCCAAGGCATTGATCGTGCCCGAGCCGGTATTGGGCAGACTGGTATTGGCTGCCGTGACCCAGGTGGAACCGTTCCAGTACTTGAGATTGGGCGGATCCAGGCCCCACAGGGCGGTGCATGCCGACGGCACCGCATGGGCCAGGGTCGCGCAAGCCAGCAGCAAGGCTCCCAGTGCCATCCGGATGGCAGGAAGCCTGAGCAAAAACATCGCCAGAGTGCGGACCATCTGTTGTGAGAGAAAGCGTCGGCTCTCTGCCAACGCATGGCTGGCGATCTTACGTCAGAAAGCCTTGCTTTCGACACAAATTGTTGCCTTTTGGGTGCGCCCGAGACAGGGTGTGGAAGCCTGTGGCATCAGACGGGCGCAGGTGTGAACAAATTGGCAGGTGGCTCTGGCCTGCCGATCAATAGGCGAGTTCCAGCACCGTCAGATGGCCTGCACCCGCGGGCCAGATCCGTCCGGTGAGGCGCTCGCCATTGAACTCGCCCACGACAGGCCGGCTACTGCTGTCAGCCATACGCAGGCGGGAGCTAGCGACGCCCGCGCCAGGTGTCACGCCGGGCAAACTCGCTTGACCGGCGAATTGCATGTTGTCCCTCGCCGGGTCGAAGTAGCCCCGCGGCCGGGTAAAAACGGCAACGGCTTTCGCATCCTTGTCCGCATCCGCCAGACGCTCCGCCCTGAAATGGATCAGGTCGCTGGAACGCGCGAATGGACTGCGGTAGACGTGCGCCGTGGCGTAGCCGGGCGCGCTGATGACGAACTCATATGGCATGCCCGCTTCTGCCGTGAAGGGGCCCCACAGACCATCGGAGCCCACTGTTTTGCGGTGAACGGCCGGGCCGCGGCGCTCGCCGGTGGCGGCATCCGTTGCGAATACCTCGATCATGGCACCCATCAATGGCAGGTTGTTCGCGAAGTTGCCGCTCTTGGGGTCTTTGGAGTCCACGCCCAAACCGCTGATTTTCCCGTTGAGCACCGGCCGAGGCTGGGGCGTGATGCCCGCGGCCTTGGGCGGCTGACCCGTGATGAAGCGGTAGGCGGCATCGAACGCCGCAGGGGAGAACGAGGTTTCGCGGTGGTCGATGCGCGGGATGACGATGTTCATGGCCCCCTTGAGCTCAGGCCCGGCAAACGTAACGCCGGTGGGCTTGCCGGCCATGCCGATCCACAGGCCGTCGGGCTGCGCGAACTTGTCATTGCTGTCCGACCGGATGGTCATCCATTTCACGGGGCCGGTGACTTCGTCGCCCGCCGCATTCTTGGGCGCATTCAGCGCCTTCAGGAACGGGCCGGTTCCGGCGAACTCGTTGGCCTCGCGAAAGCCCGCAATGGACCATACGCCGTGGTTCGGTGTGCCGCCCAGAATTGCATGGCTCACTGTGGCGACACCCCCGCCGTTCTGGATGTAGTTGCGGATGGCGTTGCCGCCGCGCGAGTTGCCGATGAGCACCACCTTGTCCGCGCCGGTGGCCTGCCGGACCTTGTCGACCTCGGCTTTCAGGAATGCCATGTGCTCGGCGGTCGAGCTGCGCCCGGGTTGTGGCTTGGTGTCGTCGTCGCGCGCGAGCGGGTAGGGCATGTCGATCGCGTGCAGGTGCGAGCGCGGCCATCCGTTGGATTCAAAGCGCCACAGCGTCGTTTGCCACAACGCTGCCGTGTCACCGTTGCCGTGCACGAACACGATGGGCGGCATCGGCGCGGCAGGTGGCTGAACGGCGCAGCCGGCGGCGAGCAGCAATGCCGGCAGCGCCAGCAGGAAGCGGCGTGTGGTCATGTGTAACTCCTGTGCGGGTCAGGCAAACACGCCTGCCGTGTCCTGCATGCGGGCCGACACTTCACCCAGGTGGTGCAGCGTGTCGCCGAACGTCATTTCGAGCTGGGTCAGCTTCTTGAAGTAGTGGCTGCCGATGTACTCATCCGTCACACCAATGCCGCCGTGCAGCTGGACCGACTGTTGCCCGATGAAACGCGCGGCCACGCCCAGTTGGTACTTGGCGCGGGCCAGTGCCTGGCGGCGCTCGGCGGCGGGCGCGTTGAGCTTGAGGCTGCCGTAGTAGCTCATAGAACGGATCAACTCCAGCTGCATCTTCATGTCCGCCACGCGGTGGCGCAGCGCCTGGAATGTGGCGATGGCCACGCCGAACTGCTTGCGCGTGTTCATGTATTCGACGGTGAGCGCCAGCGTTTTTTCCATGACACCCACGCCTTCGGCGCAGGCCGCTGCGATGCCGATGTCCACCGCATGCTCCAGCGCGACCTGGCCGTCAGCCGTGACCAGCGTGGCCGGCGCATGGCTGAACGCCACCTCGGCAGCCCGGCTGCCGTCCTGTGTGACATAGCCGCGCGTGGTGACGCCGGTGGCAGCGCGCTCCACCAGAAACAGCGCCATCTTGCCCGCGACCGAGGCAGGCACCAGCAAGGCGTCGGCGTGGTCACCCGCAGGCACGATGCTCTTGGCGCCCGTCACGGTCCAGTTGCTGCCCGTCTGGGCTGCGGTGGTTTCGCAGACGTCAAGCCGGTAGCGCGCCTTGCGCTCCTGATGCGCCAGTACGACCAGCGCCTCGCCACTGGCGATGCGGCCCAGCCAGGCGTCCTTGACGGCTTGGGGCGCGTAGCCGCCCAGGATGCCGCCCGCGATCAGCGTGTGCGCGAACGGCTCCAGCACGATGCCGCGACCCAGTTCTTCCATCACCACCATGCCCTCGACCGGCCCCATGCCCAGCCCGCCGTCGGCCTCGCTGATGTACAGGCCGCACAGGCCCAGTTCCGCCAGCTCGCCATACGCGGCGCGGTCGAAGCCGCCCGCCTTGGCGGCCTTGTGCCGGCGGTCAAAGTCATAACCCTTGTCAACCCACTTGCGCACGGCGTCGCGCAGCTGTTCCTGGTCGTCTGAAAAATCGAAATCCATTGCGTTGTCTCCTGTTCGCGTTCAGCCGAGGACCGTCTGGGCCACGATGTTGCGCTGCACTTCGTTGCTGCCACCGTAGATGGTGGTCTTGCGCAGATTGAAGAACCGGGGGGCCAGCGGCGCGCAGTGGGCAGCGCCGACGTAGTCACCCTGCCAGCCGGCTTCCATGGCCTCCTTGATGAAGGGCAGGCTGTAGGGACCGGCCGCCAGCATCATCAGCTCGCTGTAGCGCTGCTGGATCTCGCTGCCGCGGATCTTCAGCAGCCCGGCGATGTCCAGCGAGTTCTTGCCGGATTTCTCGGCCGACAAAACACGCAGCACGAGCATCTCCAGCGCCACGATGTCTACCTCGAGCTTGGCAATTTCGTCGCGAAAGCGCGTGTCGTCATAGACACCTTCGGCTTTGGCGATGCGCTTGAGCCGCTCCAGCTCGCGTTTGGATCGGTTGACGTCGGCAATGTTGGTGCGCTCGTGGCTCAGCAGGTGCTTGGCATAGGTCCAGCCCTTGTTCTCCTCGCCAATCAGGTTTTCGGCCGGCACTTCGACGTTGTCGAACCAGACCTCGTTCACCTCGTGGCCACCGTCCAGCATGATGATGGGCCGCACGCTCACGCCCGGTGACTTCATGTCCAGCAGCAGGAAACTGATGCCCGTCTGGGGTTTGCCTTCGGTGCTGGTACGCACCAGGTTGAACATCCAGTCGCCGTGCTGGCCCAGCGTGGTCCAGGTCTTCTGGCCGTTCACGATGTAAACGTCGCCCTTGCCTGGAATCGTTTTTCTTTCTGCGCGGGTCTTGAGCGATGCCAGGTCGGAGCCTGACCCCGGTTCGCTGTAGCCCTGGCTCCACCACACTTCGCCGCTGGCGATGCCGGGCAGAAAACGCTGCTGCTGCTCGGGCGAGCCGAACGCCATGATCACCGGGGCCACCATGACCGGGCCGAACGGCACGATGCGCGGTGCACCGGCCAGCGCGCATTCCTCTTCGAACAGGTGCTTCTGCACCGCGTTCCAGCCCGGGCCGCCGAACTGCTTGGGCCAGCCATAGCCCAGCCAGCCCTTCTTGCCCAGGATCTTTGCCCAGCGCTGCAGGTCGTCGCGGGTCTGCTCCAGGTCGTTCAGGACCTTGTGTGAAATGTCTTTCGGAAGGTTCTCACGAACCCAGGCGCGAATCTCTTCGCGAAACTGCTGCTCTTCAGGGGTAAACGCCAAATCCATACGCTTGTCTCCAGTACAAATTCGAGTTTATGCACGGTCGTTCGCTTCGGGGTGTCCATGTTGTGACAAGTCCATGCCCAGCTGATTGCACACGTCCTGCAGTGCAGAACGCAGCCTTGCCACCTCACCCTCCAGCGACTGGATGCGCGCATCGAGCCGGCGCGTGTCGTCGATCGACAGGCCGGACTCTGCCGGCGGCAAAGTGTCGGGTGCGGCAAGGTCGACCGGCCCGCACAGCAAATGCGTCCAACGCTGCTCGCGTGCACCCGGCGCGCGCGGCAGCTTGACGACCAGAGGCCCCCCTTTGTCTTCGCTGCGGCTTTGCAGCTCGTCCAGGAACGCGTCGACGGACGAAATGTCCGCGAACCGGTGCCAACGCTCGCTGTTGACGCGCAGCTCCCCCGCCGTCTGGGGGCCGCGCAGCATCAGCAGGCCCAGCAGCACCGCCGACTGCTCCGGCACGCCCACCACGCGCTGGAAGTTGTGCTCGTAACGCGCGGCGCGGCCTCCGCTGGATTCGAACACCAGGCTCAGCGCCTTCAGGGCGTCGAGCGCATCCTGCGCCTGCGTTTCGCTCAGGTTCATCAGCGGATCGCGGCTGGTTTTCTGATTGGCGCCGGATACGACCATATTCAGTGTCAGCGGATAGCTGTCGGGAACCGTACGGGCTTTTTCCATCAGCGTGCCCAACACGCGTGCCTCCACGGGGGAAAGGGGTCGCAAAGTCATAATTCCGTCCGAATGAAAAACATCGTGATTCTGATCTCAGGGGGCGGCTCCAACATGGCCGCGATCGTGCGCGCGGCCCAGCAGGGCAACTGGCGCAGGGCGCATGGCGCCCAGGTTGCCGCCGTCATCAGCAACCGGCCCGACGCAGCGGGGCTGGCCTTGGCACGTGAACACCTGATCGCCACCGAAGTGGTGGACCACAAGCGGTACGCCACCCGCGAGGCCTTCGACGCGGAGCTGGCCGCCGTCATCGACCGGCGCCAGCCCGCGCTGGTTGTCCTGGCCGGCTTCATGCGTATCCTTACGCCGGGATTTGTGTCGCGCTACGAGGGTCGCCTCATCAACATTCACCCGTCGCTGCTGCCCGCATTTGCCGGCCTCAATACACACCAGCGCGCCATTGACGCTGGCTGCCGGGTGGCTGGCGCCACGGTCCACCGGGTCACGGCCGAACTGGACCACGGCGCCATCCTCGAACAGGCGGTGGTGCCCATCCTGCCGGGCGACACGGCGCAGGCACTGGCCGGGCGCGTGCTCACACAGGAACACCTGATTTACCCGCGAGCGATCGAGGCGCTGCTGCGCGCCACCTGATCGTCCACACGCGCAAAGCGCGGCTGGCGCACTCCGTCGATTACCACCTCTTCGTTGAACATCGCGGCGGGGCGCACCCACAGGCCCCGCGCGCCGTACAGCGCGCGGTACAGCGTCATGGGTTCCAGGGTTTCGCTATGGCGGACCGTGCCGACCACTTCATAGGGCTGCCCCTTGTAATGGCGGTACAGGCCGGGCGGTGTTTCGATCAGCGGGGGAAGGTCGGTGTCGCTCATGGGTCGATGGCGGGTCAGATGGGACAATACGGGCATGCATCCTAAAGCCCTGCTCGACGCCTGCGCCGAGCTCGTCCAGCTCGCCCTGCGATTCGAGCACCCTGCCGACTCCGTGGTATCGCGTTACTTTCGCGAACACCGCTCCCTGGGGCCGCGCGAGCGCGCCACCCTGGCTGAAACCGTCTACACCGTGCTGCGCAAAAAGCTGCTCTTCGAGCATCTTGCGCCTTCGGGGTCCGGCCCCAAGGAACGCCGCCTGGCGATCCTGGGCTTTCACGGGCCGCGCGATTTTCTCAAGAGCGCGCTGACCGAGCAGGAGCGCAACTGGCTGGACCAGTGCGACCGTATCCAGCCGGCCGACCTGCTGGAGCGGCACCGGCACAACCTGCCCGAATGGCTGGTGCAGCCCCTGAAGGACCAGTTGGGTGAGGGCTTCTGGCCACTGGTGGACGCGCTGAGCCAGAGCGCGCCGCTGGACCTGCGCGTCAACGCCCTGAGCGCCAAACGGGTCGATGTGCAAAAGGAACTGGCGCAAGCCGGCATACGCGCCGCGGCCACGCCTTATTCACCCTGGGGCTTGCGCATCGAAGGCAAGCCACCGCTGGCAAAGCTGGACGCCTTCACGCGGGGCGCCATCGAGGTGCAGGACGAGGGCTCGCAACTGCTCGCGCTGCTGCTGGATGCCAAACGTGGCGAAATGGTCGTGGATTTCTGCGCGGGCGCCGGGGGCAAGACCCTGGCGATCGGCGCTGCGATGCGCAACACGGGGCGGCTTTATGCATTCGACACCTCGGCCCACCGCCTGGACGCGCTCAAGCCGCGCCTGGCGCGCAGCGGGCTGTCCAACGTGCACCCTGCCGCCATTGCCCATGAGCGCGACGACCGGATCAAGCGGCTGGCTGGCAAGATCGACCGCGTGCTGGTCGATGCACCCTGCTCGGGCCTCGGTACGCTGCGGCGCAATCCGGACCTGAAATGGCGCCAGAGCCCCAAGGCAGTGGAAGAACTCGTGGCCAAGCAGACGGCGATCCTGCAAAGCGCGGCCCGGTTGCTCAAGCCGGGTGGGCGACTGGTGTACGCGACTTGCAGCGTACTGCCGCAGGAAAACGAAGCCATTGCGCAGGCATTCTCTGCCGCCCATGCAGACTTCACGCCCGTGCTGGCAGGCGAACTGTTGACGCAGCTCAAAGTCGAAGGCGCACAGGCGTTGTGCAATGGCGGCGAATACGGAAATGCCCACCTCCGCCTGTGGCCCCACCTGCATGCGACGGACGGTTTTTTCGCCGCCGCGTGGACGCGGAACTGATGTAACGGTGGCGACAACCGGACATATCGCTCGAAAAAGGCCGGGGATACTGGTGGTTATCCACAACTTATACAGGTGGGTGGCACTTAAAATCCTTGCAAACCTTCGATAACACTCCACCTCTGGCGTCGTTACCTTTTTTGGATCAACTCAATGCAACTTCCTGACTGGGCCGTACTGGACGCGGCGATCGACTGGCTGGCTCACGGCCTGTGGGGCCTGACCTGGTGGCAGATCGTGCTGTACACCCTGGCCACCACGCACATCACCATTGCTGCGGTCACCATCTTCCTGCACCGCGCCCAATCGCATCGCGCGCTGGAACTGGGCCCGATCCCTTCGCATTTCTTCCGCTTCTGGCTGTGGCTGGGCACGGGCATGGTCACCAAGGAGTTCGTGGCGATCCACCGCAAGCATCACGCCAAGGTCGAAACCGAAGAAGACCCCCACAGCCCGCAGACCCGCGGCCTGAAAAAGCTGCTCCTGGAAGGGACGGAGCTTTACCGTGCCGAAGCCAAGAACAAGGAAACCATGGCCAAGTACGGCTATGGCACGCCCGACGACTGGATCGAGCGCAACCTGTACACCCGTTATTCGTGGCAAGGCGTGGGCTTGATGCTCATCCTGAACCTCACGCTGTTTGGTGCCATCGGCGCGGCGGTGTGGGCGGTGCAGATGGCCTGGATCCCGGTGATGGCCACCGGCGTGATCAACGGTATCGGCCACTACTGGGGCTACCGCAACTTCGAGTCCGCCGATGCCAGTACCAACGTGAGCATCTGGGGCATCATCATTGGCGGCGAAGAGCTGCACAACAACCACCACACCTACCCGACGTCGGCCCGGTTCTCGGTCAAGCCGTATGAATTCGACATCGGCTGGATGTACATCAGCCTCATGCAGAAGATCGGCTGGGCCAAGGTCAAAAAGACGCCGCCCAAGCTGCAGTTGGGCGCCATCAAGCCTGTGGCAGATGAAAAGACGCTGGAGGCGGTCATCGCCAACCGCTATGAGGTCATGGCCGGCTATGCCCGCGAAATGCGCCGCGTCTGCAAATCCGAGATTGAAGCCCTCAAAGCCAAGCAGGGTGACCTGGCGCTGCTGAAAACCGCCAAGCGCTGGCTGCATCGTGATGCCGAAAAGGTGCCCGCCACCGCCGTGTCGCAGCTCGCCCAGGCCCGCGCCGCCCATCCGGTGCTTGACCAGATGGTGACCATGCGTGAAGAGCTGCGCCAGATGTGGCTGAACACCAGCCACTCGCGCGAGCAGCTCGCCGCGGACCTGCAGGCTTGGTGCCGTCGCGCCGAAGAGAGCGGCATTGCCCAGCTACAGCAGTTCTCGATGCGCCTGCGTTCGGCGCATAGCTGACCCCCCCAAAAATGCCCCCCCCCCCCGGAAGCGGCCTTTGGCCGCCTCCCCCCAGGGGGCGCCACCTGGGGCCCGGCGAAGCCGGTTCCACGGTGGCACTGGAATGAAAAAGCCCCGCGATGCGGGGCTTTTGCTGGGCCT